>NZ_UXAW01000033.1 GCF_900609055.1 Pseudogemmobacter humi | reverse complement strand
GGCGGTCGCCTTCGTCTCGAATCTGATCTTCACCATCTGAACGCAAAGACAACGCAACAAACACGGGCGGGGGAAACCCCGCCCGTGGTCGTCCCCACACAGGGCAAGGGCCGGTCGATTCGTCCGGTCTGTGCGGCGGGGGCGGTGCGGTGATCGGTCGCGGGCCGCGCTGGCCGCGCCCTGGCGGTAGACTTCGCAACCGGATCGTTTCATCATCGGCCGGTTTTTCGGATGCCGGACCCGGATGCCAGAAGGATCGGAAAGGCGATGCGCAGAACCGCCGTGCAGAAGACCCCGGAAGGCATGATGCAGGTTCGCGGGCCTCTGCACGGCCTTCTGACGCCGGTCTTGCGGCGGTTCCGGTCGCTGAAATGGCCGACATCTGCCGGGCCGGGGAACATGCGGCGCCCGCTCTTTTCCCGGCTGCTGGCGCTCTTGTCCTGCATCGCGGTCAGTGCCATCCTGATCCAGGCCGGATCGCTTTTTCTGAGCGATCAGATCTCCGCCAACCGCGCTCTCGCCTGGCAGGCGCGTCACCACCAACTGCACTGGCGGCACCAGGCCGACCGGGCGCGCGCATCGGGGTCGGCCACGCCGGAGACCCTGCAATGGGACGCCGCCGGTGACGGGGCCGGAACCGGCCGGGAGGCCTTTCGCGGCAGCCGCGCCCCGAACGCAGAGCTGAATCTGGAGCTTTCAAGGATCGCCGAGGCCGAGGACCGGATCGCGCGCGCGGCCGCCGGGGGGCTGCCTGCCGCCGACTGGCTTCCGGTTGCCGAAGACCTGGCCGATTCCTGGGCGCGGATCGGCGGCCTGTTGCAGCGCGAACTCGATACCCGGCGGGCGGCGGTCCTGGCGCTGCAGACCGGCGGGCTGCTGATCTTGCTGTTTTGCGTCGCGAGGATCGCGCTGGACATGCGCCGGGCGCTGACCGACCGGCTGGACAGCCTTGCCGCCTCGCTTCCAGACTTCGGCGCCCCGCCACCGCCAGGCGGCGACGAGATCGCCCGCCTCGAAGGAAAACTCTCGGGCCTGACCGCCTGTCTGCACGGTCTGATCGCGGAAAATGCCGCGGCCAGAGAGACCGCCGGAGCACTGCGGCGCGCGGCCGATGCCGGGGAATTTGTTCTCCGCTTCGTCGGGATGATCAATACCCGGGCGCTGAACGACGCGATGCTGCGCAGGGTTCTTCACGCGCTCGAACGCGCGCTCGGCGCGCAAAGCGCCGCCATCCTCTATACCGAGGACGAGCCCGCGATATCCGGAGGGCGCGCGATCTGGTCCAGCCGCGCACCCGCCGCGATGGGCGACGACGCCATGGACGAACTGCGCCGGTCCGGCCTGTCCACCTTCGCCAGGACCGACACTGGCACCCGGGTGACCGCCGTCGCCTTCGTCGAGCCTTCGGGAGAGACGGGCGCGCTGCTGATCGAGACGGATGCCGGCCGTCCGCCCGATGCCGCCGGAATGCAGCTTCTGCATATCGCGGCCGGTCTTCTGTCCATCACGGCCCGCTTCCAGAACCACGACCGCGAGGGGCGGCGCATCGCCGTGCTGGAGGAGCGGGCGGCGATTGCCCGCGAACTGCACGATTCCCTGGCGCAATCTTTGTCCTTCATGAAGATCCAGCTGGCCAGGCTGCAATCGGGCCTGAAGACCGGCGCCGCCGACACCCGGGCGGTGACCGCCGAACTGCGGACCGGCCTCGACAACGCCTACCGCGAATTGCGCGAACTGCTGGCGACCTTCCGCGTACATATGGATGTGCGCGGGCTGGGCCACGCGCTCCAGTCGGCAATCGGTGAATTCTCGCAGCGCTCCGGCCTGTCGATCAGCCTCGACAACCGGCTTGAGAACGGCCGGCTTACGGTGAACGAGGAATTCCACATCCTTCAGATCGTGCGCGAGGCTTTGTCCAACATCCTGCGGCACGCCGAGGCGGAAACCGTGCTCATCGCGCTTTCCGCGGCGCCCGACGGGACGGTGCGGATCGTGATCGACGATGACGGAATCGGATATGAATCCGCTGCGGGCGGGCGCGATCATCATGGTCATGCTATCATGCAGGAACGTGCCCACAGTCTGGGGGGCAGGATAGAGGTCGGAACAAGACCACAGGGAGGAACACGGGTCAGACTGGCGTTCACGCCGAAGTCGTCCCAATAACAAGAACATAGGTGGCGAAATGATAAGGGTGATGCTCATCGACGATCACGCACTCTTCCGGCGCGGCGTCCGGCAGATCATGTCGGACGATTCGCATTTCGAGATCGTGGGAGAGGCGGCCTCCGGGGCGGAAGGGCTGGCGCGCGCCCGGACCTTGCGGCCGGATATGATCCTGATCGACCTGCATATGAAGGGCATGGACGGGCTGGAGACATTGCGCCGCTTCAAGGATGCCGGGCTTGGCGCGCGCCATATCATGCTGACCGTCTCGGACGCCGAAGAGGATCTGCTGGACGCCCTGCGCGCCGGCGCCGACGGCTATCTGCTGAAGGATATGGAGCCCGAGGATCTCTGCGCCAGCCTGCTTCGGGCGACCGGGGGCACGACCGTCCTTCAGGACCGGCTGACCGATGTTCTGAAACACGCCGCTCTGGAGCCCGCCGCCGCGCCGCGCCCCGCGGGCGTGACGGAACTGACCGGGCGCGAGCAGCAGATCCTGCAATGCCTGGCCGACGGGCTGAGCAACAAGGCGATCGCGCGCGACCTGGGCATCACCGGCACCACGGTCAAGGTTCACGTCAGGAACGTGATGCGCAAGCTGAACCTGTCGAGCCGCCTCGAAGCCGCGGTCTGGAAACACCAGAGCCTGCCCCGCTGCGATCTGTCGGGGCGCTGCCCCTACGAGCCGGTCCCCGGCAGGGGAGATTGCCACCCCATGGCGCTTCCGGTCGCAACGGACTGCCGCGGCCGCGGGTGAAGCCAGGCAGCGCGTCCGGAAACAGCGGCTGCCGCCGACACGCATGCCTGCCACGCCGCAACGCGCAACCATGGCAGCCGAAAACGGCCGGAGCCGGGTGATCCTCGCCATTTTACGGCAGGGTTCAGGCAGTCATAAACCGCTTCAGCCCGGCACGCAGATCGGCCGGTGCCTCACCCGGCCCGCTGACACCACGCTCCTGGCTCGGCCCCGACAGCCCGACGCGTCCTCCCGCCCGTCAGCGCAGCCGCACCCCGAACCTCCGGCGTCGGTCCGTTCCCGTTTCGCGCAAAACACCGCGAGGGTCTGCGCTGTGCGCAGGCTGGTGTCGCAGCCGCGGAAGGGATCGGGAACAGCCTCGCCTTCGTTGGACGGGACGGCAATGATCCGCTCGCGAAGCGCTGCCGCTTCAGCGTGGGACACCCCTTGATCCCGGAACCCTGATCTGTCCGCCGGGGCGCCCGGATGATCCTTGCCAGCCGGCTCTTTCCGGACATCGGCAGAACATGAATCTTCTGGGTAAGATTTTCTGTGCCTGACTAACATTTAGCCCCGTTGAGAAACTTCTGGCAGCCGGGAAGGATGCTCTTGTCCGGTATCGCAGGAGCCATCCATGAAACATATTCTCGATCTTGAAACCTACCCGCTCGACAAACCGGAGAGCCAGGAATACGCCGCCCTGGTCGCGCGGTGCCGGGAACGGCTTGCGGCTGATGGTATGTTCGAACTCAAGGGCTTTCTGCGCGACAACGTGGTGCGCGCGGCGATCGATCTGGCCACCCCCGCGATGCGAACCGACAGCCATCGCCATGCGCGCAAGCACAATGTCTATTTTCGCGACAGTGTTGAGGGGCTGTCCGATGACGATCCGGTGCTGACCAGAGTCGAGACCGTCAACCACACGCTCTGCGCCGATCAGCTTGTCGGGAACCCGGTCCTGACGCTGTATGACTGGGCGCCCTTCGCCTCTTTCCTGGCCGCCACCATGGGCAAGGATGCGCTTTATCCGATGGAGGATCCGATGGCGCGGGTGAACGTCCAGGCCAGCCGCGACGGCGAGGCGCTGAACTGGCACTTCGACCGGTCGGAATTCACCACCACGATCCTGCTCCAGTCCCCGGAAGAGGGCGGCGAGCTGGAATACCGCAAGGATCTGCGCAGCAAGGACGATCCGAACTATGCCGGCGTGGCAGCGGTGCTGCGCAACGAGGACCCCGAGGTGCGCAAGGCCAGACTGACCCCGGGGGCGCTGAACGTGTTCCGCGGCGTCGACACGCTGCACCGGGTCGTCCGGGTGAAGGGGGAAACCGAGCGCATGGTCGCGATCTTCGCCTTCTTTGATCGCCCGGGCGTGACGATGACCGCGAAAGAGCAACTTGGATTCTACGGCCGCAGCATCGCCGCATGAGGACAGATGAGGCGATTGCACAGACAGCAATGGCAATGACGAAAGAGCCCGCCGGTCACCGGCGGGCCTGTCGCAATTGCGGAGGCTGCAAAATGGCGGGCTGCGCCGATGTGCAGGCGCAGCCCGGCGACCCGACCCGGAAGCATCATGCTCCGGGCAGGGCAAACACAACAAAAACGCACCCCCAACAAGGAGAGTTCCAATGAAGAAATACCTGTTGTCCGCCGGGCTGATCGCGGCGGGCCTTTCATTCGGCCCGGCCGGGGCCCGCGCCGGGGAAATCGCATGGTGCGACGGCGGAAAGACCATCACCTTCGCCGGGGTGGACTGGGAAAGCGCGGCCTTCATCACCGCGGTCATGCAGCGCCTGCTGGCCGATGGTTATGGCTGCCAGGTCGATTCCATCCCCGGCAATACGATGATCCTCGAACAGGCGACCGCCGACGGCGAGGTGCAGATCTTCGCCGAGGACTGGCTGGGCCGCAGCGACGTGCTGGCCAAAGCGATTGCCGAGGGCAAGACGATCCCGGTCGGCCATCCTTTCACCGGCGCCGCCGAAGGCTGGTTCGTGCCGGATTATGTGGTCAACGGCGATGCCGCGCGTGACATCGAGCCGATGGCGCCCGATCTGAAATCCGTCCATCAGCTCTCCGATCCGGCCATGGTCGCGCTGTTCGCCGATCCCGAGGAACTCGGCAAAGGGCGGTTCCTCAACTGCCCCTCGGGCTGGTCCTGCGAGGCGGTCAGCACCGCCAAGTTGCAGGCATATGGCCTGACCGATCATTATGTGAACATGCGCCCGGGCACCGGCGTGGCGCTGGATGCCGAAATCACCTCGAACATCCTGCGGGGCGAGCCTCTGCTGTTCTACTACTGGTCGCCGACCGCGGTCATGGGCCGGTTTGATCTGATCCAGCTTGAGGAAGACCCCTACAGCGATGAATGCTGGGCTCAGATCACCGATCCCAACGGCAGCCGGGACCAGGCCTGCGCCTTCCCCGAGGTCGAGGTGATCTACAGCCTGAACAAAGACTTCCACGACGCCGCCCCCGAGATCGTCGACATTCTCGGCAAGGCGGAATTTCCGCTGGCCGACATCAATGGCGTCCTGGCCTATATGGTCGACAACAAAGCCGATGCGGCAAAGGCGGCCGACTGGTTCCTGAGGGAAAAGCCCGAGGTCTGGGGCGCCTGGATCTCGCCGGAGGCGCGGGCCAGGGTCGAAGCCACGCTTCAGTAAGACAGCGCGCCGCCGGGTGTTCTGCCCGGCGGCCGCCTTCTGCCTGACGGGCGGGGACCGGCGCGGCGGCGGCGACGCTCAGGCGGCGGCGGTGCCCGCGGCGGCGACAAGCCAGTCCGCCAGCGCAACCAGGGCGCGCTTGTGCTGCTTTTGCCGCGGATAGGCGAGGCAATAGCTGCGCCCCAGGGCCAGCCGGACCCCGGACAACACGACAAGACGGCCCGCGCGCAGGTCCTCTTCGGCCAGCAGGCTCTGGCCCAGGATCACCCCCAGCCCCACGCGCGCAAGATCCAGCACCACGGCCGAATTGTCGGCCAGCATGCCTTTCGCCGCCACCGGGACGGGCAGTCCGCTGGCCAGATACCACGCCTGCCATGTCGGATGGCTGCCGAAGCTCGGCCCCCAGTTGGTATGGATCAGATCCGTGGCCGGAACTGCGGCCATGCCGTCGCGTTGCAGATCGGGGCATGCCGCCAGATAGTCCGGGCTGCACATCGGGCTTACGCTGTCCTGCCGCAGCGGCACCACGATCTGACCGGCATAATGCGCCGGATCATAGCCGAGCCGGATGTCGATGTTGTCACGCCCGAAATCGACCGGATCCGGCTCTACCCTCAGGTCGAAACGAAACTCGGGGCGGTGGCGCGTCAGTTCGGCAAGCCGCGGCACCAGCCATTTCTCGGCGACGGATTCGATGGAGCTGATGACGAGCCGCGATTTCGACCGTCTGAGGATATGTTCCTCGGTCGTGTCCGAGATCAGTTGCAGCGCAGCGGCGATATCGGCAAAGATCGCATGGCCCGCATCGGTCGGCGTCACCCGGTTGTTGAGCCGGACGAAGACCTGCTTGCCGAGGTAATCCTCCAGCTTGCGGACCTGCTGGCTGATCGCCGCAGAGGAAACGCCGATCTCTTCGGCGGCGGCCACGAAACTGCCATGGCGGGCAGCCGCCTCGAAGGCGCGCAGCGCATTCAGCGGTGGAAGGGTCAGGGCCATGGGCTGCCTCCTGTGGCTTGCGCAAGCGAGGCCGGATCACGACCGGCGCCGCTGTCTTGCCCCGATTACCGCAGACCGGATTGCCCATACAGGTTTTTCGCCGATGCCTGCACGGCCGCAACCGCGGGTCGGGCCGGCATATCAGCCGATGATCCGCACCGAGATCGTCGCGGCCCCCCTCAGGGCGGGTCCGGCTTCTGGCCGGGCATCGAGGTCGATCAGGTCCAGCCGCTCGAATCCGGCCCGGGGTTCCAGCAGCAGGACCAGCCGGGCCTGCGCCGAACCGGAAAGCATCTGCGCGGGCTGAAACGGTCCTTTCACCACTTCCGCCCGCAGCGGCCGGCGACACATGACGTTGAAATCCAGCAGCGGCGGCCCGCAAAGCCGGGCCATGACCGGCGCCTCTCCGCTGAAGGCGAAGGGCGGGCTGGTCTCGTCGAGAAGATGTTCCCGGCCGCCGATCTCCAGCACCATCGGGCCGCCCTCTGTCACGGTCAGCACCCGGTCTATGCCGGGAAATTCGGAAAACGGCCCGTCCGACGCGACAGAGGCGACCGAGACGCGCCAGGAAAACGTCTCCATATCCGCCGCAACAGGTGAGACCGCGATTTCCGCCGTCTGGCCGCCGCCGTTTTTCCAGGGCCGGAAGACCCGGCCCCGGGCGGGGTATATGCCCTTCACCTCAGGATACCGGGCAGGCGCAGCCCATGGTGACGGGCGCAGTCTTTTGCCAGGTCATATCCGGCATCGGCGTGGCGCATCACGCCCGAGGCGGGGTCGTTCCACAACACCCGCTCCAGCCGTTTCGCGGCATCTTCCGTGCCATCGGCCACGATCACCACACCCGCATGTTGCGAAAAGCCCATCCCCACCCCGCCGCCATGGTGGATGGAAACCCAGGTCGCGCCCGAGGCGGTATTCGTGAGCGCGTTCAGCAAGGGCCAGTCGGAAACGGCGTCGGATCCGTCCTGCATCCCCTCGGTCTCGCGGTTGGGGCTGGCCACCGAGCCCGAGTCCAGGTGATCGCGCCCGATGACGATGGGCGCCTTCAGCTCACCCGAGGCCACCATCTCGTTGAACATCAGCCCGGCGCGGTGGCGGTCGCCCAGCCCGATCCAGCAGATCCGGGCGGGCAGGCCCTGAAAGGCGATCCGCTCGCCAGCCATATCGAGCCAGCGGTGCAGGTGTTTGTTTTCGGGGAAGAGCTTCTTCATCGCCGCATCGGTTTTCGCGATATCCCCGGGGTCGCCGGAAAGCGCCGCCCAGCGGAAGGGGCCGATGCCCTGGCAGAACAGGGGACGGATGCAGGCGGGCACGAAGCCGGGGAAGGCGAAGGCGCGGTCAAACCCTTCTTCTCTGGCCATCTGCCTGATATTGTTCCCGTAATCGACCGTGGGCACACCCGCGTCATGAAAGCCCACCATCGCCTCGACCTGCGCCCGCATTGAGGCCCGCGCGGCCTTTTCGACCGCGGCGGGATCGCTTTCCTGGCGCGCCCGCCACTCGCCCACCGTCCAGCCCACGGGGCAGTAGCCATGCACCGGGTCATGGGCCGAGGTCTGGTCGGTCACGATATCGGGGCCATTGTTCGGCATCGCTTCACCGGCAAGCTGACGGCGCAGGATCTCGGGGAAGATTTCGGCGGCATTGCCCAGCAGGCCGACCGATTTCGCTTCGCCTCTCGAAGTCCAGTCCGCGATCAGCGCCAGCGCCTCATCGAGCGTCTTCGCCTTGGCATCCAGGTATTTCGTGCGGATGCGGAAGTCGATGCGGGTCTCGTCCACCTCGACCGCGAGGCAAGAGGCCCCGGCGAAAACAGCGGCCAGCGGCTGCGCGCCGCCCATGCCACCGAGGCCCCCGGTCAGCACCCATTTGCCGGTCAGATCGCCGCCGTAATGCTGGCGCCCCATCTCGGCGAAGGTCTCGTAAGTGCCCTGAACGATGCCCTGCGCGCCGATATAGATCCAGGAGCCGGCCGTCATCTGGCCATACATCATCAGGCCCTTGCGATCGAGCTCGTTGAAATGCTCCCAGGTGGCCCAGCGGGGCACCAGGTTGGAATTGGCGATCAGCACGCGCGGCGCATCCTTATGGGTGCGCACGACCGAGACCGGCTTGCCCGACTGCACCAGCAGCGTCTCGTCTTCCTCCAGATCGCGCAGCGTTTCGACGATCAGATCGAAATCTTCCCAGGAGCGCGCCGCGCGGCCGATGCCGCCGTAGACCACCAGCTCATGGGGGTTCTCGGCCACGTCGGGGTGCAGATTGTTCATCAGCATCCGAAGCGCGGCCTCGGTCAGCCAGGATTTGCAGCTGATTTCCGGCCCGGTCGGCGGGAAGATGTCGCGGGTATTGTGGCGGGTCATGTTCATGTGAAACCTCTCAGCGTCTTGCAAGGCCGGGCGCGATTTCCGCCAGCGCAGAGACTATTTTCGTAAGCGTAAGCCGCAGATGCGCGGCCTTGTCGGGATCGGTCGCGAAGGGCGGCTCCTCGGCGGCCAGATGGCTGATCTGGGCCAGTTCCATCTGGATGGCGTGAACGCCGTCCTGCGGCCGGCCGTAGTGGCGCGTGGTCCAGCCGCCGCGGAACCGCCCGTTCAGCACCCAGGAATGACCCGAGTCGCGGGCGATCTCTGCCACCGCCGTCTCCAGTTCGGGCGCGCAGGTGGTGCCGCCGTCGGTGCCGATGTTCAGATCCGGCAGCACGCCGGGAAACAGCCAGGGGATCCGCGAGCGGATCGAATGGCAATCATAAAGCACCGCCACGCCATGGCGGGCCCTGACGCGGGCAATCTCGGCGGCCAGCGCGGCATGATAGGGGCGATGCACCTGGTCGAGCCAATGCGCGATATCGGCAGGCTGCGGCCCATGGCCCGCGCGCCAGATCGGCACGTCGTCGAAAGTGGTTTCGGGGATCAGCCCGGTGGTCGTCTGGCCGGGATAGAGACTGTTTCCGGCCGGATCGCGGTTCAGGTCGATCACATAGCGCGACTGCGTGGCGGTGATCGTCGTCAGGCCCGGGATCAGATCCGCGTAAAGCCGGTCGATATGCCAGTCGGTGTCGCGCAGCAGCAGCCCCTCGTCGTTCAGCCGCGCGGCGACCCCGGGCGGCAGTCCGGTTCCCACATGGGGAAAGGCCAGGATCACCGGGCCGTCGCCACGGGCGATTTCGCAGACGTTCATATCCAGATGTCCTCCCGGCTCAGTCCGCCACCCCGCCGCAGATACGGCGATGCAGCGGGTTGAGGCCCATATTGCAGACGAGCTCGGCCGGCTCTCCGATCGACCAGATCGCCAGGTCCGCGCGTTTGCCCGCGCTCAGCGTGCCGGTTTCCGCCAGCAGCCCAAGCGCGCGCGCGCCCTCGCGGGTGACGCCCGCGATACATTCCGCCACCGTCATGCCGAACAGCGTCGCCCCCATGTTCATCGCCAGCAGCAGCGAGGTCAGCGGCGAGCTGCCGGGATTGTTGTCGGTCGCCAGCGCCATGCGGGTGCCATGTTCGCGAAACAGGGCGATCGGCGGCTTCCGGGTCTCGCGGATGAAATAGAACGCTCCCGGCAGGATCACCGCAACCGTGCCCGCGCGCGCCATGGCGGCCGCCGTCGCCGCATCGGCATATTCCAGATGATCCGCCGAAAGCGCCCCGAAGCCGGCGGCAAAGGCGCCGCCCGAGAGATTGGACAGCTGATCGGCATGAAGCCTGACCGGCAGGCCGAGCGCCCGGGCGTGCCGGAACAGCGGGCGCAACTCCTCCGGGCTGAAGGCGATCCCCTCGCAGAAGGCATCGACCCCGTCGGCCAGCCCGTCGGCATGGGCGGCATCCAGACCGGGCAGCGCGACCTCGCGGATGTAATCGGCGTTGCGGCCCTTGTATTCGGGCGGGGTGGCATGGGCGGCAAGCCAGCTTGTCACAACCCGCACCCGCCGCTTCTGCCCGAGCGCCCGCGCGGCGCGCAGCATCTTCAGTTCGTCCGGTATGGTCAGGCCGTAGCCGGATTTCACCTCGATGGTGGTCAGCCCCTCGGCGATGAGCGCATCGAGCCGCGGCAGACTCTGTTCGAGCAAAGCCTCCTGCGATGCGGCGCGCAACTGCATCACCGAAGAGATGATGCCGCCGCCCGCCCGCGCGATCTCTTCATAGCTGGCGCCTTCGAGACGCATCCCGAACTCGCGCGCCCGCGTTCCGGCGTGAACGATATGGCTGTGGCAATCAACGAGGCCCGGGCTGATCCAGCGGCCCCCGCAATCGACCACCCTCGCCCCCCCGGGCGCAGTGAACCCATCGGCGGGACCGGCATAGACGATCTGCGTGCCCTCGGTGCAAAGCACCCCCTTGTCGACGAGGCCCAGGCCCTCGCCTTCCAGCGTCATCAGGCGGGCATTGGTATAGAGAACCGACATCAGAGCATCTCCGGCCCGGAAAGATCGCGGTCCGCGATCCGGGCGCGCAAAAGGGCCAGATCTGCGTTCAGCGGGCGGTCGTCGCGATAGGCGGGCAGCAGCGCCCGAATGAAGCGATACAGCCGGTCGGTCGCGGGGGCGCGGCGGGCGGCCGGATCGGGCTGCATGTCATAGGCCTGCATCGCCGCCAGCAGCTCGATCGCCAGCACCAGTTCGAGATTGTCGAGGATCTGCAACAGCTTGCCCGCCGCGGGCGTGGCATGGGTCAGGATGTCTTCCTGCAAGGCCGAGGTGATGCCGCCATCCAGCGTGGCCGGGGCGGCGAACCTGCGATTTTCTGCGACGAGGGAAGCCGCGGTATACTGAAGGATCATGAAGCCCGAATACACCCCGCCCCCGGCTGCGAGAAAGGCAGGCAGCCCGCTGACCAGCGGATTGACCAGCCGGTCGGTGCGGCGCTCGGAAATGGCGGCAAGGGTGGCGGCCGCGGTGGCAAGCCCGTCCAGCGCAAGCGCCATCCCCGCCCCGACGGCATGGGCCTGAGACCAGACTTCGGGGGCGGCCGGCGTGCCGGTGACGGCCGGATTGTCGGTCACGCTGGCAAGTTCCCGATCCGTTACCCTGACCGCTTCGCAGAAGGCGTCGCGCACCGCGCCATGGACCTGCGGCACGGCCCGAAGGCTGAGCGGATCCTGCGTGCGCCGCCCCGCCCCCTTTGCGAGGATTTCGCTGTCCGCCAGCCAGGCGCGCAGATTGGCGCCGCTGGCGGCGAGCCCGTCGGATTTGCGCAACCCGAGCGGCACAGCATCGAAAGCCGCGTTCTGCGCGCCGAGGTTTTCGTAGCTGACGGCGGCGGCGGCATCGGCCCAGCCGAGCATCCGCTCCATCCGCGCCAGCGCCAGCGCCGCCAGCCCGGTGGCGCAGGGCGTGCCATTGACCAGACTCAGCCCCTCTTTGGCCGCCAGCACCAGAGGCGCCAGCCCCAGTTCGGCCATGGCTTGCGCGCCGGAGACGATGCGGTCTCCGATCCGGGCCTGGCCCTCGCCGATCAGCACGAGGCCGATCGCGGCGGCATGGGTCAGGTAGCCGACCGAGCCGCGCGACGGAATCACCGGCAGGATGTCCGCGTTCAGCAGCGCCACCAGCGCCGCAACGGTCTCGGGGCGCACCCCTGAACAGCCATGGGCGAAATTCGCGATCTGAGCGGCCATGATCGCACGGGTCTCTTCGCGCCCGAGCGGAGCCCCGACGCCGCAGGAGTGGCTGAGCAGGATATTCCGCGACAGCTGCGCCTGACGGTCGCGGTCGATGACCACATCGCAAAGCGCGCCCACCCCGGTGTTGATCCCGTAGCCGCGTGTGCCGCTGGCGACGAGGCTGTCGACCAGGCTGCGCGCGTGGCGGATCCGCTCCTCTGCGGCGGGCGACAGCCCGAGCCGTGCGCCACGGGCGATGGCGGCAATCGCGCGCCAGTCCGGCGCGCCGTCGAACAGAACCGTGTCAGCCATGCTGCTCCCCTCCCTGAAGGCTGCGCCGCTCGACGAAGCGGGCCACATAATTATTGGCGGGCGAGGTCAGGATCTCATGCGGAGTGCCGACCTGGACCAGCTTGCCGTCCTTCAGGATGGCGATCTCGGCGCCGATGCGCAGGGCCTCGTCCAGATCGTGGGTGATGAAGACGATGGTCTTTGCCAGATCGTGCTCAAGCTGGATCAACTGATCCTGCATCTCGCCCCGGATCAGCGGATCCAGCGCCGAGAACGCCTCGTCCATCAGGATGATGTCGGTATTGGCGGCCAGCGCCCGCGCAAGGCCGACCCTTTGCTTCATCCCGCCCGAAAGCTGGAACGGATATTTGTTCTCATAACCCGTCAGACCGACGGTTTCGATCCATTTCATACCGATCGGCTCGGCCTCGGCCCTGGAAAGACCGCGCACACGCTGCCCATAGATCACGTTCTGCAACACGCTGCGATGCGGCATCAGGCCGAAGCTCTGAAACACCATGCTGACCCGGCTCTTGCGGAAATCGCGCAATTCGGGGGCCGAAAGCCCAAGGACGTTGCGGCCATCGACGAGGATTTCGCCGCTCGTCGGCTCGATCAGGCGGTTGATATGGCGCACGAGGGTGGATTTGCCCGACCCCGACAGCCCCATGATGACGAAGACCCGGCCGGGCGGAATGCGCAGGCTGACGTCGTTCAGCCCGACGCTGCATCCGGTCTTTGCCAGGATCGCAGACTTGTCCGCCCCGTCGCGCGCCATGGCAAGAGCCGTGCGCGTATCGGCCCCGAAGATCTTGAAGACGTTCCTGATCTCGATCTCACTCATTGGTCCTGCCCTTCTGCGCGGACTGTCCGAAACCCTGCGTGATCCGGTCGAGAACGATCGCCAGGATGACGATGCCGATCCCGGCCTCCAGCCCCTTGCCGACATCCAGGGTCTGAATGCCGTTCAGCACCTGCTCGCCCAGACCGCGCGCGCCGATCATCGAGGCGACCACCACCATCGAAAGCGCCATCATGATGGTCTGGTTCAGCCCCGCCATGATCGTGGGCGTGGCCAGCGGCAGCTCGACCCCGAACAGGATCTGGCGCGGGCTGCCGCCGAAGGCGGTGGCGGCCTCGACCACCTCGCCGTCCACCTGCCGGATGCCCAGATCCGTCAGCCGGATCAGCGGCGGCACCGCATAGATGATGGTGGCCAGCACCGCCGGCACCTTGCCCAGCCCGAACAGCATGATCGCCGGGATCAGATAGACGAAGCTCGGCATGGTCTGCATGATATCGAGCAGCGGCAGCGTCACCCGCCGCATCAGCTGGCTTTTCGCCAGCCAGATCCCGATCGGAATGCCGATGACGACGGCGATCACGGTCGAGATCAGCATCAGCGCCAGCGTCTGCATCGTCAGATCCCAGAGCCCGAAGGCCCCGACCGCGAACAGCAGCACCGCGACGAAAGCCACCATGCCGGGTTTGCGGCACGAGGCCCAGGTCAGCACCAGAAAGGCCGCAAAGACCACCCACCACGGCAGACCGCGCAAAACCCACTCAAACAGAAGGATCGCCTTCAGGATGACCTGGGAAATCGCTTTGAACACGAAGCCGTAGTTGACGACGATGCTCTGAACGAGATCATTGATCGGCTCCCGGATGGAAATGTGCAGGGCTTCGGGAAACATCGGACTGCTCCTTCGCTGTGATCAGATGGATCCGGTGGCGGAAGCCGGGGATCCCCGCCGCGCAGTCTTCCGGAAGATCGTCGCCATATCGGCGTGATCCCCGCCGCGGCTTCCGGCGGCCTCCGGTTCCGCCGGGCGGAGCGTCAGCCCCGTCTTCACAGGACGCGTTGCGTCGGGTCTGATCCGCATCGGGCGTGTATTCCCCTGTTGAAGGCCGCCCCGGACCGGGCCAGCCATTTTGGCCTGCGCCTCAGCGCAGTTTTGCAAGCACCTTCGCAAGGGCCCGGTCGATCTCGGGCTCAAGCGGATGTTCCCTGTCGCGGATGGTCCATTTCCCCGCGACCATCACGTCGCGCACGACCTGCGCCTCTGTGGCGAACAGCCAGCGGTCGATGATCTTGTTCCCGGCAGCGGCCTGGATATAGGGGTTGCTGCCATCGAGAACGACAAGATCGGCGCTGGCGCCCGGGCAGATCCCGCAAAGCGCCTGGCCTGCGGCCCTTGCGCCCCCGGCCACCGCGCCGCGCAGCAGACTTTCGCCCACCGAGGCGCCGGGACCATCCGCAAGGCGGTTGCGTCTGCGGTCGCGCAGCCGCTGGCTGTATTCCAGCATCCTCAGTTCCTCGGCGACCGAGGTCGCGACATGGCTGTCGGTGCCCACCCCCCAGGCCCCGCCCCGGCCGAGATATGCAACCGCCGGAAAGATCCCGTCGCCGAGGTTGGCCTCGGTTGCCGGACAAAGGCCCGCCACCGCGCCCGAGGCCGCGAGGCGGCGGATTTCGTCATCGGTGAGATGGGTGGCATGGATGGCGCACCAACGCGCATCCACGGGCATTTCGTCCAGCAACCACTCCACCGGACGGCGACCGCTCCAGTCGAGACAGGCCGAAACCTCCAGTTCCTGTTCGGCGACGTGGATATGGATCGGGCCGCCCGTCCGCTCTGCCGCCAGAATATCGCGCATCTGTTCGGGCGTCGCGGCCCGCAGCGAGTGAATCGCAAGGCCCAGCGTAGCGCCCGAAGCGATGCAGGGCGCACGAAGATCGTCGAGCAGACGGAGAAACCCCTCGACCGAATGAAGGAAAGGCCGCTGACCAATGCCCGCTTCCGCGCCGCCAAAGCCGGAATGCGCATAAAAAACCGGCAGATGGGTCAGACCGATCCCCGTCCGGGCGGCCGCCTCCAGGATCCGGAGCGACATCTCGGCCCGATCACCGTAGGCTTGGCCATCGGGGCGGTGGTGCAGATAGTGGAACTCGGTGATGCGCCCGAAGCCGCCGCGCATAAGTTCAATATACAACTTGCAGGCAACTACAGCCAGATCCTGCGGCGAAAGGATGCCGACGGTGCGATACATCAGATCGCGCCAGGTCCAGAAGCTGTCCTCGGCTGAAAGCGATGTTTCGGCCAGGCCCGCCATGGCGCGCTGAAAGGCATGCGAGTGCAGATTGGCCATTGCCGGAACCACCGGGCCACTTGCGCGGGGATCACGGTGATTCCACGCCTCCCCGACACTCAACCCGGCAACAAGCCCCCGGTCGTCGATTGTCAGAAGGACATTCTGAGCCCAGCCCGAGGGAAGGAACGCATGGTCGCAAAACAGTCTCTGCATCGCCCGCCCCGGTTAAGTTGTATATGCAACTAAGCAGGTCTCTCACTGGACAGCAAGCAAAAAGAAAGGCAAGCTGCGGCAATTCATAAGGATGGCCGAAAATGGCGGCAGATACCGGCGCAGCAGGCCTGGCCAGTGACATGCAGAAGATGACCGGACCAGAGACGGGGGCCGCGCTGGACAAGCTATCCGGCTCGCGCCGGGAACCGCTCTACAAACATATGAAAGAGCAGATCAAAAAGCGCATCGAAAGCGGCGAATGGCCGGAGAATCACCGCATCCCCTCGGAGAACGAGCTGGTCGAGGCCCTCGGCGTCAGCCGTATGACCGCCAACCGGGCGCTGCGCGAACTCGCGGGCGAAGGCGTCATCCTGCGCATCCAGGGGCGGGGCTCTTTCGTCATGCCGAGAAAACGCAGCACGAGCTTTCTCGACGTGCGCAACATCGCCGACGAGATCCACGAACGCGGCAGCCGGCACCGGGCCTCGGTCATCCTGCTTCAGCAGGAGATCTGCGGACCCGAACTTGCGGAGATGCTTGAAAGCCAGCCCGGCAGGACGGCGTTCCATTCGGTGATCGTGCATCACGAGGACGAGGCGCCGATCCAGCTTGAGGACCGTTTCGTCAATGCCGCGATGGCGCCGGAGTATCTGGAGCAGGACTTCAATCTGCTGACCCCGAACGCCTATCTGACCCGCGTCGCGCCGATCTCACGCACCGAGCAAAGCATCGAAGCCGTGCTGCCTCAGCCATGGGAGTGCCGGCATCTTGCGATTTCGCGCTCTGAGCCATGCCTGCTCATCCGCAGGCGCACCTGGTCCGATGGCGCACTCGTCTCATCGGTGCGGCTGCTCTATCCCGGGCTGCGCTACCGGCTTCAAAGCACCTTTTGAGGCGCTGGCCTGTGCGTGGCGTTCGCCGTCTCCGTAATGCCCGAAATCATCACGGCCTCACGGCTCCGGTCGGGTCAGGCAAGGAATCGGTGACTGGAGGGCCTGAAGACGGTCGTCCAACGGCAGCAGCGTATGGCGCCGCAAGGCCGTGACTGCCGCTTCCTCGCCCTCGGACATAACCGTCGAGCGCGGCTCCGACGCTTCGGTCTTCCTGTCCTGAACCGTGGCCAATTCGCGACCGTCCTGGGGGTGATACCTGGCTCAGCGGCGCGAGCCCGCCCACCGCCGAACCGAGAGCGGGGCGGCCTTCGACCTGGCGATGGCTGTATCGCGGCCCGGACAGCCTGCGTGGCCGTGGCGCCGGGGTGATGAATTTGCCCCATGGGCGCCCTTCCCTTCCAGAGAAAAGAGCGCGCCGTCAAACCGTGGGCTCAGACAGCCAGGATGGGGAAGGTATCAGAGCAGCGGGCGGGCGCGGTTCTCCGCGCCCGCCGGTGCGCCTCAGCTTCTGGGCTTGAGGTTCTCGGGGTCGTAAAGCGGCTTGTAGCCCACCCCTGCGACCTCGGCCGGGAAGGTTTCGCCCATATATTCGACCTGTAGCCTGCGGCCCTCCTGGCAGTGCGACCAGGGCAGATAGGCCAGCGCGATGTTCTTGCCGATGGTCGGGCCGAAGACGATGGAGCTGGTCCAGGACCGGCGGCCGAGCTCGTCCACCAGGGTTTCGCCGGTTTCCGGATCCTGCACCGGCAGGATGCCGACCGGATAGCGGGCGATGCCGTTGCTGTCCAGGTTGTCGGTCAGGATCAGGGTGCAGAGCATCGCGGGCTGATGATCGCGGGCGCGATGCTCCAGATGCTTCGCCTTGCCGCGGAAATCGGCCTCCTTGACCTTGGGCCGGGCCAGATCGGCCTCCAGCAGGTTGTAGTCGGTGCGCAGGTCGGCGTTCTGGAGACGCAGGCTCTTTTCCAGCCGGCGCGAGTTGGCGTAGGTTTCCACCCCCACCGCGATCACGCCGGTCGAGCGCAGCGCGTCCCAGACCGCCAGCCCGTCCTCATAGGCCATGTGCAGTTCCCAGCCCTGCTCGCCGACATAAGAGATGCGGAAGGCGGTCACGTCCTTGCCGGCGATGCGGATCGGCCGGATGGCGGCGAAGGGGAAGTTCTCTTTTTCCAGCGCCGCCGGATCTTCGACCACCTTTTGCAGGTTCACCCGCGCATTGGGACCCCAGATGCCGATGGTGACGTATTTCTCGGTCACATCGGTGACGGTCACGTCCAGCCCGCGATCCTGTGCCACGCGGCGCATGTAATGCAGATCGCGCGGACCGGCATCGGCGCCGTTGATCAGCCGGATGCGGTCGGCCAGACGGAACAGGGTGAAGTCGGCGCGGACATTGCCCTCGTCATCGAGGAAATGGGTGTAGATCCCCTTGCCGATATTGCCGTCGCCGCCGATCTTCGCCGCGCTCAGCCATTCCAGCAGTTCGACGTGATCCGGCCCGGTGATGTCGGTGAGATGGAAATGCGACAGGTTGATAAGGCCGCAATCCGCGGTCATCTCCAGATGCTCGGCGTTCGAGACGCGCCAGAAATGGCGGTTGTCCCATTCGTGTTCACGCACCGGGATCTGGCTGGCGTATTTCTCCAGCAGGGGCTCGTTGGCGGCATAGCCATGGGCGCGTTCCCAGCCGCCGAGTTCCATGAAATGGCCGCCCAGCTCGACCTCGCGCTGATAGAAAGGCGAGCGCCGGATGTTGCGGCCGCCGCCGAAAGGCTCGCGCGGGTGGACCGGCGGATTGTAGATCTTGGAGGCGGTCTCGACGCAGCGCTCTTCGATGAACTTCGCTTCCAGCGCATAGGGGTTGAAGCGCGAATAGTCGATGCTGGCGTGGTCGATCGCCGTGCGCCCGTCGGTGATCCAGTCGGCGACCAGCCGCGCCATGCCCGGCGCATCCTTGACCCAGATCGCCACGGCATACCACAGCCCGCGCACCTTCTGGCTTTCGCCGATGGACGGCCCGCCGTCGGTGGTGGTCTGCAACAGCCCGTTGAACGAATGGCTTTCGTTATAGCCCAGCTCGCCCAGGATCGGGGTCAGTTCGATGGCGCGTTCCAGCGGGGACAGAACGTCCTCAAGCTCCAGATCGCGCTGCGAGGGCGAGAGCCGGGCGAATTCCTTCTCCAGAATGTCGCGCGGATGGCACAGGCGCGGGTCGCTCTCGTAGTAGTAGCCCCATTCGATCTGGCCGCCTTCGGTGGTTTTGGGATCCCCGGTGTCGCGCAGATAGGCCGAATTTCCCTGGTCGCGCAGCAGCGGCCGGCCGATCTCTTTGCCGGTGTTCTCGAATTCGTTGTAGGGACCGAAGAAGGTCAGCGGGTGATCGACCGGGAAGACCGGCAGGTCCTCGCCCGCCATTTCGGCGATCAGCCGGCCCCAGAGCCCGGCGCAGACCACGACCAGATCGGCCATGATGGTGCCGCGCGGGGTCACGACGCCCCTGATCCGCCCGCCCTCGATCACCAGCGAGGTGGCCGGGCAGTTGGAGAAGGCACGCAGTTTGCCGGACGTTTCGGCCCGGTCGACCAGCTTGCCCGCCACGGTCTGCGAGCGCGGAATGACCAGCCCGGCATCCGGGTCCCACAGCGCGCCCTGAATCTGATCCTGCTCGATCAGCGGGAACTTCTCTTTGACCTCGGCGGGCGAGATCATGCTGGCGCGGGTGCCGAAGGCCTTGCCCGAGGCGACCTTGCGTTTCAGCTCGTTCATCCGGGCGTCGTCGCCGACACGGGCGACCTCAAGGCCGCCGACGCGCGCGTAATGGCCCAGCTTCTCGAAGAAGTCGATCGAGTAGAGCGTGGTCCAGGTGCTGAGATAATCGTGGCTGGTGGCGTAGCAGAAATCCGAGGCATGCGCGGTCGAGCCGATGTCGGTCGGGATGCCCGACTTGTCGATGCCGACGATGTCGTCCCATCCGCGTTCGATCAGATGATGGGCGACCGAGGCGCCCACGATCCCGCCAAGTCCGACGATCACCACTCTTGCTCTGTCGGGGAATGCTGACATTTTAACTCCTGTAATCCTCTGGCGGGTTGTGACGTGCCGGTCGTTCATAAGGCCTGGTGACTCCCGCCGGACAGACGGCATCGGCCTGAAGACCTGCCCGATTCGCATCCGGGCTTCCCGCAGCGACTGTAGCGCGCCGCGGGCGATCTTGCAGACAATCCGCCCCTTCGGGACCGGCCCTGTGGTCGGCCTTCGATCCCGAGCGGCCTTTGGAACCAGTGCGACATGCTGCCAGGCAAAAATAGGACGTTTGCGTCAAAGGGGAATTATCTCTACGACAGCTGATGAGATCCGGCCTTGCCCGGAACGGGCGGCGGCCGGGGCCGGGCTGAGGAGTTATGACGATGCGCAATGAAGTTGCCGGCCTTGGTGCGGTTGCGCGGCGGACCGCACCCCGGATCAGGCGGCAGGGGCCGGGCAGCCCGCGCCTGTCGGTGGGCTTCATTCTTGCGCGCAAATTCACCCTCTGCGCTTTCGCGAATTTCGTCGATGTGCTGAGGCTGGCCGCCGACGAAGGCGACCGCAGCCGCCCGATCATGTGCGACTGGACCGTGCTGTCCGACACGATGGAGGCGGTGCCGTCAAGCTGCGGTATCACCGTTCAGCCCAATGAGCGCCTGGGCGATCCGGCCCGGTTCGACTATATCGTGGTCGTCGGCGGGCTGATCGACGAGATGGCCAGCCTCGGCGCGGCCTACAATCGCTATCTGCAACAGGCCGCCGCGGCCGGGGTGCCGCTGATCGGCATCTGCACCGGCGCCTTCCTGCTGCACCGGGCCGGGCTGCTCGACGGGTATCGCTGCTGCGTAAGCTGGTTCCACCCGGTCGATTTCCTCGAACAGTTCGAGGGGCTCGATCCGGTGTCCGACCAGATCTTCGTGGTGGACCGCGACCGGCTGACCTGTTCCGGCGGCGCGAGTTCGGCCCATCTGGCGGCCTATCTGGTTGAGAAACACGTCGGCCGGTCCGAGGCCAGCAAGAGCCTGCACATCATGATCATCGACGATGCGCTGCGCCCCGAAAATCCGCAGCCGGGCATCCCGCTCGACCTGCGGACCCAGGACCCGATGGTGCGACGCGCCTTGCTGATCATGCAGCACACCCTCGATGCTCCGCTTTCAGTGACCGAGATCGCCCGGCGGATGGGCCACAGCAAGCGCCAGATCGAGCGGCATTTCCGGGCATCGCTCGGCACGTCGCCCCAGGCGGCCTCTCTGGGGATCCGGCTGACGATGGCCTGCCGGCTGCTGGAAAGCACCGACAAATCCGTCGCGCAGATCGCGGTGGAATGCGGGTTTTGCGATTCCTCTCACCTCAACCGGATGTTCCGCAAACGCTTCGGCACCACGCCGCAGAACATGAGGCGGAGCCTGGCGGGGCTGCCCGAGGGACGGCCGCGCCCGCAATCCGCTCTCAGTCTGCCGGACTACGCCTGACCGCCGCTCCGCCCCTCGCATCGGGACGATTGCGTCACGGGCGGTCAAAGTCCCGCCCCCTGTCGTCCTGGCCCGGTATTTTCCGCGCGCCGGTTGCGCATCGGGCGGGGGGCGCGTCTCGCTTGTGGTGAGGGATCTGAACCTGGCCAGCGCCAGGGGGGGTCTGACCATGCTCGGGCCCTCGGGCTCCGGCACCCCCTCTCCGATGATGCGTTCCGGTTTCAAGACGGCAACGGATGGCGAGGTCCGGCCGGACGCGCGTCCGATCAACCAGGCTCCGCCGCACCGGCATGGTGTTCCGGAATTACCCGCTGTTCCCGCATATGACGGTGGGCGTCATAAGTGCTGGCATCGGGTGATTGTCAGCCACTTGAACATTGGCTGGTATTAAAAAAGGAAAAAGCTCCCTCAGGTGGGAGCTTTCCAGTAAAACAACAGCTTACGGGTAGTTATTGGTGCCCAGAAGAGGACTCGAACCTCCACGCCTTGCGGCACTGGTACCTGAAACCAGCGCGTCTACCAATTCCGCCATCTGGGCGATGTCGTGAGCCGCGATGTATAGGGGCGTCAGGGGGTTGTCAACACGGCCCGCAGAGAAAATTCAGACACCATGCCAGCCGCCGCGACACCCCGTCCCCGGGGCAGTGCGGGCTTTGGTCTTGCTGGCCGGAAGCGCCGGGGCTATGGAACAAAGGGAAGCATATCAGGCCCGCACGGGAGCATTCCGCATGAGCAAGCTGGTCACCATCTACGGCGGTTCGGGCTTTGTCGGCCGCTACGTCGCGCGGCGCCTCGCCCGGCTGGGGTGGCGCGTCCGCATAGCCGTCCGCCGCCCGAACGAGGCCCTGTTCGTCAGGCCCTACGGCGTGCCGGGCCAGGTCGAGCCCGTGCTGTGCAACATCCGCAACGAGGCCAGCGTGCGCCGCGCGATGGCCGGGGCGGATGCGGTGGTCAACTGCGTCGGCACCTTCCGCAAGGGCGGGCGCAACAATTTCGACTCGGTCCATGTCCAGGGCGCAGACCACATCGCCCGTGCCGCGGCAGCCGAAGGCGTGGCGCAACTCGTGCATATCTCGGCGCTCGGCGCCGATGCGGAGGGGCCGTCGCTCTATGCCCGCTCGAAAGCCGCGGGCGAAAAAGCGGTGCTGGAGGCCTTCCCCGCGGCGGTGATCCTGCGCCCCTCGGTTATCTTCGGCACCGAGGACAGGTTCTTCAACAAATTCGCCGGAATGGCGCAGTTCATGCCGGTCCTTCCGCTCGCGGGCGGCAAATGCCGGTTCCAGCCGGTGCATGTCGACGACGTGGCGCTGGCGGCGGTGAAGGCCGTCACCGGCGAGGCCGCGCCCGGGATCTACGAACTGGGCGGGCCGGAAACCGCGACGCTTGCCGAGCTTCTGAAGCGGATGATGCCGGTGATCCGCCGCCGCCGTCTGGTGCTTAATCTGCCGTCGGCGCTGATGGCCCCGCTCGCCTTCGGGCTGGACATGGCCGAGGCGGTCAGTTTCGGGCTGATCAGCAACAACGTGATCACCCGCGACCAGCTGAAGATGCTGCGGCGCGACAACGTGGCCGGCGAAGGCGCGAAGGGATTCGCCGATCTCGGCATCACCCCCGTCGCACCCGAGGCGGTGCTGCCCGACTACCTGTGGCGCTTCCGCCCCTCGGGCCAGTTCGCCGCGATCAAGGATTCGGCGAAGAATCTGAAAAAGGCGTAAGAGCTTTGGACAATCTGCTGACCGCAACCTTTCTGGGTCTTCTGGAAGGGCTGACCGAGTTCATTCCGGTCTCTTCCACCGGCCACCTGCTGCTGGCGGGGCATTTCCTCGGCTTCCATTCGGCGGGCAACACCTTCGAGGTGGTGATTCAGCTTGGCGCGATCATGGCCCTGTTCTCGGTCTATGCCGCGAAGCTGACGCAACTGTTCCTCGCGGCACGGCACGACGATGGGGCGCGGCGTGCCATCGTCTCGATCCTGCTGGCCTTCCTGCCGGCGGTGGGGATCGGGCTTCTGCTGCACAAATTCATCAAGGAAGTGTTGTTCGAGACCCCGGTTCTGATCGCGGTGATGCTGATCCTCGGCGGTTTCGTGCTGCTGGCGGTGGACCGGATCGCGCCGAAACAGCCGAAACACACCGACGCGCTGGCGCTTCCCTTCGGCAAATCGCTGGCGATCGGCCTGTGCCAATGCCTTGCCATGGTGCCGGGGGTGTCGCGCTCGGGCGCAACCATCGTCGGCGCCCTTCTGATGGGGGTCGAAAAGCGGGCGGCGGCAGAGTTCTCGTTCCTGCTGTCGATGCCGACCATGGGCGCGGCGGTGGCTTACGATCTGTGGAAGAACCGCGAGGTGCTGGACTTCAGCGCGGTGTCCGACATCGCCGTCGGCTTCGCGGTGGCCTTCGTGACCGCGATTTTCGTGGTGCGGTGGGTGCTGAACTATGTCGGCAGGCACGGCTACGCGGTGTTCGGCTGGTGGCGAATCATCGTCGGCTCGGCTGCCCTGGTGGGGTTGCTGCTGGTTTCATGAGCACGTCTGGAAACTATACTGACCTATTGTGCAGGTATGCGCGCAGATTTTTGATCCCGTCACGCCAAAAATCCGCATATAGGTAAACCATACTGACTTTTATTCCGTCGCGCAGGGCGATAGGAAAAGCGCAGCCGCAAATCGGAAGGGGCTGCGCAGCCATGGCCACGCAAAAGATGCTGAAATTCGTCACCCTGGGCAAAGAGATGCCCGAGAAGCGTGACGCCTCCGACCGCAGGCAGGATTTCGACGAGATCTACCGCGAGTTCGCCGCCCAGAAGGCCGCCGAACAGGCCAGCCGGTGCAGCCAGTGCGGCGTACCCTATTGCCAGTCGCATTGCCCCCTGCACAACAACATCCCCGACTGGCTGCGCCTGACCGCCGAGGGCCGGTTGCAGGAGGCATACGAGATCAGCCAGGCCACCAATACCTTCCCCGAGATCTGCGGCCGCATCTGCCCGCAGGACCGGCTCTGCGAAGGGAATTGCGTGATCGAGCAATCGGGCCACGGCACCGTCACCATCGGCTCGGTCGAGAAATACATCACCGACACCGCCTGGGAGGAAGGCTGGGTCCAGCCCGGCCGCCCGGCGTTCGAGCGCGCGGAAAGCGTCGGCATCATCGGCGCCGGCCCCGGCGGGCTGGCGGCAGCCGACCGGCTGCGCCGCGCTGGCGTGCAGGTCACCGTCTACGACCGTTACGACCGCGCAGGCGGGCTGCTGACCTACGGCATCCCCGGCTTCAAGCTGGAGAAGCCGGTGGTCATGCGGCGGATCGAACAGCTTGAGGCCGCGGGCGTCAGCTTCGTGATGAACTGCGCCGTGGGCCAGGATCTGTCCTTCGCGGAGATCCGCGCGCGCCACGATGCGGTGCTGATCGCCACCGGCGTCTACAAGATCCGCGAGATCGAGGCCCCGGGCTCGGGCGCCACGGGGATCGTGAAGGCGCTTGATTATCTGACCGTCTCGAACCGGCTCTCCTTCGGCGATGCGGTGGCGGAATACCAGGACGGCACGCTGAACGCCGAGGGCAAGCGCGTCGTCGTGATCGGCGGCGGCGATACCGCGATGGACTGCGTGCGCACCGCGATCCGTCAGGGCGCGGCCTCGGTCAAATGCCTCTACCGCCGCGACCGCGCCAATATGCCGGGCAGCCAGCGCGAGGTGCAGAACGCCGAGGAAGAGGGCGTCGAATTCGTCTGGCTCGCCGCGCCCAGGGGCTTCAGCGGCGGCACGGTGGTCGAGGGCGTGATGGTCCAGAAGATGCGCCTCGGCCCGCCCGATGCCTCGGGGCGGCAGGCGCCCGAGGTGATCGAGGGCGCCGATTACCTGGAGCCCGCCGATCTGGTGGTGCAGGCGCTCGGCTTCGAGCCCGAGGATCTGCCGGTGCTCTGGGGCGTGCCGGAACTGGCGGTCACCCGCTGGGGCACGATCAAGGCCGATTTCCGCAGCCACGCGACCAGCCTGCCAGGCGTCTATGCCGCGGGCGATATCGTGCGGGGCGCCAGCCTCGTGGTCTGGGCGATCCGCGACGGGCGCGAGGCGGCGGATTCGATCCTGTCGTATCTGGCGCAGACCGCCGGCGCGGTGGCGGCGGAATAATCCGGGGAAGGATGGCTCCCGTGGCAGCGCCTCGCCTTCCCCTGCCCCCGCGGCCCGATGGGCGGGAATACCCTTCCCGGCAAGGAAGTGAACACGGATGCGGCCGGCCATGGGTTAGGCTCGGCCCGTCCGATCCGTCACCAGAAGGTTGTTCCGGTATGAAATCCGTTCTTTCTTTCCTCGCGCTTGCCGCCCTGCTGCCCGCCCCGGCGCTTGCCCGCACCTGGACCGCGCCCGAAGGCTGCGAGATATTCATGACCGTCCAGGCCAAGGGCTGCCGGGTGTCGAACCACTACCGCTGCGCCGCGGACCCCGAGGGCGATCAGTGGCGGGCCGATTTCGACCAGGAGGGGCTGTTCTTCCGCTCGCGCATCAACCGCGAGACGGAATGGGTCGAGAGCCTGGAGACGAACCCGCCGGTGCGCCAGACCCTGGACGCCGACCGGCCCGATCCGGCCTCGTTCTCCGAACTGATCGAAACCGGGATCGACACGTTCGAGTTCAGCCTGTCGCGCGACAACGGGGTGGACACCCTCGTCAAGGGCTTCGACCGGCTGACCGGGCGGACTGTCACCATCGGCGGCGTTCTGCTGGAAGAAACCGAATACGAGGCGACCGAGACCGACGGTTCCGGCACCGCGATCCGCGCCGGGCGCGGCAACGAATACATCAGCCGCGAGATGCGGCTGTTCTTCGCCGGGCCGGGCCAGACCGATCTGGGCGATGGCCAGTGGCTGCCGATCGACGGCAGCCCGCTGGATTTCATCTTCCCGGGCGAGCCGGGCTTCGCCTCGACCCGCCCCTTGTTCGACTGCGATCCGCTGATGACCCGCGCGCCGGTCGATCCGGCCGCCGATCCCGCGCGCGAACGGCTGTGGAGGGCCCGCTATGGCGACTAAAACCGGACATTGCCTTTGCGGCGCGGTGCGGATCACCGTCCAGGATACCGGCCACGGCCTGCACGCCTGCCATTGCGGCACCTGCCGCCGCTGGTCGGGGCTCAGCTTCGTCGGCTTCGGCGTGGCCGGGGCTAACCTGACCATCGAAGGCCAGGAGAGCGTCGCCTGCTATACCTCGTCGGACTGGGCCGAGCGCTGCTTCTGCCGCATCTGCGGCTCGACGCTGTGGTATCACCTGACCATTCCGGATCAGGAGCACAGCCATTTCATCGCCGCCGGGCTGATGGACGATCTGTCCGGCATGGTGCTGGAAACCGAGATGTTCATCGACCGCAAGCCCGATGCCTTCGCCTTTGCCGGCGAGACCGTGAAGATGACCGAAGCCGATTTCCTCGCCTCGGTTTCCGCCGAACCGCAAGACGCCAGCCCCAGGGAGTGAGCCATGACGAAATACGATGAAGCCTGGGTGAAAGCCGAAGAGGAAAAGCGCGCGTTCCTGAACACGCACGGGCTTTACCGCGAGGAAGACGAGCATTCCTCCTGCGGCGTCGGGCTGGTCGTATCCTTGTCCGGCAAACCCTCGCGCAAGGTGGTTCAGGCCGGGATCGACGCGCTGAAGGCGATCTGGCACCGCGGCGCGGTCGATGCCGACGGCAAGACCGGCGACGGCGCGGGGATCCATGTGCAGATCCCGGTGCAGTTCTTCTACGACGTGGTGCGCCGCACCGGGCACGAGCCCGATCCGAAGAAATGGATCGCCGTCGGCCAGGTCTTTCTGCCGCGCACCGATTTCGCCGCGCAGGAGCGCTGCCGGACCATCGTGGAAACCGAAGTCCTGCGGATGGGGCATTACATCTACGGCTGGCGCCATGTGCCGGTGGACGTGTCGGTGCTGGGCGAGAAGGCCAATGCCACCCGCCCCGAGATCGAGCAGATCCTGATCCGCTGCGACAAGGACATCGACCGCGAACAGTTCGAGCGCGAACTCTACATCATCCGCCGCCGCATCGAGAAGGCTGTCACCGCCGCCGGGATCTACGGCTGCTACCTGTGCTCGCTGTCCTGCCGGTCGGTGATCTACAAGGGGATGATGCTGGCCGAACAGGTCTCGGTCTTCTACCCCGACCTCCAGGACGAGCGGTTTGAATCCGCCTTCGCCATCTATCACCAGCGCTATTCCACCAACACCTTCCCGCAATGGTGGCTGGCGCAGCCGTTCCGCATGCTCGCGCATAACGGCGAGATCAACACGCTGAAAGGCAACGTCAACTGGATGAAGAGCCATGAGATCCGCATGGCCTCCTCTGCCTTCGGCGACATGGCCGAGGACATCAAGCCGATCATCCCCGGCGGCACCTCGGACAGCGGCGCGCTGGATGCGGTGTTCGAGGTGATGGTGCGCTCGGGCCGCTCGGCGCCGATGGCCAAGACCATGCTGGTCCCCGAGGCCTGGTCGAAACAGACCGACACCATGCCCCAGGCCTGGGCCGACATGTATTCCTACTGCAATTCGGTGATCGAGCCCTGGGACGGCCCGGCGGCGCTGGCGATGACCGACGGTCGCTGGGTCTGCGGCGGGCTGGACCGCAACGGGCTGCGGCCCATGCGCTACGTGATCACCGGCGACGGTCTTCTGATCGCGGGGTCTGAGGCCGGGATGGTGCCGGTCGACGAGATGACCATCCGCGAGAAGGGCGCGCTTGGCCCGGGGCAGATGATCGCCGTCGATATGGCCGAGGGCAGGCTCTATCACGACACCCAGATCAAGAACAAACTGGCCGCCGCCCAGCCCTATGGCGAATGGGTGGGCAAGATCGTCAACCTCTCGCCCGATCTGGACCTGCTGCCCGAAACCGCGATGTTCCAGGGCGCAGAGCTGCGCAAGCGCCAGATCGCCGCCGGCTATACGATCGAGGAACTGGAGCAGGTGCTGGCCCCGATGGCCGAGGACGGCAAGGAAATGATCGCCTCGATGGGCGACGACACGCCGCCCGCGGTGCTCTCGTCGGTCTACCGGCCGCTGTCGCATTACTTCCGCCAGAACTTCAGCCAGGTGACCAACCCGCCCATCGACTCGCTTCGCGAGGGAAGGGTGATGAGCCTGAAAACCCGCTTCGGGAACCTCAGGAACGTGCTGGACGAGAACTCCAGCCAGACCGAGATCCTGGTGCTGGAAAGCCCCTTCGTCGCCAATGCCGAATTCGACGCCATGGTGAAGCAGTTCGGCGACCAGGTGGGTTTCATCGACTGCACCTTCCCGGTGGGGCCGTCGCTCGACGATCTGCAAGGCGCGCTGGAACGCATCCGGGCCGAGGCCGAGGACGCCGTGCGCTCGGGCGCGGGGCAACTGGTGCTGACCGACGAACATCAGGGCCAGGACAAGGTGGGGATGCCGATGATCCTCGCCACCAGCGCCGTGCACAGCTGGCTGACCAGCAAAGGGCTGCGGACCTTCTGCTCGATCAACGTGCGCTCGGCCGAGTGCATCGACCCGCATTATTTCGCGGTGCTGATCGGCTGCGGCGCGACCACGGTGAACCCCTATCTCGCTCAGGACAGCATCGCCGACCGCATCGGGCGGGGCCTGCTGGAAGGCAGCCTGCTCGACGCGATGCGCCGCTACCGCGAGGCCATCGACGCGGGGCTGTTGAAGATCATGGCCAAGATGGGAATCTCGGTCGTCTCGTCCTATCGCGGCGGGCTTAATTTCGAGGCCGTGGGGCTGTCGCGCGCCATGGTGGCGGAATATTTCCCGGGAATGCAGAGCCGCATCTCGGGCATCGGCCTGCACGGGATCGAGCGCAAGATCGAAGAGGTCCACGCCCGCGGCTGGCTCGGCGGCGCCGATGTCCTGCCCATCGGCGGCTTCTACAAGGCGCGGCGCTCGGGCGAGAAACACGCCTGGGAAGCGCAAACCATGCACATGCTGCAAGCCGCCTGCGACCGGGCAAGCTATGATCTGTGGAAGCAGTATTCCGCGGCGATGCGGGCCAATCCGCCGATCCATCTGCGCGATCTCCTGGACATCAAGCCGCTGGCGAAGCCGGTGGCGATTGAGGAAGTCGAGTCGATCACCTCGATCCGCAAGCGGTTCGTGACGCCCGGCATGTCGCTCGGCGCGCTGTCGCCCGAGGCGCATATGACGCTGAACATCGCCATGAACCGGATCGGCGCGAAATCCGATTCCGGCGAGGGCGGCGAGGATCCGGCGCATCAGAACCCCTTCCCCAACGGCGACAACCCCTGTGCCAAGATCAAGCAGGTGGCTTCCGGCCGGTTCGGGGTGACGGCGGAATATCTGAACGCCTGCGAGGAGCTGGAGATCAAGGTAGCCCAGGGCGCGAAACCCGGCGAGGGCGGCCAGCTTCCGGGGATGAAAGTCACCGAACTGATCGCCCGGCTGCGGCACTCGACCAAAGGCGTGACGCTGATCAGCCCGCCGCCGCATCACGACATCTATTCGATCGAGGATCTGGCGCAGCTGATCTACGATCTGAAACAGATCAACCCGCGCTGCAAGGTGACGGTCAAGCTGGTATCGGCGAGCGGAGTCGGCACCATCGCCGCGGGCGTGGCCAAGGCGAAAGCCGACACCATCCTGGTGTCCGGCCACAACGGCGGCACCGGCGCCTCGCCCGGCACCTCGATCAAATACGCGGGCCTGCCGTGGGAGATGGGCCTGACCGAAGCGCATCAGGTGCTGGCGATGAACAACCTGCGCGAGCGGGTGACGCTGAGGACCGACGGCGGCCTGCGCACCGGCCGCGACATCGTGATGGCGGCGATGATGGGCGCGGAAGAGTTCGGCATCGGCACCGCCGCGCTGATCGCCATGGGCTGCATCATGGTGCGGCAATGCCAGTCGAACACCTGCCCGGTGGGCGTCTGCACCCAGGATCCGGCTTTGCGGGCGAAGTTCACCGGCAACGCCGACAAGGTGGTGAACCTGATCACCTTCTACGCCCAGGAAGTGCGCGAGATCCTCGCCTCTATCGGCGCGCGCAGCCTGGACGAGGTGATCGGGCGGGCGGATCTGCTGGTGCAGGTCTCACGCGGCCATGCGGATCTGGACGATCTCGACCTCAATCCGCTGCTGATCACCGTCGATGGCTCGAACCGCATCACCTATGACCGCTCGAAGCCGCGCAATGCCGTGCCCGACACGCTGGACGCCGAAATCGTCAAGGACGGCGCGCGCTTCTTCGAGGATGGCGAGAAGATGCAGCTTTCTTACGCGGTCAGGAACACCAGCCGCACCATCGGCACCCGCGCCTCGTCGCATATCGTGCGCAAGTTCGGGATGCGGAACAGCCTGCAACCCGACCACCTGACGGTGAAGCTGACCGGCAATGCCGGGCAATCGCTGGGGGCCTTCGCGGTAAACGGGCTGAAGATCGAGGTTTCGGGCGACGCGAACGATTACGTCGGCAAGGGGCTTTCAGGCGGCACCATCGTGGTGCGACCGAATATGGCCTCGCCGCTGGTGGCAGAAGACAATACGATCATCGGCAACACCGTGCTTTACGGCGCGACCGACGGCTGGCTGTTCGCCGCGGGCCGCGCGGGCGAGCGTTTCGCGGTGCGGAACTCGGGCGCGAAAGTGGTGATCGAGGGCTGCGGCTCGAACGGTTGCGAATATATGACCGGCGGCGTCGCGGTGATCCTCGGCCCGGTGGGGGCGAATTTCGGCGCCGGGATGACCGGCGGCATGGGTTATATCTACGACCCGGACAATACCGCCGCCGCCCAGGTCAACCCGGAAAGCCTGCTGGTCTGCGGGGTAAGCCATCCGCATTGGGAAGCGCAGCTCAGGGATATGGTCGCGCGCCACCAGGCCGAGACCGGCTCGCGCAAGGCGGCGAAGATCCTGGCGGACTGGGAGGTTGAGAAGCGCCGCTTCCTTCAGGTCTGCCCGAAAGAGATGCTGCCGCATCTGTCGCATCCGCTCTCGGACGCGGCCGAGAAGGTGCCCGCCGAGTAACCGTCACCACCCCCCCCCGTCCACGGGCGGGGGGGTCACCTGCCGCCGCTATGGGCGGCCTCGTGATCCAGCAGCCAGCGTTTGCGCGCAAGGCCGCCGGCATAGCCGGTCAGCGCACCGGAGCGACCGACCAGCCGGTGACAGGGCAGGATGATCTCGAACGGGTTCAGGCTGTTGGCCAGCCCCACCGCCCGCGCGCCGCGCGGATGGCCAAGCCGCGCCGCCTGTTCGCCGTAACTCCGCACCTGCCCCGGCGGGATGGCGCGCAAGGCCGTCCAGGCCCGGTTCTGGAAATCGGTGCCCGACAGCACCAGCGGCAGCGCATCCACCGCCGTCAGATCGCCCGCGAAATAAGCACCAAGAGCCCGGGCGGCATCGGACGCCTCGCCAGGCACCAGCACCCATTGCCCCAGCCGGCGGGTCAGCAAGAGATGCAGCCGGTCCTCACAATCGGCAAACTCGCAGGCATGAAGCCGCCCCCCGGCGTCGGACGCCAGCAAGAGCCCGCCCAGGGGCGTCTCGACGCGGCAAAGCGTCAGCCTCATGCCTCGCGGTCCAGGAGCGCCTGCTTGCGCTCCACCCCCCAGCGGTAGCCCGACAGCGCGCCGGTGCTGCGGATCACCCGATGGCAAGGGATCGCCACCGCCAGCGGATTGGCCGCGCAGGCCCCCGCCACCGCCCGCACCGCTTTGGGCGCGCCGATGCGCTGCGCGAGTTCGGCGTAAGTCACCGTGGCGCCCGGGGGCACCTGACGCAAAGCCTGCCAGACCCGCTCCTGAAACGCGGTGCCGCGGATGTCGAGCGGCAGGTCGAGCCCGATCCGCGGCGCCTCGACCAGGCCCACCACCTGCGCGACCAGCGCCTCGAACTCCCGGTCGCCGCCGACCAGTCCGGCCTGCGGAAAGCGGTCCTCCAGATCGCCGAGCAGCGCCGCCGGATCGTCGCCCAAAGTGATCGCGCAGATCCCGCGCGCGCTCTGCGCCACCAGGATCGCGCCGAGCGAGCACTGGCCGATGGCGAAGCGGATCACCTCGCCCTGCCCGCCCCGGCGGAAATTCCGCGCCGTCATTCCCAGCATGCCGTCCGCCTTCTCGTAGAACCGGCTGTTCGAGCCGAAGCCTGCCTCATGGATCGCGCCGGTCACATTCCCGGCCGCCACCAGCCCCTCGCGCAGCCTCTGCGCGCGGTTCGCCGCCGCCCAGGCCCGGGGCGTCAGCCCGGTCTGCGCCCGGAACAGCCGGTGGAAATACCAGGGGCTGAGCCCGATCTTCGCGGCGATTTCCGCCAGCGCCGGAGGCTCTCCGGCCTCCGCAATCAGGCGGCAGGCCTCGGCCACCAATGCGGTATTGGCCTCGGTGAGCGACGGCCCGTCCGGGTTGCAGCGCAGGCAGGGGCGGAAGCCCGCTTCCCGCGCGGCGGCGGCATCGTCGAAGAACCGCACATTCGCCGGTTTCGCCCGCCGCGAGGGGCAGGACGGGCGGCAATAGACCCCGGTGGTCTTCACCGCATAGACGAAATCCGCGCTTGCGTCGCGCGCGATCACCGCCTGCCAGCGCGGGTCTTCGATCAGCGTGTCCATCGTCTTCGCCTCCTTCACCCCGCCAGTATAGGAGCGGACGGGCGCGGGGTCGCTCCGCTTCTTGCTGTCAAATCCTACAGCGCCTTGCGGAAGGTCAGATTGAACCGCACCGGCCCGGCCAGCGGATGCGCGCCGGGTTTCAGCGCGTCGATCCCGTGGAACCAGAGCCGCGATTCGCCCCCCCAGACCACCACATCGCCGTGGCGCAGCGGATATTTCACCACCGGATCCGCGCGGCGCGCGCCGCCGAAGCGGAACACCGCCGGCAGGCCGAGCGAGACCGAGACGATGGGGCTGGCGAAATCGCGCTCGTCCTTGTCCTGATGCAGCGCCATCTTCGCGCCGGGCTCGTAACGGTTGATCAGGCAGACATCGGGGCGAAAGCCGGGATAACCCGCCTCTGCCGCGGCCTCCTGCGCCAGCCTGGCGAAAACGTCGGGCATCGCGGGCCAGGGCCTGCCGGTCTGCGGATCCTGCGCCGCGTAGCGATAGCCCCTGCGGTCTGTCACCCATCCGGCGGCGCCGCAATTCGTCATAGCGACCGACATGGTGAAACCGCCCGGCGTCACCATCCGGCGAAACGGCGCCTCTGCCGCGATGCCCGCGATAACGTCCAGCAGCGCCGCACCGCAGCCCGAAGCGCGGCCGCGCAGCAGCACCGCGCCGGGCGCCATCTGTTCGCGCCCGCCCTGAGGCGGCTCCAGCCCGTCGAAAAGATCCATCGCCCGGCCCTCCTGCCGCAGCCTAACCCGGGGCCCGCGCGGCCGGAACCCTCGACAGCCGCGCCCCATGCCGCCATGCTGGCCGAAAAGGAGACCGCATGATCCAGGAACAGGGCGCGATCAGACTCTCGGCCATCGCCACTTTCGCGCTGGCCCTGTTCGGCATCGGCTTCGGCCTCGCCACCCGCTCGGGGGCGATCATCTTCGACGGGATCTATTCGCTGCTGGACACCACCACCGCGCTTTTGATGCTGCTGGTGGCGCGGCTGATCGCCGTTTCCACCCGGCAGAGCAAAGAGGGCCGGCTGGTCGAGCGGTTCACCATGGGTTTCTGGCATCTGGAGCCCATCGTGGTCGGGCTGAGCGGGATGCTGCTGCTCGGCTCGGCCTCTTACGCGCTGATCACCGCCATCGACAGCCTGATGAAGGGCGGGCGCGATCTCGCCTTCGGCCTGGCCATCGTCTATGCGGTGGTCACGCTGGCGGTGGCGACCGGCATGGCCCTGTTCATGCGGCGGGTGAACCGGCGGCTGCACTCGGGGCTGATCGCCATCGACGTGACCGGCTGGGCGATCTCGGCGGCGATGACCGGGGCGCTGCTGATCGCCTTCATCGCGGGCTGGCTGGTGCAGGGCACCGCCTGGGCCTGGATCAGCCCCTATATCGACCCGGGCGTGCTGGCGCTGGTCTGCCTTGTCGTGCTGCCGGTGCCGGTGCCGATGGTGCGCCGGGCGCTGGCCGAGATCCTGCTGGTCACGCCCGCCGATCTGAAGGAACGGGTGGACCGGGTGGCCACAGAGGCGGTGGCGCGGCACGGTTTCCTGTCGCATCGCGCCTATGTGGCCCGCGTCGGGCGCGGCACCCAGATCGAGCTGTTCTTCATCGTGCCGCGCGGCCAGCCGCCGCGTCCGCTGGAGGACTGGGACGCGATCCGCGACCGCATCGGCGAGGATCTCGGCGGCGAGAGCCCGCATCGCTGGCTGACCATCGCCTTCACCACCGACCGGGACTGGGCCGAGTGAAGGCTGATGCGCCCGCCGCGCAGGACGGCTAAGAAGGCGGCAGCAGAACAGGATACCGCCATGCCGCCCACGCTTTCCGGCCAGTCGAAGCCCGCGCTCGCCGCCCTGATCCTTGGCGGCATGGTGATCGGCGCCTCGCCGGTCTTCGTGCGGCTGTCCGAGGTGGGCGCGGTGCCCACCGCCTTCTGGAGACTGGCGCTGGCGCTGGTGCCGCTGTTCTTCCTTGCGCGCCGCCCGGGGGCCGGGGGCGAGGCGAAACCGCGTGGGCTGCGTCAGATCTGGCTGGTCAGCCTGCCGGGGCTGATCCTGGGCACCGAACTGATGGCCTGGCACATCTCGCTGCATATGACCTCGGTGGCGAATTCTACGCTGCTGGTGAACATGGCGCCGGTCTTCGTCGCGCTTTACAGCTGGCTGATCCTGCGCCGTCCGCCGGGGCGGCTGTTCCTGTTCGCGCTGGTGCTGACCCTTCTGGGTGTGGTGGTGCTGAAGGGCGGGCCGGCGGCGCTTGGCGACGGGCATCTGGCGGGGGATGCGGTGGCGATCTTCGCGGCAGCGCTTTACGCCGCCTATCTGGTGATCCTGACCCGGGTGCGCGAGACTTTCGCCGCGTCGGTGATCATGCTGTGGAGCACTGCCGCCGCCGCGCTGGCAGTGCTGCCCTTTGCGCTGGCCGATGGCGGCGCGCTGCTGCCCTGGACGCTGGCGGGCTGGCTGGTGCTGTTCGGCCTGTCATGGCTCAGCCAGGCCGGCGGACAGAGCCTGATCGCCTGGGCTTTGGCCTGGCTGCCGGCGACCTTCTCGTCGCTGACGCTGCTGTTGCAGCCGGTGGTGGCGGCACTGCTGGCCTGGGCGGTGCTGGGCGAGGCCCTGACGCCCTGGCAGGCCGTGGGCGGAGTGATCGTGCTGGCCGGGATCTGGACGGCGCGGCTGGCGCAAAAACGCGGCTGAAACGAACAGGGCCGCCCGAAGGCGGCCCGTATCCTGTAGAAAGCGCGGCAGGATCAGCCGTTGACCAGATCCTTCAGCGCCTTGGCGATGGCGAATTTCACCTGCTTGTCTGCGGCCTTGGTCATGGTCTCGCCGGTGGCGGGGTTGCGGACCTGACGCTCGGGGCGCTCTTTGCAGGCGACCTTGCCGAGGCCCGGCAGGGTAACCGCGCCGCCCGCGGTGACTTCCTTGGCGACGACCGCGGCGATCGCGTCCAGCGCGGCCGAGGCGGTTTTCTTGTCGGCGCCCATCTCTTCGGCCACGGCGGCCACCAGCTGGGTCTTGGTCATCGGCTTGGACATTGTTGTCTCCTGTATTTCGTTCCGCATGTCCTTCTGTCCGCGTCGGGCGCGAACGGCCCCTTTTCAGGGTCATCGCTCAGTCACCTGGATTTCAGGACGAAATCAACCCCCTCTCGTCATCTGCCGCGCGGATTGAGCGGTTTTTAACGGAAAAACGCGGTCCCCCGCCGGAGTTTTCAAAAACTCCGGCCCGGAGCCTTTGAAGGCTCCGGCACGATTTCTTCAAAGAAATCGTGCCCCGCGGCAGATCACAGGAAGGCGGTTTCCTCGAAACTGCGCAATTTGCGGCTGTGGATGCGCTCCAGCGGGGTTTCCCGCAACAGCTCCATCGCGCGGATGCCGATCTGAAGATGGCGGCTGACCTGGGTGCGGTAGAACTCGGACGCCATCCCGGGCAGCTTCAGCTCGCCATGCAGCGGCTTGTCGGACACACACAGGAGCGTGCCGTAAGGCACCCGGAAGCGAAAGCCGTTCGCCGCGATGGTCGCCGATTCCATATCCAGCGCCACCGCGCGCGACTGCGACAGCCGCCGCACCGGGCCGGACTGGTCGCGCAGCTCCCAGTTGCGGTTGTCGATCGTGGCGACAGTGCCGGTGCGCATGATCCGCTTCAGCTCGTAGCCTTCAAGCTGAGTGACCTCTTCGACCGCATCTTCCAGCGCGATCTGGATCTCGGCCAGCGCCGGGATCGGCACCCAGACCGGCAGATCGTCGTCCAGCACATGATCCTCACGCAGATAGGCATGGGCCAGCACGAAATCGCCAAGCGCCTGGGTGTTCCTCAGCCCCGCGCAATGGCCGACCATCAGCCAGGCATGCGGGCGCAGCACGGCGATATGGTCGGTCGCGGTCTTGGCGTTCGACGGGCCCACACCGATGTTCACCAGCGTGATCCCCTGCCCGTCGGGGCGTTTCAGGTGATAGGTCGGCATCTGCGGCAGCTTTTCCGGCACCAGGATCCGCCCGTCGCCCGTGGTGATCTCCTGGTTCCCCGTCGCCACGAAAGAGCTGTAACCCAGGGCCGGATCGTCCAGCGCCGCCCGGGCGCAAGCCTCGAATTCGTCGACATAGAACTGGTAGTTGGTGAACAGCACATGGTTCTGGAAATGCGACGGATCGGTCGCGGTGTAATGCGACAGCCGCGCCAGGCTGTAATCCACCCTTTGCGCGGTAAAAGGCGCCAGCGGCATCGAGCCGTCGGGGAAACGGGCAAGCGTGCCGTTGACGATATCGTCGTTGGTGGTGGCCAGATCCGGCACGTCGAACACATCGCGCAGCGGAAAATCCAGCGCGCCCTCCTGTGGGATCGCCAGATCCGGGCAGGCCGCCACTGCGAAATGCACCGGAACCGGCGTGGCCGACGGCCCGATCCCGACCGGCACTCCATGGCTGCGGATCAGCAATCCGATCTGCTGGATCAGATATTTGCGGAACAGATCGGGCCGGGTGACGGTGGTCGAATAGATCCCGGGCTGCGCGACATGGCCGAAGGACAGCCGCGAATCCACCTTGCTGAAACTGTCGACCTCCAGCCGGATTTCGGGGTAGCAGGCGCGGATCCGCTGCCCCGGACGCCCCCCGGCCAGCGCCTCGCGGAAATGCCCGACCAGATGGCCGGTCGCCGCACGGTAAAGCTGTTCCAGACGCTCGACAGCCGCCTCGGCGTCATGAAAAAACTCGGGGGCGGGGTGATCGGGATAAAGGATCGACACGTCTTCCTGCATGTTCTGGCGCGCGGCCGCGCCGGGGCCGATGGTCGCCCCGAGTAAAGCCCGAACCCCGCCCACCACGCAAGTGAAGTCGCGATGACAAACGCGCCGCCACCTTGCGCCCGCATCTGCGCAAGGCGATAGTCCCGGCCATGAAAACCCTGCTTTCCCTTGGCCACGGCTACTGCGCCCGGGCCCTCGCCCGCCACCTCAGCGATAAGGGCTGGGCGGTGATCGGCACCACCCGCGATCCCGCCAAAGCCGAAGCCCTGGCCGCCGAAGGGGTCGAGCCGCTGCTCTGGCACCCCGAACACGGCGCCGATCTGGCCCCGGCGCTGGCGCGCGCCACCCATATCCTGCATTCCGCCAGCCCGACAGAGGGGCGCGATCCGTTCCTGACGCTCTGCCCCGGGATCCTGAAGGCCCGGCCGGAATGGATGGGCTATCTCTCCACCACCGGCGTCTATGGCGACACCCGGGGCGACTGGGTCGACGAATCCACGCCCCCCGTCCCGGCCCGCGCGCGCTCGGGCGACCGGGTGATGGCCGAACGGGCATGGCTCGACTCGGGCCTGCCGGTGCATGTCTTCCGCCTCGCCGGGATCTACGGCCCCGGCCGCGGCCCGTTCGAGAAGATCCGGAACGGCAGCGCCCGGCGCATCCTCAAGGAAGGCCAGGTCTTCTCCCGCATCCATGTCGAGGACATCGTGCAGGTGCTGCTGGCCTCGATGGCGAAACCCCGCCCCGGCGCGGTCTACAACCTCTGCGACGACCTGCCCTCCCCGGCTGCCGAAGTGCTCAGCCATGCCGCCGCGCGGCTCGGGCTGCCCGAACCGCCCGCGATTCCCTTCGAGGAAGCGAAACTCCCCCCCCTCGCCCGCAGCTTCTACGAGGAATGCCGCCGGGTCAGGAACGACCTGATCAAGACGGAACTCGGCATCGAATTGCGCTACCCCGATTACCGCGCCGGCCTCGCGGGCATTCTCGCGGCAGAAAGCAACTGATCCGCTCCAAATCCGGCTGGCGCCGGATGCTCTCCGAGCGGGGGGTATTTATATCAGGATGAAAGCCCATTCACCCTGACGGAAATACCCCGGGGGAGTCTTCGCCTGCGAAGACGGGGGCACGGCCCCCTTCTTGCGGCGGCCGGGTCTCAGGCCAGCCGGCCCATCTGGCGCCGGATGCGGCGGCGGTGGTCCAGTTCGGCATTGATCGCCCCACCCGCGAGGATCGCCCAGACCGAGAGGTAAAGCCACATCATCAGGATCACCGCCGCCCCGATCGAGCCGTAGATCCGATTGTAGCTGTTGAAATTCTCCAGATAGAGCGAGAATCCCATCGACACCCCCGCCCAGGCGAAGGCGGCGAACAACACCCCTACCGAGAGCCACTGCGACCGCTCGCCCCGCGCCACATTCGGCCCGTAGCGGTAAAGGACCGACAGGAAGGTCAGCACCAGCAGGAACATCCCCGCCCAGGGCAGAAACCGCGTCAGCCGCGGCGCCACCTCATCCAGCGGAACGTAGGAAAGCAGCACCGGCACGATCACCACCGTGGCCAGCGCCGCGATCAGCGCGGCGATCAGCGCGAAGGTCAGCACGAAATCGCGCGCCACCCCGCGCAACCAGCCGCGCGGATCGGCGCGATGCACCACATCCAGCCCCTGCACCAGCGCCGAAACCCCGTTGCGCGCCGAATAAAGCGCGATCAGCAGCGAGACGATGGTCGCGCCGCCCAAAGTCGCGCGCGGCGCCTCGACGAGGCCCATCACCTGGTCATGCACCAGATCGCTGGCGTCGGGCGGCAGAAAGCGCTCCACCACGCCCAGATAGCCGGCGATCACCACCGGATCGGCCATGATCCCCCAGATCGCCACCACCGCGGCAATGCCGGGAAACACCGCGAACATCGCGTAGAACGCCACTCCGGCGGCGACGAGGCCGAAATGCCCGTCACTCACCCGCTCCAATACGGCGGATACGAACCGCCAGGCCTTGCGCAGAAAATCCGTCATGCCGTCACCATCCTACGGCTGCGCGGGCAGCGCAACCGCAGGTCAACGCGCGGATGTCACGGACGGATCCAGGCGGCGAAGTCCTCGCCCGGCGGCATCGCCCGGGCGCGGGCCGAAATCAGCGCCCGCCCGCGCTTCTCGGCCAGCGTCCCCTCGCCCGCCAGCGCGCCGAATTTGTCCAGATATTCCGGCAACCGGCCCGAGAGCAACAGGCTCGGGTCCAGCGGCAGATCCGGGGACAGCACTTTGGAAAGCTGCCAGACCACGGTGGTGCAGTTCGAGGTCAGCGTATTATACCAGCGCGGTTTGCGGTTCAGATCGTTGCCCAGGTCGACATATTGCAAAAACACCTGCCGCGCCTGATCGGGCGTCAGGGTCAGCGGATAGAGCCGCACCTCCTCGGCCCGGGGCACCGCGCGCCATTGCACGATGTCGTCCTCATCCGCGGCGATCAGCGCCAGTTCGAACTGGCGGAAAAAGCCGCCGAGGGCTGAGAATTTCTCGCCCTTCTCGCGGCGGATCTCGACCGAGAAGGTCACCGGCGGTGCGTCGGTGAAGCGGAAGCTGACCAGGAGATGCGCGATCAGCGGATTGCCCCAGACCGAGGTGATCATATCGGCGCCCTCGATCTTCGTCAGATCGACGCGGCGGCTGGTCCAGGCCTCATCGGCGGTGTCGGCGTCGATCCAGCGGAAGGCACGGACGTTTTCCAGCGTGACGATATCGCCCGCGACCTCGCCGCGCACGATGCGCGAGACATCGGGCGCCCAGTCCCGGTCCTGGCGGGGCACCAGGCTGAAATACCAGCCCGACAGACACAGAACCAGCACCGCGAGCCCGGTCCAGCCCCAGCCCGGGCCGAGCCGCAGCCAGACCACCACCGCCACCGCGACGACCAGCGCGCCGAGCGCGGGCGCGCGGGCGCCGGGGAACTGCACCCAGAGCGCGGTGGCCGCCCAAGCCAGGAACAGGGGAAGAAGCAGCCAGAAGAGCAAGGATTTCACCGTTTCACACTCGCCGTCACATAATTCACCGAAAGATCGCGCGCGGAAAGGCTCCACCGCCAGGAGATGGGGTTGAACACCATCCCCTTGCGGTCCACCGGGCTAAGGCCCGCGCGGCGGATCAGGTCGTAAAGCTCGTCGGGGGTGATGAATTTCTTCCAGTCGTGGGTGCCTTTGGGCAGCCAGCGCATCACCCATTCGGCGCCGACGATGGCCAGCGCGAAGCTTTTCGCATTGCGGTTCAGGGTCGAGCAGATCATCAGCCCGCCGGGCTTCAGGAGGCGCCGGCAGGCGGTAAGGTAAGCCAGGGGATCGGCGACATGCTCGACCACTTCCATGTTCAGAACCACGTCGAACTGCTCTCCCGCTTCGGCCAGCGCCTCGGCGGTGGTATGGCGGTAGTCGATCGCCAGCCCCGATTGCCCGGCATGCAGCCGCGCCACCGGGATGTTGCGTTCGGCCGCATCGGCGCCCAGCACATCGGCGCCGAGCCGCGCCATCGGCTCGGACAAAAGCCCGCCGCCGCAACCGATGTCGAGCAGACGCAGCCCTTTGAGCGGCTGCGCCGCGGTCAGGTCGCGGCCGAACTCGGCGGCGATCTGGGCGGTGATGTAATCCAGCCGGCAGGGGTTCATCTGATGCAACGGGCGGAACTTGCCGTTCGGATCCCACCATTCCTCGGCCATGGCCTGGAATTTGGCGACCTCGGCCGGGTCGATGGTGGTGGTTCCGGTCGCCGGAGCGCTCTCCATGGCATTGTCCTCGTTCGACTTTGGCTTTCGCCCGGGTTATACAGGTGCGATGGATCAGAGATCAGGTCAAAAACGCGCCTCGGACTATCTATACCCGCCGGTCGAGCCTTTCGACCAGCGCCTGATGGATATGGGCGACGGCCATCAGGTTTGGGTCGAGCAATGCGGCCGGCCCGACGGCCAGCCGGTGATGCTGTTTCACGGCGGACCGGGCGGCGGATGCAGTCCGGCGATGCGGCGCTATTTCGATCCGGCGCATTACCGGGTGGTGCTGTTCGATCAGCGCGGCTGCGGGCGCTCGAAACCCCATGCCGAGGTGACGGCGAACACAACCTGGCATCTGGTGGCCGATGCCGAGCGGATCCGGCAGGAGCTGGGGATCGACCGCTTCATCGCCTTCGGCGGAAGCTGGGGCGCGACGCTGGCGCTGATCTATGCGATTACCCATCCCGGGCGGGTCTCGCATCTGATCCTGCGCGGCGTGTTCCTGATGACCCGAGCGGAACTCGACTGGTTCTACGGCGGCGGAGCAGGTGCGTTCTTCCCCGACCTCTGGGCGCGGTTCACCGGCCCGATCCCCGAGACCGAGCGCGGCGATCTGATTCTCGCCTATCACCGGCGGCTGTTCTCGGGCGACCGCGGCGAGGAAATCCGCTTCGGCCGGATCTGGGCGCAATGGGAGAATGCGCTGGCCTCGATCCACAACGACGGGATGTTCGGCGAAAGCCCGGCGGAATATGCCCGGGCGTTCTCGCGGCTGGAGAACCATTATTTCATCAACGGCGGGTTCCTGGAAGAGGACGGCTGGATCCTGAAAAACCGCGCCCGGATCGAACATATCCCGGCCGAGATCGTCCAGGGCCGTTACGATATGGTCTGCCCGCCCTTGTCGGCCTGGAAGCTGGCCGAGGGCTGGGACCGCGCGCGGATCAACATGGTGCCGCTGGCGGGCCATGCGCTCTCCGAGCCCGGCATCTCCGAGGCGCTGGTGCGGGTGATGGACCGTTTGCGCGGGTGACCGGCGGCGAAGGGGGCGCTGCCCCCGTCGCGTTCCGCGACTCCCCCGGGGTATTTTCGTCAGGGTGAAAGCATTTTCATCCTGATCCAAATACCCCCGCCGGAGGCATCCGGCGCCGGCCGGGGGCACGACCCTCAGGACGGAGAGCCGAAGATCTCCGCCTGATGTTCGCCGAGCCGCGGCGAGGGGCGGTCGAGCGAAAGCTCCGCCTCGGAGAAGGTCATCGGGCTGCGCACGCCGGGCACGCCATCGGGCGCGATCCGCATGCCGCGGGCGATGGTCTGCGGATCGGCGAAGACCTCGGCCATGTCATTGATCGGACCGGCGGGCACGCCTTGCGCCTCGCAGGCGGCGAGAAGCTCGGCTTTGGTCATGCGGCGGGTCGCGGCGGTCAGCCGTTCGGTCATCGTCTCGCGGTTGCTCACCCGGTCGGCATTGGTACGGAAGCTGGGGTCGTCGGCCATTTCCGCAAGGTCGAGCAGGGTGCAGAGTTTGCGGAACTGCCCGTCGTTGCCGACCGCGAGGATCAGCCAGCCATCGGAACAGTCGAACACCGCGTAGGGCGCGAGGTTGGGATGCGCGTTGCCCATCTTCTGCGGCGCGGTGCCGGTCGCCAGATAGTTCAGCGCCTGGTTCGCCATGATGCTGGTCGCCACATCCATCAGCGCCATGTCGATATGCTGGCCCTGGCCGGTGCGCCCGCGCCGGATGATCGCCGCGAGGATCGCGTTCGAAGCGTAGATCCCGGTGAACACATCGGTCACCGCCACGCCCACCTTCTGCGGCTGGCCGTCTGCGGGGCCGGTCACGCTCATCAGGCCGGCCATGCCCTGGATGATGAAATCATAGCCCGCGCGATGCGCATAGGGGCCGGTCTGGCCGAAGCCGGTGATCGAGCAATAGATCAGCCCCGGGTTCACCTGACGCAGGGATTCGTAATCCAGCCCGTATTTCGCCAGCCCGCCGAGCTTGAAATTCTCGATCACCACATCGGCGCCCGCCACCAGCCGGCGGACCTGTTCCTGGCCCTCGGGGCTGCGGAAATCGCAGGTCACGCTTTTCTTGCCGCGGTTGCAGCAATGGAAATAAGCGGCGGTCTTTTCGCCCTGATGGGTGATGAACGGAGGGCCCCAGCGGCGGGTGTCGTCGCCCTCGGGCGCCTCGACCTTGATCACCTCGGCGCCCAGATCGGCGAGCGTCTGCCCGGCCCATGGCCCGGCAAGGATCCGCGCCAGCTCGATGACACGGATCCCTTCCAGCGGTGCGGCCATCTCAGCCCCCGAGCTTGCTGTCGATCATCGCCTTCAGATCGGCCCAGGCCGGATTGCCGATCAGCTCGCCATCGACGAGGATCGCGGGCGTTCCTTTGATCTGATCGGTCTTCATATGCGTCTCGAACCGGGCGAGCAGCGCGTCGCCATGGGCGGTATCCTGTTCGCAGACCGCGATCTCCTCGCGGGTCAGCCCGGCGGAAATGCCGATCACGCGCAGGTTCTCCATCACCGCGGCCGGATCGTCCGAGTTCATCCAGTCGCGCTGCCGCGAGAAGATCATGTCCGAGATCGCCCCGTAGCGCTTGCCCTCGCCGCAGCGCGCAACCAGCGCCGCCCAGAAGCCGTAACGGTCGAAATAAACCTCGCGCAGGGTGAAATGCACCTTGCCGGTGTCGATATATTCCGCCTTGAGCGGCTTGAAGACCGTCTCGTGGAAATTCGCGCAATGCGGGCAGGTGTAGCTGGCATATTCGATGATCTTCACCGGGGCGTTCTCGTCGCCCAGGGTGAAATCCACCGGCGCGGGCGCGGGCGCCGCGGCGGCTTCGCCGGGGGCGGCCTCTTCGGCCCAGGCCGGGGCGGCGGCCACGGCGGCGGCCAGCGCGATCAGGGCCCGGCGGTTGATACTGGTCATCTCTTCGTCCTCATTTCCTGTCGGGGCGGGATAATATGTTTTGCGCCAGCCGCTCAAGCGCAGCGCGCAGGCCGGGGTCGCTCACCCCTTCGGCCCGTTCCGAGGCGGCGGTCGCGATCCGGGCCTCTGCCTGCGGATCGGGCGCGGGCGGCGCGGCGGTGAAGGGGGTCTGCGCCTCGGCGAACCCTTCGGCGGCGGTCTGGGTCAGATGGATGCGCGAGATGGCGTTGTAGCCGTAAAGCGCGTTGACCTTCTCGCGGATGCGCTCCTTCTGCATCTCGACCATGGGCGCATGGGCGCCCCGGACAAGAAGCGACAGCGTTCCGCCCATCCCCTCGCGCCCGTAGCCGATCTTCACCGGGCGGGTGATGCGCGCCAGATCCTCGCCCACGGTTTCGGCCCAGTGGGTCATCAGCCGGGCGACCGCGAACCCCCGCGCCTCGCCCGCGCCGCGCAGCTGTTTCGCCATCAGCGCGAAGGCGGGCTCAAAGCCGCGCATCCGGTGTTCTGCCGAGGGTGGGGCGGGTTTGCGCGCCATTCTGGTCCTTCGTCTCGTCCGGGGTAGTTTCGCCGGGCGATTTCCGGCGCTATCTTAGCCAAAGCCCGGCCCCCCGCCAGCCCGGGCGCAAAGCAGAGGCCATAAATCTTGCGTGACATTGCCGGAAGCCAGGACGCACGAATGCTGACCGGAGACCTGCTGGCCTGGTATGATCGCCACGCGCGCGAGATGCCCTGGCGCACGGGGCCTGCCGCCCGCGCGAGCGGCGAGCAGCCCGACCCCTATCGGGTCTGGCTGTCCGAGGTGATGCTGCAACAGACCACGGTCGCCGCGGTGCGCGACTATTTCCTGCGCTTCACCCTGCGCTGGCCGGATGTGGCGGCGCTGGCAAGCGCGCGCGACGAGGATGTCATGGCCGAATGGGCGGGGCTTGGTTACTACGCCCGCGCCCGGAACCTGTTGAAATGCGCGCGCGAGGTGGCGGCGCGCGGCGGTTTTCCGGGCAGCCGCGACGGTCTGCTGACGCTCCCGGGCATCGGCCCCTATACCGCGAGCGCCGTGGCCGCCATCGCTTACGACGAGCCCGCAACCGTGGTGGACGGCAATGTCGAGCGCGTCATGTCGCGGCTGTTCGAGGTGGAAACCCCGCTGCCTGCCGCAAAACCGGAACTGGTGCGGCTGGCCGAAACCCTCACCCCAGCCCTGCGGCCGGGCGACTATGCCCAGGCGGTGATGGATCTGGGCGCGACGATCTGCACGCCCCGCTCGCCCGCCTGCGGCATCTGCCCCTGGATCGACCCCTGCCGCGCCCGCGCCTCCGGCACCGCCGCCAGCCTGCCGCGCAAGGCGCCGAAAGCCGGAAAACCCACCCGCGAGGGCACGGTCTGGCTTCTGCGCACCCCCCGCGGCTGGCTGATCGAGCGCCGCGCGGCGAAGGGCCTCCTCGGCGGCATGAACGGGCTGCCCGGCGACGGCTGGGACCGGCCCGGCGCACCCGAGACCGCCCCCGCCGACGCGCCCTGGGCCTTCGCGGGCGAGGTGCGCCACACCTTCACCCATTTCCACCTGATCCTGCGGGTGATGACCGCCGAGGCCGAGGCCAACCCCACCCGGGGCGAGCTGATCCCAACGGCGGAATTCTCGCCCGACAGCCTGCCCACCGTCTTTCGCAAGGCGTTCGATCTGGGCCTCAGCGCGCTTTCGTCGCGTTGATCCTGCCGCCGCGCCGGGGTTAGCATCCGCGCGCGTAACCCGGAGCATCCATCATGGCGCAGCTTTCCCCGCAGACCATGGCCCGCCCCTCGCAGGCGCTGCCGTTCTGGCTCTCGCTCGGCACGGTGCCCATCGCGCTGGCGGGCATGGCCTGGGGCGGGCTCTGGGTGCTTTTGCTGCCCGCCTATTGCTGGGGCCTGTTCTCGGCGCTGGACGCGATGCTGGGGCTGAACACCGACAACGCCGATCTCACCACGCCCGAGGGCGATCTCGCGCTTTACCGCCTGCTGACCATGCTGTGGTTCCCGGTTCAGTTCGCCCTGATCTGCATGTTCCTGTGGTATGTGCCGCAGAGCGGTCTGGGGGTCTGGGAGAAGATCGGCATGACCTTCGGCATGGGGGTGATGACCGGCACCATCGGCATCAACTACAGCCACGAGCTGATGCACCAGAAGCCGAAGATCGAACGCTGGCTGGCCGATCTGATGCTGGCGACCGTGCTCTATTCCCATTTCCGCACCGAGCATCTGCGGGTCCACCACCTCTATGTCGGCACCCCGCGCGATGCGGTGACGGCGCGCTATAACGAGGGCTTCCACCGCTTCTTCCCCCGCGTGGTGCGCGAGACCCGGCGTTCGGCCTTCCGCGCCGAAAAGGCGATGCTGGCGAGGAAGGGGCTGCCGTGGTGGCACGCCTCGAACCCCTACTGGCGCTATTGGGGCCTGCAACTGGCGATGATCGGTCTGGCGCTGGCGCTTGGCGGCTGGCAGGGGCTGGCGCTGTTCCTCGGCCAGGCGGCGGTGGCGACCTGGCAGCTTGAACTGGTGAACTATGTTGAACACTACGGCCTGACCCGGCGCTACCTGGGCGAGGGGAAATATGAACACGCCCTGCCGCGCCATTCCTGGAATGCCGCGCATAAGGCGACCAACTGGCTGCTGATCAACCTGCAACGCCATTCGGACCACCATTACAAGCCCGACCGGCGCTTCCCGCTCTTGCAGAACTACGACGAGGACGAGGCCCCGCAACTGCCCTACGGCTATCCGGTGATGACCTTCGCCGCGATGATCCCGCCGGTCTGGCGGCGCTTCATGAACCCCCGGGTGCGGGCCTGGCGCAAGCAGTTCTACCCGGACATCGAGGACTGGAAGCCCTACAACAAGGCGCGGAACCCGATGCCGAAAGGCGCGCCCTGAGGCGGATGGGGCAGAGATACCATTGTTTTCCTTAGAGCAACCTACGGCTCTTTGGAACTTCTATGCCTTTCAACGGAGACAGATGATACATCTGCCTCCGTTGAACAATGGGGTTACCCTTTGATAATAATCTCAATCTGTTCGGCAGAAATACCTAGTGATTTTGCCAAAAGTGTTTTCGCCGAGACGATTGTCAGAGGCTTTTCCTCACCATTGAGGGATTCTTCGTCTTCCGCCTCCGTGGCGAGGCTGCAGGACACCGGGTCAATCTCATCTGTCTCCCCTGCTGCGACCTGTCCCAGACTTACTCGGCTGTAGTACCACTCGAATCGAGATTGAGCGCCTTTCCGGCCAACAATGAAACGTCCACAGCCAGCCGCCCCCAGTTCATGGGCCAGAGATACAGCCGATTTTCTCGAAATACCGAGAACATTGACCATCCTCTCCAAGGTCGTTTCCGCGGCATCCTTTTTAAGGGATGCTGTCCAGTCAAACAGCTTTCTTGCATTAGGATTCTTTTCGTAGAGATTCTGAACAGCTTGGACCGTATCAGGTTGAAAATCGTCGTTCATATTAACTCCTATTTTAAATAAGACAGCAACATCGCTGACAATCAACTTATATAACGCCATATGGCAAGATGTCAAGTCAAAATGGCGGTATAAGAATTTTTACTTCTTCATACCATACATAAGACGATGCATGGGGCGCTGGGAAGCTTGCTCCTCGATCGCGCCGGATGAGTCCCCCAGGTTATGATCGCGACAGGTCGGCTACCCTCTTCGCCCCTTCCCCCACGAAAAAGCCCCGCCATGAGACCATGGCGGGGCAGTGGCGCCCCGGGCGGACCAGGGCGCAGGCGTGGGGTGTAAACGGTAAGGGTGTTCAGTTCGGGCGGGCGCCGTCGGCTTCCATTTCCGAGCGGATCTGCTGGCGCAGGATGTCGATCGGGATCATCTTGCCGTCGCGCTTGAAGTGCCAGTAGGTCCAGCCATTGCACGAGGGCGCGCGCTCATAGGCCGCGCCGACCTGGTGGATCGAGCCCTTCACGTCATTGCCGACCAGGGTGCCGTCTGCGCGCACCTTGGCGGTGAAGCGGTTGCCGAGCGAATAGAGCTCTTCGCCCGGGCGCAGCATGCCGCGCTCGACCACCTGGCCGAAGGGCACCCGCGGCTCGGCGCGTTTCGAGCCGGTGATCTCCAGGGCCGAGGCGTCGAATTTGCGGATCCGGGCGATGCGCTCGGCGGCGGCCTTGCGGTAGCTTTCCTCGCGCTCGATGCCGATGAAATCGCGGCCCAGCATCTTCGCCACCGCGCCGGTGGTGCCGGTGCCGAAGAACGGGTCCAGCACCACATCGCCCGGATTGGTTGTCGCAAGCAGCACGCGGTGCAGCAACGCCTCGGGCTTCTGCGTCGGATGCGCCTTCGATCCGGTCTCGTCCTTCAGCCGCTCATGCCCGGTGCACAGCGGGATCACCCAGTCCGAGCGCATCTGGATGCCCTCGTTCAGCGCCTTCAGCGCCTCGTAGTTGAAGGTGTATTTCGCCGCCTCGTCGCGGCTGGCCCAGATCAGCGTCTCATGCGCGTTGGTCAGCCGCTTGCCGCGGAAGTTCGGCATCGGATTCGACTTGCGCCAGACCACGTCGTTCAGGATCCAGAAGCCCTGGTTCTGCAACTCGGCGCCGAGGCGGAAGACGTTGTGATAGGATCCGATCACCCAGATCGCGCCATGCGGTTTCAGCAGACGCTTCGCGGCCGCGAGCCAGCGGCGGGTGAATTCGTCATAGGCGGCGAAGCTGGAGAACTGGTCCCAGTGATCGTCCACCGCATCGACGCGCGAATTGTCGGGCCGGTGCAACTCGCCCTTCAGTTGCAAATTATAGGGTGGATCGGCGAAAATCAGATCGACCGAGGCCTCGGGAAGGCTCTCCATAAGGTCGATGCAGTCACCCGCAAGGATCTGGTTCAGCGGAAGCGCATGCTCCGCCGGTGCTTTTTTCGTCGCCATCTTCTGCCTCTGTCCGCGGCATCTGTAGGTGTGCCGTCTTGTGGATAAAGATGAGTCAGAGGCGATTCGCAGTCAAATTCTTTTTTGAATCAAGAGGTTACTGTTTGGTCTTGATACAAGATATTGTGGATGGGCCGGAACGAGCGTCTATGCGCGGGGGTGACCCCAAGATCCAGGATCGCCTGCAAATGCGCCTTTGTCGGGTATCCGGCATTCCTCTCCCAGCCGTAGCCGGGAAACTGTTGCGCCAGATCCACCATGATCCTGTCGCGCGCAACCTTTGCGACAATCGAGGCCGCCGCGATCGACTGGCAGCGGGCATCGCCCTTCACCACCGCTTGCGCGCGGCAGGCCAGCCCGCGCGGGATCATATTGCCGTCGATCAGCGCGTAATCGGGCTGGCCCAAGGCCGCCACCGCCCGCTCCATCGCCAGATGGCTGGCGCGCAATATGTTCAGCGCGTCGATCTCTTCCACCGTGGCATGGGCCACCGCGACCTGGGCGTGATCGTGCAGCCAGGCCGCCAGCCGCTCACGCACCGGCCCCTTCAGCGCCTTGCTGTCGCCCAGCCCCTCGGGGATGCGCGCGGGGTCCAGCCGCACCGCCGCCGCCGTCACCGGCCCGGCGAGCGGCCCGCGCCCCACCTCGTCCACGCCGACGACGAACAGCGCGCCTGCGGCAAAAGCCTCATTCTCGAAACTGAAATCGGGGATCATAGCCATCCCCCCATTCACCGCGCGCGGCCCCGGCGCGCAAGTCCCGGCTTTCGTCCTGGCCCAAATATCCCCGCGCGGCGGACTTCCTCCGCTTCCCTATGGCGGCCGGTCCTTGTATTCCGGCTGCAACCCCTGACCCGAAAGGCCGCATCATGACCTTCTCGCGCGCGATCAAGATCGCCCCCTCGATCCTCTCCGCCGATTTCGCGAATTTCGGCGCCGAATGTCAGGCCATCGGGGCCCAGGGCGCCGACTGGGTGCATGTCGATGTGATGGACGGGCATTTCGTGCCGAACATCACCTTCGGCCCCGCCACCTGCGCCGCGATCCGGCCGCATATCAAAGGGGTGATGGACGTTCATCTGATGATCGCCCCGGTGGACGCCTATCTGGAAGCCTTCGCCAAAGCCGGCGCCGATGTGATCTCGGTCCATCTGGAGGCGGGCGCCCATATGCACCGCAGCCTGCAAACCATCCGCGCGCTCGGGGTCAAAGCCGGGATCTGCATCAACCCCGCCACCGGGATCGAATCGGTGGAATATCTGCTGGACCAGATCGACCTGATCAATGTGATGACGGTGAACCCGGGTTTCGGCGGGCAGAAGTTCATCATGAGCCAGCTGGAAAAGGTGCGCCGCCTGCGCGCCCTGATCGGCGAGCGCCCGATCCATATCGAGATCGACGGCGGCGTCACCATCGAGACCGCGCCGCTGGTCGCCGCCGCCGGGGCGGACGTGCTGGTCGCGGGTTCGGCGGTGTTCTCGGGCGGCTCGGTCGCGAATCCCGCGCCCTATGGCGAGAACATTCGCGCGATCCGGGCGGCGGCCGAGGCGGCGCGGTGATCCCGGTCGTCTTCGATCTGGACGGCACGCTGGTCGATTCCGTCCCCGATCTCGCGGCCGCGCTGAACCGGGTGTTCACCGCCGAGGGCCAGGCCGCGTTCGATCTGCCGACTGTCACCTCTTTCGTCGGCAAGGGCCTGGCCAATCTGGTGGCGCGCGCGATGGAGGCCCGGGGTCTTGACCCGGCGGACCACAAACGGCTGGCCGCTTCGGTGCTGGCCGCCTATGAGGCCGAGCCCTCCGCCCGCACCCGGATCTATCCCGGCGTGACCGGCGCACTGGATGCCCTGCGCGCGAAGGGGCACCCGCTGGGCCTTTGCACCAACAAGCCCGAGGCCGCGGCGCTGATGCTGCTGAGGGACCTTGGCCTCGCGCATCATTTCGACGCGGTGGTGGGCGGCGGGCGGATCCCCGCGCTGAAACCCGATCCAGCGCCGCTGTGGCTGTGCATCCGCGAACTCGGGGCGGAAAGCGCGATCTATGTCGGCGACAGCGAGGTCGATGCCGAAACCGCCCAGGCCGCCCGCCTGCCCTTCCTGCTTTATACCGAGGGCTACCGCAAATCCCCGGCGGCAGAGCTGCCGCAGACCGCCGCTTTCAGCGATTTCGCCGAGCTGCCCGGCCTGGTCGCCGCTCAGTTATAAGGAAAACGGGGCGAAGGCTGCCCGCCCTTCGCCCCGCTCCGGGCCGCAGCGGACCAGACCCGCCGCGCCCCACACCCGGCTGCCCGGGTTATCTCGACAGGCTCAGCCCCGCCCCGCGCAGGCATTTCGGCGTGTAGAGCCGGTCGTGCTGACCGAGGATCCGCGCCCCGGTGGCGCAGCCGCGCGGCAGGTCGGCCCGGATGCCGTGATCGCGGATGCAGCGCTCGGAATACCAGGTCGAACCGCCGCGACCGTCGATCTCGATGGCGCAGACCGAGGGCACCGCCTTGCGCGGCTTGCCCCAACCCTTGCCGTCATGCGGCCAGCGGTCGTCGCGGAACTCGACCGCAATCGGCGCCTTCTTCAGCGCGGCGGTCACGCCGTTGTCGTCGGCCCTTGCGGTAACCGGAATCGCCAGCGAGAGGAGCAGCGCGAAAGCCGTCAGCCCGGCGGTCAGCCCCAGATGCGGGCGTTTCATCGGGCGGAAAGGATCGGCGGGCTTGCCGTCGCGGGAAGGGATCACGCGGGCTGCGGGGATGATGCGGGGGGACTGCATGGATTGCCTCATGTGTTTTCTGCGTTCGCGGAGTTCGCGGGGTTAGCGAGGTTTGGGGGGCGCCGCTGCCTGTCCGGGCACCTCCTGCATCCATCCCTGGCCGCGACCGGCCGGGCCATGCAATATCGCCGCCCCGCCAGGCGATAGCAGCCGCAGAGCGGGCGGCTGATATGCGATAACAGCGCCGCAAACCGCCCGGCGATATTGAATATCCAGGCGGCTTTCCGCAGATTGATCGCAACCGGAAAGGGCCCCGAGCAGAACGCCCCTCAGCCTTCGGAGAAAAGCAGATGATCAGACCCTTGCTGGCCGCCATACTGGCGCTGGTCCTGGCCGGACCGGCGGCGGCCGAATGCTACGCCGATTACAAGGCCAAGAAGGACAACCCACTGCAACTGCATTACGGTGTGGCCCGGGTGTCCGACGGCAATTGCGCCCCGGGAAGCGCCGCGGCCGAGCTGAAACCGCGCCTTGCCGCCGACGGCTGGACGCTGCTCAATGTTCTGTCCACCTTCGGGCCGGAAGGTCTTGCCGAGAGGAAAGCGAATGCCGGGGCCTGGTTCCTTCGTTACTGACAGCCTGAAACAGGGCAACCGGGTCGTCGGCTTCGGCATCGCCGCCATCGTGCTGATTCTGTTCTGCGCGGCCTTGTTCCTGTTCCTGAACCTGCCCGACGCCAATGCCTTCAACACGCGGGTCGAGCGGATCTTCATCGAGAACGACGATCTGCGCTCGGGCGCCGAGATCAAGCTGCTGGAGATCCTCGCCGGATCGGGCACGGCGTTTTCCGAGGTGCTGACCAGCTACCGGATGGTGATCTTCGTGCTGCTGGTGTTTTCCTCGGCGCTGCTGATCGCGGCCTTGGTGTTTCTGGTGATGATCATCGTGCTGAACCGCCGGATCGGCGCGATCCAGCGCTCGGGGATCCAGGTCTCATCGCTGATGATCTCGCGTGAGGCGCGGGCGGTCTATATCAACGATCTGGAGTTTTCGCTGACCGGGGCCGCGCTGGAAACCCTGTCGGTGCTGGCCGAGGCGCGGCTCGACGACGAGGTGATGACCGGCGCCCAGATCGAGGCGGTGATCTCGGGCCGGTCCGAGGCCGATTGCGAAGAGGCCGCCGGGGCGACGCGGGTGAAGCGCCTGCGCGACGCGCTCGGCAATCAGCTGGTGTCCGAGCTGCTGGTCAAGACCATCGCCCGGCGCGGCTATATGCTGGCGGTCGGGAAAGAGACGATCCGCATGATCTGATGCGGATTGTTCCCGCAGCGGGGCGAGAGGCGCGAACAATCCGCGCCATCGCCCTGCGGTTGTCTAAATCCCGGCTGAGAGTGAGCGGTATCACCGAAGCGGACCGCCATGAAATCCCTGATCACGACCCTCGTCTCGCTCTTTCTGTTCACCGCTTTGGGCGGCGCCCTGCTGCTGAGCGCGCCTCGGCTGTTCCAGGACGAAGCCCCCGCGCCGCTGTTCACCGAGATCCTCGCTCCGTCGCTGACTCCGGCCCGAGGCCCGCAGCAGTTCACCACGCCCGACCGCTACGCCGCCCATCTGATCGACCGCGAGGGCGGAATCCGGCGCTGGTGGGGCCTTGGTCCCGATCCCGGCAATGGGCCGGCGCCGGTCGTGCTGCTTCTTCATGGATCGGAACACGATGGCCGGGCGATGCTGGCGATGTGGGAGGAAACCGCGCGCCGCCACGGGCTGATCCTGGTCGCACCGGATGCTTTCGATCCGGCCGGATGGTCCGCACGGGACGGGAGGGCCTTTCTGGAGGCGGTGCTGGCCGACGCCGCACGGCTTTATCCGGCCGATCCGAACCGGGTCTATATCGCCGGCCATTCGGCGGGCGCGGATTTCGCGCTGTCGCTGGTCGCTGACCCGCCGGGCCGCGCGCGCGCCGTTGCGGTCCATGCCGGGGCGCGGATGCCCTCGGGCACGGCAAAATCCCCGGTGCCGGTCAGGATCTATCTCGGCGACAACGATCACCTCTGTCCGCTGGCCGAAGCACGCGCCTCGGCCCGGGCGCTGGCGGCTGCCGGGCACCGCACCGAACTGGTGGTGATCCCCGGCCATGATCACTGGTTCTATAGCGCAGGCCCCGCCATCGCCGCCGATTCATGGGCATTCTTTCAGGAACACTGACACCGCCCCGTTACATGCAGGTATCATGACGCTTGCATAGGGGGGGCCGGGGCCCTACATAGCGCCGCTCTGGCCGTGTGGCCGTTGTTCCTCTCTCAGCCCCGGGGGATTCGATGATCCAGACGCCTTACTACCTGATCGACCGCGCCAGACTGGCGCGCAACATGGCGATCATCGACGAATTGCGCGAGGCCTCGGGCGCGAAGACCCTGCTTGCACTGAAATGTTTCGCCACCTGGCCGGTGTTTGCTCAGATGCGCGAACATATGGACGGCACCACCTCGTCCTCGCTGTATGAACTGCGGCTCGGGCGCGAGAAATTCGGAAAAGAAACCCATGCCTATTCGGTGGGCTGGGCCGATCACGAGATCGAAGAGGCCGTGGGCTACGCCGACAAGATCATCTTCAATTCGATCAGCCAGCTTGAGCGGTTCGACAATGCCTCGGCCCATATCGCGCGCGGGCTGCGGCTGAATCCGCGGTTCTCGACCAGCGGATTCGACCTCGCGGACCCCGCCCGCCCGTTCTCGCGGCTCGGCGAATGGGACCAGGCAAAGATCGAACGGGTGATGGAGCGCATCTCGGGCTTCATGATCCATTACAACTGCGAAAACGCCGATTTCGGCCTGTTCGACCGCCAGCTCGCGCGGATCGAGGAAGAGTTCGGCGCCCTTCTGAAACGGCTGAAATGGGTCTCTCTCGGCGGCGGCATCCATTTCACCGGCGAGGGCTATCCGGTGCAGGAACTGGCGAAGCGCCTGCGCGCCTTCCAGGACCGTTTCGACGTGCAGGTCTATCTGGAGCCCGGCGAGGCGGCGATCACCAATGCCGCCAGCCTTGAGGTCACGGTGCTGGATGTGCTGTCGAACGGCAAGGATCTGGCCATCGTGGATTCGTCGGTCGAGGCGCATATGCTGGATCTGCTGATCTACCGCCAGCCGGGCAAGATCGAAACCAGCGGAGACCACCCCTATATGATCTGCGGCAAATCCTGCCTTGCGGGCGATGTCTACGGCGAGTTCAGCTTTCCCGCGCCGCTGAACATCGGCGACCGGATCAGCATCGCCGATGCGGCGGGCTATACGATGGTCAAGAAGAACTGGTTCAACGGCGTGAAGATGCCGTCGATCGTGGTGAAAGAACTGGACGGCAGTCTGACCGTCGCGCGCGAATTCGGCTATGCCGATTACCGGGACAGCCTCGGCTGAGGCAGTCCCCCCTTCCCCGCATATCAGAGGAGGCGGATCCCCATGAAACGCAACGTGTTGATCATTGGCGCCGGTGGCGTCGCCCAGGTGGTGGCGCATAAATGCGCGCAGTCGAACGACCGGCTGGGGGATCTGCATATCGCCAGCCGCACGGTGGCCAAGGCCGAGGCGATCATCGCCAGCGTGCATGAGAAACAGGCGATGAAGGTCGCGGGCGTGTTTCAGGCCCATGCCGTCGATGCGATGGACAGCGCCGCCGTCGCCGCGCTGATCCGCCGGACCGGCTGCCAGATCGTGATCAACGTGGGCTCGCCCTTCGTGAACATGACCGTGCTGGATGCCTGTATCGAAACCGGCGCCGCCTATATGGACACCGCCATCCACGAGGATCCGGCGAAGATCTGCGAGACCCCGCCCTGGTATGGCAATTACGAATGGAAGAAGCGAGACGCCTGCAAAGAGGCGGGCGTGACCGCGATCCTCGGGATCGGGTTTGACCCCGGCGTGGTGAACGTCTGGGCGCGGGCGGCGGCCGATATGATGGACCGCGTGACCGGGATCGACATCGTGGACATCAACGCCGGCTCGCACGGCAAATATTTCGCGACCAACTTCGACCCCGAGATCAACTTCCGCGAGTTCACCGGCACGGTCTACTCCTGGCAGGGCGGCGCGTGGCAGGAAAACAGGATGTTCGAGGTCGGCCGCGAATGGGATCTGCCCGTCGTCGGCAAGCAAAAGGCATATATGTCGGGCCATGACGAGGTTCACTCGCTGGCCGCCAACTACCCCGATGCCGATGTGCGGTTCTGGATGGGCTTCGGCGATCACTACATCAATGTCTTCACGGTGCTGAAGAACCTCGGGCTTTTGTCCGAGCAGCCGGTCAAAACCGCCGAGGGACTTGAGGTGGTGCCGCTGAAAGTGGTGAAAGCCGTGCTGCCCGATCCTTCGACGCTGGCGCCGGGCTATACCGGCAAGACGCTGATCGCCGATTTCGTCAAAGGCGAGAAGGACGGCAAGCCGGTCGAGGTGATGATCTACAACTCTGCCGACCACAAGGAAGCGTTCCTCGAAGTCGGCAGCCAGGGCATTTCCTATACCGCCGGTGTGCCTCCGGTCGCCGCTGCGATCCTGGTGGCCGAGGGCACCTGGGATGTCGGCACCATGGTCAATGCCGAGGAACTGGATCCGAAGCCGTTCATCAACCTGCTGAACGAGATCGGCCTGCCCTCGCGCATCATCGACGGGCAGGGCGACCGGCTGCTCAGCTACTGATCGCCATGGCCTTCACCCGGACCCGTGCTGGCATGGGCCGGGCGAAGGAGACCCGGATGACCACGATAGCCGCTCTGCCGCCGTTCCCCGACCGGCCCTTTCGCTTCTTCGCGCTGGATGTCGAGACCGCGAACAACGAACGCGGCAGCATCTGCCAGATCGGCGTCGCCTGCGTCGATCTGAACGGGCGCATCGAAACCTGGGTCAGCTATATCGACCCCGGCCCGCTGCGCTGGACCTGCACCTTCGTGCACGGCATCACCGCCCGGACGGTTGCCGGCGCGCCGGGGTTTGCCGCGGCGATGGCTGTGCTGGGGCCGCGGCTTGCGGGGCAGACCGTTTACCAGCATTCCGGTTTCGATCAGCGCGCGGTCGATGCCGCCTGCGATCGCGAGGGCCTGCCACGCCCGTCCTGGCGCTGGCGCGATTCCGTTCTGGTCGCGCGGCGCGCCTGGCCGGAACTGCGCGGCAATGGTGGCCATGGTCTGGCCTCGCTGAAAAGCCACCTCGGGCTGAGCTTCACCCATCACGACGCCGGCGAGGACGCCCGCGCCTCGGCCGAGATCGTGCTGCGCGCCGAGATGCCATTGTTCGCGCCGCGCGGGGGTATGGTCGAGGAAAGCGTCGAGCTGATCGAGGACTTTCCGGGGTCGGTCGCGGGTTGACGCGGCCCGGGGGGCTGTCTGCCCCCCAGGTCCATTGGTTCCCTGAACCAATGGACTCCCCCCGAGGATATTTTCAGACAGAAAATAAGCAGGCCCCGCTTTGGCGGCGGAGCCTGTGAGGGAAAATCAGAAGTCGAGGTTTTCCACCGAGAGCGCATTGGCCTGGATGAACTCGCGGCGGGGTTCGACCACATCGCCCATCAGCTTGGTGAAAATATCGTCGGCCTCGGCCAGGTCGTCGATCTTCACTTGCAGAAGCGTGCGCGCCTCGGGGTCGAGCGTGGTTTCCCAGAGCTGCTCGGGGTTCATCTCACCGAGGCCCTTGTAGCGTTGCAGCGAAAGGCCCTTCTCGCCCTCGGCCAGCACGGATTTCAGCAGGTCGACCGGGCCGTGGATCGGCTGCTCACGGTCCTTGCGCACCAGTTTCGCCGGGTCGCGGTAAACATCGCGGTGCTGGCCCGCCAGTTGCGACAGTTTGCGCGCCTCGCCCGAGCGCAGCACCGCGCCGTCGAGCGTGCGCAACTCCTCGACCCCGCGCAGGATGCGCGACAGGCGGATGCCGTGGTCCTGGGTGATGCGGCCATGCCAGCCGCGTTCGTATTCCACCGCCACCAGATCCAGCCGCCGCGCCACCTGATCGGCCACCGCCTGAAGGTCGGCATCGGCCCGGCCCGGATCGAAGGCCCCCGCCAGCGCCGCCTGTTCCAGAATGGGGCGCGGGTAATGGGTCGGGAAAGCGTCGAGAATGCGCCGGAACGCCCGCGCGCCCTCAATCACCCGGGCGAGATCCTGGCCCGCGATTTCCTCGCCGGTGGCAAGCCGCAGCACCGCGCCGTCGACGCCCTGCTCGATCAGGTAATCTTCCAGCGCGGGCTGGTCCTTGAGATAGACCTCGGACTTGCCGCGGCTGACTTTGTAGAGCGGCGGCTGCGCGATATAGAGATAGCCGCCCTCGATCAGCTCGGGCATCTGGCGGAAGAAGAAGGTCAGCAGCAGCGTGCGGATATGGGCGCCGTCCACGTCCGCGTCGGTCATGATGACGACCTTGTGGTAGCGCAGTTTGTTGATGTTGAACTCATCGCGCCCGATCCCGGTGCCGAGCGCCATCACCAGGTTGCCGATCTCCTGGCTGGAGAGCATCTTGTCGAACCGCGCGCGTTCCACGTTCAGGATCTTCCCGCGCAGGGGCAGGATCGCCTGGTTCTTCCGGTCGCGCCCGGTCTGGGCCGAACCGCCGGCCGAGTCGCCCTCGACCAGGAAGACCTCGGATTTCGACGGATCCTTCTCGGTGCAATCCTTCAGCTTGCCGGCGAGGAAGTTCACATCCATCGCCGTCTTGCGCCGGGTCAGCTCGCGCGCCTTGCGGGCCGCCTCGCGCGCCAGCGCCGCCTCGACGATCTTGCCGACGATCACCTTGGCGGCGGCGGGGTTCTCCTCGAACCATTCCGAGAGCTTCTCGTTCACGAGGTTCTCGACCGCCGGGCGCACTTCCGAGGACACCAGCTTGTCCTTGGTCTGGCTGGAGAATTTCGGATCCGGCACCTTGACCGACAAGACGCAGGTCAGCCCCTCGCGCGCGTCGTCGCCGGTGAAATCCACCTTCTCGCGTTTCGCGATACCGCTGGTCTGGGCGTAAGAGGTGATCGTGCGGGTCAGCGCGCCGCGGAAGCCCGCCAAATGGGTGCCGCCGTCGCGCTGCGGGATGTTGTTGGTGAAGGGCAGCACCGTCTCGTGATAGGTGTCGTTCCACCACATCGCGACCTCGACGCCGATCCCGTTGCGCTCGCCCACCATATAGATCGGCTCGGGCATCACTGCCTGCTTGGAGCGGTCGAGGTATTTGACGAATTCGCGCACCCCGCCATCGTAGAACAGCTCCACCTGCTGCGGCTCGGCATGGCGTTCGTCGGTCAGCACAATCCGCACGCCCGAGTTCAGGAAGGCGAGTTCGCGCAGCCGGTTCTCCAGCGTCTTGAAGCTATAGTCGAGGTTGGAAAACGTCCCGTCCGGCCGGTTGGTCCTGGCGGAGGCGAGGAAGCGCACCTCGGTGCCGCGCTTGCCTGGGGCGGGGGCCTTCTCATGCACATGGACGGTGCATTCGCCGAACTCGAACCGGCCGCGGTATTCGGTGTCGTTGCGCCAGACCGTCAGTTCCAGCCATTCCGAGAGCGCATTGACCACCGAGACGCCCACCCCGTGCAGGCCGCCCGAAACCTTGTAGGCGTTGCCGCCCTCATCGGTGTTGTTGAATTTGCCGCCGGCGTGAAGCTGGGTCATGATGACCTCGGCCGCCGAAACGCCTTCCTCGGCATGGATGTCGACCGGGATGCCGCGGCCATTGTCGCGCACCGAAACCGAGTCGTCGGCGTGGATCGTCACCACCACTTCGGTGGCGTGGCCGGCCAGAGCCTCGTCGATGCCGTTGTCCACCACCTCATAGACCATGTGGTGCAGGCCAGAGCCGTCGTCGGTGTCGCCGATATACATGCCGGGGCGCTTGCGGACGGCTTCCAACCCCTTGAGAACCTTGATGGAATCGGCACCGTATTCGCCGGGCTTGCGGGCTGCTTCGGCCATGCGTTCTTAACCCCTCAGATTGCCCGCGAGTTATAGCGCCCCGGGCCGGGAATGTCACGTCCGCACCACAAGATTTTGTAGTCAGAGGAACGGGATAGTCAGCCCGACGCCGATCAGCAGAACCCCCGATCCCAGGTTCAGCCGCCGCATCGCCTCGGGGCTTTGCAACAGCCGCCGCGCCCGGTCGAGAAACAGCGCGAGGCCGAGGTTGCCCAGCATCGGAACAAAGGCCGAGATCGCCGCGATGGCCAGAATGTCGCCGCCGGTCAGCCGGTCAAGCGCAAAGAACCCCGGCAGCGCGCCCATGTAGAACAGGATCGCCTTCGGGTTGCCGATCACCGCCGCCAGCCCCACCGTCAGCCCGGCCCAGAGCCCGGGCCGTGTCAGTCTTCTGTCCGCGTCGATCCTTCCCGCCGGGTGGCGCATCAGCAGCGCGCCCATCCCCAGGAACACCGCCGCCGCGACCCACCGCAGCACGGTCATGAAATCGCCGTAGAGGCTGAGGATCCAGTTCAGCCCCAGCACCGCGGCCATGGGCCAGGCCAGATCGCCGATCGCCACCCCCACCGCCAGCGGCCAGGCGGCGCGGAACCCGCCCGACAGCGCCCGGGCGATCAGCGCCACCCAGACCGGGCCGGGCACCGCCCAAAGCGCCGCCATCGCACCGGCATAAACCAGCAACTGCCACCAGGTCACGGTCATCAGATTACGGCAGGGTCAGGCTGCCGTCGTCGGCAAGCGGCCAGAACGGATTCATCGCCACCTCCCAGACATGGCCGTCCGGGTCGGCCCAGTAGCCCGAATACCCGCCCCAGAACACTTTCTCCGGCCGTTTCAGCGTGGTGGCGCCCGCGGCCAGCGCGGCCTCGAACGCCGCATCCACTTCGGGTTCGGTCGCGAAATTCTGCGCCAGCGTCACCGCCCCGGTGCCGAGCGCGGCGCCCGGCCGGCCCTGATCCGCCGCCAGATCGTCGCGCCCGAACAGCGCCAGCGCCGCGCCCTGCATCTGGTAAAAGGCAACGCCCTCCTGGCTCTCGCCATGCTCCTGCCAGCCGAGCCGGGCATAGAAGGCACGCGCGGCGGCCAGATCCGCCACGCCGAGGGTTATCAGGGTCACACGCTGAGGTGTCATGGCAGGATCCGGCTCACACCGCCCTCTTCGGCGACGATGAGACTCTGCCCGCGCGGGCCCAGACTGTCAAACAGCCCGGGCTCGGTCCCGGTCATCAGCGCCTGCGCCCCGAGCGCGCAGATCTCGTCATAAAGCGCTGCGCGCCGAGCGGGGTCCAGATGCGCCGCCACCTCGTCCAGAAGCAGCACCGGCGCCCGCCCGGTCTGCGCCGCCAGCGCCCGGGCGTTGGCGAGAATCAGGCTGATCAGCAAGGCCTTCTGCTCGCCGGTCGAGGATTGCGCGGCGGGCATGCCGCGGGCGGCGAAAACCGCCTCCAGATCGGCGCGATGCGGCCCGGTCAGCGCACGCCCTGCCGCCCGGTCGCGGCTGCGGTTCGCCGCCAGCGCCGCGGCAAGGTCATCCGTCTCGCCCTCCGGGCTGATCAGCCGCAGACCGGCCTGGGGAAACACCGTCGCCGCCTGGGCCTGGGCGTCTTCCAGATGCGCCAGCACCGCGCGGCGGTTGTCGGTCAGCACCGCCCCGGCCGCCGCCATCCGCGCCTCCAAAGCGCCGAACCAATGCGGATCGCTCACCTCGTCGCGAAACAGCCGGTTGCGCTCGCGCATGGCCTTTTCATAGTCCAGCGCCGCCTCGGCATGGTCGGGAAAGAACGACAGCGCCATCCGGTCCAGGAACCGCCGCCGCCCCTCGGCCGCCTCGATCCACAGCCGGTCCATCGCCGGCACCAGCCATAACACCCGCAGCACCCGGCCAAGCGCCACCTGCGCCGCCGGCTTGCCGTCGATCCGCACCTGACGCGCCGCCTCGCCCTCGGCCAAGGTCTCGATCTGATGCCCGCCGCTCAGCCCCTCGACAGCAGCCGCGATCTTCCAGCCGATCGCCTCGGGCCGCCGCGCCAGATCCGCCCCCGCCGCCCGGCGCAGCCCACGACCGGGCGAGAGCAGCGAAACCGCCTCCAGGATATTGGTCTTGCCCGCCCCGTTCGGCCCGGAAATCGCCACCGGCCGGCCATCGAACTCCAGCCGCGTGGCGCGATGGCTGCGAAAATGCGACAGGCTCAGCGAGGTCACACACAGCCCGCTCACGGCCCGCCCCCATTTTCTGTCTCTAAATATCCTGGGGTCCGGGGCAAGGCCCCGGGGCCGGTCACACGCGCATCGGCATCACGACATAGACCGCCGAGGTGTCGTTCCCCTCGCGCATCAGCGTCGGATCGCCCGAGGAATTGAACAGAAAGACCGCATTCTCGCGATCGACCTGGCTGGCGATCTCCAGCAGATATTTGGCGTTGAAACCGATCTCCAGCCGCTCGTCGCCATAGGCCACCGCCAGCTCTTCCTCGGCCGCGCCCGAATCCGGGGCGTTGACCGACAGGACCAGCCGGTCCTCGTCAAGGCTCAGCTTCACCGCCCGCGACCGCTCCGAGGAAACCGTCGCCACGCGGTCCACCGCGCGCGCGAATTCGCTGGCATCCACCTCCAGCCGCCGGGTGTTGTGCTGCGGAATGACCCGGGTGTAATCGGGGAAAGTGCCGTCGATCACTTTCGAGGTCAGCGTGATCGCGGGCGTGGCGAACCGGATCTTGGTCTCCGACACCGAAACCGCGATCTTCGCCTCGTCGTCGTCGAGCAGCTTACGCAACTCGTTCACCGTCTTGCGCGGCACGATCACGCCCGGCATCGCCTCGGCCCCGCCGGGCAGGGCCGCGTCGATCCGCGCCAGCCGGTGCCCGTCGGTCGCCACCGCGCGCAGGACCGGGCCGTCCTCGGATGTCGACACATGCAGATAGACGCCGTTCAGATAATAACGGGTCTCCTCGGTGGAAATCGCGAATTTCGCCTTGTCGAACAACCTGCGCAGATCGGCCGCCGGGGCAGAAAAATTCGTCGCATATTCCGACGAGGCCATCACCGGGAAATCTTCCTTCGGCAGCGTCGCCAGGCTGAAGGTCGAGCGCCCCGCGGTGATCGTCAGCCGCCCCGAGGCGCCATCCTCGGAGAGATTCACCAGCGCGCCGTCGGGCAGTTTGCGCACGATCTCATGCAGCATGATCGCCGAAACCGTGGTCGCCCCGGCGCGTTCCACCATGGCATCGGCCCGGTCGACCACCTCGATATCCAGATCGGTCGCCCGGAAGGAAACCTGCGCGCCCTCGGCCTCGATCAGCACATTGGCGAGGATCGGGATCGTGTTGCGGCGCTCCACCACGGATTGAGCCTGAGCCAGCGCCTTCAGAAGCGTGCCGCGTTCGATCGAGAGTTTCATTCTTCCAATCCTCTAGCCCCATCCTTTGCCCGACGGGATCAGGGCGCACCAGACAGGCCGGCCAAGGCCGGCTTATCGCATTTTCACGACTTTGCGAAGGTTTCCGCGGGCCGTCAAGGCCGAGCCGTTGCCGGAGGGAAACAGCAAAACTTTTCGAAAAGTTTTGCAAATTTCTTCGAAGAAATTTGCCGTCAGCCCTGCAACAACCGCTTGAGCAGTTGCAGATCGTCGGCAAGCTGGCTGTCGGTGGCCGCCAGTTCCTCGATTTTCCGCACCCCGTGCATGATCGTGGTATGGTCGCGGCCGCCGAACCGGCGCCCGATCTCGGGCAGCGAACGCGCGGTCAGCTGCTTGGCCAGATACATCGCCACCTGGCGCGGTCGGGCGATGGTGCGCAGCCGCTTCGGCCCGATCAGATCGGAAAGCCGCACATTGTAATGTTCGGCCACCTTGCGCTGGATCTCTTCGATGGTCAGCTTGCGATCCGAGGCGCGCAGAATGTCGGCGAGGCAGTCCTGCGCCAGATCCAGCGTGATCTCGCGCCCGACCAGCGAGGCGAAGGCGAACAGGCGGGTCAGCGCGCCTTCCAGCACCCGGACGTTGGTGGTGATGCGATGGGCGAGGAATTCCAGCACGCCCTGACTGATCGTCAGCCCGCGATACTGGCCGCGGTAGAATTCGGCCTTCTGTTGCAGGATGCCGAGGCGCAATTCGTAATCGGTCGGATGCAGATCGACCACCAGCCCGCATTGCAGCCGCGATTTGATCCGGTCCTCCAGATCCCTGATCTCGCCCGGCGCGCGATCGGCCGAAATGATGATCTGCTTGTTCTGATCCACCAGCGCGTTGAAGGTGTGGAAGAATTCTTCCTGAGTGCTGTCTTTCCCGGCGATGAACTGCACGTCATCCACCATCAGCACATCGACCGAGCGGAACAGCGATTTGAAATCCATCACCTGCTTGTCGCGCAGGGCCTGGATGAAGCGGTACATGAACTGCTCGGCCGAGAGATACAGCACCCGCAACTCGGGCTGACGCTCGCGCAGCTCATGCGCGATAGCATGCATCAGGTGGGTCTTGCCGAGCCCTACACCGCCGTAAAGGAACAGCGGATTAAAGGTAACCGGCCCGCCCTCGGCCACCCGGCGGGCGGCGGCATGGGCCAGTTCGTTCGGCTTGCCGACGACGAAGCTGTCGAAAGTGAAGCGCGCATCCAGCGGCGCGCCGGGCAGATCATCCTCCGCCGCGGCACGGGCCCGGACCGGAGCCCGCGGAGCCGCGGTGGGTTTCGCCGCCACGGAGCGCACCGCGCCATTCTCGGCGCCGACAAGGAACTCCAGTCGCTCGACCGGGGCGCCCGAGGTCACCAGATGGTTGCGGATGTGGTCGGCGTAGTTGCGCTGCACCCAGTCGCCGAAGAAGCTGGTGGGCACTTCGAACAAAGCCACGCCATTGCGCAGTTGCGACAGTTTCAGCGGCTCGATCCAGGTGGTGTAATTGTTCCGGCCAACCCGGTTGATAAGGCCTTCCCGAATCTGGCCCCATGTTTCGTTCGTCATTCTACCCAGACCTGCCTTTATTCCGGGCCGCCCCGCGGGTTGCGCAGGCGGCCATAAACCGCGATCCGTGACCCAGCCGAAACCGCCGCCGCAACGGGTGCAACGGGCTTCGGGAGCGCCCCCGAGATCAGGGGAAACAGGTGGTGGGCCGGGAGGCTGAAATACACCCCGACTCTGATCAAAGACAGTTTTCCGATGCAGGGCATCGGCCTCTATCCCATTGTTCACAAACCGTAATCAGCGATCTGTTCTGGCTGGCAGCCCAAAGCGTCGCCTGTTCATCACGGTTCGCGACAACACCATGTCCCCCAAGACGAAGTGAATCGCAGCGACAAGCTAGCAAGCCGCCCGCAGGCTCTGCAACCGAACAACTTGCTTGACACAGAGTCCGGCCAGGCGAATCCCGCAGCATCGGCAAAACCGCAACGGGGCCGCCTGAATACCCCTGCGTCACGGCAAAATCTTGCCTCCGTAGAAACAGAATCATTGCACAGAATCGAAAAGGCGCGGCCCTCGCGGACCGCGCCTTTTCGATTCGGGCGAAAGCCTGATCAGGCCTTGGCGGCCAGCGCTTTGACCCGCGACGCGAGGCGCGACATTTTGCGCGCGACGGTGTTCTTGTGCAGAACGCCCTTGGTCACGCCGCGGGCCAGTTCGGGCTGGGCGGATTTCAGGGCATCGGCCGCGACAGCCTGATCGCCCGAGGCGATGGCTTCTTCGACGCGGCGCAGGAAGGTGCGGATACGCGAGCGGCGGGCTTTGTTGACGGCGTAACGGGCATCCGCCTGGCGGGCGCGTTTCTTGGACTGTTCGGTATTGGCCATGGGGCTCTTCCTTCGGATCTCTCGATATCGGTCGCACGAAAGTCCGAAGGCCCCGCCACAGGACCGGAACGGCCCAAAGGACGGGAATCATCAATGCCTAAGCGGGCCCACGCGCATGTAGGGCGGGCCATTACAGCAAAGCCCCCCCGGTTGCAAACGGGAATCAGCGGTCGCGGAACTGCGGCGTGCGCTTTTCGAGGAAAGCCGCCATGCCCTCCTTCTGATCCTCGGTCGCAAAGGCGGCGTGGAACATCCGCCGCTCGAACAGCAGCCCTTCGGCGAGCGTGGTCTCCTGCGCGCGGTTGACCGCCTCTTTCACGATCATCGCGGTGATCGTGGATTTCTCGGTGATCTTCGCGGCGATCTTCATCGCCTCTTCCAGCAGCGATTTCGCCGGGAAGACCCGGCTGACGAGGCCCGCGCGCTCGGCCTCGACCGCGTCCATGAAACGGCCGGTCAGATGCATGTCCATCGACTTCGACTTGCCGACGCAACGGGTCAGCCGCTGCGTGCCGCCCATCCCGGCGCTGATGCCCAGATTGATCTCGGGCTGGCCGAATTTCGCGGTATCGGCGGCCAGGATGAAGTCGCAGATCATCGCCAGCTCGCAGCCACCGCCAAGGCAGTAGCCCGCCACGGCGGCGATCACCGGCTTGCGGCAGCGGGCGATCGCCTCGGCCTCGGGGCCGAAAAGATTGTCGAAGAAGACATCGGCGAAGCCTTTGGTCGCCATTTCCTTCACGTCGGCCCCGGCGGCGAAGGCCTTTTCGCTGCCGGTGATGACGATGCAGCGCACCTTGTCGTTGCGGTCGGCCGCGGTCACCGCCGCCGCCAGTTCCGCCATCAGCGCCGAGTTCAGCGCATTCAGCGCATCGGGCCGGTTCAGGCGGATCAGGCAGGTGTAATCCTCGATCTCGACGATCAGGTTCTGATAGGCCATCGCGGATCTCCGGTTTTCACTTTGCCGCGACTCCTACCACCTGGGGCCGCGAAGGCAAGCGCGCCGCTCAGCCCTGGCAATGCGGACAGAAGAACGAGGACCGCCCGCTCTGGACGATGCGCGCGACGGTTCCGGTGCAGCCCGGGGCGAGGCAGTTCTGCCCCTCGCGGTCGTAGACCCGGAAGGAATGCTGGAAATAGCCGAGTTCGCCGTCGGCCTGGCGGTAATCCTTCAGCGAAGAGCCGCCGGCGTCGATCGCCTCGGTCAGAACCTCGCGGATCAGCGGCACAAGGCCGGCGGCCTCGTCGGGGCTCAGGTCGCCCGCCAGCCGCGCCGGCGCGATATGCGCGCGCCAGAGCACCTCGCAGACATAGATGTTCCCCAGCCCCGCGACGATATGCTGATCGAGCAGCGCCGCCTTCACCGGCGTCCTGCGCCCCTTCAGCCGCGCCGCCAGATAGTCGCCGTCGAAAGCGTTGCCCAAAGGCTCGGGCCCCAGCACCGCGAGCAGCGGATGCGCCCCGGCGGTCGCGGTAGGCATCAGATCCATCGCCCCGAAGCGCCGCGCGTCGTTGAAGGTGACGCGCGCGCCTCCCTCGACCTCCAGCACCACATGGTCGTGTTTCGCGGGCGCCGGATGGTCGTGGTGGAACCCGCCGAGCTGCGCGCCCGAGATCAGCATCCGCCCCGACATGCCCAGATGGATCAGCAGCGTCTCGCCGGTCGAAAGATCGGCGAGGATGTATTTCGACCGCCGTCTGAGCGCATCGACCCGCGCGCCGGTCAGCCGGTCGGCCATGCCCTCGGGAAACGGCCAGCGCAGACCCTCGCGGTTGACCCGGGCCGAGAGGATCCTGCCGCCGGTCAGCACCGGCTCCAGCCCGCGCCGGACGGTTTCCACTTCGGGCAGTTCTGGCATGGCGGATCCCCCTCGGACGACCCGCCGAACCTAAGCCGCGCCGCCGCCGGGGCCAAGGGCTATGCCGCGCCGCCCGGCTGTAGATGGTCGCACCTGCAAAGGGATGGCTGGTTTCTCCCGCCGCGCATGGGCTATATCCCCAATGTACCCCTCTGAGGGCGGGTTTCGCGAGGCGCTGACGATGAACGATCCGGGCAAGACCACGCATTTCGGCTTTCGCGACGTGCCGGAAGAGGAAAAAGCCGGGCTGGTCCATGGCGTGTTCTCCTCGGTCGCCTCGAAATACGATGTGATGAACGATCTGATGTCGGCCGGCGTCCACCGGATCTGGAAGGATGCGATGATGGACTGGCTGGCGCCGCGCCCCGGTCAGCGGCTGCTGGACGTGGCGGGCGGCACCGGCGACGTGGCCTTCCGATTCCTGAAACGCGCGCCGGGCGCCAGCGCCGTGGTCTGCGACATGACCGAAGGGATGCTGGTCGCGGGCCGCAAGCGCGCCGAGGCCGACAGCCTGTCGGATCATCTCGACTGGGTGGTGGGCGATGCGATGGCGCTGCCCTTCCCCTCGGGCGCGTTCGACAGCTATACGATCAGCTTCGGTATCCGCAACGTGACCCGGATCGCCGATGCGCTTTCCGAAGCGTATCGCGTGCTGCGGCCCGGCGGGCGGCTGATGGTGCTGGAATTCAGCCATATCCCCAACGATCTGATGCAGAAGGCCTATGACCTCTATTCCTTCAACGTCATCCCCGCCATGGGCCAGATCGTGACGGGGGACCGCGACTCCTATCAATATCTGGTCGAGTCGATCCGGAAATTCCCCGATCAGGAGGCCTTCGCCACCCTGATCCGCCAGGCCGGTTTCGCCCAGGTGAAATATCGCAATCTCTCGATGGGGATCGCGGCGCTGCATTCTGGCTGGAAGATCTGAGATGCGCGGACCGCATAACATCTGGCGGCTGATCCGCACCGGCGCCACTTTCGAGCGCACCGGCGCGATGACCGTCGCGCTTGAGGCGATGGAGGTCTCGCCCCGGCTGCGTTTCGCGGCGCGGCTTTTGGGCTGGCCGTTCAAATGGCTGGGCCTGAAGGGCGACCCCAGCCTGCCGCCGGTGACGAGGGCGATCACCGCGCTCGGCCCGGCCTATATCAAATTCGGCCAGATTCTCTCGACCCGACCCGATATCGTCGGGCCGGAGCTTTCAGAGCAGCTCAAATATCTTCAGGACAAGCTGCCACCCTTTCCGGTCGCCGCGGCCCGCGCCACCATCGCGGCGGAACTGGGCGAAGACACCGATGCGCTGTTTTCCGAATTCTCCGAGCCGGTGGCGGCGGCTTCGATCGCCCAGGTCCATTACGCGCGGCTGAAAGGCACCGGCGAGGAAGTGGCGGTCAAGGTGCTGCGCCCGGGGATCGAGCGGGCTTTCCGCCGCGACATCGACGCCTTTTACTACGCCGCGACATGGATCGAGCGGCTGGCCCCGTTCTCGCGCCGGCTGCGGCCGACCGATGTCGTCGCCCATTTCGACGGCGTGGTGCAGGGCGAACTGGACCTGCGGCTGGAATGCGCCGAGGCTGCGGAATTTGCCGAGAACACCGCGAAGGACGAAAAGCTGGTCGTGCCGCGCCCCTGGTGGGATCTGTCGGGCCGCGCGGTGCTGACCATCGGCTGGGCCGAAGGTATCGGGCTGAACGAGATCGCGGCCATCGACGCCGCCGGAATCGACCGCGCGGAGCTGGGGCGCCGGGTGCTGACGCTGTTCCTGTCGCATGCCCTGCGCGACGGTTTCTTCCATGCCGACATGCACCAGGGCAACCTCAAGGTGGCGCCGAACGGCGATCTCATCGTCTATGATTTCGGCATCATGGGCCGGATCGACGAATATACCCGCCGGGTCTATGCCGAGATTCTGATGGGCTTCATCCGTAAGGACTACCGCCGCATCGCCGAGGTGCATTTCGAGGCGGGCTACGTTCCCGCCGACCGCGACATCGACGAATTCGCCCGTGCCCTGCGCGCCGTCGGAGAGCCGATCTTCGGCATGGAGGCCAGCCGGATCTCGATGGCGCGGCTGTTGGCTTACCTTTTCGAGGTGACCGAGCGCTTCGGGATGGAGACCCGGACCGAACTGATCCTGTTGCAGCGCACCATGGTGGTGGTCGAAGGCGTCGCCCGCAGCCTCGACCCGCATCTGAACATGTGGGAGGTCGCCCGCCCGGTGGTCGAGGGCTATATCCGCACCAATATCGGCCCCAAAGCCATGCTGCGCGACCTCTGGCGCACCTCGCGCGTGCTGTCGCGGTTCCTGCCGAAACTGCCCGCGCTGGCCGAGGCGCAGTTGCAGTCTCTGGAGCAACACCGCCAGCATCCGCGTCAGCCCCGCGGTTTCGGCTGGGGGGCAGTGGTGCTGTTGTCCTGCGCGATGACCGCGACCACTCTGGGGCTGGCTTTGCTGCTGGCACACATGCTCTAGCCGCCCGCCATCCGCAGGGCGGTGATCTGGCTGGCGGGAACTTCGATCCCGCCCTCGAACACCAGAATCGCGCCGCTGGTGCCGCCGCGAGCCTCGACCACCCTGCCGTAATATTCGACCGGATCCTCCGCGAGCAGTTCATCGCCCCGCCAGCTTTCCAGCGTCAGAACGTAACGGCCATCGGGCAGGCGATCGCCCTGGGAATCGGCGCCAAACCATTGATATGGCTCGGCACTGACCGGAAGATCCTCACGCGCCACCAGATTGCCCTTTGAGTCATGAACGGTCAGTACCGCACGATCCGCCGTCGCCACCGGATTGGGCGAGAGCGTGACCGGGCTGCCACCATACCAGACCACATCAGCCGCCGCCCGCGCCTCCTGCCCGACCCAGCCGGCCAGTTGCGCCATACCCATCAGCGAGAACTGCCCGGCCATCGCATTCAGCAGCTGATTGGTCTGCACCTGCTGTTCCACGCCCGAAAACGTCGCAAGCTGAACCGAGAAATCGGTGGCCTCCATCGGATTGAGCGGATCCTGATTCTGCATCTGGACCGTCAGCATCTTGAGAAAGGTGGTGAAATCAGAGGTCAGCGCGCTGGCGCCGCCCTGGCTGACGGTGGGGGTATTGCTGGACCAGGCATTGCCGGTTGTATTGACCTGCATGGGGAAACCTCAGAGACGAAGGTAAAGATTGCTGCCCGCCATCGGGCGCGGGGCCGCGACGGGCACCGGACCGGGGCTGTCGGCAGTATTTCCATGAAAGATCCGGCCGCCCGCTTCCGCCCGGCTGCCGGTTTCGCCCGCCCCGCCCTGGCCGAAGCCCAGATCCAGCTGCGAGAACCCCGCCGTGCGCAGTTCCGCCGCCAGCCGGTCGGCGTGGCGGCGCATCAGATCGAGCGTCTCGGGCCGTTCCGCCAGAATAGTGACGGAAACCTTCTCGCCTTCGGTCACCAGTTCGATCCTGACCGAACCAAGCTCTTCGGGCGAAAGACGCAGTTCCGTCACCGGCCCTTCCGCGGAAACCGCCGCATGGGCGATCTGCACCGGCAGGGTTGCCGGCAGCGGACGATTCGCGATCGGCGGAAGCGCAGGGTCAGGATGAGCCGTCGCCGGGGGCGGAATCGCCGCGGTGAAAACGGCCTCATCCGCGGGAACGGCAAGGGCCTGCGCAGAACTGAACCCGTCGCCGGGGGCCAGGACAGGCGAACGCGTTCTCTCGGGGGCGGCTTCGGGCACGGGGCGACCGGGCGGCAGGTCCTGGCTGCCGGGCTCGGCGCCCTTCAAAGTCTCGCCGTCCCCGACCGTCGTGGAATCACCCGCCGTACCGCCGACCGACGGCACCACCGTTACGGCCCGGTTGTTATCCCGCGCAGGTTGCGGCAGAGCGGCCATGTCCAGATCCGCCATTGCCCGGGCCGTGTCAGGCGCCGGAGCAGCCGCAGTCCCCTCAGGTGGAAATGCCAGAGCCGAAACGGATGGTGCTGGTGCTGGTGCTGGTGCTGGTGAAACCGCAATCACCTCTTCGGAAACGGCAATCGCGTTCATGCCTTCAGGCAGAGCGATTCCTTCCGTCGTCGAGGATGTCACCGACATGAAAGCCACCACACCAGCCTGCGGAGGCGGTGCGCGATCAGGCAAGGTTGCGGCGTCCGGGAGCGGGGCTGCCAGGATCGGCGGCCCGATGCCGGGGGCCGGCCCGGGCGGCAATCCGGTCGCCGCCGTATCAGAAGCCGCATCCGGCAAAACAATCGGCGAATCGGGCGGCGTGCCGAGGATGAACGGCAGCGGCAAGAGCCCGGCGCGGAACCGCAAAGCCATCTCACTCCGGGCCATCCGCCAGTCGTCGCGCGGGGTTGGCACCGCGGCCTCAGGCGCCTCCCCCGGCACGGCGGAAGCCGGCGACGCGATCCGTTCGACATGCGGCAGAGCTTCGGCCGCCTCATCGCCCGAATCGGGCAACGGAGTGCGTGAAACAGTCTCTGCATATGCGGTATTCGCGCTGTGAACCTCCGGCACCGATGCTCGCGCTTCGGCAATCTCCGTCTCTCTGCCCACCGATCTGTCGCCGACGACAGGCGCTTCCTGCCCGGGATGGGGGGCGAAGAGCGGCATTCCCGGGTGAGGCATGATTGTGGGCGCCGCAACCTTTTCGGGATCTGCCGGATCATCAATCCCCATGAAGGAGGCGGGCTCCTCCTCCGCAGAATCAGACGGTAACGGCAGGGCAGCCAGCGGAACGGGCGGCACCATCCCATCGGCAGGGATCGTGACCAGATCCGCGTCAGTCTCCGCCTCGGCTAGAGCGTCACTTGCAGCAGCCCGGGCTGGCAGAACCTCCTCCGTCGGGCTGGCTTCCGGCATCTGCATGTGGGTCAGCACAGATACGGTCGCCACCGGCACCCCGAACAAGGCATCCCCGGGCGGAAATTCCGGGGGGATCGTTGCCGTTACCTCCTCCTCCCCGAGCGTAAAGCAGGGGATATCCACTTCGGTTTCATCGGAAAGATTTTCCTGCCCAGCCCCACCACGGGACGGCAGGGCGAAAGTCGGAGCCGGGCTGATCTGTAGGGACTGCATGGGTCACGCATCGCTGATGGATGCCGCCTATCTAACCCTCATCTGGTTACCGCTTCTTTACCAGCTCCCGGCATAGTCCCGAAAATCCGCAGATCGACGAGGCAGATGAATGACACCCATTACAGCGACTGGCGGGCTGCCGCTGCCCGCAACGGCCGGCGACAAGGCCCTCATGCAGAAAGCGCGCGATCTCGAAGCGGCGTTTCTGGCCGAAATGCTGGGGCACGGCGGGCTGGGCGCCGCGCCGGAGAGCTTCGGCGGCGGTATCGGCGAGGATCAGTTCGGCTCGTTCCTGCGTGCGGAACAGGCGAAGCTGATGGTCGAACGCGGCGGAATCGGGCTGGCGGAACAGTTGTTCCGCGCCATGGGCGGGGGGCAGGAATGAGCGGCCCCCTGGAAAACGTGCTGGCCGAGACCCGCGCCGCGCTGCTGGCAGGTGATTTCGCGGCCCTCGACCTTCTGGCCCTGCGCACCGGAGAGATTCTGGATGCACCGCTGAGCGGCGGGCCCGAGACGCTGCGCCGGTTGCAGGTCATGGCGGGCGAGAACGCCGGGCTGATCGAAGCGGCTGCCCGCGGCATCGCCGCCGCGCGGCAAAGACTGCGCCGCCAGGAGACGCTGACCACTTACGATGCAAGCGGACGGCGCGGCACGATAGCGGCCCAGCCTTCCGCAACGCCGCGGCGCGTGTGAAGCGAATTTGGTGAAAATCCGCGGCATTCGGACGAAGGGGACGGGTGGCACTTAACGGATTTCTAAGCCTTGGAAGGGAATCTGACCAGGCATCCCGATACGGGGATGGCGCTGCGGGTCCAAATCCCCGGCAACGGCGAGAAAGCCGGAACAGCCCCCGATCCGGGTGGCACTTCTGACCCTGTGCAAAGCACCCGGGCAGCAAAAGGAAAGACAGATGTCGTCCATCCTGACGAATACCAGCGCCATGGTCGCCCTTCAGACCATGAAATCCATCAACACCAACCTGACCAAGGTCCAGTCCGAGATTTCCACCGGGAAATCCGTGGCCACCGCGCGCGACAATGCCGCGGTCTGGTCGATCTCGAAGGTGATGGAATCGGACGTTAAGGGCTTCAAGGGCATCTCCGACAGCCTCTCGCTCGGCTCCTCGACCCTCACCGTGGCGCGAGAGGCGTCCGAGAAGATCCAGGGCCTGCTGTCCGATATGAAGGAGAAGATCGTCACCGCCCAAGGCGAAAACGTCCCGCGCGAGAAGCTGCAAACCGATATCAACGCGCTGCGCGATCAGATCGCTGGCATTGTCGGCGCAGCACAGTTCAGCGGGCTGAACCTGATCTCGGGCACCGAGGATGTGAAGTTCCTCTCGTCGCTCGACCGTTCGGATGCCGGCGTGACCACCTCGGATATCACTGTCGCACGCCAGGACATGAGCACGAAGGCCGGGGTGATGGGCAGCGGTGCCGATGGCGTCTCGCTCAACAGCAACGTCCAGTTTGCCGGGGCAACCCCGGTGCCGGGCGGCACGCCGACCACGGTAAGCAAGGCCGGCAACAACGCCACCGTCACCATCGCCGGCACTTTCGCGGCCGGAAACACCGCGGATGTGACCATCAACGGCGCCCAGGTCTCCTACGCCTGGCAGACCGGCGATACGGTCGACGACATCGCCGCGGCGCTGTCGGGCGCGATCAACGGCCTCGGCATCCAGGGTGTCAGCGCGGCGGCCGGAGCGGGCGGCGTCATCACCATCACCTCGGCCAATGCGTTCGAGGATGTGAATGTCGCGGCGGCGGCTTCGGGCGGCACCGCGCAGGTCACCGCGCTCAGCGCCGATCCCAGCCATGTCGCCGGAGCTTCGGGAAAGATTGCCGAACGCGCAGAGAAGATCGAATTCTCCAACGCCGCCAATGTGAACGAAGGCGACGGCTATTCGCTCAGCATCGACGGCAAGGCCTACAGCTATGTCGCCGGCAAGGGCGAGACGATGGAGGATGTCGCCCGCGGCCTGAAGATCGCCATCGACTCGGGCAAGGTCGAGGGGATCAGCACCCGCGTCGCCTTCAACGACACCAGCAGCAAATGGGAGCTGAAGGTCGATTTCAGTGGCGTCAAGGACGATGCGGCCGTGACCTCGCGCGCCGTGACCGTCAGCGGCTACAGCGGCGGCACCGCCTCGGGCGGCATGTTCGGCCTCGACTCGCTGGACGTGACCACGAAAGAATCGGCGCGCTCGGCGCTTGAGAACATCGAATCGATGATCTCGCGCGCCATCGATGCGGCGGCCGAATTCGGCTCGGCCCAGGGCAGGATCGACATTCAGGCCAGTTTCGTCACCTCTCTGACGGATGCGCTGACCGCCGGGATCGGCACCCTGGTCGATGCCGATATGGAGGAAGCCTCGGCCCGTCTCCAGGCGCTTCAGGTGCAGCAGCAGTTGGGGATCCAGGCGCTGTCGATCGCCAACCAGCAGCCGCAGAACCTGCTGGCATTGTTCCGCTAATCCGCCCGGGCCGGGGGCATCGGCCCCCGGCCCGACCGGCTTTAACCGCTTTCAGCATCGGAACAAGTCAGAATGACCCACCATTCCAGTATCGCCTACGCCCGGCCCGCCGCGCCGATCCGCACCGCGCGCGCCGCCGAATACGAGGTGATCGCCCGCATCACCCAGCAACTGGTAGCCGCGAACGCCCGCCGCGATCAGGATTTTACCGGCTTGCTCGAAGCGGTCTTCCGCAACGAGAGGCTCTGGTCCACTCTTGCCGCAGACGTGGCCGAACCCGGCAATGGCCTGCCCGCCGCTCTGCGCGCGCGGCTGTTCTATCTCTACCGCTTCACCGCCGATCACAGCCGCAAGATCCGCCAGAACGCCGCGGATGCCGAAGTTCTGATCGACATTAACAAGGCCGTTCTGAAAGGCTTGCGCGGCGACGGAGCCGCGACATGAGCGGCCTCGTCCTGAAACTCGGCCCGCATGAGCGGGTGCTGATCAACGGTGCGGTGATCGAGAACGGCGACAAGCGCTCGCGGCTGGCGGTGATGACGCCGAACGCCAATATCCTGCGGCTGCGCGATGCGCTGCACCCGGAAGAGGCCAATACGCCCGTGCGCCGGGTCTGCTATATCGCCCAGCTGGTGCTTTCGGGCGATGCCGAACCGGCCGAGACCCGCGGGCAACTGCTGCGCGGCATCGAGCAGCTCAGCCAGGTGCTGACCGATCACGACAGCCGCCGGCTGCTCGCCCAGGCCGGCACCGCGGTGATCGAGGAGCAGCATTACCAGGTGCTGAAGGCGCTGCGCGGACTGCTGCCGCGCGAGACCCGGCTGATGGCGGCGGGCCGGGCATGAGCTTTGCCCCGGTCATTCCGGCCGAGGGCTATACGGGCTGGCTGCTTCTGAAAAAGACGCTGCCGGCCCAGCAGCAGGCGCATCGCGCCTCGGTCGTCAACCAGCGCGAGGCGGAGTATTTCCGCCGCAACATCGGCACCGTCACCAGCGCCGGAGATCTGGTCGCGGACCGCAGCCTGCTGAAAGTCGCATTGACCGCCTTCGGCCTGGAGGAAGACCTCAACGCCAAAGCCTTCATCAAAAAGGTGCTGTCGGACGGGGTTTCCTCGTCCGACGCGCTGGCCAACCGGCTGGCCGATAAACGCTATTACGCCTTCGCCCGCGCGCTCGGCCTCGACGGAACCCAAGTTCCGGCTACGCTGGAGGACGGCTTCGCCAATGCGATGATCGACCAATATTATGCACGCCAGTTCGAAAGCGCGGTGGGCGAGCGGAATTCCTCGTTCCGGCTCGCATTGAACGCCGAGCGCGAGATCGCGGCGCTGGCCGGCTCTTCGGCCAGCGAGAATGCCAAATGGTTCACCGTGATGGGCAACAAACCCCTGCGCCAGGTGTTCGAGAGCGCCTTCGGCCTGCCCTCGGGTTTCGGCCGGCTCGACATCGATCAGCAGCTGAAAGTGCTGAAATCACGGGCGCAGAGTCTGTTCGGCTCGGCCTCCTTCAGCCAGTTCACCGACAGCGGCAAGATGGAAAAGCTGGTGCGCAACTATCTGGTGCGCGATTCGCTCTCCACCGCCTCGGTCTCACCGGCGCAATCGGCGCTGCAACTTCTGGCCCGCCGCTAGCCTTTTAACAAGAGCCGCAGCCGGTCGAAACTGGCAGCCGGACCGCCGGCGGGGGCCTCTTCGGCCAGGAAACCGTCCAGCGCCGGCCAGAGCTTCACCGCCCGGTCGATCAGCGCATCGCTGCCCGCGACGTAGAGCCCTGCCTGGATCATCATCTCGGCGCGGTCATAGGCGCTCAGCAGCCGCCTCGCTTCGGTCAGCAGTGCGTTTTCCTCGGCGCTGGCGGCGGCGGGCAGGCTGCGCGACACCGAGCGCAAAACATCGATCGCCGGATAGCGCCCCCGTTCGGCGATGGCGCGGCTGAGGACGACATGGCCGTCCACCGTGCCGCGGATGATATCGGCCACCGGCTCTTCCATATCCGAACCCGCGACCAGCACCGAAAACACCGCGGTGATGTCGCCCGCACCTTCCGCTCCCGGTCCGGCGCGCTCGCACAAGGACATCAGTGCATGGGCGGTCGAGGGCGGATAGCCGCGCAGCGAGGCCGCCTCGCCCGAGGCCAGCGCCACTTCGCGATGCGCCTCGGCGAAACGCGTGACCGAATCGACCAGCAGCAGGACGTGCAGCCCCTGGTCGCGGAAATGTTCGGCCACCGCCATGGCCGAGAGCAGACAGCGCCGCCGGGTCAGCGGCGACTGGTCCGAAGTCGCGGTGACCACCACCGAACGCGCCAGCCCCTCCGGCCCGAGCACCTTCTGGGTGAACTCGCGCAGTTCGCGCCCGCGTTCGCCCACAAGCGCGATCACCGTAACATCGGCCGACACCCCGCGCGCGAATTTCGCCAGCAGCGAGGATTTCCCCACGCCCGAGCCCGCAAAGAGCCCGATCCGCTGACCGCGCACCAAAGGCAGCATGGTGTCGAACACTGCCACCCCGGTGGAAAGCCGCGCACCAAGACCACGACGCCGCGCGGGCGCGGGCGGCGCCCCGGTCATCGGCCGTCGCGCTGCGCCACAGAGAAGCGGCCGCCCGTCCAGGGGCCGGCCCAGAGGATCGACGACCCGCCCGAGCCAGCTGTCGTCCGGCGCAATGGTCGCCGCCCCCTCCAGTTCCACCCGGTCGCCGATGCTCAACCCTCCGGTCTCGCCCTCGGGCAGAATCTTCGCGCCCTGATCAGAGATCGCGATCACCTCGCCTCCCAACGGGCCAGCGGCGCTCGTCACGACCACCCGGTCGCCCAATGCCGCACTGCGCAAGCCATTGATATAAAATGAGGCCCATGAGGTTCCCGACACCCGCCCCACCTCGCGCACCGGCATCACGGCGGCGATCTCTGCGCGCAAAGATTCGAATTCGACGGCCATTCTGGTCCCCCTTTGTTCGTCAATTACCCTTTCTAAAGGAATCACCCTTAAACCTTGGTGAAGCAGATCGAGGGAGAAGCCCCGATGTTCGAAAAGCTCGAACTGACCAGAATGGCCCAGTCGCTGGCCGCACATGCCGGCGCCCGGATGGGCGTCATCGCGCAGAATGTCGCCAATGCCGACACACCGGGCTACCGCGCCCGCGACGTGGCGGATTTCGCAAGCGTCTACGACAGCGGCGGCAGCCTGCGCGCCACCCGACCCGGCCACATCGGCGCCACAAGCGAGCGCACACCGCCCGAAATCATCGCCGGCGGCGGCGCCGAGGCACCGAACGGCAACGATGTCTCGCTGGAAATGGAGATGGTGAAATCCGCCGCCGCCCGGCAGGACCACGAAATGGCCCTGTCGATCTATCGTGCCACCTCGGGCGTGATCCGCGCCTCGCTGGGCAAGAACGGGTAAGGGCGCGCCATGGACGGACTCACCGCCTCGCTCGCCGTTTCAGCCGCCGGGATGGAGGCCCAGGCCAGCCGCCTGCGCCATGTCTCGGAAAACATCGCCAATGCCGATACACCCGGCTACCGCCGCAAGGTCGTCAGCTTCGACCAGGCGATGGAAACCGGACTCGTGCGCCCCGGCCCAGTCCGGCTGGACCAGAGCGAGCTGCCGCAGATCTACGACCCCGGCAATCCGCTGGCCGACGAGACTGGCCATTACCGGGGCTCGAACGTCGATCTGATCATCGAAATCGCCGACGCCCGCGAGGCGCAGCGAAGCTACGACGCCAATCTCAGACTTTTCGACCAGGCCCGTCAGATGACGCAAAGCCTGTTCGAGATCCTGCGCCGATAGGAGACACCAGAATGGATGCGATCACGTCCTTTGCCGCAGACAGCTATGCGCGGGCCAGAACGGCCGCAGCGCCGGCACCCGCAGCGGGCGGGGTGAATTTCGGAAAACTCGCCGAAAATTTCGCCGATGCCCTGCGCGGCCATGAAGAAACAGCCCGCGCCGCCATGACCGGCGGCGCGGACCCCCACGCGCTGGTCGAGGCGCTGTCCTCGTCGCAGCTCGCGGTCGAAACCGTCGCCACCGTCCGGGACCGCGTGGTCGAGGCCTATCAGGAAATCCTGAGGATGCCGGTATGACCGAGGCCGCATTCTACGACGTGATGCGCCACGGGCTCTGGATCGCCGTCAAGATCTCGGCGCCGCTTCTGATGGTGGCGCTGGTGACCGGGGTGGTGATCGGCCTTTTCCAGGCGCTCACCTCGGTGCAGGAGATGACGCTGACTTTCGTTCCCAAAGTCGCGGCGATGCTGGCGGTGTTCTGGGTTTCGATGAGCTTCATGACCGCCACGCTGTCATCCTTCTACGGGGATATTGTGATCCCGATGATCGCGGGGGGCTGAAATGGATTCCGCCGGTTACGTCGCACTCAGCCGCCAGTCGGGCCTGATGCGCGAGATGCAGATGGTCGCCAACAACATCGCGAACCTTTCCACCAACGGCTTCCGGCGCGAGGGGATGGTCTTCTCCGAACATGTCGCCCGGCTGGAACGCGAGCCCTCGCTCTCCATGGCCCATGGCAACGCCCGGATGGTCGATCTGAGCCAGGCGGGCCTGACCCAGACCGGCGGCGCCTTTGATCTGGCGATCCAGGGTGACGGATTTTTCCTCGTCGAGACGCCGCAGGGCGAGCGGCTGACCCGCGCCGGCAGCTTCACCCCCTCGGCCGAGGGCGAGTTGGTCACGCCCGGGGGCTTTCGCCTGCTCGACGCCGGCGGCGCCCCTGTTTTCGTGCCCCCGGGCGCGAAGATCGCCATCGGCGAGGACGGCACGATCTCTGCCAATGGCGAGGCGATCGGCCAGATCGGCCTCTGGCAGCCCGCCGACCCGCTGGCCCTGCGCCACCAGTCCGGCACCTTCTTCGACGGCGGCGCGGTCGAACCCGCGGAAGGCAGCAGGCTGATGCAGGGCTTCCTTGAGGAAAGCAACGTCAATCCGGTCGCGGAAATCGCCCGGATGATCGAAGTGCAGCGCGCCTATGAGATGGGCCAGAAATTCCTCGACGCCGAGGACAACCGCGCCCGCCAGGTGATCCAGACACTGGGACAGTAATTGGGACAATAATCATGAAAGCCCTGCAAATCGCCGCGACGGGCATGTCGGCCCAGCAGATGAAGGTCGATGTGGTCTCGAACAACCTCGCGAACATGTCGACGAACGGCTACAACGCCCGGCGCGCGGATTTCGCCGACCTCCACTACCAGCAATACGCCCGGCCCGGCACGGTCTCGGCCAGCGACGGCACCGTGCTGCCGACCGGAGTGCAGATCGGCCTCGGCGTGCGGCCCTCGTCGGTGTCTGTCGTGCTGGCGCAAGGCTCGCTTTCGATGACCAACGGCGATCTCGACGTGGCGATCGACGGCAACGGCTATCTTGAGGTCACTCTGCCCTCGGGCAGTTCGGCCTACACCCGCGACGGGGCGCTGAAGCGCTCGGCCGACGGGCTGATCGTCACCTCGGACGGCTATCCGGTGGTGCCCGGCATCACCATCCCTTCCGAGGCGCGTTCCATCGCGATCAACGCCTCGGGCGAGGTCTGGGCCTATTTCAGCGACCGGGTAGAGCCGGAATTACTGGGCCAGTTCACCCTGACCGATTTCACCAACGACAAGGGGCTGGAAGCCATCGGCTCGAACCTGTTTCTGGAAACCGCCGCCTCTGGCCCGCCGATCGTCAACGACCCCGGCGTGGACGGTCTCGGCACCCTACGCCAGGGCTATCTGGAGGAAAGCTCGGTCGATGCGGTGCGTGAGATCACCGAACTGATCAAGGCGCAGCGCGGCTACGAGCTGAACGCCAAGGTCATCACCGCCGCCGATCAGATGCTCGGCGCAACCACGCAGCTGCGCTGATGTGGCGGGCGCTGATCCTTGCCTGCTGGCCCCTGACGGCACAGGCCGACAGCGTGATCGCCGCGCGCAACCTGCCGGCGCAGACCGTGATCGCCGAAGGCGATCTGATGCTGGCGGCCGCCGTGATCGAAGGCGCGCTGACCAGCACCGAAGCCGCAGTGGGGCAGGAGACGCGGCGGGCGATCTATGCCGGCAGGCCGGTACGCACAGGCGATCTGGGCCCTCCTGCTCTCGTCGAGCGCAACGCGCTGGTGGCGCTGGAGTATCGCGCCGGAGGGCTGGTGATCCGGGCCGAGGGCCGGGCGCTCGCGCGCGGAGCAGCGGGCGAGACGATCCGCGTCATGAACATCGAATCCAAAACGACGGTCACGGGGCTGATCGGCCCCGATGGCCTGATCCATGTCGGAGAATTGCCGTGAAGCGACCGATTCTGTTCCTGCCGGGCCTTGCCCTCGCCGCCTGCGGCAACCTTTCCCAGGTCGGGCGCGCACCCGAATTCAGCCCGCTCGAAGGCAGCTACCAGCATCACGCCATCTATTCGACCCCGATGCCCGAGGTAGCCGACCCTTCGGGCCCTACCGACGCCTCCTCGCTCTGGACCGCGAGCTCGCATTCCCTGCTCGGCGACCGCCGGGCGGCGCGGCGCGGCGACATTCTGACCGTGGTGATCGAAATCGACGACAGCGCCGAGATATCCAATTCCAGCGGTCGCTCACGCAGCGGATCGCAAAGCATGGGAATACCGCAGATGCTGGGCATTCCGCAGCGGCTCGACGAGAAACTGCCAGACGGCGCCAGCATGGCGACGGCGGTCGACAGCAAATCCTCCTCCACCTTCTCCGGCAATGGCAAGGTCGCGCGCTCGGAAGAGCTGACTCTGCGCATCGCCGCCACCGTGGTCGAGGAACTGCCGAACGGCGTGCTCAGGATCGAGGGCCAACAGGAGGTGCGGGTGAATTACGAACTGCGCGAGTTGCTCATCACCGGCTATGTCCGGCCCAACGACATCTCGCGCCAGAACGAAATCACCTATGACAAGATCGCCGGAGCCCGGATATCCTATGGCGGGCGCGGCCAGCTTTCCGAAGTGCAGCAGCCGCGCTACGGGCAGCAGATCAGCGACATCCTGCTGCCGTTCTGACCATGATGCGCAAGATCCTCCCTCTCCTGATCGCGATCATCGGGCTGGCCGCCGGCGCGGGCGCCGGTCTGATGTTGCGCAAGCCCGCTGAGGAGCCCGATCCGGCGGCCGGGGCCGCCCCGGCGGTGCCCGATCCCGCTTTGGTCGAATATGTCAAACTGAACAATCAGTTCATCGTGCCGGTGCTGGAGGGCGGAAGAGTGGCCTCGCTGGTTGCGATGTCGCTCAGCCTGGAAATCGCCACCGGCAATTCCGAACAGGTGTTCGCCCGCGAGCCCAAACTGCGCGACGCCTTCCTTCAGGTCATGTTCGATCACGCCAATACCGGCGGTTTCCGCGGCTCCTTCACCGATGCCGCCAATCTGGTGGTGCTGCGCCGTGCGCTGATGGAACAGGCGAAACTGATCATGGGCAATGTGGTCAGCGACGTGCTGATCACCGAGATTGCCCGGCAGGACAGCTGATCAGACCTTCTTCAGCCTGCCCAGAACCTGGCTGCGCCCGAAGGCGCGCCGGGTTTCCTGCAATTGCCCAAGCCGTTCGGCCTCGCGTGCCGCGAGATTCAGGTTGATCTCCGCCCGCCGGGCCGAGGCCCATTGCTCGAATGCAAACCAGCTTTGCGAGGCCGCCAGATCCGCGCCTGCGGGCGGCAGGCGGTCCAGCGCCGTCAGCTGCTCGCGCAAGGCATCGCGCCGGGCGGTGGCACGGGCGAGTTCGGCGGAGCGGGTTTCCAGCACCATCTCCGCCATCTGCCGCAGCCGGGCAAGTCGTTCGTCCTTCATCGCCAGCCCTTCCGTGCCTTGAGCCGCATGGCCGAGGCGAAGCGGATCGCGGCGGCCACGGCAGCGTAATGTTCGGGCCGGATCTCCTCGCCCAGATCCACCACCGCCCAGAGTGCCCGCGCCGTCGGCGGGTCACGGCGGATCGGCACCCCGGCCTCCTGTGCCGCCTCGCGGATCCGGGCGGCGATCTCGTCGACACCCTTCGCCACGCAGACCGGCGCCCGGCCCTTCGCACGGTCCCATTTCAGCGCCACCGCGTAATGGGTGGGGTTCACGATCACCACGTCGGCGCCAGGCACATCTGCCAGCATCCGGCGGTTTGCGATCTCCTGCGCGCGGCGGCGACGGTCCGCCTTCATATGCGGATCGCCCTCGCTGTCCTTCATCTCGTCGGTCATTTCCTTGCGCGTCATCCGGTTGCGGCGCAGGAATTCCAACCGCTGCCAGAGGAAATCCAGCGCCCCGATCACCGCATTCAGCGCCATCACCACCAGCATGAACCCGAACACCATCCGCCCGAGCAAGAGCACGATCTGCCGGGGCTCCAGCCGCAGGCTCTGAAACAGGCTGTCGGCCCGGCTTTGCAGAAACAGCGTCAGTGCCGCGGCGATCAGCAGCAGCTTCGCGGTCTTCTTCAAAAAATCGACCAGGCCGGCGCGGCCGAATTTCTGTTTGAAATTGCCGATCAGCGACAGGCGAGAGGGCTTCAGCGCCAGTTTCGACGGCGCAAACACCAGCCCGCGCGAGGCGATCAGCCACAGGACGATCAGCACCGCGGGCGCCATCAGCAAAAGAACCACCGGCCCCGCCATCGCCACCGCCGCCCGCAGCACCGGCCCGCCCGCGGAAAGCGAGAGCCGGTCGGCACCGCCGAGGAACAGCATCGCCGCCTCGCCCGACCGACGCAACGCCCAGGATCCCATGACCCCCGCCGCAAGCAGCAGACCAAGGATCGCCAGCGCAGCCTGGATGTCCTCGGACCGGATCGCGTCGCCCTCTTCGCGCGCTTTCTCCAGCCGGCGGGGCGTGGGGTCGAACTGCTTGCTGTCCTCTTCTTCGCCCGACATCTACCTGATTCCGAACGGATCGGCGAAACTACCGAGAACCGCATCCTGCCAGCTTTGCAACAGGAACGGCGACAACAGCGCCAGCAGGATCAGCCCGCCAAGCGTCAGCGCCGGGGCGCCGATGAAAGTCACCATCAGCCCCGGCATGGCACGGTTGATCGCGCCCAGCGCCAGATTGTAAAGCAGCGCCGCAATCACGAAAGGCGCGGCCAAAGTGAAGGCCAGCGCGAAGATCCGGCTGATCCGCGCAAGGCCCCATTGGCTGAGCGCACCGGAATCGGGCAGCTTGCCGGACGGCAGCAGATCATAGGACAGGACCAGCAGCTCGACCGAGCGCGCCAGCCCGCCAAGCGTGCAGAACAGCACGATCCCCGCCAGCACCAGCAGGTTCGAGACGATCGGCTGCGGCTCGGGCCCGGTGCCGCTGAACATCTGCGCCAGCGAGACCGATTGCGCGATCAGCGTCCCGGCGGTCTGCAACCCGAGGATCAGCAGCCGCATCACGACGCCAAGACACAGCCCGGCCAGCACTTCGGTCAGGATCGCGGCGCCGTCGAACCCCACCGCCGCAAGCGTCGCGCCCGGCACCGCGGGCGCAACGATCAGCGTCAGCATCACCACCGCCGCCAGCTTCACCCTCTGCGGCAGGAAATGCTCGCCGAGCGCGGGCAGCAGCGCGACCGCGGCGCCCACGCGGAAAAACACCAGCGCCGCCTGCCAGATCGCGGCCTCGGTCAGTTGCGCCAGTTCGGTAAGCTGGGCGATCAGCGGGGTCATGCCGCGACCTGGCCCATCAGCGCCGGGCGGCTCTCCATCCCGATTTCCTCGTAAGACAGCACCGGCGTCTGCAAGCCGCGGGCCTGAACCACGGTGCGCAGAAAGCGCCGCCGGCTGGCCGAGGTGACGATGGCCGGCAGCGTGCCGTTCTCGCCGACCTGGGCGATGCGTTCGGCGATGCCGTTGGCGAGTTTCGCGAACAGATCCGGCGGCAGCGCCACGTCGCGCGGGCCGCGTTCACCGTCGATCTGATGGCTCTGGAATGTGCGCTCCCATTCCGGGGCCAGTTGGATCAGGGGCACAGTGCCGTCCTCGCGCCGGTGTTCGGCGACGATCTGGAAGCCGAGCCGCTGGCGCACATGTTCGCAGACCGCCTCGGGCGGGCCGAGACCGCGCGCCTCGGCCACCGCTTCAAGGATCAGCGGCAGATTGCGGATCGAGACCCGCTCTTCCAGCAGAAGCCGCATCACCGCATGCAACAGGTCCGGCGCCACCTTTTCGGGGATCATATCGTCGAGCAGACGCCGGTTGGCCTCGGCCCGGGCGCGGTCCGAGAGATCAGTGAACTCATCGAGCAAGCGCCGCATCCCGCGCAGGGACAAGAGCCGCGCAAGGTTCGACTTCAACACTTCCAGCAGATGCGTTGCCAGCACCTCGGCGGGCGAGACCACCGTAAGGCCGGACAGCACCGCATCCTCCTGCATTCCGGGGCGGATCCAACGGGCGGGCGCGCCGTAGACAGGCTCGCGCACATCCTCGCCCTCGGGCGCGGTGACGCCCTCGCTCAACAGCACCAGCACCCGGTCGGGGCGCAACTGGTCGGCCACCCTTTCGACCCCCTGGATGCGGATGCGGTAATGGCCTGGGAGCAGCGCCGCTTCATCGGTCAGCCGGATCTCGGGCAGGATCAACCCATAGCCCGAGGCGATGTGATTGCGCATATTGGCGATCCGCCCGTCAAGGCCGGTCGCGGGATCGAGCGCCATATCGACCAGATCTGGGGCGAATTCGATGTGGATTTCGTCGAAGTCCAGCACATCACCGATATGACGCCGGGCGGGCGCCGCTTCCGGCTCGCGCGGGGCGGGAGGATCCGTTGGCGGTTTGCGGACCCCCATCCACGCCACGCCGCCGAGAATCGCAGCCCCGGCGATGAAGGGCAGGAACGGCATCCCCGGAAGCAGCGCGAGCAGCGCCATCAGCCCCGCCACCGTGGCCAGGGCGGCGGGATAACGGCCAAGCTGCTGGAAAAAGCTGACGTTGACCGCACCTTTCGAGCCGCCCCGCGCCAGCAGAAGCGCTGCCGCGACCGAGATGATCACCGCCGGTATTTGACTGACGAGCCCGTCGCCCACCGTCAGGATCGCATAGGTCGAAAACGCGCGGCTCACGTCCATGTCATGCAGGCCGATCCCGACCGCAAGACCGACCACCAGGTTCAGCGCGGTGATCAGAAGCCCCGCGATCGCATCGCCCTTGACGAATTTCGACGCCCCGTCGAGCGAGCCGAAGAAGGTGGTCTCGGCCAGTTCCGACTCGCGGCGCTTCTTCGCCTCGTCATGGGTGATCGCCCCCGCCGAGAGATCGGCATCGATGGCGAGCTGGCGGCCGGGCATCCCGTCCAGCGCGAAACGCGCCCCAACCTCGGCCATCCGGCCGGCGCCCTTGGTGATCACGATGAAATTCACGATCAGGATGACGACGAAGATCACCAGACCGATGACGATATTGCCGCCCATGATGAAGCTGGCAAAGCCCTCGATCACATGGCCGGCGGCCGAGGTGCCGGTATGACCCTGGCTGATGATCAGCCGCGTCGAAGATACGTTCATCGCCAGCCGCAAAAGCAGCGAGGCCAGCAGGATCGTCGGGAAGGCCGAGAAATCCAGTGGCCGCTCGACGAAAAGCGTGACCGTCAGCATCAGGATCGCCAGCGCGAAAGAGGCGGCGAGGCCGATGTCGAGCAGCATCGGCGGCACCGGCAGGATCATCATGCCGATCACCGCCATCAGGGCGAGCGCCAGCAGCACCGTGGGCTGAAACAGATTGGCAACCGAGAGCTTCATCATCCGGTGTCCTATGGTGCGCCGAACAGCGGGCGCAGCCCGGCGGCGGCGGGGACCAGCGAGCCTGCCGATGCCATGGCGCCGGCCTGAAGCAGCGGATAGCTGTTCACCCGCGGCCCGGCCGGGACGAGAGGTGTTGCGGGCGCCGAACCGCCATCCAGCACGGCGGCATAGATCGGCATGAACCGTGCCATGTAGCGCTCGGCCAGGTCCGGCGTGGCCGAGTGATAGGCGGAGACGGCCTTTTCCCAGGATCCGGTCTGTCGGCGAAGACGCAACAGGTGGCGCGCCGCATATTCCGCGTTTTGCCCCGGGTCGATCATTGCCTCGACCGAGGCGAAAGCCTCACCATGCCAGCGCCAGTTGAGCTGAAAACAGCCGATGTCGATATTGCTGACCCCCTGGGCCAGCATCGCGTTCAGATGGTCGAGCGCATCGGCCTTGCTGGCGAACCAGAACCCCTCACCACCCTGGTTCAGCGCCCAGGGCCATGGTTGATGGCCCTGGGCCGTTGCGCGGCCGCTTTCGGTCAGCGCTACCGCAAGCAGGATTTCCCGCGGCACCTCCGTCTGTCCGGCCGCAAGTGTGATTGCCTGATGGCACTGTTCGGCCGGGCTGGCCGCCTGCACGTTCTGCGCAAGCACAGGCCAGCATATCATAAGGACAAGGAAGCGCGATTTTGACATTCTGTCTCGCCTGAGGCCGGGCTTCGCCCGAATCTGATGGTCACGCCCCAGTTTCGCCGCCGCTGGTTGCCAAAGGGTTACGGTGCGGGCGATTCCACCGCAGCCAGCAGCGATCCGATCGCCGCCCGTGCCGCGCCGGCCTCGCTCACCAGCCGGGTACCTTCGGCAAGCGGCCCCTCGTCCGGTGCCGACGCAGCAGACGGCAGGGTGAGCGCGGCGGCCTCGCTCCAGGCAGGCACTTCGGCCACCGCCAGATCGCTCCAGCGGCCCGCCCGGATTTCGGCACGCTGCACTGCGGCTTCATCCCCCACCCCTGCGAGAATCTCTGCCGCACCCGCCGCATCGCCGAGTTGCAGCGCCGCCCGCGCCATCAGATCCCTGGCCGCGGGATCGGTCATCCCCGCCAGCAGCCACAACACACCGCGCGCATCGCGCAGGATGAGCGCCGCCTCTGCCGCCAGCAGTCTCCGTTCGGGGTCATCCCCGGCAGAAACCGGGCCAAGCCAGGCCAGGGCTTCCGCCGCAAAACCGGCCCGATGCAGCCTTTCCGCGATGGCGAAAGCAGTATCCGGTCTGACCTGCGGCAGCTCCACTGCGGCATTCAGCGCTTCGGTCAGGAACAAATCGTCAGGCGCATCCCCCGCCGCCAGCAGCCAGAGATCCGGCGCCGTCTGCGGCGATGCGCTCAGCAAAGAAAAGGCACGGGCGAAATCCCCGCTCATGGCGGCGGCGAGAATCTCGGCGCGCAGAATCGCGGCCTCCTGCCCCGTTCCCCTGAATTCGCCTGCAAGTGCCGCAAGCTGGTCGGCAAGAGCGGGCGACACCACGCGCGCGCCTGCGAAGGCGGTCTCTGCGGTCAGCACCGCGGCCTCGGCCGCACGCCCGCCCGGATCCTCAAGCACCTCCTGCGCCAGTGCGGCCGCGCGCGCCGGATCGCCGGTGGCCAGTTGCAGACCGGCGTCCATCAGGGTGACCTCCTGTCCCGCCTCCCCCGGTGCGCGCAGGATCGCGTCCCGCAGACGGCGCGCGGTGGTCTCGTCGCCGAGGGACAGGTAGAAACCGACCAGCGGGGGGCCGAGATGACGGCGCAACCCGGACGGCAGCGCCGAAAAACTGCGCGAAACCGCAGCATTGTTGAAGAGATGCGCTATGGCCGGATCGGCGGGCCCCGCCGCCACCTGCGCGACCACGGCCCAGAGCGCCGCCGCCGTGTCGCAGCTTTCCATCCCGGCAAAGGCGTTTTGCGCCGGCGGATCGAGATCGGCCAGATAGCTGAGACTGCGCAGAATGGGCTGCTCTTCCTCCAGCAGATCGAGAAGTTGCCGCGCCTCGGCACCGAGGCCCGCAGCGAGATGGAGCCGCACCGCATTCAACACCTGATCCTGGTCGGGTCGGTCGAATTCCGCCAGCAGCGCTTTGCGCGAATCGGCGATCTGTCCGGTGATCGGCGCATCCGTCAGCCATGCCGCCAGATCCAGCGCCGGATCCGCCAGGCAGGGCTTGCCTCCGGCGGTCAGATTGGGGCTGGGCACGGCGGGAGTGGCAACGCTCATTCCCGGCATCTCGCCGTTCGAGATCCGCACCCCCCCCTTCTCGGCCAGCGAGGAAAGCGCGGGATCCGGCATCGGATGCAGCCCGTCGATTCCGATAATCCCCTCGGCCACGCCGCGGCTGATCTGACGCACAAGCGCATCGAGCAGCGGATCCGTGGTGGCCTCCGGCGCCACGATGACCGGAAGGGCGGGCACCTCCGGCTTTTCCCGCCGGATCGCCAGCCAGTCATATGCCGGCTGCGGTGTCACCGCCTTTGTCGGAGCGGGCGGCTCATCCAGCGCCAGTTCAAAGGAAGACCCTTCCGGCGCCGGGCCAGGCGTCACGTCGATCGCCACCGCGCCGGGGCGCACCTCGAAGGCGATGGCATGGCAGGTGCAGGGCATCTTCAGCCGCAGGCGGCCGCTGTCCGGGTCGCGCCAGAGCGCCGAGACCCTGCTCCTGGGGATCTTGTCGAATGCCTGGCTCAGATCGAAGCCGGTGACCGCTTCATCCGCCTGGAATTCATAGCCATCGGGCGTGCGGCCGAAGCGCCAGTCCGACAGGGCGCCGGCCTCGATCACGATGCGGGTGAAACCGCGATGCTCGCCGCCGCGGACCCGGGCGGTTTCAGCTGCGGCCCCCCCGGCCAGCAAGACCCATATGATCAGCGCAAGGGCTCTCATGCCGCCTCCTGCTTGAGGGCACGCAGCGCTTCCTCCAGATCGCCGAAATCGGGGCGCATGTGATGGGGCGTATTCTGCCGCCCGACCTCGATGCAGATATTCGCCGGATGGCGGTGCAGATTGGCGACCAGCACCTCACGGATCAGCATGTAGAAATGACCGTCCTCTTCGACCACGGTCTTCACCCGCGCCGCGAACGGCCCCATCAGCCCATAGGCGAGGAACACGCCGAGAAAGGTGCCGACCAGCGCACCGCCGATCATCTTTCCCAGCACCTCGGGCGGCTGATCGATCGAGGACATGGTCTTGATCACCCCCAGCACCGCCGCGACGATCCCCAGCGCGGGCAGGCCGTCGGCCACGTTCTGAAGCGCATGGCTGGAGTGCAGCGCGTGGGTCATCTGCACCTCCATCCGTTTGTCGAGCACCTCTTCCACCTGATGCGGATCGTCGTAATTCATCGAGGCCGCGCGAAGCGTGTCGCAGATCAGTTCCACCGCATCATGATCGGCCTGGATCCGGGGATATTTTCCGAAAATGGCCGAGCCGGAGGGGTTTTCGACATGTTCCTCCAGCGCGACCGGGTTGGAGCGCGCCAGCCGGACCAGCTCGAACAACAGACACAGCAGATCGCGGTAATCCCCGGGCTTCCAGCGCGGGCCTTTGAACACCTTGCCGATGTCGCGGAGCGCCTGTTTGACCTCGGCCAGACCGTTCGAGATCAGGAAGGCGCCGACCGCCGCGCCGCCGATCATGGCCAGTTCGAACGGCAGCGACTTGAGGATGATCCCCAGTTTGCCGCCGGCAGCCACATAACCGCCGAACACCATGACGAAGATGATGCCGATCCCGATGAATCCGAACATAAATCACATCTCCTGGCCCGGCGGGATCCGTCCCGGCGGGTGCTGAAATCTATTCCTGCGGGGCGAGTGCATTGCGCCCGGCAAGGATCGCGCTGATCTCATAGGCCTTGTCGGGGCTCATGCCTGACAGCACCGCCGCCGCCGCATCGGGCCGCATCCGGCCGAGGAACCCGGCCGCGAACCGCGCATCCATCGCATCGAACAACGTGGCGGCGTCGCGTGGCTTCATCGTCTCGTAGACCGCGGTCAGCCGCGCCAGATCCGCCTCGGCCGCGCCATCGGCGATGGCAAGCGTCTGGCGCAGCCTGGCCTCGGCCTGTTCCAGCGCCTCAAGCCGCCCGTCGAGCGCGGCATTTGCCAGATCCAGCGCCGCGGAACGGTCGGCCAGCGCCGTCTCCTGCGCCAGCACCCGCGCCTCGCGCGCGGAAAGCGCCGCCGCCAGCGCGGCCGGGGTCGGCGCGCAGCCCCCCTCTTCGGCTTTCGGCGCCAGCGCATTGTCCGCCGCCCGCGCCAGCGACAGCCCGAACCCGTCGCCCAGCCTGATCGCCCCAGACGAGGCGAAGAGCAGCGCGATCAGGATCAGCGTCCCGCGCCCGGCCCGCCGCTTCATTCCGCGGCCTCAAGCGGCTCGCGCGGCGAACGGCGGCGGATGAACCGCAACCGGCGCGCCTCATCCGCGGCGGCGGGCGGCGGCGCCTCGTCCGGCAGATCATGCAGCGAGGCCACCATCAGCTCCAGCCGCGAGGACAGGGCCTCGGCGCGTTCGGTCAGTTCGGCCAGCCGGCGCTCGGAATGGCCGGCGATTCCCTGCGCCTTTTCCAACGCGCGGGTCATCTCGTCGACCTGGGCCGAGAGCACCGCGATCGCGCCGCCCATCCCGGTTTCCAGCGTGGTAAAGCGCCGCAGCCGCGCCGCGAGCACGTAACAATAGAGCGCCGCCCCCAGAGTCGCGGCCAGCAGGAGCGAATCGGCGATCAGATCCATCTGTGCCTCCCTCAGTTCAGGACGAATTCGGTGATGAGAAGGTCGCGCGCGCGCCCCTCGCCGGTGACGATCTGGATGCGGCGCAGCATCTGCGCGCGCAGCCGGGTGATGGCGCCGGGATCCTCAAGCTGCGCCGGATCTACCGCGCGCAGATAGCTGTTCAGCACGTCGAGGATGCGCGGCATCAGCAATGTCACCTCGGCGGCATGGGGCTTCGCCACCTCGATCTGGGCGACGAATTTCAGATGCCGGCTGGCCGCCCCCGGCCCCAGCGAGATGATGATCGGATCAATCGGCACGAAAGCGATGTCGGGCAGCGCGCCCGGCGCCGGATGGGCGCTGTCATGCCCCCCCGGCGCGAGGACCAGCCCCGACCAGGTGGCATAGAACCCGCCCCCGCCCAACAGGAGCGCCAGAAAAAGGCCGATGATCAGCGGCAGTTTCGACTTTTTTCGCCCGCCCGCATCGGTGGCGTCGGGCGGATCTGCTGCAAGCGCGGTGTCGGACAAGGTGACCTCCGTTCCGGGATGGGAACGAAAATAGATCGAATGTCACTAACCGATTGTTAATACAGACCCTTCAAATCTGGCCCGGTCAGGAAAGAAATTCCGCCGGAGCAAGAAGTGCAGAATGTGATCTCGATCTGGAACGGGCTTGAACTGCGGCGCAAGGCCGTGGTCGTCGGCGCGACGATCGCCGTTTTTCTGGCGGTTTTGCTGCTGGCGCGCATGTCCGGCGGCGGGCAGATGGTGCTGCTTTACGCCGGGCTGGACGGGCGGGCGGCGGGCGAGGTGATCACCGCGCTCGACCAGCGCGCCGTGACCTATGAGGTGCGCGGCGATTCGATTTGGGTCGATGCGTCCAGCCGGGATTCGCTGCGCATGTCGCTTGCGGGCGAGGGGCTGCCCGCGGCCGGGGGCACGGGCTATGAACTGCTCGATTCGCTCTCGGGCTTCGGCACCACGGCGCAGATGTTCGACGCGGCCTACTGGCGCGCGAAAGAGGGGGAACTCGCGCGCACAATCCTTGCGGTGCCCGAGGTACGCGCCGCCAGGGTTCATATCGCGCAGGGGCCCTCGGATCCGTTCCGCCGCGACAGCGCGCCCACGGCCAGCGTGGCGGTCACCACCGCCTCGGGCCAGGTTCCGCCGGAACTGGCAAAGGCGCTGAAACATCTGGTCGCCTCGGCGGTGGCGGGGATGCGGCCCGCGGATGTGCAGATCATCGACACCGCGGGCGGACTGGTGTCTTCGGAAGACGAAGGCACCGTCGGCCCGCGCAGCCGCGCGGATGAGATCCGCCGCAGCGTCGAGCGGTTGCTCGCCGCCCGCGTCGGAGCGGGCAAGGCGGTGGTCGAAGTCGCGCTGGAACTGATCACCGAGAGCGAACAGATCACCGAGCGTCGCTTCGACCCCGAGGGCCGGGTGGCGATCTCTTCAGACACCGAGGAGCGCAGCAAGCAGGATGCACAGCCCGGCGGCGACGTGACCGTCGCCTCGAATCTGCCCGAGGGCGATGCCAGCGGCCAGAACGGCGGCAAGTCGAGCTCAAGCGAGACGCGCGAGCGGGTGAATTACGAGGTCTCCGAGACGCAGCGCGAGCTTCTGCGCGGCCCCGGCGGCATCCGCCGCATGACGGTGGCGGTGCTGATCGACGGCCAGATGGTCACCGGCACCGACGGCAGCCAGACCTGGCAGCCACGCAGCGAGGAAGAGCTTTCCGCCCTGCGCGACCTGGTGGCGGCCGCCGCCGGGATCGACGAGGCGCGCGGCGATACGCTCACCCTGAAGTCGCTGGAATTCCAGCCGGTTCCGCTCCAGGGCAGCGAGGCCAGCGGCGGGTTGCTGCCCGCCTTCGGCCCGGTCGATACGATGTCAGCGATCCGCATCGCCGCCCTCAGCCTGGTTGCGCTGATCCTCGGGCTCTTCGTGCTGCGCCCGATCCTCGCCTCGGGCAGGGCCGCGCGGCTGCCGCCGCCCTCCGCGCAACTGGCGCTTCCCATGGCAGCAAGCGACGTGCCCGAAGCGCTGACCGGCGAGATCGACGGCGACTTCCGCCTGCCCGAACTGCCGATGGTCGATTTCGCCGCCGAATCCGGGCCGGCCGAGGATCCCGCAACCCGCCTGCGCCGTCTGATCGAGGAGCGTCAGGCCGAATCGATCGAGATCCTGCGCGGCTGGCTCGAACCCGAGGAGGGCCAGGCCTGATGCCCTTGCCGCAACTTGAAGTGTTTGAGACCGCGACGCCCGATACCGCCCCCGAAGTGGTGGTGACCGACCGCGCCTCGGTCGAAGAGGCCCGGCTGGCCGCCTGGGAACAGGGCTACCGCGCCGGCTGGGACGATGCCGTCTCGGCCGAGGCCGGTGAGAAGGAGAAGATCGCCGCCGACCTCGCGCGCAACCTTCAGGCCCTGGCCTTCACCTGGCAGGAGGCCCGCGCGCATATCCTCTCGGCGGTGGAGCCGCTGCTGACCGGCATGGTCGAGCGGATCCTGCCGGAACTGGCGCGCGAGAGCCTCGCGCCAATGGTGCTGGAACAGCTGATGCCGCTGGCGGCCGAGGCCGCCGACCAGCCCGCCACCCTGGTGCTGAACCCCGCGGTGCGCACCCGGGTGGAAACCATGCTGACCGCCGCCACCGGCCTGCCGCTGGTCATCGAAGAGGAACCGAGCCTCGGCGAGGGGCAGGTCTACATCCGGCTCGGCCTGCGCGAGGTGAAGGTCGATCTGAGCCGCGCCACCGCCGAGATCACCGCCGCTGTCCGCAATTTCTTTACCCTGTCGCAGGAGAACCCCGATGGATGACCTGTCCTCCAGCAGCCCCTTCGCCCAGGTGCCGATCGAGATCACCGTCTCGGTCGGCCGCGCACGGCCAAAGGTGCAGGATCTGCTGCGCATGGGGCGCGACGCGGTGCTGCAACTCGACCGCCGGGTCGACGATCCGGTCGAGCTTTACGTCGGCGACCGGCTGATCGCGCGCGGCGAGCTGACCGAGCTGGAGGGCGAGATGGCCGGCCAGCTCGCGGTGCGTCTGACCGAGGTCGCCAGCCTGAAGGGTGGATTGTGAAGCGCATCCTCCCGCTTGCGGCGCTGCTTCTGCTGGCCGGCCTCATGCCCGCCGCGGCGCAGGAACTGACGCTGGACCTCGGCGAAGGCGGCAGCCTCGCGGCGCGGTCGGTGCAGCTTCTGCTGCTGATCACCGTGTTGTCGGTGGTGCCGGGCCTTGCGATCATGGTGACCTGTTTCCCCTTCATCGTCACCGTGCTGTCGATCCTGCGCCAGGGCATCGGGTTGCAGCAGGCACCGCCGAACATGCTGATCATCACGCTGGCGATGTTTCTGACCTGGTTCGTGATGGATCCGGTGTTCACCGAAGCCTGGACGCGCGGCATCGGCCCCTTCACCGAGGGCGCGCTCGACATCCCCACCGCCTTTCACGAGGCGGCCGAGCCATTCCGCCGGTTCATGTCGGCCCGGATGGACCCCGACACTTTCGCCCGGCTCGACGCTTTGCGTCCGCGCGAACCTACACCGATCCCCGAGGCGCCGCTGTCGGTTCTGGTGCCCTCGTTCCTCCTGTCGGAAATCCAGCGCGCCTTCGAGATCGGCTTTCTGGTCTATCTGCCCTTCCTGATCATCGACCTGGTGGTCTCGGCGATCCTGATGTCGATGGGGATGATGATGGTGCCGCCCGCCGTGGTCTCGCTGCCGTTCAAACTGGCGTTCTTCGTGGTCGCCGATGGCTGGAGCCTGCTCGCCGCAGCGCTGGTGCGCAGCTATACCTGAGGCTTGCGCATCGCCCCCGCCTGTGGCCTGCTCTGCCGAAAGACGGAGGCAAGAATGGCGTTCAATCAACCGCTCGGCGGCAATGAGATGCCGCGTTTCGGCGGGCCAGTCACCTTCATGCGCCTGCCCACGGCCGCCTCGGCCGAGGGGCTGGATGTCGCCTTCTGCGGCATCCCGATGGACATCGGCACCTCGAACCGGCCGGGCACGCGGCTCGGGCCCCGCCAGATCCGGGATGAGAGCCGGATGCTGCGCCCCTTCAACATGGCCACCGGCGCCGCGCCCTTCGATCACCTGCAATGCGCCGATATCGGCGACGTGCCGATCAACACATTCGATCTGAAGAAATCGGTCGCCATCATCGAAGACCATTACGACCGCATCCTGGCTCATGGCGCGCTGCCGCTGACCATGGGCGGCGACCATACCCTGACCTGGCCGATCCTGCGCGCGATCAGAAAGAAACACGGGCCGGTGGCGCTGATCCATGTCGATGCCCATGCCGACATCAACGACACGATGTTCGGCGAAAAGGTCGCGCATGGCTGCCCGTTCCGCCGCGCCTTCGAGGACGGCTGCCTGATCAATGACAAGGTATTCCAGATCGGGCTGCGCGGCACCGGCTATGCGCCCGAAGATTTCGACTGGGGCCGCGCGAACGGCTGGACGGTGATCCAGGCCGAAGACTGCTGGCACAAATCGCTGAAACCGCTGATGGCAGAGATCCGCGCCAGGATCGGCGATGCCCCGGTCTATCTGAGCTACGACATCGACAGCCTCGACCCGGCTTTCGCGCCGGGCACCGGCACGGTGGAGCCCGGCGGGCTGACCATCTGGCAGGGGCTGGAGATCGTGCGCGGCTGCGCGGGGCTGAACCTCGTTGGCGGCGATCTGGTCGAGGTTTCGCCGCCCTACGATCCTTCTGGCAACACCGCGCTGATCGGGGCCAACCTGCTCTATGAAATGCTCTGCGTGCTGCCCGGTGTGCCGCAGCGCTGACCTGCCGCTTTTCGGCCCTCACGGGCCTCATCGCTCAGCGATGACCGCCCGCAAGGGAGGGAAGAGCGGATCTCAGCGCTCGCGCAAAGCCTCGTTCGATTTGTAAAGCGGTTTCAGCAGATAGGTCAGCACGGTCTTGGCTCCGGTCTCCAGCTCGACGCTGGCCTGCATCCCGGGCCGGATCTCCAGGTTCTTCTGCCGTTCGCTCAGCTCCGACAGATCCACCTTCAGCGTCACGATGTAATGCGGATCGCCGTCTGCCGCCCGCGAGCGTTCGTCGATGAAAGTATCCGCCGAAACGAAAGTAACCTCGCCCTTCAGCGAGCCATAGATCGTATAGTCGTAAGCCGACAGCTTGATCACCGCCGTCTGCCCCTCACGCACCGAGGCGATGTCGCGCGGCTTCACCTTCGCGTCGATATACAGCTCCTCATCCAGCGGGATGATTTGCAGGATCTCCTCACCCGGCCGCACCACCCCCCCGATGGTGGTGATGCCGATCTTGTTCACCACGCCCTTCATCGGCGCGACCAGCATGGTGCGCGCCAGCTGATCCTGGGCGATCTTCAGCTTCTGCTCCAGCGACGAGATTTCGGCCAGAGTGTCGGAATATTCCCGTGCGCGTTCCAGCTCGGTCTGGGTGATCGTGTCGGAAAGCTTGTTCTCGGCGTCGCGATGCGCCTTGCGGGCGCGGGTCACTTCGATGGCCGGGGCGACCTCCTGTTTGAACATCCGCTCCATGATATCGAGCTCGCGTGCCGCCTGGTCCAGCACGGCCTGGGCCCCCTCTTTGCGGGCGGTGAAATCCGCCGCGCGCGCTTTCAGCAGCGACGCTTCCGAGGCCACGATGTCGGGCACCCGCTCCGCCAGGTTCTCGGGCACCAGAAAACGGCTCTCGCCCCGCATTTCGGCCTCTATCCGCAGCCGGCGGATCTCCAGCCCGGCAAGCTGGTCGGAATAATCGTCCACCGCGGCGTGATATTGCGTCGATTGCAGCCGGCCCAGCACCTGGCCCGGCTCGACCACATTGCCCTCGGCCACGTTCAGCTCGGCGAGGATCCCGCCCTCCAGATTCTGGATGATCTGCGGCCGCGAGGACGACACCACCGTGCCCTGGCCGCTGACGATCTCGTCCAGCCAGGCGAAGCTCGCCCAGATCAGGAACACCGCCACCGCCGCGCCCACCGCCCAGATCACCGCCGAGGGGCGGCGCGAGCGGAACCCGAATTCGTCCGACCAGACTGCCGTCATGCCCCCGCTCCTGCCGTTTGTGCCCTGGCGAGATGCGCCAGCACCGCCTCTTTCGGCCCGTCCACCGCCAGCTTGCCGTTTTGCAGAATAAGCGTGCGCGTGGTCAGTTGCAGGATCGGCACCCGATGGGTGGCGATCACCGCGGTGCGGCCCTTCAGCCAGCTTTGCAGCCGGCTGACGAGGGTCGCCTCCAGCGTCTGGTCCAGCGCCGCCGTGGGCTCATCCAGAAGCACCACCTGCGGATCCTGAAGCCAGAGCCGCGCCCAGCCGATCGACTGGCGCTGCCCGACCGACAACCCCTCGCCCAGTTCGCGCACTTCCAGATCCAGCCCGCGCGGATGGTTGCGCACGAAAGGCCCCAGGCCCGCGAAATCCAGCGCCTGGAGCAGCCGGTCGTCGTCGCGCTCCAGCTGGTTCATGTTCAGGTTTTCGCGAATGGTGCCCGCGATCAGCCGCACCTCCTGACCGAGATAGCCGATGCCGCGGCGGATGTCGCGCGGATGGACCTGACCCAGATCCACCCCGTCGATCAGCACCCGGCCCTGGCTCGGCTCGTAAAGCCCGGCCAGCATCCGCAGAAGCGTCGATTTCCCGGACCCGTTCGAGCCCAGCACCGCCACATGCTGCCCCGGCGGGATCGAGGCCGCGGCAATCTCGACCGAGGGCGAGGATTGCGGATCGTAGCGGAATTCCAGGTTGCGCAATTCGTAATGCCCTGTCAGCCGGTCGCGGCGCAGATAGCGGCGGCCGTCTTCCTCGGCCTGGCGCGACTGCGCCACCTTTTCCAGCGCGGTCAGCGCGGTCTTTACCTGGCTCCAGCGCGCCATCATCGGCGAAATCTGCGCCAGTGGCCCCAGCGTCCGCCCGGTCAGGATGCCGACCGCGATGATCGTGCCCACCGTGAACTGCCCGGCGAAGACCAGATAGGTTCCGGCGATCACCGTGGCGATATAGGTCGCCTGCTGCACCGCCTGCGACCAGGTGGTCAGGAAGGTGGTCAGCCGCCGCTGATCGCCGCCCTTGACGGCATTTATCGTCACCAACTCGGCCCAAAGGCGGTTCGCCCGATCCTCGCCGCGCTGCGTGGTCAGGGTCTCGTGCTCGAAAACGGTCTCGTAGAGCAGCCGCGCCTGGCGGATCGAGGCGCCTTGCGTCTCATTCGCCAGCCGCACCATCTTTTTCTGGAACAAAAAGCCCGGCAGCACCATCAGCACGCCGCCGATCACCAGGATCCAGACCACGTTTCCGGCGATTGTGGCCACCAGCACCAGGAACAGCAAAAGGAACGGCAGGTCGGCCAGAGTGCCAACGGTCGAGGCGGTGAAGAACTCGCGCACCGAGCCGAATTCGCGCATCGAGGCGAAGATCTCCGAGGGTTTGCGCTCTCCGGGCCCCATCTTCATGCCCAGAAGCCGCGCCATCAGCCGTTTTTGCACCGCAAGCTCGACGGTGCGGCCGGTGTTGTCCATCAAAAGCGCGCGGGCGATCTTCAGCGTGGCCTCAAGACAGACCGCCAGCAGCACGCCGATCCCCAGCACCCAGAGCGTGGGCTGCGACTGATAGGGGATCACCCGGTCGTAAATCTGCATCGAGAACAGCGAGACCGCCACCGCAAGGATATTCGCGACCAGCGAGGCGGCCGAGACCTCGGCGAAGGGGCGGCGGAAATGGCGGAACTCGCCCCAGAACCAATGCGGCTTCGCCTTCGCCTCGATATGACGGCTTTCCAGCTCGGACAGGGCGGCGCGCGCTTGCAGGATTCGGCCTGCATAGAGACTGTTCAGATCCTCCAGCGCCAGTTCGGCCCGCTGATCGGGCGCAGCCTTGTCGTAGATCTGCACGGCGCCGTCCGAGACACCCAGAACCAGCACCGCCTGGCCGTTGGTCATCTCGGCGACGGCGGGCCAGCCCTCGCGGGGTAGTCCGACTTCTCGCAGGATACGGGTCGAAAGCCCTCCGGCGCCAAGCGCCACCGCCATCTCGTCAAGGCCCGGGGCGTTGCCGGAAACATCCGCCGCGTGCTGGATCCGCTCCAGCAGATCGCTGACCGACAGATCCGATCCCAGGAGCCCGGCATAGACCGCGGCCAGCGAGGCGCGGTTCTTCGCCCGGTTCGAGAAACGCTGGCTGACCGGACCGGAAGCGGGGGCGGGCGGGCGAACCGCTCCGACCTGAGCCGCGTTCATCTCGAAAGCAATCACCCGGTTCGCGGTCACATCGAGCCTCCGTCCACCAGAACCCCGCGCATCAGCGCGATTTCCAGCCGCGCCACCGCGATCTGGTATTTCAGCGACGCATGGTCGCGTTTCATCGAAGTCAGCGTCTCGAACTGGCCTGTCAGTTCGATCAGGCTGCGCCGCCCGGCCTTGTATTGGTCGGTATAGAGACTGATATTGGCCTCCATCTGCGCGATGACCGCACCGTCGGTTTGCTCGCGCGCGGCAAGCGAGGCGATCTCGCGGCCAAGCGCGACGATACGGCGATCCGAGTCGCGGCGGGCCTCGTCCACCTTGCGGCGGGCGACCTCCTCGCTTTCCTCCAGCGCCTTCAGCGAATCCGCGCGCCCGAAGCCGAGGATATCCCCGTCGAGCGACAGGCCCCCGCTCAGATCGCCGTCCTTCGCGACCGAAGCCCCGGCGCCGATACCGGGCAACAGGCCGGAGCGCGCCACGGCGACCTCGGCCATGGTGCGGGCGGCCTCGCCTTTGGTGATCAGCACGGAAAGCGGCTCGGGCGCACCACTGTCGGGCGGCAGGACGGAAATCCCCTCCAGCCCGTCGAAGGAGCTGCCGGCCAGCGCCGCCAGCTCGGTCCGCGCGCTGATCCCGCCTTCGCGGTAAGAGGACAGCGTGGACTCGATCTCGGCCCGGCGCTGCGAGACGATGCGGTATTCCGACCCGTCCGACAACCCGCCCTCGACCCGGATCCGGGTGATGCGCTCGAATTCCGCCATCTGCGTCAGGGCGGCTTCGGTGATGCCGGCCAGTTCTGCCGCGCGCTGCGCCTCGATATAGAGTTTCAGGCCGTCATAGACCCTTTTATTCAGGTCGGCGACCAGGGAAACCGCCGCCACTTCGACATCGGCGGCGGCGAAATCACGTTCTGCCGCGCGGCGTCCGCGGTCGAAAATCGCCTGATCCATCACAAGGCTCGCCGCGATGGAACTCAGCGAGGTCAGATTGACGTCCGGCCCCAGTTTCGGCAGCCAGTTCTTCGATCTGGCCCGCGCCGCCAGCCGCTTTACCCGCAGTTCCGCCTCGGCCGAAGCGCGGCCCTGGCTGAGCACCGCATCGCCCACCGTGGCGAAGGAGCCGCCCTTCGGCAGCACCGACTGGCGCAGGCGAAGCTGGTCGATCAGGGGCGAGACGACCTCGCCCCTGGCGTTCATATGGCCCGGACCGCCCTCTCCCGTCACCGGATCGGCAGGAGAATCCGCCGACCTGGAGACTTGCGGGCCGCCGAGACAACCCGAGAGCGCAAGAAGGATCACCCCTGCCATGAGGGGGGCAGCGACGGGGCGGATCATCCGCCTCGCCTGGCCTGCCTGCCGGATCTGGACATCCATGACCGGACCTCTGGTTAGGTTGCTCAGAAGATCGAGGTCGGGGTTTCCTCGGAGATGAGGACGGTGCCGCTCTCCATCGTATAGACCGCGTAGGTGTGGCCATCGACGACCCTGGTTCCCGCCGCATCGGCATCTTCCAGGCGCACCGAGTCATGCCGGTCTGCCCGGATGATCAGTTCGTTGTCGCCGCCGGTCAGCGCCAGCAGATCGGCGTTGGTCAGCGTCAGCCGCGCCTCGGGCGCCAGCGTCAGGTCGATCTGACCGAAGTCGAAGTCCGAAAGCCCCTCGCGGTTCAGCGAGACATCAACCCGCCCGGTGTTGTCCACGATGAACAGGGTCGAACTTTCGTTGCCCGCCACATCGGTGTTCTGGATCACCAGATAGCTGCCGTCCGGCACGCCGGTGTGGAAGTCGTAGTGATCGGTCAGCACGCGCGAAGTGCCCACGGTGGTGGTCACGTTCTCGTTTGCGTCGAACTCGACCTCGACCGCGCCGCCGCGGGTATCGATGCGATAGATCGCCACATTCTCGCCATCGGTATCGGTGTAGAGCCCGCTGACCATCGTGCCGTCGCGCACGATCTTGAGCGGATCGACCGGATCGGGCGCGACCGTATCCACCGTGACCGAGCGGGCCGGCAGGTCGGCGGTATTGCCCGCGATATCGGTCGCGCGGACCGTCGCGGTCAGGGTTACGCCGTTGCCTTCCGGCAGGTAATCCGCCGGAATGGTCACCGACCAGCCGCCGCTGCTGTTGGACCAGGTGGTCAGGCTGTGACCGTTCGACAGCATCACCTCGACCCGTGCACCCGGCTCGGCGGTGCCGCCGAAGGGCACTCCGGCCAGCCGCTCATGCGCGTTGACGTAGCCGTCGTCACTGAGCACCGTATCGGCGGTGAAGTTGCGGACGATGCGGTCGATCACCACGGTATGGTTTGGCAGGGTCAGGCTGTTGCCGTAGCGGTCGGTGGCGGTGACGGTCATGTTCACCGTGGTTTCGCCCTGCGGGATCACGCCCGCCGGGATGATCACCGACCAGGTGCCGCCGGAGACGGTGGCGGGGAAGGTGCCATAGCTCCCGAAGCCGACCATGACCTGCGATCCGGCCTCGACGCTGCCGGTAACGGCAAGCCCGCCCGCGGCCTCGGCGTTGTTCAGCACGTTGTCGGCGCCGGTCGAGGTGCTGGTGATCGCCAGAGGCGCGACCAGCGTGTCGATCACCACCGCATGGCTGGCGCTGGCGGTGTTACCGGCCTGGTCGGTCAGGGTCACGCGGGCAGTCTCGATGCCGCCGTTGCCGGTCGGGATCTCGGCCTGGACGAAATGCGCGCTCCAGGTGCCGCCGGAGCCCACGGTCAGGACCCGCGTGCCCGAGCCGAACTCGACCGTGACGGTGGCACCGGGTTCGCCGGTGCCGGTCAGGGTCACGCCGCCGTTGCGCTCGGTGCCCGAGACCACGTTGTCGCCCGCCTGAACCGCATCGAAGGCGACCGAAGTGCCGAGATCGACCTGGATCACCCGGCTCGCCGTGGCGGTATTGCCGTAAGCGTCGGTCGCGGTCACCGTCGCGGTGGTCGCGGTCATGATCGAGCTGCCCGAAATCGCCGGGAAGGTCACCGACCAGCTGCCGTTCGACGCCACCGTCGCCGGCAGGGTAGAGCCCTGCCAGGAGACCGAAACCACCGAGCCCGGCTCGGCGGTGCCGGTCAGCACCACATTGGTCGATTCCGCCCGGTTGACGATATTGTCGCCCGCCACGGTGCCGGTGAAGCCCACCGACGCGAGAGTATCCACCCGGAAGCTATGCGTCTCTGTGCTGGCATTTCCGGCGCCATCCACCGTGCTGGCCGTCACCGTCGCATTGTATTCGCCACCGGGCAGGGTGCCCGAGGGAATGTTCAGCGTCCAGCTGCCGTCGGCGCGCACCGTCACCGTCTGGGTATATGTCGCGCCCTGGGCCTCGACCGTCACGGTCAGAACCGCGCCGGCGGTCGAAGTGCCGTTCACCGCGAAGCCGTTGGTGTTCTCGCCGCCGCTGACGGTATTGTCCGCCGTCACCTGACTGAACGCGATCGGATGCGGCACGGTATCGACCACCAGCGTGTCGGTGATCACCGTGGTATTGCCCAGCGGGTCACGCGCCGTCACCGTGATGCCGGTGGTATATTCCCCGGTGCCGATCTCGCTGGTGGGGAACACGACCGACCAGGTGCCCCCGCCGCCGATCACCGTGGTGTGGCTGTGGCCGTTGATCTCGACCGTCACCGTCGCGCCCACCTCGCCGCTGCCGGCGATGCGCACGCCATCGGTGTAATCGGCGGCATTCTCGATATGGCCGACCGATTGCGAACCCTCGGTGATGTGCACATCCGGGGGCGTCAGGTCCAGGATGAAATCCGGGCCTGGCAGAGTGGTCGTGGTGCCGTCGCCATGGTCGAACACCACTTCGGCGACATAATTGCCGTCGGCGGGCAGATCACTCTCGGGGAACTCGACCTTCCAGGTGCCATCCTCGCCGATGATGGTGGTCTGCGTCTCACCGCCGATGGTGACGGTCACGCTGTCGCCGGGCTCGCCGGTGCCGGAAACATCAAGCGTCTTGTCATCGGAATTGGTGGTGACCGTGGTCGGATCCTGCGGATCTACAGCCGGAGGCCGCCGGTCGCCGCCGGTATCCCCATCGCCGTCGCCATCCCCGTCACCGTCGCCATCTCCGCCGGTGCCGCCATCTCCGTCACCATCACCGTCGCCGCCGGTGCCGGTGTCGCCACCGTCTCCATCGCCGTCCCCATCGCCATCGCCGCCGGTCCCGCCATCTCCGTCACCGTCTCCATCGCCGCCGGTGCTGCCGTCGCCGTCGCCGTCACCATCGCCGCCACCGACGATGGCGCCCGCGACACCCAGGCCGGCCAGACCGGTACCAATACCGCCCAGACCGACCAGACCCGGCGCGAACATCGCCATGCCGGCGGGTTCATCCACCGCGCCGCCCGCCAGCGCCAGGTCGTCGCCCTGAGCGAACCGCAGCGCATCCAGCGAGGAATATTTGTCCCAGCCCTCGGCCCCGCCATAGCTGGCGAACAGGGTGCCGTCGCCCGCTGGCGAGAATTCAACCGCGATCACCTCGCCATTCTGCGAGAGGTAAAGCTGGTTCGGCTCGCCCGCGGTGTTGAAATACCCGTCGAGGACGATCTGGCGCCCGTCGATCAGCGTAATGACGAGATCGTCGCCCTGCTGGATATAGCTCGCGATGCTCTGCCGCGAGAGGTTCAGCGACACTTCGTCGCCGATGCCCATCTGAATGAAATTGCTGCTGCCGTCGCCTGCAATCGAACCGCGCGCCGTGCCGCCCGCAGAATCGCGGACGACGAACTGAATCGCCTTAACCATTTTCTACTCCGCCTCATGACGCCGGGACGTTGCCCGACATTTTTATTCTCGACGCACATTGTGGCGTCTATTGCTGGCAGCCATACGCTGGTTTCACTTTTATTTCCAGTAGGTATGAGGCGATGCTAAAGCAGCCAGACATAAATTTTCCTTATTGTTGCCCAAATGTGAGTCTTTTCGGCAACCCTGTCTGCGGCGCGCGCCACCCGGGGTAGAAGGCGATTTGCCGCGCTCTCGCCTAACTGTTGTGGATAAGCGCGGCACAACCCACTACAAGCCGGATCATCACCTCGGACAATGCGGCAGAGGCCCGATGACGATCCGTTTTTCCGGCGCCACGGTTTTCGACGGGCAAAAATTCCTTGATGATCCCGTGCTGCACCCCGCTGGCCAGCCAGCGGAGCCGCAACATATAGAGCTGGACGGCGGCTGGATCCTGCCCGGCCTCGTCGATCTTCAGGTGAACGGCGGCGACGGGATCATGATCGGCGGCCAGACCAGTGCCGCCGACCTGGCGCGGATCTGCGCCACGCATGCCCGGCTTGGGGCGGTCTCGATCCTGCCGACGCTGATCACCGACAGCCCCGCCGCCACCCGCGCCGTGCTGAAGGCCGGAGCCGAGGCCACCCGCGCCGCTGTGCCGGGCTTTCTCGGCCTGCATCTGGAAGGGCCGCATCTCGACCCGCGCCGCAAAGGCGCGCATGACCCCGCGCTGATCCGCCCGATGAGCGACGCCGATCTGAACCTGATCTGCGAGGCGCGCTCGGATCTGCCCGCGCTGATGGTGACGCTTGCGCCCGAGGCCGCTGATGCCCGCCAGATCGCCACGCTGGCGGCGGCTGGGGTATTGGTCAGCCTCGGCCACAGCGATTGCGGCTATGACGCGGCGGCTGCGGCCTTTGCGGCGGGCGCTTCGGGCGTGACGCATCTGTTCAACGCGATGAGCCAGCTCACAACCCGCGAGCCCGGGCTGGTCGGCGCGGCACTGGATCTCGCCCCCGCCATCGGGCTGATCGCCGACGGCTTCCACGTCCACCCCGCCGCGATCCGCATCGCCATGGCGGCAGCGGGCGGGCGGATTCATCTGGTGTCGGATGCAATGGCTCCGGCCGGCACCCGCCTTGACGCTTTCGATCTGAACGGGCGGCGCATCCTGCGCCGGGACGGTCGGCTGACGCTGGAAGACGGCACTCTCGCCGGTGCGGATCTGACCCTGCCACAGGCCATCGCCACCATGATCGGCGCAGGCGTGGCGCCGGAGATTGCCTTCGCCATGGCCACGAGCCGCCCCGCCCGGGCGATCGGGCGCGACGATATCGGCCATCTTCGCGCGGGCGCGCGGGCGGATTTCATCCATCTCGGCCCCGATCTGAGCCTGCGCGCGGTCTGGCAGGCGGGCCGGCGCATCCTCTGACGCGCGGAAAGCTGCCCAGGCCTTTTGCCCCCGCCGCGAAAGCCGGTATTCTGTGGGCCGGAACGGATCAGGGGAAAGAACGCCGCCATGAAAACCATGCTGAAACTGGCGCTGCTGACCCTTGCCGGCTGCGTCGCCAGCGAGCCGCAGCCCGCCGCCACACGGCCACCCGCCGCGGCCGCCGAGCCGGTGCTGGATGCCGCCGCGAAGGCCCGGGTCGAGGCCGAGGTCCGCAAGCTGGAACCCGAATTCTGGCTGCGCCGCTCGCGCGACGGCGAGGCGGCGGCGAATGAATGGCTGCGTCAGCAGGCGCAGGACATCAGCCGGCGCGAGGCCGCGCGGACCGCAGGTTAAGGCCGGATAGCGTCGAAGAACCGGCTCATCCGGTCCTCGCCCGTCAGCGGCGCCGATCCGCAGACCACCGCCTGGGCCAGCCCGATCACTGAGCTCGCCGGATTGTGCCGCCCGCCCCCCTCGCCCGCGCGCAGGTTCATCACCAGCGTCGGGCACAGAAACAGCGCAAGCCGCACCACCCGCTCCCAGTCGGCGGGCAAGAGCCCCCGTTCTGCCAGATGCGCGAGCCAGGGCTTCCAGAACGTCTCTGCCTTCACCGCCAGCAGCGCCTCACGCAGCGGCCCGGGAGCCCAGTCGGTGTCGATATGCAGCGCATCGCCCGTCAGCCGGGCGCTGACCTGCCAGCGCCCCGGCACCATTTCGCTGTCATAGAGCCACAATGGATGGGCGAGGATGTTGTGGAAGGTCGATTTCACCTCGGCCAGCAGCGAGGGCACATTCTCCCCCGCAAAGGCCGGATCGAAGAAGGCCAGCCGGTCGCGCGCGGCCCCGCGCTCATACCAGACATTGGCGTTATGCGCGTCGCCATGCGCGACGATCCCGCCCGCATCGGCAAGGTTTTCGGGTGCCAGCCGGTCGTGCGCGGCATCGAACAGTTCGGCAAGGCTGTGGCGGTAGGCAACGCCGTTGATCACCGGCCGGGCGCGGGAGATCTGCTCCCACGGCGCAGTCATGCCCGGCAGATCGAAGTCCTTGCCGATGTAGAAAGACGCCAGCCGCCCGGCGGGGTAACGCCCGGTCGCGGGGTCGATCAGCCGCTCGTGGAACAGGCGGTGGATCGGCTCGGCCCGCGCCTCGGCGGGCGTGATCGGGTGCAAACTGGCCTTCGCCACCTCCAGAAGCCGGGCGTTCAGATCGCGCTCGGCCGCCAGAGCGCGCGCCTCTGCCTGCGCATCCGGCGCGAGGTCCAGCGCCCGCAAAACGTCGGAAAACCGCGGATCCTGGCGGCGGCGGTAGACGAGGATCTGCTCGCCCGGCAGGGTCGAGGTCAGGATCGGCTGGTCCACCGGCAGACCGGCGCGGGCGAGAATATCGGCGCGGTAATATTCGCCGCGCATCTGTTCTTCGCCTTCCTCCTGGTGGAATTTGAAGAAACATGCGCCCCGCTCGCAGGTGAAGAAACCGTTCAGCGAGTTCAGCGAATACTGATCGTGGTTGATGCGCAGATCGCGGGCGGTGATGCCGAACAACTCGCCCAGGAGAGCCGCCAGCCGCGCCTCGGCCTGAACCGGGTCACGCGCGGCGAGGGCGCGGATTTCCGCGGTGCGGCTCATGCGCCCGCACCCGGCAGGATGATGGTCTTCGCGCCGATGACCTCGCCCGCGAGATGGCGGGCATAGGCGGCGGGCACCTCGGCCAACGGGATTTCCGCGTCGATCAGCCGGTCGAGCGCCGGGGCAAGCTGCGGCAGCAACGCCACCGCCTCCGCAAGTTCGCCGCCAAAAGCATGGCAGCCGATCAGAGCGATCTCACGCTCGACCAGCAGCGCGGGGTTGAAGGTCAGATCGCGCGAACCGATCCCCACCAGCGCAATCGCCCCGCCGCCGCACAGGTTCTGGGCCAGCGCCGCGATCACCTCGGGGCTGCCGGTCGCATCCACCGCGTAACGGACCCCAGGCGCCTCCAGCCCGGCGACCGCGCCTCCCACCGCTTGCGCCGTGCGGGCGGCCCGGGCCTGGTGACGATCATTGACGCCGACCTTGTGGCCCCGCTGCGCCAGCACCAGCGCAGACAGCGCGCCGATGGCACCGGCGCCGGTCACCAGAACCCCGGCCCCCGCGGGCGGGTTCAGCCGGTTCACCGCGTGGATGGCGACCGCCAGCGGCTCGGCCATGGCCAGATGGCGGGGTGCGATGCCAGTGGCATTCACCACGTTTCGGGCCGGAATAGTGACATATTCCGCAAAACCGCCGTCGATCACCTCGCCCAGAAAACCGAGGTTTTCGCAGATCTGCGTCAGCCCCTCGCGGCAATTGTCGCAGGTGCCGCAGATCACCCGGCTGTCCACCGCCACGCTGTCGCCCAAAGCGACACGGGCGACGCCCTCGCCCAGGGCCGTCACAACGCCCGCGAATTCATGCCCGGCGACCGAGGGCGCGCGGCTGATCCAGGCGCCGGTGGCGTAATTGTGCAGGTCGGATCCGCAGATTCCCGCAGCCGTCACCCGAAGCGTGACCTCGCCGGGGCCGGGCGGCAGCGGCTCCGCCACCTCCTCGACCCGCAGATCCCGGATGCCGTGAAGCCTGACCGCGCGCATCATCTACCCCTTCAGATACTGATCGCGCAGGGCCGACACCGCATTGGCGTGGCTGGAGAAGCCCTCGTAATCCGCCAGCACCTTCGCCGCCTGCGCGAGGCCCGGATAGGCAGGCGCAGTGACGTATCCGACCGAGGACCGGCGCATGAAATCGCTCACCGACAGCGGCCCGTAAGTGCGCGCCCCGCGCGAGGTCGGCAGCACGCAATTCGGCCCGAGGCAGAAGTTGCCGATCGTCACCGGCGTATGCGGGCCCATCAGCACCTCGGCGGCCGAGGTGATCTTGCCCAGATGCTCGAACGGCTTTTCCGACAAGAGTTGCAGATGCTCGGGCGCATAGTCGTTGATGAAAGCGTAGGCCTCGTCCAGCGTCTCGGTCAGCAGGATGCCGCCGGTCTTGCCGGTCAGCACGGCGCGGGAAAATTCCGCGCGCTGTTCGGTCATCTGCGCCCAATGGCCGGGCAGCGCCGCCAGCGCCTGTTCGGCCACCAGGGCCGAGTTCGTCACCAGCCAGGCGGAACTGTCCGGCCCATGCTCGGCCTCGATCAGGAGGTCCAGCGCGGCGAGGCCGCCGTGAACCGTCTCATCGGCGAAGATGATCGATTCCGACGGCCCGGCGGGCAGGCCCGGGTCGATCACGCCCGACAAGAGCCGCTTCGCCGCCACCACCCAGGGGCTGCCCGGCCCGACGATCTTATGCGCGGCGCGGATGGTCCTGGTGCCATAAGCCGCCGCAGCCACCGCCTGGGCGCCGCCGGCCTTGTAAACCGTCTCTACGCCTGCCAGACGCGCGGCCACCAGCGTCGCCGCATCGACCTTGCCGCCCGGGATCGGCGGAGTGAAGATTGCCAGCTCCGGCACCCCGGCCACCACCGCCGGAACGCTGGTCATCATCGTCACCGAAGGGAACGAACCCTTGCCGCGCGGGACATAGAGCGCGACCGACCGGATCGGCAGAAAGCGGTCGCCCGCAAAGGCGCCGGGGCGGATTTCCTTCAGAAACATCGGCTCGGGGCGCTGTTCCTCGTGGAACGAGCGGATGTTCTCGATCCCGTAGCGGATCGCCTCGGTCACTGCCGGGTCCAGCTCGGTGAAAGCCTCGTCGAACTCAGCCTCCGAGGCTTTCAGGCCGGCTTCGGTCAGCCCCTCGGCCTTGTCGAGCGTGACACCGAACCGCACCAGCGCCGCATCGCCCTCGGCGCGCACGGCATCGATGATCGGCTGCGCCTTTTCGAGGAACGCGGACAGATCGGTCTCGGACCGCAGAAGCAGTTCCGCCCGCCCGCCGGGCGTCAGATCGGCCAGCCGTTTGAAATTGACCTCAGCCATCGCGGGCCCCCTCATTTCGATTTCAGGAAGATTTCCAGCCCCACCAGCCGGTCGAGCAGCCAGATCGCCGCCAGCGCGATCACGATGAACACCACCGAGACCGCCGCCAGATCGGGCGTGATGATGGAACGGATCGAGTTGTAGATCTGCACCGGCAGGGTGACGATGCGGGCATCGGTGAGCAAGAGGCTGACGAGAAACTCGTTCATCGCCAGGATGAACATCAACAGGCTTCCGGTGATCACGCCGGGCATCACCGCGGGCAAAGTGACGTAGAGGAAGGTCTGCACCCGCCCCGCCCCGCAATTCTGCGCCGCCAGCTCCAGATCGGGATCGAGCAGCACGGCCGAGCTTGAGACCGACCAGACGATGAACGGCAGGTTGATCACCGCGCAGGCCACGCCGACCGGCCAGAGGCTGCCGAGCACCCCCCATTGCCCGAACACCAGCATCAGCCCGATCCCCGAGCCGATCAGCGGGATGGTGAATGGCAGGAGCAGATAGACCTGGATCACACCGGCGAAACGCAGCCGGAAGCGGCTGAGCGCCAGCCCGGCGAGCGTCCCGACCGGAATCGACACCAGTGTGCAGACCCCGGCCACGATCAACGAGCGGAAGAAGGCCTGGCGCAGATCGCGGGCCAGCGCGATCTTCTCATACCAGCGCAAGGACAGGCCCTCGGGCGGGAAGGCGATCATGTTGCCGGCGGTGAAACTCGCGCCAAGCACCACCACCGTGGGCAGCGAAAGCGTGATGATCGAGAGCCAGACGAGGCTCCAGATGGTGAGACGCTGGCCGCGCGAGATCATCGGCGGCCCCCCATCGAGAGCGTGCCCGCGCCAAAGACCAAGAACACCAGCCCCACCAGCACCGAGCCCGCTGCCACCAGCATCAAGGCCAGCGCCGAGCCGAGGCCCTGGTCGGCGGTGCGGAAGAACTGGTCATAGATCGCATTGGCGATGAAATCCTGACTGCCGCCGCCCAGCATGGCGGGCACCGCGAAATCGGTCAGGCTCAGCGTGGCGACCACAAGCCCGGCGCCGATCAGCCCCGGCTTCGCCATCGGCAGCACCACATGCCAGGTGGTCCGCAGCCAGTTCGCGCCGAGTGACCCGGCCGCCGTCTCGGTCTCTGCCGGAATCGCCGCCAGCGCGGGCACCATCAAGAGGACCGCGAAGGGCAGCATATATTGCACCATGCCGAAGATCACCGCAGGGTAGTTGAACAAAAGCCGCATCGGCGCCACGCCGACCAGCGACAAAGCCTCGTTCACCATGCCGGAATTGCCGAGGATGATCAGCCAGCCATAGGCGCGCACCACCTGGCCGATGAAGAACGGCAGGAACAAAGTGATCAGCAGCGCCTTGCGCACCCAGGGCCGCCGGGTGCGCACCAAAGCATAGGCATAGGGAAAGGCCAGCGCGAGCGTCAGGAAAGTCGTCAGCGCCGCCCCCAGAAGCGAGCGCCAGGCCACGGTCAGATAGACCCGCGAGGCCAGCGCCTTCTCGAAATTCGCCAGCGACCAGTCCTCAGACGGCAGGAAGGTCGCGGTATCCAGCGTGCGCAGAGACGAATCCGCGATCTGGATCAGGCCAAGCACCAGCAGCCCCACCAAGAGCAGCGCCGGCGTGATCAGCAGCCAGCCGGTCCAGGGCGCCAGGCGGCGCGGCCAGATCCGGTCCGCCAGCGCCTCGATGCCGTCCATCAGACGCCAGCGCAAAGGATAGCGGAAATCGGCAGGGGTCTCGGGCATGGGTCCAGGTTCCGGTGGCCGCGAAAGGGGCGGTGAAGGGGGGGCGGGGGGACTTGTCCCCCCCCCCCCCCCTTGCGCCCGGCCAGGACAAATCTTGTCCTGGCCGGGCGCAAGGCATCTCGCGAGGGGGTCAGCCCTGCATGATTTCCTTGAACTTCGCGAACCATTCGCTCTCGTTCTCGACCTGCACTTTGGTCGAGATGCGGATCAGCTCGGCGATCTGTTCCGGCGTGGTCGGGTAGGACGGATCATTCACCAGATCCTCGGGCGGGGTCAGGCCCGGCACCACGCCCGGCAGGCCCAGACCATCGAGCCAGACCTGCTGCGCGCCCTGCGTCAGCGCGAAGTTGATATATTCCTTCGCCCAGTAAAGCTCGTTCTCGGGCAGGCCCTTCGGGATCCACAGCCCGTCGGTGTCGAACTTGCAGCCCTCTTCCGGCACGGTCCAGGCCAGATCGACGCCGTTCTTCTTCGCCTCGCGCGCATTGGTCGAGATGGTGCAGGCGAGGTCAATTTCGCCGTTCTGGAACCAGTTGGTGAAATCGGGGTCTTCGCCGAGCAGCGGCTGCTGTTCCTTGACCTTCGCAATGAAATCCCAGGCCGGCTGCATGTTGCCGGGGATGTCCTCCAGCTTGCCGCCGCCCGCCACCTGGGCCGGGAAGTGGAAGCCGATCCCGTCGTTATAAAGCGCGATCCGGCCCTTGAACTTCGGATCCAGCAGCGCATGCCACGAGGTCGGCGCGCCATCGGGGAAGGCCTCGGGGCGGTAGGCCAGAACGTAGACATAGCCGTAGGTGTTGACGATCGGATAGCCGTCGAGGCCGACAGGCTTCGCCAGTTCCGTGGTATTCGCCAGGTTCGGCAGATCCGACAGGTCCTCGGTCACGCCACGAAGCGCCGATTTCGTCGCGTTGACCGTGGTGTCCCAGTTGATGTGGATCGGCGGCACGCGGCCCTGCGCCACCGCGGCCCAGACCTTGGGCTGGATCTCATTGTCCTCGGTCAGGTCGTGGCGGATGGCGATGCCGGTCGCCTCGGTGAACGGGTCCGAGACGCCTTTCTTCAGCGCATCCACCCAGGAGCCGCCCCAGGCCCGCACGATCAGTTCCGCAGGTTTCCCGGGCGCGTCCTGCGCCATCAGGCGGCGGGCCGGCAGGCCGGAGAAAAGCGCCGCGGCGCCCACGGCGGCCGAGCCGCGCAACAGCGAGCGGCGGGTCGGACGGAAAACGTCATTTGCCATTGGTCAGGTCTCCTTGTTGGTGCGGTCTTGCCGCCTTTTAACGGTCTTTTGCGGGAAAGATCAGCAGGTCTCTTGCATTCCAGCCGGTCGAAACCGTCGCACCCTTTTCAAAGGGCGCATGTTCCGCCGGGTCGTGGTGGTAAATCCGCACCCCGGTGCCAAGCGCGGGCAGATCGACGAAATACATCAGCCGCTCGCCCTCGAAGATCGTGTCAGTAATGCGCCCCTCCAGCACGGTGTCGCAGGCTTCGGCCGCCGCGCCGATGCGGGTCTGTTCCGCCCGGATCGCACCGCGCGCCGGCATGCCCGGCAGGATCGCCCCCGCCGCCACCCCGGCGCAATCCACCCCGTTCACCATCAGCCCGCGCGGACTGCTGAGGCCCTCCAGAAAGCTCGACACGCCGATGAAACTGGCAACGAACGGGTTGGCGGGGCTGCGATACATGTCCACCGGCGAAGTGTGCTGCTGGATCTCGCCGTGGTCCATGACGATGATCTCGTCCGAGACCACCAGCGCCTCGCGCTGATCGTGGGTCACATTGATCGTGGTGACGCCCAGTTCCTTCTGGATCCGGCGGAACTCAAGCTGCATCTCCTCGCGCAGCTTGCGGTCCAGCGCGGCAAGAGGCTCATCGAGCAGCAGGAGATCCGGCTCGAACACCAGCGCGCGGGCAATGGCGACGCGCTGCTGCTGGCCGCCGGAAAGCTCGTGGATGCGCCGGTTCCCGTAGCCGCCAAGCCGCACCAGATCGAGATAGCGCGCCACCCTGGCCGGAATCGTGCGCGGATCGTGCCGCCGCATCTTCAGCGGAAAGGCGACGTTCGCGTTCACCGTCATATGCGGGAACAGAGCCAGTTTCTGAAACACCATCCCGATCGAGCGCCGGTGCGGCGCCACCGCATCCGCCGGACGGCCGCCGATCAGAATCTCGCCCCGGGTTGGCGCCTGAAAGCCGGCGATCATCCGCAAGAGCGTGGTCTTGCCCGAACCCGAAGGGCCGAGGATGGTCAGGAACCGCCCCGGTTCCAGCGCGAAACTGGCCCCTTTCACCGCCATCGCGCCGGTGCCGAAATCCATATCGACCCCCTGCACCACGACCGCCGGTTGTTCGCTGCGCACCGCTGCCACGATCCCGCCCCTCCGTTCCATACCTCAGATCGAGGCCAGATAACCGCCGTCCACCCCGATACACTGGCCGGTGATATAGGCTGAGGCGTCGGAGGCAAGGAAGATCGCCACTCCCACCAGATCCGCGCCCCGGCCGAAGCGGCCCTGCGGGATCTTGCCCAGCATCTGATTGGCCCAGGCCTCGTTCTGGTAAAAGACTTCGGTCATCTCGGTGCGGAAATAGCCCGGCGCGATCGCGTTCACCCGCAACCCGCGCGGCGCCCATTCGGCGGCCAGCGCCCGCGTCATACCCAACAGCCCGGATTTCGACGAGCCGTAGGGCGTGGCGGTCGGCACGCCGACGAAAGAGGTCAGCGAGCAGAGGTTGACGATGGCGCCACGCCCGCGCGCCAGCATCCCCCTCGCCACCGCCTGGGTGGTGAAGAACGCGCCTTTCAGATTGGTGTCGACGATCTTGTCCCAAAGCGCCGGAGTCACGTTCTCCGACGGACAGATCTCCTCGACCCCGGCATTGTTGATCAGGATGTCGAAGGCCCCCGCGCCCTCCAGCGCCGCCCCGATGCCGTCCGCATCGCGCTGATCCAGCGCGAGGCAATCGGCCGCTCGCCCAAGCGCCCGGATCTGTGCCGCGGTGTCCCCGAGCGAGGCGGCATCGCGCGCGGTGATCGCCAGATCCGCCCCCGCCCGCGCAAGACCCAGCGCGATGGCCTGGCCGAGACCACGGCTCGCGCCCGTCACCAGCGCGCGGCGCCCGGCAAGTGAGAACAGATCGTCCAGGCTCTCGGGCGTCATCGCATTTCCTTTCATCCGCGCGTCCTTCGCTTGCGCAGGCCTCCGTCCCTTCCTGTGGCCCGGGGCCAAAGCCGTCCATCGTTCCGGCAGCCGCCCCGTGGCCTGCAGTCAGACCCGGTAATAATCGCGATACCAGTCGACGAAAGCCTTCACCCCCTCGGAAACGCGGGTTTTCGGCGCATAGCCGGTCAGCCGTTTCAGCAGATCCGCATCGGCCCAGGTCGCGGGCACATCGCCCGGCTGCATCGGCATCAGATTGCGGATCGCCGGGCGCCCGATGGCGGCCTCGATGGCGGCGATGAAATCGGTCAGCTGCACGGGTTCGGAATTGCCGATGTTCACCACCCGCCACGGCGCGACCGGCGAGAGGCTGTCGCCCTCGGGCACCTCTCCGTCCGCGGGGCGGACCGGCGCGGCGTCGATCAGAAGCCGGATCCCCTCGACCAGATCGTCGACATAGGTGAAATCGCGCCGCATGTCGCCGTGGTTGTAAACGTCGATCGGCTGGTCTTCCAGGATCGCCCGGGTGAATTTGAACAGCGCCATATCGGGGCGCCCCCAGGGGCCGTAGACGGTGAAGAAGCGAAACATCGTCACCGGCAGATCGTAGAGATGGGCATAGGAATGCGCCATGCTCTCGGTGGCCTTCTTGGTCGCGGCGTAGAAGGACATCTGGTGATCGGCGCGGTCGGTTTCGGCATAGGGCATCTTCGTATTCGCGCCATAGGCCGAAGAGGTCGAGGCCAGCAGCATATGCTCGGGCGGATGCGCGCGGGCGGCTTCCAGCATCTCGAACGTGCCCTGGATGTTGCTTTCCAGATAGGCGCGCGGGTTTTCAATCGACCAGCGCACCCCGGCCTGGGCGGCGAGATGCACGACGACCTCGGGCCGGTGTTCGCCAAAGAGGCGCATCAGCAACCCTGGCGCCTCTACAGAGTCATTGACCACCGAAAAGCCCGGGTTCTGCGACAGCCGGGCCTGGCGCTGCCGCTTCAGTCCCACATCGTAATAGTCGGACAGATTGTCGAGGCCCAGAACACGAAAGCCATCGGCCAACAGCCGCAGACAGAGATGATAGCCGATGAATCCCGAAGAGCCGGTCACAAGCGCCGTTCGCGTCATATCGTTTCGTTCTTTCCTCTGCGCCGGGCCGGGCCTGTGTTATGCGACCCCGGGCGGCGGGGCCAGAGACGATCCTTGTCGGAACCGGCGGTTTCCGCAAGCCTCTCTCCGCACACCCGGCCCTGCCGGGACCGAACGCCCGGCACAAGGTCAACGGGAAAAGCGACGCATTCTGAATCCGCCGGAAGAACGCAGAAAACCAGGGGATCCGCTGGCGCCGCCGATGGCGCAGCGCCGCGCATGCCCGGATGCCGAGCCGTTGCGGGACAGAAGTTCCGCAAGCTGACAGGAAAATTCGCCCTGCCCCACCCGAGCCGGTGCGGCGCGCGGACGACATGACACCCTGGGCGCATCCAGATGGGCCGGCGCTTTGGCAAGCTGTCATTTCCGGGGTTCAGACTGGCGGCGCACCTGTCCGAAAACAGCCGTCCCGCTCTGGTGGGCGGAACCGGAACGCAGCTCGCGTCGGGAAACGTCCGGCCCGTTCCGGATTGCGCGCAGCTATGGGTTTATATGCAAGAGCCCGATCGCTCAGCCATCCATCTGGCGGTCACGCCAGAATGTCAGGAGTTCTTCGGCCACCCTCTCGGGCGCCTCCAGCAGAATCGCATGTTTCACCTGCGGCACGATGCACAGGCGGGCGTCGGGCAGCGCGGCCGCAATCTGTCGGTTCAGGTGAGGATTGCATCCGCCATCCTCCGCGCCGGTCAGCACCAGCGCCGGTGCGCTCACCCGGTTCAGCCAGGGCGCCATTTCGGTCCCGGCATAGATGTCGAAGACGTTCAGGAACACCTCCGGGTCGGTGTCCAGCACCTGCTGGCGGCGCTGCGCGATCACTTCGGGATGGCGCAGGGCAAAGGCATCGGTGAACCACCTTGCCGTCAATACGCCAAGATCGGCGGCGACAGAGCGCGCGCGCATCCCGTCGATCACGGCCCGGACCTTCGCGCGGTCTTCGTCCGAGCGGAAGGCCGCGGTCGAGATCAGCCCGAGCGAGCGCACCCGTTCGGGGTAACGAAGGGCATAGGCCGGGCCGATCATTCCGCCCAGCGAATGACCGGCGAGATGGACGCTGGCAATGCCGAGATGCTCTTGCAGGGCGGCCAGATCCGCGACCAGATCGTCAAGGCTCAGCGGCCGCGCAGGTATCTCCGAGACGCCGTGACCGGGCAGGTCATAGGCGATGCAGCGGAAATGCGGGGCAAGCCGGCCGATCACCCCGTCCCAGACCTGACGGGTCGCGCCGATGCCGTGGATCAGGATCAGATCGGGACCGTTGCCGGTGATGCTGTAGCGTTCGGGCGCCATGATGGTCTCCGGTCAGGCGAAGGCAGGGAAACGGACGCCCCCGAAGGGGCGCCTGTCGGAGGGTCAGGCGGCTCAGTGTGCCTTCCAGCCGGCGACGCGCTCGCCATTGGCACTGTGCCACTCCTTCGCAATCGCGGTCAGGTCCATGTTCTCTTCGGTCAGCTTGTAGATCATCTCGCCGATCTCGGCCGGCTCGAACGAGACATTCGACAGGAAATGCGCGATCTCGGGCGCGCGCTCGTCGAGCGAGGCGCTGTAGGCGATGTAGATCGGCTGGGCGGGCGTGGCGCAGTCGATCTTCGACAGCGCGAGCCAGTCGGGGCTGTTGGCCGGATCGGTGTAATCGTAGCAGCCTTCCGGGTTGTATTGCGGATCGTCCTTCTTGTCCTCCGAGGCGAAGCCGGTGAATTCGGGCTCCTGCAACTTCACCAGCTCATAGCGCGCATGCAGCGCCTCGGGTTCCCAGTAGTAGAACAGCAGCCCTTCGCCCTTGGCCTCGGAGGCCTCCAGCTGCGCCTTGAACAGCGCGTCCGAGGCGACCAGCGCGTCGAAATGCCCGGTCAGACCGTAGCTCTGCGCCTTGACGGTGTAGATGTTCGTCACCCCCCAGCCCGGCGCCCCGGGCCAGTAATCGCCCCGGCCGTCGCCGTTCACGTCGAAGGCTTTGGCGATTTCGGGATCCTTCAGATCCTCGATGCTGGTCACGCCAAGCCGTTCCGAAGTGGCTTTGGTGACATAGAATCCGTCCGTCGCCAGATAGGGCCGGCTGTTGAGGCGAACGCTGCCCTCTTCGGTGACATAGCGGTCGATGTTCGACTGCTGGGCGGCGGACCAGACCGCGGGGTGCACATCGACGGTGCCGTCGCCGCGCGCCATGGCGCCGAAGATCGCGCCCTGGTCGGCGGCGATCTGCGAGACGCTCGCGCCGAATTCGGCGGTAAGCAGTTCGGTCAGAACCGCGTTGACGACCCGGGGCTCGTCCCAGGTCAGCTCGCCCAGGACGATGGTCGTCTGTGCCTGCGCGGCAAGGGCAAACAGGCTGGTGCCGGCGGCGAGGAAGAAGCGAAGTGAGGTCATGGTCTCTCCTTGTCGGTGCTGAGGGGCCCGGTCTTGCGCCGGGGTTTTGCGGTTAGCGGTCTTTGGGGCCGCGGCTGCGGCCCATGATGCGGTCGAACAGCATGGCGCAGGCGACGATGCCGATCCCGGCCAGCAGCCCCTGGCCGTGCTGCACGTTCTGAAGCGCGAAGAGCACGTCGTAGCCAAGGCCGCCGCCGCCGATCAGCGCGGCGATCACCACCATGGCAAGGCTCATCATGATGCATTGATTCACCCCGGCGCGGATCGAGGGCAGCGCCAGCGGCAGTTCCGCCTTGACGAGGCATTGCATCGGCGTCGCGCCATGGGCGTAAAGCGCCTCGCGCACATAGGTGGGCACCTGGCCGATCCCCAGGGCGGTCAGCCGGATCAGCGGCGGCATGGCGAAGATCACCGTGGCCATCAGCGCCGGGGGTTTGCCAATGGAGAAGAAGGCCACCGCCGGCAGCAGATAGACGAAGCTCGGCAGCGTCTGCATGAAATCCAGCACCGGCTCCAGCACCGCGCCGACCACGCGGTTCTTGGCCATCAGGATGCCGAGCGGGATGCCGATCACCATGCAGACGCAAAGCGAGGCGAGGACCAGCGCCGAGGTGACAATCGCCTTGTCCCAATAGCCGAACAGCCCGAGATAGCCGAGGCAGAGCCAGACCACCGCCAGGACGCCCGCCCCGCCCCGCCGCCAGGCCATAAGGCCAAGGAACAGGAAATACACCGGCCATGGCAGCAGGCCGAGGCCCTGCTCGATCGCCGAGATCAGGAAATTCAGCACATTGCGGATCTGGTCGAAGACCGGCCCCAGGCTTTGCGTCAGAGAGCGGATCACCTGGTCGATACCGCCCGAGACGCTCTGGAACAGCTCGCGCGAGGAGGGAAAGCGGCGCAGCCAGTCTGCGGGCTGGCCCGGCAGACCGGCCGCCAGCACCGCCGCCAGCGCCATGAGCCAGGCGAGAATGGCCAGCCGCCAGGGCGCGGTCTCCGGCTGTGCGGCCCCGCGCCCGAACCCGGCGAGATCAGCCGCGACAAGGACCGCGCGCACCCCGGCCAGCACCGCGCCGCCCGCCAGAAACCGGCCGTTCAGCAGCAGCGCCAGCGCAAGGCAATCGGCGACCGCGACCAGCCCGAACCGGACCCGGCGTCCCTCCCGCGCGCAGGAGACCGGCGCAACCAGACCCCGCCACAGGATCGGAGCCCCTGACGATATGTGCATGTTCACCTCATCCGTGCGGCTCATTGCGGTCTCCCTGCCAGTGCGCGCAGCACATCCCGGGGCGTGACCAGCCCGGCGGTGCCATCGGGCGCGGCCACCGCGACCGGGGCGCCGGTCTCGGCCATGATGTCGATCACCTCGGCCAGCGGCGCGCCCGGGGCTACGCGGCGCGCGTCCGTGGGCGGCTCTGCCGTGGGGGCGGCGATCTCGCCCGCCGTCACCAGATGCAGGCGCGAGATATTGCGCACGAATTCCGCCACGTAATCGTTCGCCGGGCTGCCGACGATCTGCGCGGGCGTGCCGGTCTGGCAGATCTCGCCGTCTTTCATGATCGCGATGCGGTCGCCGATGCGGATCGCCTCGTCCAGATCATGGGTGATGAAAAGCGTGGTCTTTCCCATCCGCGTGGACAACTGCCGGAATTCGTCCTGCAACTGCCGCCGGATCAGCGGGTCGAGCGCCGAAAAGGGCTCGTCCATCAGCAATATCTGCGGATCGGCCGCCAGCGCCCGCGCCAGCCCCACGCGCTGCTGCATGCCGCCCGAAAGCTGCGCCGGAGAACTGTCGTGCCAGCCCGCCAGCCCGACCCGCGCCAGCATCGAGGCTGCAACCCGGCGGCGGCTTTGCGGATCGTCACCGCGCAATTCCAGCGCCAGCGCGGCATTGTCGATCACGCTGCGATGCGGCAAGAGCGCCATGTTCTGGAACACCATGCCGATCTGGCGCGCGCGCAATTCGCGCAACTGCCCCGCGTCGAGCCCGCTGATCGGCCTGCCGTCGATGAAGATCTCGCCCGCGGTCGGCTCGATCAGCCGGTTGATATGGCGGATCAGCGTGGATTTGCCGCTGCCCGACAGGCCCATGATGCAGAAAATCTCGCCGCGCGGCACCGCGAAACTGGCGTCGTTCACCGCGACGATGCAGCCAAAGCGCTGCTGCGCGCCGGTGCGGTCGATCCTGCCTTCGCGCAGAAGCCCGATCACTTCGTCATGGCAGGCGGGATTGCCGAACAGCTTGTAAACGCCGCGGCATTCGATGGCGGGTGCGCTCATGCGCCGATCCCCCGCTGCGCGGCGGCGGTGCTGAAATGGCCCCAGGCGCCGTCGTGATACATCAGCACCGGCGCGGGTTCCGGCGGCGGCAGAACCAGCCGCTCGACCGCTCCGATCATGATCAGATGGCTCGCCGTCTCCATCTGGCCCGCGCTGCGGCAAATGAAGGACTGCGCTGCATCGGCGAGGAACGGCACCCCCTCGTCGCTGTCGCACCAGTCGCCCTCGGCGAAGCGCGCCTCACCATGCACGCCCGCCTCGCGCGAGGCGAAACGGACCGCCAGCGCCGCCTGATCCTCGCGCAGCACATTCACCGAAAACCAGCCGACCGCCCGGATCGCCGCCGTGGTTCCGCTGGAGAGGTTCATGCTGGTCAGAAGCTGCGGCGGCTCGGCCGTCAGCGAACAGACCGCCGAGACGGTCATCCCCACCCGCCGCCCCGGCCGCCCGGTGGCGATGATCGAGACGCTGGCCGGATAGCGCCGCATCGCGGCAACGAAGTCTGACGGCGTGCAGCCCATTTTCCCCTCCCCGCCCGGCGTCAGGCTTTGTCGATGCAGAGCTGGCCGCCCGAGCCCCAGTCGCTTTTCGCCACATCGCTGATGACGATCTGCACCGACTGGGGCGTGCCGCCGCAGCTGCGCACGAAGGCATCGGTCAGTTCGCGCACCAGTTCGCGCTTCTGATCGGTGCTGCGGCCCTCGAACATTTCCACACGGATGACAGGCATCGTTTTCTCCCTGGTTATCTTTTTGCGCGCGGGTCAGGCCGCGGCGGACAGGCCCGGAAAGGCGGGCATGACCTCTTCGGCAAAAGCCTGAAGCGCATCGAGCGTTTCCTGCTGCGGCAGGCCGAAATTCGGATTGATGATCACCCGGTCCACCCCGAGATCCGCATAGACCCCGAGCTGGTCGACCATCTCCTGGGGCGAGCAGATAAGCTGGCTCGCCGCCAGTTCGTCGATGCTCTGCGCCCGCGGCAGGGGCCGCACCATTCCGGCATCGACCAGCCCCGGCCCGGTGTATACATTGTCGAAACGCGCGTAATAGGATTGCGCGGTTTCCAGCTTGCGCTGCCGTTCCGCCGGGGTTTTCGCCACATGCGCCAGCCGCGACAGCGAGATGGTCAGATGCGCGCCGGCCTCGCCCATCTCTTCTTTCGCGCGCCGGAAGGCCGAGACCTGATCGACCAGCAACTGATGATTGCCCGACAGCGCCGTGGTCTGGATGTGGAAGCCGCGCTTCGTGCAGTGATAGACCCCCTCGGGGTTCAGCACCGCCATCATCATCTTGACCCCGGCCGGATCCACGGGCCGCGGCATGACGGTGATCGGGTCGAAATTGTAATATTTGCCGCGCCAGGACACCTCTTCCTCGGTCAGCAGCTTTTGCAGCACCGCGAGGGATTCGTCGAAACGCTCGCGGGTCTCGGCCATCGGCACGCCCATTCGCTCCATCTCGAAGGCGAAAGCACCGCGCCCGACCCCGAGGTAAAGCCGCCCCTCGGTCAGAAGATCCGTCACCACCAGCTCGCCCGCATAGGTCCGCATATCGTGCAGCGGCAGCACCGCGACCGAGGTCAGCAGCTTAAGCCGTTTCGTCATCGCCGCGATTTTCACCGCGAATTGCAGCGGAGCCGGCATCATCAGCACATTCACCAGGTGATGCTCGGTGATCGAGACCGCATCGAAGCCCAGTTTTTCCACCAGAACCGCCTGTTCGAGCATGTCGCCGTAGACGCGGGCGGTGCCATAGTTCTTCTGCGGGTAATCGGCCGACAACTGGTTGCTGAACAGCATCGCCTGCTCCTTCTGAAACGCTGAATCTTAGTTATGTAGATTATGTATGATCTGTAAAACGGGATTTTCTTGACAGAATTATCGGAATTTCCGACAATACAGCCATGCAGATCGAAGCAATCCAGACCTTCCTGGTCGTCGTCAGGCTTGGCAGCCTGTCCCGCGCGGCAGAACAGCTCAACGTGACCCAATCCACCATCGCCGGGCGGATCGACGCGCTGGAGGATCACCTGCGTCAGCGGCTGGTGAACCGCTCGAAAAAGGGGGCGACGCCGACGGCGGCCGGATCGGTCTTCCTGCGTCACGCCCGGCAGATCGTCGAGAACTGGCAACTCTCGCAGCAGAAGCTGATCCTGCCGCATGGCCTGTCGATGATGTTCACCTTCGGCTGCACTTTCGATCTGTGGACCGGGCTGGGCGAGCGGATCTATAAGCTCGCGCGTGGTCTGGACGAGGGCACCGCTTTCCAGGTGCAATGCGGCTCCATGGCCGCGATGACCGAAGCGCTGGAAAGCGGACTGGCCGATGCGATCCTTGTCCCCGGGCCGCTGAGCCGGCCGAACATCAGTTGTCAGCACATCTATACCGACCGGCTGATCCAGGCCTCTTCCACCGATCGCTGGGCGGTGAAATGGGATCCGGGCTATATCCGCATCTCCTATGACGAGAATTTCGACGCCCAGCACATCAGCCACTGGCCTGACGACAACATCGCCCATGCCACCATCGGCCATCCCGACTGGGGGCTCAGGCTGTTGTTGCAACAGGGCGGCTCGGCCTATCTGCCCGAACGGCTGGTGTGCGAGCATTTCGCCTGCGGCCGGCTGTTTCCCGTTCGCTCAAGCCCGGTCTTCGAGCGCCCCTGCTATTTTGCCTGGCGCAGCGAGAGGCTGGCGGATTTTCCCTGGATCCCGGGTCTGCTGCACGAGGCCGAAGGGCTTCTGTAGGTGCCAGGGGCGGAAAGGGCGGCCCCTTGCACCGCGGCGTCGATGTTGGTGGAACGCCCGGGAGAATGTTGTCCAAGGCTTCGCCGGTGGCAGGGTCGATCCGTTTTCCCGAATGGCCCGTCTGTCCGTCATTGCCGATAAAATCGCCCCGGCTTACCCTGGGCTCTTCCCATAGTTCCAGACCGGGTCTGGCTTTGCCCGGCTCAGCCGCGACAGGATGGCTTCGGCGCCGCTGACGATGCTGCGCAGGCGCTCGGCGGCGGGGACGATGGCGGTGATCGCATCCACTCCCTGGCCCGCGAACAGCGCCATGGCCTCCAGATCGCCGGTGGTGATGCGCAGGGGCGAATCCGTGCTGTAGCGCAGGATCGGGCGGCCGCCCTCGTCCGCGATCACCTCGCGCGGCAGGCTGTCGGGATCGTGACCCATCAGGCCGAAGCCGAGCGGGCGGGTCACGCTGTTGGCGATCACCCGCACCGCGGCATGGGCGGGCCAGTTCAGCACGAAGACATCGGTGCGCAGCGTGTCGTCGGCGCCTGCTTCGATCACCCTTTGCTTGTGGTAGTCATGCGCGAAGGACTCAGCTGTGGCCAGAAAGGCGGTGCCGATATGCACCCCCTGCGCCCCCGCCGCCAGCGCGGCGACAAGGCCCGCGCCGCTGGCGATCCCGCCCGAGGCGATGACCGGCACCCGCGCCGCGCCCGCCACCGTCTCGACCAGCGCCAGCATCGGCGCGGTGCCGTGGATGTGGCCGCCGGCCTCGACCCCCTGCGCCACCAGAACGTCGGCGCCCGCCGCCTCGGCCTCCTGCGCGGCCCTGGTTGTGCCGATCTGGTGGATCACCTTCGCGCCCTGGTCCTTCACCCGGCGGATCACGTCCGGCATCACATCCCAGAAGAACGAGAAGATGTTCACGCCGAGATCCAGACAGGTGCCGATCTGCCGGTCGAGCAGCGCCGGATCGGTGGCCGAGGGGATCACATTCACCGCAAACGGCCGCGAGGTTGCCGCCTGCAAGGCGCGCACTTCGGCAGCGATCAGCGCCGGATCCTCGCGCACCATGCCAAGCTGCGCGAAGCCGCCGGCATTGGCCACCGCCGCCGCCAGCTCGTGGCGCGAGACGCCGCCCATCCCGGCCAGCAGCACCGGCACCTCGCAGCCCAGAAGATCGCAGACCGGGGTTCTCAAAACCGACATCGCCGTTCCTCCTGTTGTCTCGATCATGCCAGAGCCGCCGCCCGCCAGCCACCCCGGGATGCGACAGAATGTCGGCTGGATAATATGACCTGTCCATTCATATTATAGCATCTGTTTCCCGCGCCGCCCCAGGGCCGCGCCCTCTTGCCAGCATGACGCCAGCACCTTCGCCAACGCAGCCCCATGAAGGTGACACCCGTGTCTTTGCCCCGATTTTCCCGCCCGCTTTCCCTTGCGCTGATCGCGGCGCTGCCCGGCCTGCCCGCCTTGGCGCAATCGGTCGCCCCCGGGGCGACGATCCAGCTTGGCACCATCCATCTTGACGCCGACAATCCGGTGAAGCTGCGCTTCGGCGCGACCGCGGGCGGGGTGGCGCTGATCGACCGCTCTGACACGCCCGGAGACAAGGCGGCGCCCACCTTGTCCGAGGCACTGTCCGGCACGCCCGGCGTGGTGGTGCAGGAGTTCTTCGGCGGCAACGACCAGCCGCGCATCCAGATCCGCGGCTCGGGCCAGCAGCAGAACCCGGCCGAGCGCGGGCTCCTCGTGCTGATGGACGGGATGCCGGTGAATCGGGCCGACGGGTCCTATGTCGTGGGTCTGGCGCTGCCGGGCCAGGCCGAGTCGATCGAGATCTTCCGCGGTGCCAGCGCGAACCGGCTGGGGGCGACGGTGCTGGGCGGCGCGCTCAATTTCGCCTCGCCCTCGGGCGCCTCGGCGCCGGGGCTGCGGCTCTCGGTCGGCGGCGGCAGTTTCGGTCGCGGCGATCTGGCGGCCAGCTACGGGATCGACGGCGAGGCGGCCGATACCCTGTTGCGGTTCGAACATTCCGAGGCCGAGGGCTACCGCGATTACAACGGGTCCAGACGCACTTCGGTCGGCGGCAACGTCACCTTTGCCACCGGCGCGGCGACCACGCGGCTGTTCTTCAGCCATACCGACCTCAGCTTTGACGTGGCCGGTCCGCTGACCTGGGATGCGATGCTGAACAACCCGACCTCGCATCATGCCGGGCCGGTGCCGGTGGGCGGCGTGCCCACGCAACCCGGCCCCAACGTGCTGCGCGACCTGCCGCACCGCGACACGGTGCAGACGCTTGCGGGCCTGCGCACCACCTGGGAGAACGGCGCCCAGGTCTGGGACCTCGGCCTCAGCCTCTCGCGCACCGATGACAGTTTCACCTTCCCGGTCTCGGGCGCGGTGCGGGCGACCGACGGCAACGACGCCACGCTGACCGCGCGTTATGCCCTGCAAGGCACCGGCGATCTGCCGCTGTTCGAGGCCGGTCTGTCCTGGTCCTTCGGCGAGGCCGACCGCGACTGGAACCACAACCTGCGCGGCAATCCCGGCCCGGCTTTCGGGCGCAACCGGCTGAAGGCCGAGACGCTTTCGCTCTATGCCGGGGCGAATGTCGAAATCGGCGGCTTCACCCTGTCGCCCGCGGTGGCCTTCATCCATGCCGAACGCCGCAACAACGATCTGTGGACCGGGGCGACCCGGCCGACGCTGACCTTCACCCCGGCCGGCCCGGTGATCGGAAGCGCGCCTTTCACCGCCACCGATTACGACCGCAGCTGGTCGGGCTTCGCGCCCTCGCTGGCCTTGTCCTGGCAGCCGGCCGCGGACCAGTTCGCCTGGATCTCGCTGTCGAAAAGCTATGAGCCGCCGACCCATGACGATCTGATCGGCGCCATCGGCGGCACGCCGAATTCGGGCCCGACCGGCCTTGCCACCCCGGATCTGGAGGCGCAGAGCGCCGTCACGCTGGAGGCCGGCTGGCGCGGCACCCGGGGCGCGCTGACCTGGGACGTGACGGCCTACCACTCGCGGCTGAAGAACGAACTGCTGTCTTTGCGCGATTCCAGCGGGGTGCAGCTCGCCGCGGTGAACGCCGGGCGCACGGTGCATTCCGGGCTGGAACTGGGGCTGAGCGGCGAGCTGAGCGAGACGCTTTCCGCCCGCCTTGCCTGGACCTGGCAGGACTTCCGCTTCGACAACGATCCTTTGCGCGGCGACAACAAACTGGCCGGGGCGCCCGAGAACGTGATCACCCTCGCGCTGGCCTGGCAGGCGACCGAGGCCCTCAGCCTGAACGGCAAACTGCACTGGGTGCCGGGCAGGACGCCGGTGGACAATATGAACACGCTCTTCAACGATTCCTATGCGCTGGTGGATGTGGGGGCGGAATATGCGGTCTCGGAAACGGCGGTGGTCTTCGCCCGGGTCTCGAACCTGTTCGATGAGCGTTATGCGTCGTCTACCCTGGTGCTCGACCAGGCGCGGCCCGATCAGGCCGCCTTCATCCCCGGCACCGGCCGCGCCTTCTACCTCGGCGCGCGGCTGAACTTCTGATCGCGGGGCCGCCGCCCGATTGACCCCGGGCGGCGGCGCGTGATTCACTTGGCCAGCCCCAGGTTTCACAGGCGCCAGATGCGACTGACCAATTTCTCCGATTATGCCCTGCGCCTGCTGATCTATGCCGCCCGCCATCCCGGGCGGCTGATCACCACCGAAGAGGCGGCCGCCGCCTATGACATCTCGCGCGGGCATCTGACCAAGGTGGCCAATGTGCTGACCCGCGCGGGCTTTCTGCGCGCGGTGCGCGGCCGCACCGGCGGGCTGGAGATGGGCTGCCGCCCCGAGGCGCTGACGCTCGGCCGGGTGCTTCGCGTGACCGAGCCGGACATGGCCGCCATCGAATGTTTCGGCCCCGACGAGATCCGCGACCCCGGCCGCCCCGAGGCGCTGGACATCGCCATCACCGCCGCCATGGCCGCCTTCATGGCCGAGATGGACCGCCGCACCCTGGCCAGCCTGATCACGGAAGAAGACCGCCTCGCGCGGGAAAAAGGAGCGGTGCCATGACCTTCCCGGATTTCTTCGCACAGGCCCCCGGGATCACCCTGCGCGATCCGCTGGCGGGGCTTCTGGGCAGCAGCGAGGCGGGCCTTCTGCATTTCACCTATGCCGATGCGGTGCGGCTGCAAGGCCATTCCTGCCCGGCGGTGGCGGGGGCCTGGCTGATGGTGCTGGCCGGGCTCGACTGGCTTTACCCCGACGAGATACCCGAGCGCGGCGGCATCGCCGTCGCTTTGCGCGAGGAAGAGGACGAGGGCACCGCGGGCGTGCTGGCCTCTGTCGCGACGCTGATCACCGGGGCGGCGGGGCCGGGCGGGTTCAAAGGAATCGGCGGGCGCCATGCGCGGCGCGGGCTGCTTCACTTCGGGGCGCCGATCGGCGGGGCGATCGGCCTGCGGCGGCTGGATACCGGCGCCGGGGTGGCGGTGGATCTCGACACCGGGCTGGTGCCGCATGACCCGCAGATGCGTGCGCTGATGCCCGCCGTTCTGGCGGGAAAGGCGGCCCCCGAGACAGAGGCGCGCTTCGCCCTGCTGTGGCAGGACCGGGTGCGGCGGATCTTCGCGGCGGCCGGAGACCCCCGGCTGATCCATGTCTACGACTGGGACACCTGAGCCATGTGGCCCGAGGCGCTGACCCCTTACCGCCGCACCACTGAGTTCACCGCGGCGACGATCCCGGCGGGCCTGTTGCGCGCCCATGCGACGAAGCCAGGCACCTGGGCGCGGCTGCATGTGCTTTCGGGGCTCCTCATGTTTCGCGATCTGGAGACCGGGCGCGACCATCTGATCGGCCCCGGTATCCATCCGCTGATCCGCCCCGAAGCGCGGCACGAGGTGGCCCCGCAGGGCGCGGTGCGGTTCTTCGTCGAGTTCTGCGCTTTGCCGCAGCCCGCGCCGAAAGCCCCCGGCGTTTGACGCAGCGCAATTACCTGAACTTTTCGCTCATGTAATTCCCCGCTCAAGCCCTATGCTTATCCCGACCGGCCAGCCCAGGCGCCAGCCTCCACCCCTCTTATCCCCCCGGAGGTCCTCATGCGTTCCCTTCCTCTCAGCCGCCGCGCCCTGATCGGCAGCGCCGCCGCCGCGCTGGCTTTGCCCGCGATCCTGCGCGCCGCCGCACCGCAGCTTGCGCTTTACGGCCCGCCCGCCGGGCCTTCGGTGACGCTCGCGCAGGCGGTGGCCTCGGGCGCGCTGGCGGAACTGGCGGGCGAGGTCACGCTGACCATCTGGCGCAACCCCGATGAATTGCGCGCGGGCCTCGCCTCGGGGCAGATCGCGGCTTCGGTGGTGCCGGTGCAGACCGCCGCGAACCTTTACAACCGCGGCATGGGGCTGCGGCTGGTCAATACGATGACCGACGGGCTGCTGAGCATCCTCGCGCCCGAGGGGGCGCTGACGGGGCTGGCCGGACTGGCCGGGCAGCGGCTGGCGGTGCCCTTCGTCAACGACACGCCCGATTTCATCCTGCGCGCGGTGCTGACGCATCACGGGCTGACCGAAAGCGTGGAACTGGTGCCGACCGGCAGCCCGATCGAGGCGGCGCAGATGCTGCTGTCCGGCCGGATCGGCGCCGCGCTTCTGTCCGAGCCCGCATCCTCGGGGGTGATCCTGATGGGCGGCATGGCCGGAAAGACCTTCGCCCGCGCGGTGGATTTGCAGGACGAATGGGCGGCGATCAGCAACGGCCTCGCGCTGCCTCAGGCCGGGCTGGCGGTGACGGAAGCCTTCGACGCCACGCTGATCCCGCCCTTGCAGGCGGCGCTGGTGCAGGCCACGGCCGATGTGCTGGCCGACCCCGAAGCCGCCGCTGCCGCCGCTGCCCCGGCCTTCGACCTGCCCGCCCCGGTGATCGCCGCCTCGATCCCGCATTCGCGGCTGATCACCCGCGCGGCGAGCGAGGCGCGCCCCGCCATCGAGGCCATGCTGGCGCTGATGGCCAGGGACGACCCGGCGATCATCGGCGGCCATCTGCCCGACGATGGTTTCTACGCGCTGTAACGCCATGATCGCCGCCTGCCTTGACCGTCTCTCGCGCCTCGGCCGGTTCCTGTGGTCCGGCTGGGCGGGGCTTGCCGGGCTGTGCCTGCTGGCGGCCCTCTGGCAGGCCGGGCATGAGGCTTACGGCAGTTTCATCCTGCCCGCCCCGGTCGAGACGCTGAATGCCGCCTGGCGCCTCTTGCACGACGGCGCGGCGCGGGATCTGCTGGAGCTGACCACGCTTCGCGCGCTGATGGGCTTCGCTTTGTCGGCGGTGATCGGCGTCGCGCTCGGGGTGGCGGCGGGCTATTCGCCCGCGACCCTGCGGCTGTCGCGGCCGATCCTGACGGTGATCCTCGGGGTGCCGCCGATCGCCTGGATCGTGCTGGCGATGATCTGGTTCGGGGCCTCGGCGCTGACGGTGGCGCTGACCATCCTGATCGCCACCACGCCGGTGGTGTTCATGGGCGCGGTCGAGGGCGTGACCACCCGCGACCGCGGCCTAGACGCCATGGCGCAGGTGTTCGGCGCCGGGCCGCTGCGCCGCTTCACACATGTCGCGGCGCGGCAGATCGCGGGCCATGTGCTGCCCGCGCTGGTGCTGGCGCTCGGCTCGTCGTTCAAGGTGGCGATCATGGCGGAACTGCTGGCGAATGCGGGCGGTGTCGGCGGCGCGCTCGCGCGGGCGCGGTCGATGCTGGACATCACCGATGCTTTGGCCTGGGTCGCGCTGGCGGTGCTGGCGCTGTTCCTGGTGGAATACGGGCTGATCCGCCCGGTCCAGGCCGAGCTGGAACGCTGGCGCGACGCCGCCCGGCCCTGGGGGGTGAAAAGATGAGCCTCCTGTCGCTGTCGCGCATCGGCCACGCCTTTTTCGGCCGCACCGTGCTGGAGGGGATCACGCTGGAGATCGGCGCGGGCGAGGTGGTGGCGCTGGTCGGCCCCTCGGGCTCGGGCAAATCCACCATCGCCCATATCGCCGCCGGGCTGATCGAGCCGCGCGAGGGGCGGATCGCCCGCAGCTACCGCCGCCACGCCATGGTGTTCCAGGAGCCGCGGCTGATGCCCTGGGCCACGGTAGAGCAGAACATCGGCTTTCCCCTGCGCCTGAGCCGCCACCCGCGCAGCACCCGCCGCGCGGCGGCCGGGGCGGCGGCCGAGGCCGCGGGGCTGTTGCCCGCCGATCTGGGCAAATATCCGGTGGAACTGTCGGGCGGGATGCGCCAGCGCACCGCGATTGCCCGCGCCCTGGTGACCGCGCCGGACTTTGTCTATTTCGACGAGCCTTTCACCGCGCTGGACGTGGCGCTGAAGCGGCGGATGCAGGACCTGGTGATCGCCTCCGCCGCCCGCGCCAGTTTTGCCGCGCTGTTCATCACCCATGACCTGATGGAGGCGATCCGCGTCAGCCACCGCATCCTGGTGCTGGACCGCCTGGGCCGCGGCATCGCGGGCGAGCGTCGGCTGGCGGGCGACCCCGGCGCGCGCGACGAGGCCGCGATCTTCGCGCAGCGCCAGGCCTTTCTGACCGGCGACCCGCTGTTCGCCCATATCCACGAGCTGGACGAGAGGTTGCGGCCATGACCCCCCCGCTGCACCGCGTGCTCTCGGACGAGGGGTTTCGGATCTTCTTCCCGCTCGCCGCGCTGCATGCGGCTTTATGGCCGCTGATCTGGACCGGGGTCTGGTCGCTGGACCTGCCTTTCGCGGGCGATCTGCCGCCAGGCGTCTGGCATGGCTATGAGATGGTCTTCGGCTCCTGGGGGGCGGCGCTGATCGGGTTCCTGACCACTGCCGCGCCGGAATGGACCGACACGCGGCGGCTGCGGGGCCGGGCGCTGTGGGTGCTCGCGGCGGCCTGGGGGGTGGGGCGCGTGGCGGGGCTGACCGGCTGGGATCCGCTGCTCTGGCCCGGGGCGCTGGCGGATGCGCTCTGGCTGTTCGCCTTGCCGGGCTATCTGCTGCATCTGTCCTGGCGCAAGCGGACGACGCGGGTGCTGTCCTTCGCGGGCTGGACCTTTGCGCTGGCGCTCGCGGGGATGGCGGCGCGGGTCCATATGATCGCCGGGGATGCCGAACAGGCGGCGACCGCGCTGCGCTTCGCGGGGCTCCAGTTCACCGGGCTGCTGGCCCTCGCGCTGGCACGGATCGCGGTGCCGGTGACGAATATCGTGCTGGACCCGACCGAGACCACCTCGCCGTTCCGGCCGCATCCGGGGCGGCTGAACCTTGCGTCCGGCCTTGTCGCGCTGGCGCTGGCCGGGGGGCTGGCGCGGCTGTCTCCGGCGGTGACGGGCTTTTTGTGGCTCGCCGCCGGGGCCGCCTTCATGGACCGCATGGCCGAGGGCTTCGTCGGGCGCGAGAGCCTGCGGGCCGAGATCCTCGTGATGGGCGCGGCCTCGGGGTTCACCGGGCTCGGGCTGCTGGCTTACGGCGCGGCGGCGCTCGGGGCGCCCTGGGGCGGAACGGCGGCGCTGCATCTGGCGCTGATGGGGGGGCTTGGCCTCGGTGTGCTGGCGGTGCTGGCCATCGCCGGGCGGTTCCACACCGGCCAGAGCCTCGGGCTGAACCCGCTGACCAAAGCCGCCTTCCTGCTGGCAGGCGCGGCAACGGGTTTGCGGGCGCTGCCCGAGATGGGGCTGCTGCCCTGGCCGCCCGGCCCGCTGCATCTGCTGGCGGCGGCGCTGTGGTCGGCGGCTTTCCTCGCCTGGCTGGTAGATTACTGGCCCGCGATCCGCGACCCGGCTACATTGAACGCGCATCAATGCTGAACGGCGATCCGACATGACCGACACCGATTTCGACACCAGTTTCGACGCGGCCCTGCGCCGCTTCCGCCCCGTCACCGCCCCCGCCATCACGGACGCCGAATATGACCAGCGGATCGCCGCTTTGCAGGCGCTGATGCGCGATCAGGGGGTGGGGGCGGTCTGGCTGGATGCCTCGTCCTCGCTGACGTATTTCTGCGGCCATTCGCTGGGCCTGTCCGAGCGGATCCACGGCGCGCTGATCCCGGCCGAAGGAGAGCCGGTGCATGTCAGCCCCGCCTTCGAGGTGCCGAAGCTGGAGCGCCTCTTGCGCCGCCCCGGCCGGATCGCGACCTGGGAAGAGGACGAAGACCCTTACGCGCTGATCGCGGCCGAGGTCGCGGCGCTGTCCGGCCCCGGCGCGACGCTGGCGCTGGACCCGGCCACGCCTTGGGGTTTCGCCGCGCCGATCCAGGCCGCGATGGCGGGCCGCATCCTGCCCGCGCAGCCGCTGATCGCCGCTTTGCGCCAGGTGAAATCCGCGGCCGAGATCGCCATCATCCAGACCGCGATGGACGCGAGTTTCGCGGTGCAGAAAGCGGTCTGGCAGGGGCTGCGCCAAGGCGTCTCGACCACCGAGGTCTGCGCCTTCGTCGACGCCGCGCATCGCGCCCAGGGGCTGAAGCCCTTGTTTTCCACCGCGCAATTCGGCGAGGCCACCGCCTATCCGCATGGCGTGCCCGCGCCGCAGATCCTTGCGCCCGGCGACATGGTGCTGATCGACATGGGGGCGATCCTGCACGGTTACGCATCCGACATCACCCGCAGCTATGTCTTCGGCACCCCCACGCCCCGCCAGCGGGAATTGTGGGAGCACGAGCGCGCCGCCCAGGCGGCCGCCTTCGCCGCCGCGCAGCCCGGCACTCTCTGCGAAGAGGTGGACAAAGCCGCGCGCGATACGCTGATCCGCGCGGGTTTCGGCCCCGGCTATGCGGTGCCCGGCCTGCCGCATCGCACCGGCCACGGCCTCGGGCTGGACATCCATGAAGAGCCCTATATCGTCAAAGGCAACCGGACCCCGCTGGCGCCCGGCATGTGCTTCTCGATCGAGCCGATGCTTTGTCTTTACGGCGAATGCGGCATCAGACTGGAGGACATCATCTGCATGACCGCATCCGGCCCGCGCTGGTTCTGCCCGCCCGCATCCTCTCCTGATCGGCCCTTCGACCCCGGCCCTGGCTGAGCGCAAGCACATAACCTTGCGTCCTGCGCATCAGATTGCCCGGCCCGGGCATGGTTTTCCGGCACTATGAAGTAGAACATCGGCAGTCTGACGGCCTATACAGGCAGAATACAATCCGGGGCTGAACCTCAGAACCGGGAAAAACGACCTCAACAGTGAGTGAAAGGACCCTTCGCAATGAAGCTTCTCTCCCGCAGCCTGATCGCCGCCTCGGCGCTGGCGCTTTATGCCGCCGCGCCCGCCATGGCCAAGACCTTCATCTATTGCTCGGAGGCCTCGCCCGAGGGCTTCGACCCCTCGCCCTATACCGCGGGCGGCACTTTCGACGCCTCGGCGCATCCGATCTACAACCGGCTGACCGAATTCAAGAAGGGCACCACCGAGATCGAGCCGGGCCTGGCCGAAAGCTGGGAAGTCTCGGAAGACGGCACCGAATACACCTTCAGGCTGCGTCAGGGCGTGAAGTGGCATTCCAACGAGAAATTCACCCCCACCCGCGATTTCAACGCCGATGACGTGGTGTTCTCGTTCGAGCGTCAGGCGAATGCCGACCATCCCTGGAACCAGTATATCGCCGGCGTCACCTACGAATATTTCAATTCGATGGACATGCCGAACCTGGTGAAATCGGTCGAGAAGATCGACGATTACACCGTGAAGATCACCCTGACCCAGTCCGAAGCGCCGTTCCTCGCGAATATCGCCATGCCCTTCGCCTCGATCATCTCGAAGGAATATGCCGATACGCTGGAGGCCGCCGGCACCAAAGAGGATCTGAACAACCTGCCCATCGGCACCGGCCCGTTCCGCTTCGTGGCCTATCAGAAGGACGCGGTGATCCGTTACGCGAAGAACGCCGATTACTGGGGCCCGGCCCCGCTGATCGACGATCTGGTCTTCGCCATCACCCCCGATGCCGCGGTGCGTCTGCAAAAGCTGAAAGCCGGCGAATGCCATCTGATGCCCTATCCGGCCCCGGCCGATATCGAGGCGATCAAGGCCGACGGCAACCTGAAGCTGGACGAACAGGCCGGGCTGAACGTGGGCTATCTGGCCTATAACACCACCGTCGCGCCCTTCGATGATGTCCGTGTGCGCAAGGCGCTGAACATGGCGATCAACAAGCAGGCCATCGTCGATGCGGTGTTCCAGGGTCATGCCGAGCCGGCCAAGAACCCGATCCCTCCGACCATGTGGTCCTACAACGACGCGATTCAGGACGACCCCTACGATCCCGAAGCCTCGAAGGCGCTGCTGGAAGAGGCGGGTGTCAGCGGGCTGTCGATGGAGATCTGGGCGATGCCGGTGCAGCGCCCCTATATGCCGAACGCCCGCCGCACGGCGGAACTGATGCAGGAAGACCTGTCGAAGGTCGGCGTCAAGGCCGAGATCGTCTCGTATGAATGGGGCGAATATCTGTCGAAGTCGATGGAGACCGGCCGCAAGGGCGCCGTCATCCTCGGCTGGACCGGCGACAACGGCGACCCGGACAACTTCCTGTCGGTGCTGCTGAGCTGCGCCTCGGCGGTCGAGGGCGGCGCGAACCGCGCCTTCTGGTGCAACGAAGAGTTCTCGAACCTGTTGCAGCAGGCCAAGACCAACCCGGATCCGGCCGAACGCACCCGGCTTTACGAAGAGGCCCAGGTGCTGTTCAAGGAACAGGCCCCCTGGTTCACCATCGCGCATTCCACCCAATATGTGCCGATGCGCGCCAATGTCTCGGGCTTCGTGATGAGCCCGCTTGGCGATTTCACCTTCGAAACCGTCGACATCGCCGAATAAGCAAGATCCAACCGGGCGCGCGGGGACAGGTTCCCCGCGCGCTGCTTATGAAAAGAGACGTATGTTCCGTTTCATCCTTTCCAAACTGCTCTATCTGGTGCCCACCTTCCTCGGGATCACCATCATCGCCTTCAGCTTTCCGCGGCTGCTGGCGGGCGATCCGGTCCTGCTGATGGCGGGCGAGCGCGGGGTGACGCCCGAGCGCCATGCCCAGCTCACCGCGCAACTGGGTTATGACAAGAACATCGTCCTGCAATATTTCGATTTCGTCGGCAGGCTGCTGCATGGCGATTTCGGCCATTCGCTGGTGACCAAAAAGCCGGTGCTGAGCGAGTTCCTCGCGCTGTTCCCCGCCACGATCGAGCTTGGCCTCGTCGCGATCCTGCTGGCCACGCTGATCGGCGTGCCCATCGGCGTGCTGGCGGCGATCAAACGCGGATCCTGGTTCGACCAGATCTCGATGACCGGCGCGCTGGTCGGCTTTTCGATGCCGATCTTCTGGTGGGGCCTTTTGCTGATCATCTTCTTCTCGGGCTACCTCGGCTGGACGCCGGTCTCGGGCCGGATCTCGCTGATGTATTACTTCCCCAATGTCACCGGATTCATGCTGATCGACAGCCTGTTGTCGGGGCAGAAGGGCGCCTTCGCCTCGGCGCTGCACTATCTGATCCTGCCCTCGGTGGTGCTGGCGACGATCCCCTTGGCGGTGATCGCGCGGCAGACCCGTTCGGCCATGCTTGAGGTGATGGGCGAGGATTATGTCCGCACCGCGCGGGCCAAGGGCATGCCGCCGCGCCGGGTGATCGCGGTCCATGCTTTGCGCAACGCGATGATCCCGGTCATCACCACCATCGGCTTGCAGATCGGCGTGCTGCTGGCGGGCGCGATCCTGACCGAGACCATCTTCTCCTGGCCCGGCATCGGCAAATGGATGATCGATTCCATCTCGCGCCGCGATTATCCGGCGGTGCAGTCGGGGCTTTTGCTGATCGCGGGGGTCGTCATGGTCGTCAATCTGCTGGTCGATCTGACCTATGGCCTGATCAATCCGAGGATCCGCAACAAATGAGCGACACCCCGGTCAAACTCTCGGACGCCGCCATCCGCCGCCGCATGCTGGCCGAGTTCTGGTTCTATTTCAGCCGCAACCGCGGCGCGGTGGTCGGGCTGGCGGTCTTCGTCCTCCTGGTGCTGACCGCGGTCTTCGCGGATGTGCTGGCGCCGCACAACCCGACGATGCAATACCGCGACGCGATCCTGGTGCCGCCGTCCTGGGCCGAGGGCGGGCGCCCCGACTTCCTGCTCGGCACCGATCCGGTCGGGCGCGACATCCTCTCGCGGCTGATCAAGGGCTCGCAATATTCGCTGTTCATCGGCATCGTCGTGGTCTCGATCGCTCTGGCCGGAGGCGTGATCATCGGCCTGCTCGCCGGGTTCTTCGGGGGCTGGGTCGATGTGCTGATCATGCGGGTGATGGACATCATCCTCGCCTTCCCCTCGCTCTTGCTGGCTTTGGTGCTGGTGGCGATCCTGGGGCCAGGGCTGACCAATGCGATGATCGCCATCGCCATCGTCTACCAGCCGCATTTCGCCCGCCTGACCAGGGCTGCCGTGATGGGAGAGCTGAAACGCGATTACGTCAGCGCCGCGCGCGTCGCCGGTGCGGGCAATCTTCGGCTGATGTTCAAAACCATCCTGCCGAACTGCCTTGCGCCCCTGATCGTGCAGGCCACTCTGTCGTTTTCGTCCGCCGTGCTGGATTCCGCCGCGCTCGGCTTCCTCGGCATGGGGGCGCAGCCGCCGGCCGCTGAATGGGGCACCATGCTGGCCGAGGCGCGTGAGTTCATCCAGCGCGCCTGGTGGGTGGTGACTTTCCCGGGCCTCGCCATCCTGATCTCGGTGCTGGCGATCAACCTGATGGGCGACGGTCTGCGTGACGCGCTCGATCCGAAACTGAAGCGGAGCTGACGCGATGGCGCTTCTCAACATCCGCAATCTCACCGTCCGTTTCGCCACCGCCACCGGCAGTTTCACCGCCGTGGACGGGGTGGACGTGTCGGTCGACCGCGGCGAGGTTCTGGCCATCGTCGGCGAATCCGGCTCGGGGAAATCGGTCTCGATGCTGGCGGTGATGGGGCTTCTCCCCGACACCGCCACCATCACCGCCGATGAGATGACCTATGACGGGCGCGACATCTCGAACATGACCCGGGCCGAACGCCGCAGGCTGATCGGGCGCGAGATCACCATGATCTTCCAGGAGCCGGTGGCCTCGCTGAACCCGTCTTTCACCACCGGCTTCCAGATCGAAGAGGTGCTGCGTGTCAACCTGGGCCTGTCGAAACGCGAGGCCCGCGCCCGCGCGCTGGACCTGTTCCGCGCCGTCGGCATCCCCGAACCCGAGGAGAAGCTGCGCGCATATCCGCATCAGATGTCGGGCGGGCAATGCCAGCGGGTGATGATCGCCATGGCCATCGCCTCGAAACCGCGCCTCCTGATCGCCGACGAGCCGACCACCGCGCTCGACGTGACGATCCAGAAGCAGATCCTCGATCTCCTGATGAAGCTGCAAGAGGAATACGGCATGGCGCTGATCCTCATCACCCATGACATGGGCGTGGTGGCCGAAACCGCCGACCGCGTGGTGGTGCAATACAAGGGCCGCAAGATGGAAGAGGCCGATGTGCTGTCGCTGTTCGAGGCACCGCAGCATCCCTATACCCGCGCGCTTCTGTCGGCCTTGCCCGAGAATGCCACCGGCGACCGTCTGCCCACCGTGTCCGATTACTACAGCCAGGAGGCCGGGCGATGAGCGTGGTTCTGGAAGGCCGCGGCATCACCCGCGACTATCACGTCCCGGGCGGGCTGTTCGGCGGCGCGAAAACCGTGCGGGCGCTGAAAGGCATCGACTTCAAAGTCGAGAAGGGCAAGACCCTCGCGATCGTCGGCGAATCCGGCTCGGGGAAATCGACGCTCGGCCGCATCGTCGCGCTGATCGACCCGGCGACCGGGGGCGAGCTTCTGATCGACGGCAAGCCGGTCGACATCACCAAAGCCCGCCCCGGCCCCGGGATGCGCTCACGCGTGCAGATGGTGTTCCAGAACCCCTACGGCAGCCTCAACCCGCGGCAGAAGATCGGCAATGTGCTGATGGAGCCGCTGGTGATCAACACAAAAATCCCGGCAGCCGAGCGGCGCGAGCGGGCCGAGGCGATGCTGATCCGCGTCGGTCTGGGCCCCGAGCATTTCAACCGCTACCCGCATATGTTCTCGGGCGGGCAGCGTCAGCGCATCGCCATCGCGCGCGCCCTGATGCTGAACCCGGCGCTTCTGGTGCTGGACGAGCCGGTCTCGGCGCTGGATCTTTCGGTCCAGGCCCAGGTGCTGAACCTGCTGGCGGATTTGCAGGATGAATTCGGCCTGACCTATGTCTTCGTCAGCCATGATCTTTCGGTGGTGCGCTATATCGCCGACGAGGTGATGGTGATCAGCCAGGGCGAGGCGGTCGAGCAGGGCTCGCGCGAAGAGGTCTTCGCGAATCCGCGCCATCCCTACACCCGGCAGTTGTTCGCGGCGACGCCGGTGACCGATGTCGAGGCGATCCGCGCCCGCGTGGCCCGGCGCAAGGCCGCCCGGGGTGCCGTTACGGCCTGATAAGGGACGCGCGCGCCGACCTGAGCGCCCCGACCGGCGACCATCCGCTCTCGGGCGGGCCTCAGTCGCGGATGCTTTCAACTGCGGTTCAGGTCTCAGGCAAACATGGCACCGATGGCGCGCTTGCCGCCGGACTGCGATGGGGTCCTGTTCGCCGTCGCCCGCGCTGGCGGCGGGTCGCGGCTGATGTTCGCGCCGGACGGCCGGGCCGCTACACCGCCCGCCCGGCGAGCATCCCCTCGTAAACCGCTTCCTCCGCGGTGCGCGGCGCCAGGGCGTCGCCGATCTGGTGGTATTCCAGCCCCATCGCCGCCAGATCCGCCGCCAAAGCGTCCTGCGGCAGATGGCCGGTGGCGAGGATCAGCGTCTCCACCCCCTCGAATTCGATCGGCTGCTCAGACGCCGTGTGCTGCATGAACACCGTATCGCCGAAGCTGCCCACCAGCCGGGCGTAGGGCGTGACCCGCACCCCCAGCCGGTGCAGCGCAGCGGCGGTGGTGTCACGCACGTAGAACGGCAGCGCCTCGCCCATATGCAGCGCGCAGACGGCCAGATCGACGCTGCTGCCTTCGCGCGCGCACAGCTCGGCCAGACCCGGCCCGATCCAGTCCGCCCGCCAGTCGGCGACCACCACCCGGCCGCCCACCTTCACCTCGCGGTTCAGCACCTGCCAGGCGGTGACCACCTGCATCTCATTATCGGTCTCGAACGGCGGCACATAGGGCACCGCGCCGGTGGCGAGGATCACCGCCTCCGGCGCGAAGGCGCGGACCGCATCGGCATCGACCGGGTGGCCCCGCCGGATCGTCACCCCCGCCAGCTCGCATTCCCGCGTCAGATTGGTGGCGATGCCGCCGAACTCGGCCCGTTGCGGCAGAAGCTGCGCCAGCAGCGCCTGACCGCCGAGGCGGGGCGCCGCCTCGAACAAGGTCACGTCATGGCCGCGCGCGGCGGCCACCGCCGCCGCCTTCAGCCCCGCCGGGCCGCCGCCCACCACCATCACCCGCCTGCGCGCGGCTGCCAGGGGATGCGCCCCGAACGCCAGTTCCCGCCCGCTTTCGGGATGCTGGATGCAGGAGATCGGCAGGCCGCGATGGAAATGATGGATACAGGCCTGGTTGCAGCCGATACAGGCGCGGATATCGTCGAACCGCCCCTCGGCCGCCTTCGCCGGCATCCTCGGGTCGCAGATCAGCGCCCGCGTCATGCCGCAGACATCGGCCTCGCCCTTGGCGATCACCTGCTCGGCCTCTTGCGGCTGGTTGATCCTGCCCACGACGAAAACCGGGATCGACAAAGCCTCGCGGAACGGCTTCGCATCGGGCGCGGTATAGGCGGCGGAAAAGGCCATCGGCGGCGCGATATGCACCGCGCCCCCATGCGAGGCCGAGGTGCCGAGCGTCACCGAGACGTAATCCATCACGTCCTGAAGGCCCTTCGCGGCCTCCAGCGCCTCGGCCCGGGTCAGGCCGTTCTCGTCCTTCTCGCCCGCCGAGAGCCGCACTCCGATGACGAAATCGTCGCTCGTCGCGGCCCGCATCGCCACCAGCACCTCGCGCAGGAACCGCTGCCGGTTCTCCGTGCTGCCGCCGTAATCATCCCCGCGCCGGTTCACCCTTGGGTTCAGGAATTGCGACGGCAGATAGCCGTGCGAGCCGACCAGCTCCACCCCATCAAGCCCCGCATCCCGCATCCGCCGCGCCGCCGCGGCGTAGCCCGCGACCAGTTCGGCGATCATCGCGCAGTCCATCGCGCGCGGCATCACATGGAACCGCTCGTTCGGCGTGGCCGAGGCCGACCAGGCCACCGCCAGCATGCCGTTCGCGCTCTCCATGATCTCGCGCCCCGGATGGAACAGTTGCGAGACGACCTTCGCGCCATGCGCATGGCACGTCTCCGCCAGCCGCCGGAAGCCCGGGATGCAGTCGTCGCTGGTCGCCATGATCAGATGCGAGGTGTAGCGCGCGGTTTCATGCACGCCCGCGACCTGGGTCACGATCAGCCCGGCGCCGCCCTTCGCCCGCGCCTCCTGATAGGCGATATAGGCGTCGTTCACCAGGCCGTGGTCGGGCAGGCAGGTGTCGTGCCCGCTCGACATGATGCGGTTCTTCAGCACCATACCGCGGATGGTCAGCGGCCGGAACAGGTTGGGAAACAGGGGATCTGACATCGGCTCGCGGTCACTGGCGGATGGGGTCTTTCCCCCTCATCGCAGGGTCAGTAAAAAAATCAACTGAATTTTTTACTGGACCGCCGGGCCCGGGCGGTTATCTTCGCGCGATGCTGTCCGACGACCCGATCCTTGGCGAAAGGCTGCGCCAGTTGCGCAAGCGCCGCGGCCTGACTTTGGCGCGGCTGGCCGAAGGCTGCGGGCTGTCGATCGGCTATCTCAGCCAGATCGAGCGCGACCTGGCCCGGCCCTCGATCGACGCTCTGGTCGCGGTGGCGCGGGAACTGGGCGTGACGGTGCAATGGTTCTTCTCGGGCAACGCCGAGGCCCCGCCGGAAGAGCACGGCTATGTGGTGCGCGCGGCCAACCGGCTGCGGCTCGATTACGACCAGGGCGTGACGGACGAGCTGCTGACCGCGCGGCTGTCTTTGTCTTTGGAGATGATCCTGTCGCATCTGCCGCCGGGGGCCGAGGCGCGCAAAGCCTACAGCCACGAGGGCGACGAGGTGGGGCTGGTGATCTCGGGCCAGCTTGAATTGTGGGTGGGCGAGCGGCATTTCCTGCTGGGGGCGGGCGACAGTTTCTCTTATGCCTCAAGCGAGCCGCACCGCTACCGCAACCCCGGCCCGAGCGAGACGGTGGTGGTCTGGGCCATCAGTCCGCCGAGCTATTAGGCGCGACATTGACAGGCCCCCGCGCCGCCCCCACGTTTCGCACAGGCAAGAGAGGTGCGCGCGATGACCAGACAGGACCGGACCCCCGAGCTTCAGGCTTTCCTCGATGCCGCGCTGGCGGCGTTCGACGCCCATGCGACATCCGATGAGGCGCGCGCCGCGCTCGGCCGGATCCGCGCCGGGCTGGATACCCCCGCGCCGCTGCGCGAGGTCACGCCCGGCCGTCAGCCCACCTGCCGCTGGCTGGAACCGGCGCTGGATCATGCCGCCGAAGCTCCCGGCCTGCGCCCGATGCTCGATGCCTTCCGCGCACTGGAACCCGGGCTGGAATGGAGCTGCGACAAGCCCGACAACCCCACCGCCAGCGAGAATTTTTCCGAAAGCCATGCCGAGGTGATGATCGTCGGCCCGGGCGGGATGGAGCCGCGCCAGGATGTCTGGCTCGGCCTGTCGCTGCTCGCGCCCGGAGTGCGCTATCCCGATCACAGCCACAGGCCCGAAGAGGTCTATCTTGTTCTCTCGGAAGGCGATTTCCGCCAGGGCGAGGATCCCTGGTTCACGCCCGGCCCTGGCGGGTCGTTCTACAACCGGCCCTCGATCCTGCATGCGATGCGCTCGGGCAAAGATCCGCTGTTCGCCTTCTGGGCGCTCTGGAACGAACCCGCCGCCGCTTGACACCGCCCGCGCGCCGCCGCATCTTCCGCCGCATAACCAGGGGTGCTCCGTCCGGGGCTGAGATGCGCGATGCCGCGCGAACCCTTTTAAGCTGATCCGGGTAATGCCGGCGGAGCGAGGGAAACATGTTCATCGGCGCGCAGGTGTCGCTTTATCCGATGACCTCCGATTTCATCGGGGTCATCCTGTCGGGGCTCGAAGCCCTTGCCCCATACCGTGACCGGCTCAGGATCGAGACCGACGACATCTCGACCCTGATGGTCGGCGCGCCCGGGCCGTTGTTCGACGCGATCCGCGATCTGTTCGCCCGCACGGCGCGCGGCCCCGCCCATGTCACGCTGCACGCGACGCTGTCGCGCGGCTGCCCCGGCGAGCCCGACGACCCGATCTGCCGCTGCGAGACCCTGACCCGCGCGCAGGATCTGCCGCTCACGGAACGTCAGGCCCTGGCGCTTGCGGCGGTGCGCGCGGCGCCGGTCCTGGGGGTGGAGATCGACGTGCAGTTCTCGCTCTATGTGATGGGCGAGGACCGGCATATGGACAAGATCTACGGCTGCATCGACTTCGTGAAAACCTCGGGCTGCTTCCTGAAATCGAAGAATTTCTGCACCCGGCTGCGCGGCGACGCCGGCGCGGCGTTCGAGACGGTGCGCCAGGCCTTCCTGCGCTTCGGCCCGGCCGAGGGCCATGTCACCATCGACCTGACGGCCTCGGCCAACAGCCCCAGCCCGCGCTGACCGCCGGAGGGCTTGCCGATGCTGCCGCGCCTTCTGCCGGTGCTGATCCTTGCCGCCTGCCTGCTGGCCGGGTGGGAGGCCTGGTGCCGGATCGCCGAAGTTTCACCCCTGATCCTGCCGCCGCCCTCGGGCGTGGTCCGGGCGCTGATCGCGGAACGCGCCGCCCTCGGCAGCCACGCGCTGGCGACGATGGGCGTCGCCGCCCTCGGCTTTTCGCTGTCGGTGGCTTTCGCCTTCGCCACCTCGGTCGCGCTGCATTTCGCGCCCTGGGCCGCGCGCGGGCTGATGCCGCTGTTCGTCGCCAGCCAGACCGTGCCGCTGGTCGCGCTGGCGCCCCTGATGATCCTGTGGTTCGGCTTCGGGCTGCTGCCCAAAGTGCTGCTGGTGGTGCTGGTCACTTTCTTCCCGATGCTGCTGAGCCTCATGTCCGGCTACCGTCAGACGCCGCCGGCCTTCCGCGATCTGCTGGCCTCGATGGGGGCCGGGCGCTGGACGGTGTTTCGCCGCGCCAGCCTGCCCTCGGCCCGGGCCTCTTTCCTCGCCGGGCTGCGCATCTCGGCCACCTATGCCATCGTGGCGACGATCTTCGCCGAATATGCCGGGGCGCGGCGCGGGATCGGCATCTATATCCTGGCGGCGAAGAACAACTTCCGCGCAGATCTGGTGCTGGCGGCGGTTTTCGTCTCGGCCACGCTGACGCTGGCGCTGCTTGGCGCGATCCGGCTGGCTGACCGTATGACCACGCGCGGGCCGGGCCATGCTTGAGATCCGCAGCCTCACCATCCGGGACGGCCACCGCGAGATCCTGCGCGATCTGTCCCTGCGCCTGCCCGAAAGCGGCGTGACCGCGCTGATCGGCCCCTCGGGCTGCGGCAAGACCTCGGTGCTGAAATGGCTGGCGGGGATCCTGCCGCTGGAGGCGCAGGGCACAGTGACGCTCGACGGTGCGCCGATCTCCACCCCCCACCCCGCGCTCAGCTACCAGCCGCAAAGCGATGCGCTGTTCCCTTGGCTGACGGTGGCGGAAAACGCGGCACTCGGGCTGCGGGTGGCGGGGCTTTCCGCCCGCGCGGCCCGCGCCCGGGTGGCGCCCTTGTTCGCGCCCTTCGGCCTCGCGGGCACTGAGGACATGTTCCCCGCGCAGCTTTCGGGCGGGATGCGCCAGCGCGCGGCCTTTCTGCGCACCATCGTGCAGGACAGCCGCTTCGTGCTGCTTGATGAACCGTTTTCCGCGCTGGATGCCGTCACCCGGCTGGCGATGCAGGACTGGCTGGCCGCGCGCCTCTCCGAGCGCCCGCGCGGCGTTCTGCTGGTCACGCATGATCTGCACGAGGCCACCGGCCTTGCCGACCGCATCCTGGTGATGGCCGCGAACCCCGGCCGCATCATCGCGGAAATCCCCGTTCCCCTGGCCCGCGAAAGCCGCTCCGAAACCGCGCTCGCCCCTTTGCGCGAGCACCTGAAATCCCTGCTGATGGAGAAAGCCCGATGATCCGATCCGTCCTCCTGGCCGCCAGCCTCTCGCTGCCCCTGCCCGCTGTGGCCGAAAGCCTTTCGGTCGCGCTCGACTGGACGCTGAACACCAACCACATCGGCCTTGTCATAGCCCAGGAGAAGGGCTTCTACGCCGACGAAGGGCTGACGGTCGAACTGCTGCCCTATTCCGACACCAGTTCCGCGGCGCTGCTTGCGGGCGGCGCGGCGGATTTCGCCTATCTGACCTCGCTCGGCTTTCTGTCGGCGCGGGCGGGCGGCGCGGATCTGGTCGCGCTCTGGGCGACGATGCAGCATGAGACCGGGCGGCTGGTCTGGAACAGCGACAACGCCGCGATCACCCGGCCCGCCGATCTGTCCGGCAAGACCTATGCCGGGTTCGGCAGCGCCTGGGAGGAGGCGCTGATCGCCGCCATGATCCGTAACGACGGCGGCGAGCCGGTCTGGGACACCGTGACCCTGGGCACCGGCGCCTATGAGGCGCTCGCCAGTGGCGCGGTGGATTTCACGCTGGAGGTGGCGACGTGGGAGGGGGTGAACGGCGAACTGCTCGGCCGTAAGCAATCGGCCTTCCGCTATGCCGATTACGGTATTCCCGACCAGCAGAACGGCTATATCGGCACCCGCGGCGCGGCGCTGGCCGCGGACCCTGCCCGCGCCGCCGCCTTCATGCGCGCGACGCAAAAGGGCTATGAATGGGCCGCCGACCATCCCGGGGAAGCGGCGGAAATCCTGATCGGCGCCGGGGATTTCCCGAACCCGGATCTGGTGCGCGGCTCGATGCGGGCCATCGCGGATGGCGGTTATCTGCGCGACGGCGACACGCCGGTGGGCGCTATCGACCCGGAACGCTTCTCCGCCATGGCGCGCTTTCTGTTCGACAGCGGCGTGCTGAAGGACGCAGGCGGCGCGGCGCTGACATGGCCGGGCGATGTCGCGTCCTGGTATGACCAGGGCTGGATGGCAGAATAAACCGCCGTTACGCCAGCGCCTTGCTGCGGGTCTCGACATCAATCAGACGCGCCAGCAGGGCGGCCAGCAGCAAGAGGCCCGCGAACAGCCCGATGGCGGTGGCCGTGCTCTGGATGAACAGCCAGACCAGCACCGAGGGCGCCAGCAATCCGCCGAGCCGCGCCATCGCCCCCGCCGTGCCCATCCCGGTCGCGCGCGAGCCGGTCGGATAAAGCTCGGGCGTGAAGGCGTAAAGCGCGCCCCAGGTGCCCAGAAGCGCGAAGCTCATCACCATCAGCGCCACGCCGATCAGCATCGGCGAGCTGGAGACCGCGAACATGAGGCAGGCCCCGGCGCTCAGCATCAGGAAAGCGACCAGCGTCGGGCGACGCCCCCAGGCCTCGACCCCCCAGGCCGCCAGCGCGTAACCGGGGATCTGCGCCAGCGCCAGTATCACAAGGAAACCGTAGCCGCGCACGAAGCCGAAACCCTGGGTCGCCAGTTGCGCCGGCATCCAGGTGAAGACGCCGTAATAGCTTATCGACACCAGGAACCAGACCGCCAGCATCAGAAGCGTGCGGCGCAAGAGCGCGGGCGAGAAGATCCCCTCGCTTTGCGCCACCGGCGGCACCAGCGGCGCCGCGCCGAGGCCGGGCTGGCCATTGGTGGTCAGCACCCGGTTCAGCACCGCGCGCGCCTCCGCCTCGCGGCCCTGGCGCAGAAGATGCAGCGGGCTTTCCGGGATCCAGAAGCGCAGGAAGATGCCCACCATCGCCGGGATCGCGGTGACGAAGAAGATCACCCGCCAGACCTCGACCCCGCCCCAGGCGGTGGCGCCCCAGGCGGTCAGCGCCACGATCACCGTGCCCACGGCCCAGAAGCCCTCAAGCATCACCAGCCAGCGGCCGCGGCGCGAGGGCGGCAGGAACTCGGCCATCATCGCGTAATCCACCGGCAGCGTGCCGCCGACGGCCAGCCCGGTCAGGAAGCGCAACACCAGCAGCGTGGTGAAATCCGGCGCGAAAGCCGAGGCGAGGCCGAAAACCGCATCCATCGCCACGGTGGCCAGCAGGATCCGCCGCCGCCCGAAGCGGTCCGCCAGCCGCCCGAACACCGCTGCGCCGATCAGCATCCCCAGGAAGAACAGGCTGCCGGTCTGCAACGCCTCGGGCACGGTCATGCCGAATGTGGCCGCGATCGAGGCCACGGTGAAGCCCACCGCCAGCACCTGCATCGCGTCTGCGGTCCAGACCAGACCGAAGACCCCCAGGAGCCTGCGCTGAAACCGCCCCGTGCCGCCCTGCTCCAGCACCGTATCCACCGCGATCATCGCCCGCTCCCGCTTCCCTGATCATCGGGCCGGATGTAATGCTCAATCTGAGTATATGTCAATTCCTGCTGATCGGCAGCCGCGTCCCGGCCAAAGCGCGGGCCTCCAGCACGGTGGCACGGTAGCGATACAGCATCGCCGGGCGGCCGCGGGTCTCGGCCGCCATTTCGCCGGTCTCCTCGATCAGCTCCTGCTGGTCGATCTGGCGGCGGAAGTTCGACTTGTGCAGCCGCAGCCCGGCCAGCGCCTCGACCGTGCGTTGCAACCGCAAGAGGGTGAAGCTTTCCGGCATCAGCTCGAACGCCACCGGGCGGTATTTGATCTTGGCGCGCAGCCGGGCGATCCCGGTCGCGAGGATCCGCCGGTGGTCTCCGCGCATCGGCAGGCCCAGCCCCGGCAGATCGCGCCGCCCCGCCTCGGGCACCAGACCGGCCTCATAGAGCAGTTCATAGCGTTGCAGCGCCAGATCCTCGTTCCAGCCCTGGCCGTTCAGCCCGAAAGCATAGTCGATCCGCTGCCGCCGCCCGCTCTTGCTCCCGGCCCAGGCCGCCAGCTCGGCGACGATCCGCTCCACCACCGGCGGCACCCCGGCGCGGCGATCCTCCCAGGGGAAATATTCATACCAGCCGTGCCATTCCGGCCGGTCCGCCCCCGGCGCCGGCTGTTCGCGCACCAGCCCGAGATAGCTGATCGAGATCCGCCGCGCCTCGGCCAGTTCGGGATCGCGGTCGCGGTCGGCAAAGGTGTAAAGCTGTTCCAGGAAGCCCACCGGATGGCCGGTCTGCTGCTCGATCCAGTCGCGCAACCCGGCCTGAAGGCTGCGATGCGACGAGACGAACGGCCCCGAGGGCAGCGCCTGGCCCGCCGCGACCGTCATCACGCGCGGTTCCTCATCCGTGACGGCGGCCAGCACCGCGATCAGTTCCGCCTGAGCAATGCCCGTAGCCAATCGAATATCCGCTCTCTGCCAGGTTCCGGGCGGCATCATAGACCGATCCGCCGGGCGGCGCATCCTGCCGGGCGAAGGAATTTGATCATTCGCCCGGCACAATGGCCCGACGCGGGCCGCGACACCGCTGCGAAGATCTGACGCAGCCCGAACCGGCCGCGCGCCCCCTTGACGCAGGGCCGCGGGGTGCGTTTCATGGCCGGGATGGTTCCCGGTCCGGCTCTTTCCGGTCCGGGTGAAAAGGGAACACGGTGCGGCCCCGGGGAAGATCCCGCAGGCCAATGCCGCGACTGCCCCCGCAACTGTAAGCGGTGAGCCTGCCCGATAGCCACTGGCCCATGTTTCCGGGCCGGGAAGGCGGGACAAGGCCAAGACCCGCGAGTCAGGAGACCTGCCATCGCCAGATCTTGAAACACGCCGGGCGGGGTGCCCCGGAAGGAGGCAGCGATGCGACGTTTTCCCACCGGCCGGTCTGCGGCCCGTTTTCCCGGCAGCCGTCTTTCCCGCACCGGCCCGGCGAGGGCCGGGTCATGACGCAGGGTCCCTCCACCCCCGCCATCGTGATGCGCGGCGTCTCTGTCGGGATTGCGGGCGCGGCCGGCGCACTCTGCGATCTGAACCTGCGGCTGGAGCCGGGGAGCCTGCTGGCATTCTGCGCCCCCCGCCCCGAGCGCGAGACGTTCCTTGCCCTGCTCTCGCGCCGGATCGCGCCCGAACGCGGCTCGGTCTGCCTGTTCGGACGCGATCTGTGGCTGCTCGGCCCAGATGAGGCCAGGCGGATCGTCACCCGCATCCGGCCCTGGGACAATGCCGATGCCGGGCTTTCGCCCTGGCAGATCGTCTCGCGCGCCTGCCTGCCCGAGGGCAGGCTCTGGGGCACCGTCAAGGCGCCGCGCGACCGGGACAGGATCGCCGAGGCGCTGCACCGGATGGACCTGACCCGCCAGGCCAGCCAGAACGCGGCCAGCCTGACCGGAGAGGAAAGACAGCGGGTGATGATCGCCCAGGCCCTGGTTCACCGGCCCGGGATCCTGCTGTGCGACCTCTCCTCAGGGGGTTTCCCGGGCTCGGCGGGCGATGCTGGCCGAGGCATGCGCCTGCCGGGCGCGCTGCGCGACGAAGGCGTGACGCTGGTCGTCACCCTGGCCGGGCCGGAATCCGCCCGGGGCGTGGCCGATCTGATCCTTGCCCCCGGCCAGGAGCCGAGCAGCGGCGAAACATATGAAATACCGCTGTCCCTCACCGGATGACCACGGGGGAAGCCCGGAAAAGACGGCGGTTTTATACATTTTAAGTCATAAATCACCGCGTCCGGCGCGGCATGATAACAATTCTATAATCCTGCACTATCAGATGTCGTGATCCCGCGGCCGCCCGTTCGCCGGAAAGGCCACCAGTCGGTTTATCGCGAAGCTCGCCACCGCGGATACGGCCGAGGCTGCCAGGTAAACCAGCGTATCGGGCCAGAACAAGCCGGTGGAAAACAGCGCGCTCGCTCCGGCGACGATGGCCATACCCAGGGCCTGCGCCGCGGCATAGACCGCCAGCGCATGGCGGCGCGGCGTGCTGTCGCGAAAGGTGAACCGGCGCTGGCACCAGAAGGCGGGTGGAACGCAGGCCATGGCGATCAGCACCGCCATCAGGGGCCGCGGATAGGGCAGAACCGAGGTCGCAAGCGCCGTCAGCACCGAATAGACCAGCGCGACCCCGCCCCCCACCAGCAGGAACCGCCCCAAAGTGCTGCGGAGCAACCGCCGCGGGCTCATGGTGCGGCCTCTGCCGGACCGGCCAGCGCGGCCTTGTCCACCTCAAGCAGGATCACCTGTTGCTGCGGATAGTCTGTCGCCACCAGCCAGGGCGGCAGATCGCCCGTCAGCAGCTTCCGGGCATAGGGCAACCCGTTCTCCATCGCGCCATTGCGGCAAAGGGCCAGATAAGCAGCGCCCGAGGCGGCAACGGCCGCGCGCAGCTCCGCCTCTCCCGTGAAGGCGCCGCTTCCGTTCAGGAAAGCCGCATCGCTGCGGTGATAAGGGGCCGAAGTGGCGCTGTGCGGCGTATAAGCGATGATCGCGGTTCCCAGATTGGTGCCGGAAAACACCGTCGAAGGCGGCAGTGCGGCGATTTCCGCCATGCTTTCCGGGTTGCGGCACTCTGCCGGATCCGGCCCGGCGGCAGTTCCGCCCCCGGCGACGGCGGGCGGCGCGGTCAGCCGCAGGAATTGCACGATACCCGCCTCGATGGTCAGCGGCATCGACAGAAGCAGCATCACCGCGGCCGGAGCGCGCAGCCGGCTGTCGCGCGGCAGGCCGGCAAAGGCACCCACCACCACGCCCGCCAGCAGCGGCACGACCGGGGCCATCAGATTGGCCGCCCGGATCTGGGTCAGCGCAAAGCCCATCCCCACCCCCGCCACCACCAGCGCAAGCGTCAGCGCGAAACGCTGATCCGGGCTCAGCCGGGCGCGCATCCGCCACCCCACCACCAGCGCCATCGCAAGCGTCAGCACCACCGGCAACAGCGAGCGGATCACCATCGGCGCCTTGTCCCGCAACAGGTCGGGGACCGAGCGCGCCTCGGTGATCTGGCTGTCGATGATCCGGCGCGCCTCGGGGGTGACATCGGCATAGGGCCCGGCCAGACAGGGGCCGAGCAGCGGCCAGGCCAGCGCCAGCCCAAGGCCCGCCACCACCGTCAGCGCCGCCAGCCGCGCGGGCCAGCCGGGCAGCCAGCGGCGCGGCAAGAGCGGCAACAGGCTGGCCGTCGCCCCCACCGCAAGCAGCGACAACAGGGGCGTCGCCAGCACATCGCAATGGCGCAGCCCCCAATCCCGGGCCGGCACCTGCCCGGCCATCAGAAGCGGCGCCGCCAGTCCGATCGCCAGCGCGAAAGCGGCCAGCCAGCGCCCGGCCATCCCGCCTCCGAACACCCACCGCAGCGTGACCATGGCCCAGATCAGCAAGAGGACGGGCAGCATCTCCAGCCCGATGGCGAAAGAGAATGCCGCCGCCACCCCGGCCAGAGCGCCGTAAAGCCGGGGCCGCCCCGGCAGGACCGCCAGGAAGAACACCGCGGTCGCACATAGAATCTGCATGTTGTGATGGTCGATCCGCCCCGGCGCGAACTCCACCACGAATTTGCGCCAGGTCAGCGCCATCACCACCGCCCCGACGGCCGCGGCAGTCCCGAACAGCCGCGCGGTGCCGAGGGCCGTCAGCAGGATCATCAGGCAGGCCAGCAGCACCGGCCACACCGTCATCGCCAGCAGCTCGGCCTCGCCCTGCGGCAGGAACCACGAGGCCGGCACCAGGATCGCGGCGATTCCGGCGTCGATATAGCGCGACCAGTGCAGCGAGATCCCCTCGGGCGGCAGCACGCGGTATTGCTGATGGTCGAACCAGTTCTGGCCCGCCAGCCAGTCGCGGATCACCACGAGGCGCATCAGATCGTCGTTGTCGCCCTGCATCACCTGTTCGGAGAGCCGCGCCATCCCGGTCCAGGCGTTGAGGATCACCAGCACGACCGCGCCGATGCAGATCAGCCAGACCGGAGGAATGACCTGGAATGGCGCGCGCCTCATCTCGTTTCCACTTTCAATCTTATCCCGGCGAAACATCGGACATCCCCTTGCAACCGGAAACAGCCATCTTTGTGGCGCGAATGAACCGCTTCTGCGGCGGCCAGGCCGGAATACCCTGATGGCGCCGGGAAAGCGTCCCATTTTCGGCATATTCGGCGGCTCATTTCGGGGGAAAGCAACCGCACCGGACTCCGGCCATGACCGAACTGACGATCCTGATGCCCTGCCTGAACGAGGCGGAGACGCTTGAGACCTGCATCCTCAAGGCGCAGGGCTTCCTGGCCCGCACCGGCATCGACGGCGAGGTGCTGATCTCGGACAACGGCTCGACCGACGGCAGCCGCGAGATTGCCGAACGGCTGGGCGCCCGCGTCGTGCTGGCGCCCCGGCGCGGCAATGGAATCGCGCTTTCCACCGGCATCGCCGCCGCCCGGGGGCGCTTCGTCATCATGGGCGACAGCGACGATTCCTACGATTTCTCGCGCCTCGACGCTTTCGTCGAAGAACTGCGCAAGGGCGCCGATCTGGTGATGGGCAACCGCTTCCTCGGCGGGATCGAACCCGGCGCCATGCCGCTTTTGCACAAATACCTCGGCAATCCGGTGCTGTCCTTCATCGGCCGCACGCTCTACCGCGCGCCGGTGGGCGATTTCCAGTGCGGGCTGCGCGGCTTCCGGCGCGACGCGATCCTTGGGCTGAGCCTGATCACCGAGCAGCTTGAATTCTGCCCCGAGATGGTGATGCGCGCCGCCCTGGCCGATCTGAAGATCGTCGAAGTGCCCACCACGCTGAAGCCCGACGGCCGTTCGCGCAAGCCGCATCTGCGGACCTGGCATGACGGCTGGCGGCATCTGAAGCTGCTTCTCACCTTCGCGCCGTTCAGCCTGTTCCTCTACCCGGGCCTCGCTTTGCTCGGGCTTGGCGCTGCGCTGTTCGCTCCGCTGATGTTCGGGCCCCTGCATCTGGGCGCGGTCTCGCTTGACACCGGAGCGCTGATCTTCGCCGCCGCCTTCATCATCACCGGCTTTCAACTGGTCTGGTTCCACGCTTTGGCGCGGCTGTTCGCGGTGCGCACCAACCTTCTGCCGACCTCGCCGCGGTTCGAGGCCCTGCGCGCCCGGCTTTCGGTCGAGGCCGCCTGCCAGGCCGGGGCCTTCTTCCTGCTGATGGCCTTCGTCGCCACGGCGATTTCGGTCGGGTTCTGGGCCTCGACCGGCTTCGGCGCCATGGATCCCGGGGCAATCACCCGCTCGGCCGCGCTGGTCGCGGTGCTCTCGGCGCTTGGCATGCAGTCGGTGACCAACGGCTTCCTCTGGGGCCTGCTGAACCAGCGCAGCCGCCCGGCCGCCGCCGATCCGGTGTTGCAAAACGCCTGAGTGCGTTCGCGGCCATAACTCCGCGCGGCAACTCCCTGACCACCCGTTGCGCCTGCTCTTCCGGCCAGGCCAGCCCGGCGCCAGATGGCGGCGGGGGTGGCCCCGGCAGGGGGAAAGCTGCGCCGCCAGCGCCCCGTATTGCGGGCGGGTGACAGCGCGGCAATAACGCAGCGTCATTCCGGCCCCCGCAACGGCCTTTGCACACAGCGCCCGATAGACACGAATCGCGGGCTGCTCTAGCACCCTCGCAACAGCCGGAGGATGGCCCTCCTGCGGATCGGAAGCCGGGATCCCAGACCCGGCAAGGTAACAGGTGCATCGGTGTCATTCCGGCTGAGCAGATTGAAAACCAGGGCGCTGGACCTTGGGCTTGTGCTTCTGGTGCTGCCCATTGTCGTGCCGTTCCTGATCGGGCTGGCGCTGATGGTGCGGCTGAGCAGCCCGGGGCCGGTGCTTCTGCGACTGGACTGTCAGGGGCCGGACGGGCGCAGCTTCCGGCAATACCGTTTCCGCAGCGTCCATACCGACGCCCGCGCCCGCCAGTTCCGGGCGCTGACCGATCCCGGCGCGGCACCGGGCGGCGATCCGCGGCTGACCGCTGTGGGGCGGATGATGATCCGCTCGGGACTGAACCGGCTGCCGCAGGTGGTGAACGTGCTGTTGGGCCAGATGTCGTTCTTCGGCCCCGAAACCGCGCAGGCCGGGATTCGACCGGGCATGTCGCAAGGCGGCTTCTGGCGCGGCGCCTGACCCGGCGACGGGGTCAGCCCTGCGCGTTGCGCGGCCGCAGCCCGGTATCGCGCAATTCGGGAAAACGCTGGAAAGTGCGGTCCTCTTCGCGCAGCGAATCGGTCAGCGCCAGCAGATCCTCCTCGATCTCTTCGGCGAAACCGCGACCGGCCGGATCGGCATCGCGCCCGGTTCCAAACAGGCTGAGCAGCGAAAAGGCGAGATTTGCCGTGATCGCATAGCACAGAATCATGACGAAGAATCCGCCCCCCAAAGCCCAGGCCACCAAGGCGGCCGCCAGCCCCGCAAGGCCGCTTCCAACGATCAGCACCGCTGCCATTTCGCTATCCCTTTCATGTTTCGCCCTTTGCGCGGCGGGATGCGCGCAGAGCCTCACGGAGAAAACCTGCCGGGGGAGAGGTCCGAGAGCGCCACACAACCCCCGGATGCAGAACACCGCCCAAATCTGGCGAAACCTTGTCATGAAAGAGCCGATGGTCTGTCATCAGCCGCATGTCGCCGATTCGCATGCCAGGGGGGCCGGCCATGATGCACATCCGCCCACCACGCGAACGGATGTTACGCAAAACCGGCCTGAATGAACGCAGTGTTTCCCCTCGGACGCGTCTTAGGATTTGAAATTAACCAGATGAACAATTATTTCCTGCTTTAGATTATAAAGGCGCCCCGGCGCTGCACGGTTCTGAACAGGATCATTTCATGACGGCTCCCGGACGATCGCCGGAGGAGAGTCCTTTCCAGGGAAAGGGTGCTGCGCATGCGGCTCTCAAGCGTGGGCTGGATCTGTTCCTGGCGCTGACCGGGCTGATCATGGCGCTGCCCGCCATGATCGTCATCGCGGTGCTGATCCGGGCATCTGGTCCGGGGCCGGTGGTTCTCGGGCTGTCCTGCGCGGGGCGAAACGGAAAGGTCTTTCGCCAGCTGCGGTTCCGCATCGTCCATGCCGATGCGGCAAAGCGCCTGCGCCCGCCGGTGAAGCCGGGCCGCGATCCGCGGCTGACCGGCATCGGCGCCTTTCTGGTAAGCAGCGGGCTGAACCGGCTGCCGCAGATCCTGAATGTGCTGAAGGGCGATATGTCCTTTGTCGGGCCGCGCCCGATTCCGGTGGCCCGGCTGGATCGCGGCTCTCCCGTCACCCGCCTCATCCTGACGGTGCGGCCGGGCATCCTGACCCCCGAGAGCCTGCATCCAGACCAGGGCCCGCAGGCCGAAACCGACCGGCAGGCGCTGGCGCTGGCCTATGCCGCGCATCCCGGCCTGCCGACCGATGCGCGGATCGTGGCGCGCTCGCTGGTGCGCCTGCTGCGCCCGCGCTCTTCCTGACGCCTCAGCGTCTGTGCCGCAAGGTCCGTTCGGACGCGGCGATCCGGTCGAGCTCCGCCCGCATCCTGAGCAGCCGGAACAGCGAACTGCCGTCGCTGGCGGCAAGCGCCATCCTGCGGGCCTCGGCCTCCTGGAGGGCGGCCAGATCCTCGCGGATCCGGGCCTCGGTCAGCGGGTTTTCCCCGATGCCGTCCTCGACGCGCAACCGCGCCATCAGCCAGAGGCTGAGCAGGTTGCCCGCCACCACATAGACGATCAGCGAAGCCAGCAGGCCAAATCCCATCAGCCAGCTGCCAAGCCCGAAAACCAGTCCGAAAACACCTCCGAACACAATCGCGACGATCATCATCTGACTTACTCCCGTTTCGTATTGCCCCCGGTTTCAGCGCGACGAGGCATCAACCCCGCATTCCCGGCATGCGGCGAGATCGGCCTCGATCTCATCCAAACGCCCGGGCATTGTGTAAGTTCCCTTCAGACAGACCCTCAGACAGGCCAGGCCGAAGGCGGCCTGCCCCGTCACCAGCCCGGCCACCACCGACCACAGCGGGCCCGCCTGCCAGGAATAGAAGGCCGCAAGCCCACCGAGAACCGCCGCGCAGACGCATACCAGCACGCAGGCCGGTGCGATCGGGCAAAGCGAGGCCGTCCCGGTTGCCGGAACGGTGCGGGCATTGCCAGGGATCTGTCGGTAGTCGGTCATAAGCATCAGGTGGTTCGTTGCCTTAACATTCAGCTGCGGTCACCGGAGAACCGCCGGTGACCGCAGCGCCGATCAGCCCGCAAGCGCGCGCAGGCCGATCGTCGGCCGGACAGAGGCGGCAACGGCATACCCAGGGAGCGAAGTCGCCTGCTGGCCGTCCATCCATCCGTCTCCCGCTTCGGCGGCGCGCCGGGCGGCACGCAGCGCCAGAACCTCGGCCTCGGTGGCGATCACATTGTCATGCAGCCCGGCGAAGGCGCGCACCCGGGCGATCCGCTCGTCGCTGCAATCAAGCAGCGCCGCCAGCGCCGAGACCTTGCCCATCGGCTTGACCGAGCCCACGTAATCATAGGGCGCATTGTCCGACCGTTTCAGCACGCGGTTCATCACCGGGTCGATCACGGTGATGATATCGGTGATCCCGGCATCGCGGCAGGTTTCCAGCGTGGCGACCATCAGCTCGCAGGTGGCGCGGGAAATCGCGGTGGCGCTGGCGCCGTCGCGTTGCAGCCGGGCGGTATCGACGCAGAACCGGGTGGATTCCCAGATTCTGGAGGACCGCAGCGGCGGCTCGCCGTCGAGGATCGAGCTGAACACATCCGACAGCATATGCGGCCCGGTGGTCTGCAGGGCGCGCACACAGGACACCACATTGCCCTCGTCGTCGAGTCCGACGAGATAAAGTGGATCCAGGTGGTCGAACTGATCGATCTCCCGCCCGTTTTCAATGGAAACATCCCATCCCAGCCGGTCGCTGAACACACGGGCACGCAACTGGAACATCTCGTCCAGCACGTCGCCGAACAAATGCTTATTGATAGCGTCGATAACGATGATCATGGTAGCCCCCATCTGGCATCCGTAGGAAGAGGTTAACTGCTGGTGAAAATCTCTGCCATTCGGGGAATCCCTTAATACCAATGGAGGTATCCGCGGTCTTTATCGCCGGGGGGTCCCATAGGGGCAAAGAAACGGGCCGCACGGCGGCGGCGGCAGCACCGGCCGGGATCAGATCGGATAGATCAGATGCAGCGCGATGGCCCGGGCAATGGCCTGGGGCGTGGTCAGAGAATACAGCTTTTCGCGCGCCGAGCGAAGATGCACCTCGACGGTGCGGTGCGAGATGCCGAGGATATCGGCGATATCCTGCTGGGTCTTGCCCGCGGCGGTCCATTGCAGGATCTCGATCTCGCGCGAGGAAAGCAGGCTGTGACGCAGCACGTTCGAGAAAGCGTCCGAGTTCATCACCGCATCATGCATATGCACCGCGATGGACTGCAATTCGCCGATCGCGCTGGCGATCCGCCCCTTCCATTCATGCCCGCTGGTGTCGAGCGTGACGCTGAGCATGCCGGTATCGCCGTAAGGTCCGCGCACCGGAATGGTCAGGCCGTGGCTGGTGATGCCGAAATCATGCGCGATGTTGAAGACCTTGCGGAAGTTCTCGGTCTGCTCCAGCCGCGACCAGTCCACCGGCGAGATGCTGCGCTGCGCGATGGTCAGCGTCGGGTCGATCAGGTGGAACGCCTTCTGAATGTAAAGCCGCTTCCATTCCTCGGGGTAGGTGACATAGCCGTGCATCGTGCCTGCCACCGGGTTCGCACCCAGGTAGGCGACATGATCGAATCCGAAACGGCTTCTTACCTGCTCCAGGAAGAAGTCGAATCTGCCTCGCTGGGCCGTAAGTTCGCTCAGGTCGATCAGATGCATCATGGTCCAGTCCAGACAAAACTTGCCATGATCGTGACTAAGACACAGTTTGCCACTTACAGTTGTGTCGGGCAATCAACATTTCCAGAGCGTCCCGGTTCCCCGGTAATTCTGAAAACAGTATTCGCTGATGCTGCACACTGGTTGACGTAGCGTCAATAAGCGGTCTGCCAAAACACGCGACCCGCTGGTGAAGGGCCTCTCTAACGGCCGCAGCCGGGATGTGCAACCGCGTGAGAGGCCGGAAAGGATGAATCGGCAATATCCGGTTTTCCGGCCCGGCCCCGCCGCCCGGCGGATCATTCCACACCGGCGAAATGCACCGCGCCGCGCGACAGGCTCAGCCCGGCGCTTTTCGGATTCTGGTCGGTGACAAGGTGATCCACCTCGTCCAGCCGGCAGATCGAGACCCGGCTCTCCACGCCGATCTTGTCGGAATGGCACAGCACAACGCAGGATTGTGCGCGGCGCATCATGGCGCGGGCGACCTCGGCCTCGTGCAGCTCGTAATCGGTCACGCCGCGGTCGACATGCAGCCCCACCGGCGAGATCACCGCGAAATCGGCAAGGAAGCGGTCGATCTGCGACAGCGTCATCTCGCCATAGGTGGCGGGCACGTCGCGATGCGGCCGCCCGCCCAGAAGCAGCACATCGCAATCCTTGCCGCCCGCCATGATCCGCGCGATCTCCAGCGAATTGGTGATTACACGGATATTGCCGCGCGCCATCAGCTCGCGGGCGAAGGCGATGGTGGTGGTGCCGGTGTCGATGAAACAGGTCGAGCCCTCGGGGATCAGCGTCAGCGCCATCCGGCCGATGGCGGATTTCTGCTCGGCATTATGGCCGCGGCGCTTCTCGAAAGCGGGTTCCGGTTCGATCACGTGATCCGACAGCATGGCGCCGCCATGCACCCGGGTCAGCAGCGCGCGCTCCTCCATCTCCAGCAGATCGCGGCGGATCGTCTCGCGCGAGACATCGAATTCCAGCGCGAGCTGGCTGGTCGAGACCTTCTGCCGCGCGGTCAGAAGCCCCAGGATCTTCGCCTGCCGCTCATGCGACCACATAGGCACCTCCGCGATTCCATCTGGACAGACTTGCATGGAAATCCACATTCATCGAGTCTTTATGTGCGGTTTTCGCCCGATTATGCCTGAAATCTTTGCATTCCCGAGCATATCACCGCGAAACACGGCAAGTTTGGCCAGTTTTTCCAGCCATATGCAAATAAAGACGCATGTTCTTCGCCCGGAATGGCTAATTTTGTTGCGCAACCCTGCGATTCGCACTTAGTCTGTGGTTAAAGGCGGCACAGGTGCACACAATGACACGCAATTCCACATCCGATCTGCTGGACGAACTCGGATTGATGGCCGGGGCGGCCGATGCCGCGCGTGACATCGCCCTGTCGTATTTCCGCCGTCCGATCCATGTCGAGGACAAGGAGGACAAATCCCCCGTCACCGTGGCCGACCGCTCGATCGAGGCGATGCTGCGCGGGCGCATCGCCGAACGCTTCCCCGAAGACGGCATCTTCGGCGAGGAAGAGGCGCCGCGAAACCTGGAAAGCCCGCGGGTCTGGATCGTCGATCCGATCGACGGCACCAAATCCTTCGTCACCGGACACCCGTTGTTCGGCTGCCTGATGGCGCTCCTGGACGGCGGCACCCCGGTTCTGGGCCAGATCGACATGGCGGTGCTGAATGAACGCTGGCAGGGCGCGCGCGGCCGCCCCAGCACCTTCAACGGCCAGGAGTGCCGCACCCGCGACTGCACCGCGCTGAAGGACGCCTGGATCTACACCACCAATCCCTTCGCCTTCCCCGGCGCCTCCCGCGCCGCCTTCGAGGCGGTGGCGGAACAGGCGCGGCTGACCCGCTACGGCGGCGATTGCTACAACTACGGGCTGCTCGCCTCGGGCCATTGCGACCTGGTGGTGGAGACCGGGCTGCAACCGTTCGATTTCCTGCCGCTGGTCCAGGTGGTCCAGGGCGCGGGCGGGGTGATCACCGACTGGGACGGGCGCCCGCTCGGGCTGACCTCTGCGGGCGACGTGATCGCGGCGGCCACCCCCGCGCTGCACGAGGCGGCGCTGAAACATCTTGCCGGGCAGGCGCCGCACGCCTGACCCGCCGGGGAATACAAATCGCACGGGGCGAAATCACCGTGCGGCAAAAAACGAAGAACGGCCCGCAAACGGGCATCCAACATGGAGAGACTGCAATGATCAGCAGACGGAAGTTCATCAACTATTCGGCGGCGTTCGGCGCGCTTGCGGCAATGCCGCAGGTCAACACCGATTTCTTCTTCAAACCGGCGATGGCCCAGGCGACGAAACCCATCGTCTTCCTCTCGGCCGAGAACATCACCGGCAACTGGGATCCGAGCGCGCATACCACGCTGTCGCAGACCAACATCGAGGGTTTCGTCATGGGTTATCTGACCCGGGCGCCGATGACCCCCGAGAATCCCGACGAGGTGATCTACGAACTCGCGACCGAGATCACCGAACTCGACGCGCACAAGTTGCAGATCAAACTGCGCGAGGGCGTGACCTTCCACGACGGCAAGCCCTTCACCGCCGCCGATGTGAAGGCCACCTTTGAATACGGCTCGGGCGCCGACCGGCCGAAGCAGGTCTATCCCGGCACCACCGACACTTTCGAGGTCACCACCCCCGACGATTACACCGTGATCGTGGACACCTCGAAAGGCGGCTACGGCGCCTCGCTGTTCATCTTCCTCGCCTCTTACCTGCCGATCATGTCGGCGGACGACATCGCCCAGGGCAGCTCGGGCCCGCTGACGCAGCGGCTGAACGGCACCGGCCCGTTCCGCTTTGTCGAGCAGCGCGGCAACGACACCGTGATGGAGGCCTTCGACGGCTATTTCAAAGGCAAGCCGACCGTTCCGGGCGTGACCTTCTCCTTCGTCGGCGACGCGACCACCCGGATGCTGTCGCTGATGTCGGGCCAGGCAGACATCATCGAGCGGCTTGAGCCCGAACAGGTCGAGACGCTTGAGGCCGAGGCCGGCATCAAGATCTCGCGCCAGGTCTCGGTCGAGAACAAATACCTCTGGTTCCGCTGCTCGAAACCTCCGTTCGACAATCCGCTGGTGCGCAAGGCCGCCTGCCATGCCATCGACCGCGATCTGATCATGGAAGTGATGGGATCGGCCGGTCATGCCTCGTCCAACTTCGTCTCGCCGATCAAATTCGGCTATGTCGATCTGGAGAACTATCCGAAATACGACCCCGAGGAATGCCAGCGCCTGCTGGCCGAGGCCGGCTTCCCCGGCGGCGAGGGTCTGCCGGAACTGGAATACATCACCTCGACCGGCTTCTACCCCAAGACCAAGGAATATGGCGAGGTGATCACCGCGCTGATGCAGGAACAGGGTTTCCCGGTCACGCTGAACGTGATGGAGGTCGCGGCCTGGAACGAGCGGCTCTACGACCGTCCCGGCGGCGGCCCGGGCCATATGGTCGACTGCGGCTGGTCCACCGGCTCGCCCGAGCCCGATCTGGTGCTGCGCTCGCATTTCCATTCCTCGTCGAAGCGCATCTGCGGCATCGAGGATCCCGAGATCGACGCGGCGCTGGACGAAGAGCGCAACGCCCCCTCGCTGGAGGTGCGGCGCGAATCGCTCCAGACCAATCTGATGCCGATGCTCGCGGACAAGGTTCCGGCGCTGTCGCTGTTCACCTCGGTGCTGATGCACGGTATCCGCACCGAACTGGACGGGCTGATGATGTATCCCGACGGCCAGATCGACGCCTCGGCGGCCACCCAGGGCTGAACGCCCAGAGGGAAGGCGCCCCGCGCGCCTTCCCGACCCATCCCAGCCAATCGTCCGGGGGTTGAATGTTCGTTCTCAGGTTCCTCGTCCGTCGTCTGCTTCAGGGCGTGGTCATCGTCTTTCTGGTTTCGGCGCTGATCTTCACGCTGCTCCGGGTGGTGCCCGGCGATCCGGTGCGGCTGATGGCCGGCGGCATGGCGCCCGAGGCGCTGATCGAAGAGATCGCCACCGAAATGGGGCTGCGCGATCCGATTCCGGTGCAGTTCGCCCGCTATATCGGCGGCGTGTTCCGCGGCGACTTCGGCCAGAGCTTCGTGCGCCCGGCCAGCGGCGCGGCGGTGGGCGGCGCCAGTTTCGACGATTCCACCCGGGGCGAGCGCGCCCGCGTGCTGACCCTGATCGCCGAGACCGCGCCGATGACGATCCAGCTTGCGCTGCTCGCCATGGTTTTCGCGCTGATGATCGCGCTGCCCATCGGCATCGCGGGCGGGCTCAATCCGGGCCGATGGCCCGACCGGATGGCGCTGTATCTGTCGTCCATATTCGTCAGCCTGCCGAATTTCTGGCTGGGGATCGTGCTGGCGCTGGTGGTCTCGGTCAAATGGCAGTTGGTGCCCTCGATCGGCTATCACGGCTTTGCCTATACGATCCTGCCCGCCTTCGTGCTGGCAATCGAGATCGCGCCCTTCCTGATCCGCACGCTGACCGTCTCGGTCTCGGGCGTGATGGCGCAGAATTTCATCGACATCGCCCGGGTGCGCGGGCTGTCCTGGGGCCAGATCGTCTTTCGACACGCGCTGAAGAACGCCTCGGTGCCGCTTCTGAACCTGCTGGGCGTGCAGTTCTCGATGCTGCTTGGCGGCGTGCTGGTGATCGAATTCATCTTCGACTACCCCGGCCTTGGCCTTCTGACGATCAACGCGGTGATGCAGCGCGATTTCCCGCTGATCCAGGGCATCGCCATCATCACCGCCGCGGCCTTCGTGCTGATCAATATCGTGGTCGACCTTGCGGCGACCGCCATCGACCCGAGGCTGGATTACTGATGAGCGTGACCGACATCTCCCCCGCCGCCGACCGCGTGGCCGCCGCGCAGACCGTCTCGTCGCGGATCTGGCGGCTGGCCTTCGCCTCGATCGAGTTCCGCATCGGCCTGGTGGTCTTCATCCTGCTGGTGCTGGCCGCAGCCCTCTACCCCGAGATCAGCGGCATCGACCCCACGAAGCTCAGCGTGCGCGAAAAGCTGATCCCGCCCCTGTTCATGGGCGAGACCTGGACCTGGAAGCATCCGCTGGGCACCGACCAGCTTGGGCGGGACATGCTGTCGCGCTCGTTGGTGGGGCTGCGCTATTCGCTCCTGATCGGGGTGGCGACCACGGTGCTGATGCTTCTGGTGGGCGCCATCGTCGGGCTGCTTTCCGGCTATTACGGCGGCCGCGTCGATATGGTGCTGATGCGGCTGACCGATGCGCAGCTTGCGATTCCGATGATCATCCTCGCGATCACCATCCTCGGCGTGTCGCGCCCGACGATCCCCTCGATCATCCTGGTGCTCGGGCTGGCAGGCTGGCCGGTCTATGCGAGGGTCATGCGATCAACCGTCATGTCGGAGTCAAAAAAGGAATATGTGCGCGGCGCCATCGTCCTTGGCGCGACCAATATGCGGATCATGTTCCTGCTGATCCTGCCGCTCGTCCTGCCGCCGATGGCCTTCGTCGCCGTCCTCGACATCGCGCGGATGATGATCTTTGAAAGCGTGCTGGGCTTCATCGGCCTTGGCGTGCAGCCGCCCACCCCCACCTTCGGCAATATCATCGCCGACGGGCGCAAATACATCATGAACGCCTGGTGGATCGCCACCATGCCCGGCGCCTTCCTCGTCGTCACCCTGACCAGCATCAACCTGATGGGGGCCGCCCTGGAACGCGCCCGCAACAAAGTCTACGGAGGGGCCTGAGCATGGAAACCGCCACCCAAACCGATCCGGTCCTGCGGGTCGAGGGCCTTTCCGTCGCCGCGGGCGAGCGCGCGGTGCTGAGCGACATTTCCTTCGATCTGCACCCGCGCGAGATCCTCGCGGTGATCGGCGAAAGCGGCTCGGGGAAAACGGTGCTGGCGCGCGCACTTGCAAGCTGGCTGGCCGATCCTTTGCGCGTCACCGGCGGCAAGATCCTGTTTCGCGGCAAGGACCTTGTGAAAGATCCGGCCCTGGCCCGCCGCCTCGCCGGGCGCGAGATCGCCTATGTCGGCGGCAATCCGGCGGGCGCGCTGGACCCGACCATGACCGTCGGCGCGCAACTGGTTGAGAAACTGCGCGCGGTCCGGCCCGACATTTCCTCGGCCGAGGCGAAACGCAAGGCGATCCAGCTGCTCGACGCCGTGCGCATCCCCGCGGCGGCGAAGCGGTTCGAGGAATATCCCTTCCAGTATTCCGGCGGCATGATGCAGCGCGCGATGATCGTCGATGCGCTGATCTCGGACCCGCCCCTGCTGATCGCCGACAACATCACCCAACCGCTCGACGTGACGGTGGCGGCGCAGATCCTGAAGCTGATGCGCGATCTGAACCATCAGTTTTCCACCGCCGTGCTGTTCATCTGCTCCTCGCTGCCGGTGGCCTGCGACGCCTCCGACCGGGTGATGGTGCTCAACCAGGGCCGGGTGGCCGAGATGCAGCCGCCTGCCGCCCTGATCCGCGATCCGCAAAGCGGCTATACCCGCAAGCTGATCGCCGAACTGCCCCGGCTCTGGGACGAGACCACCCACGCCCCCGCCGAGGAACGCGGCGCGCCGGTGCCGGTGCTGTCGATCCGCGACGTGGCCAAGGCCTACCGCATCCGCCGCCGCGGCGAGGCCGGGCTTTCGGTGGTCCAGGCGGTCAGGAATGTCTCGTTCGATGTGTATCAGGGCGACAATTTCGGCGTGGTCGGGGAATCGGGCTGCGGCAAATCCTCGCTGATGCGGCTGCTTACGGGGCTGGAGCGTCCCGACCATGGCGAGATTGTCTTCGACGGCGCCGATGTCGGCTCTGCCCCGGCGTCGAAACTGCGCGAGATGCGCCGCAAGTTCCAGCTCGTGCTGCAAGACCCCTACGGCTCGTTGCCGCCGCAATGGCCCATCGGCAAGATCCTGGAAGAGCCGCTGAAGATCCACGGCATCGGTTCGGCCGCCGAGCGCCGCGAGCGCGCGCGGTCGGTGATGAACGAGGTCGGCCTGCCCGACGGCTATTACAACCACCTGACCGGCGGGCTTTCGGCCGGGCAGCGCCAGCGGCTGAACGTCGCCCGCGCGATGATCCTGGAGCCGCGTCTGCTGATCATGGACGAGACGCTTTCCGCGCTGGACCAGACCGAACAGGGCAAGCTGCTCGATCTGTTCGAGCGGCTCCAGGCGCAGCACGGCTTCACCTATATCTTCATCTCGCACGACCTGACCATGGTGCGCCGGGTCTGCTCGCGCATCGCGGTGATGTATCTGGGCGAGGTGGTCGAGGTGGCGCCGAACGAGCGCCTGTTCTTCGACCCGGGCCATCCCTACAGCCGCGCGCTGCTGTCTGCCGCGCCGACGCTGGAGGACCGCCGCTACCGCCCCGAGGATTGCCTGCTGGAAGGCGAGCCCCCCTCGCCCATCGACCTGCCGCCCGGCTGCGCCTTCGCCAGCCGCTGCCCGCATGCTTTCGACCGCTGCCGCCGCGAGAACCCGGTGCTTGTGAACCGCGGTGGCCGTGCGCTGGCCGCCTGTTTCCTCAATGAACCCGCCTCTGCATCCCTGGAAAACGCTCATGCCTGACACGCTCTCCCCCGCCGGTATCGACGCCGGTCTGCTGAACGCGCTGATGACCAAAGTCTCGGAATTCGGCGCCACGCCGATGGGCGGCGTGGACCGCCCCGCCCTGACCGACGCTCATGCCGCCGCTCGCAACTGGTTCCGCTCGGAGATGGAGACGCGCGGCTATCAGGTGAAGGTCGATGCCATCGGCAATCTCTTCGGCCAGATCGACCTTGCCGGGCCGGGGGCGCCGCTGATCATGGTCGGCTCGCATATCGACAGCCAGCCGCTCGGCGGGCGGTTCGACGGCGCCTATGGCGTGATGGCCGCGCTGGCCGCCATCGAGAGCTTCCGCGCGTGGTGCGAGGCCACCGGCACCAAACCGCAATGCAACTACGCCGTGGCCGACTGGATGAACGAGGAAGGCGCGCGCTTCACCCCCAGCCTGCTCGGCTCGTCGGTGTTCTCGGGCGAATATACGCTCGATTTCGCTTTGTCGCGCCAGGACCGCGACGGCAAAAGCGTGGCGGATGAGCTGAAACGCACCGGCTATGCCGGAACCGACACCGCCCCCGAACCCACCGCCTATCTCGAAATCCATATCGAGGGCGGGCCGGAACTGGAAAAGGCCGGCAAGACCATCGCCCCCTTCCTGCGCCACTGGGGCGCCCTGAAGGTGAAGATTGAGGTCACGGGCGAACAGGCCCACACCGGCCCCACCGCGATGGAGCTGCGCAAGGACGCGCTTCTGGGCGCCGCCTATATCATGGCCGAGGTGCGCCACCTCGCCGATACTGCCCCCGACACGCTCTACACCTCGGTCGCGCGGCTCGATATTTCGCCGAATTCCGCGAATATCGTGCCGGAAAAGGTGATCATGTTCGCCGAACTGCGCTCGCCCGAACAGGCGATGCTCGACTGGTCCGAAGCCGGGCTGAAAGCCGCGCTGCCGGGTCTGGCGGCAAAGGCGAAGGTCGAGGCGGAAATCGTCTCGATCGACCGCCGCCCGGCGGGGCGGTTCGATCCGCGCCTCGTGCGGCTGGTGGAAATGGCTTCCGATGAAAACGGCTATTCCCGGATGGAACTGGACACCGTGGGCGGCCATGACGCGGTGACGATCCAGCGCCGCATCCCGTCCATCGTCTTCGTGGTGCCCTCGGTCGATGGGGTGATCCACCGCTACAACGAATACACCAGCCCCGAGGATCTGGCGAAGGGCGGCGACGTGCTGGTGGGCATGATCCGCCGGATCGACGCCGCCGGGGGCGATCTGGACCGCGCGGCGGCGGCGAACACATGAGCGCAACCGTCACCGATCACGACATCGCCCGGGCCGTGGATGCCGCCGGGCTGACCGGCGCGCAGATCCGCCCCGGCCCCGCCGCGCTGGCCTCGCCCAGCTACCGCGGGCTGGAAAGCCACGCGGTCTTTCTCGACCCGACCAGCGGCGAGAGCCGTTTCCTCAAGATCATGCACCCCGAGATGCGCGGCTTCTTCGACCGTGAGGCCGCCGTGGCGCTGGCGCACGCCGCGGGCGAGTCCGGGCTCGCGCCGCGCGTCCTGTGGTCTGACGCCGAGACCGGCGCGATCCTGTTCGAGGCGCTGGACCAGGGCTGGCGCACCGCCATGCTGGGCGATCTGCAACGCCCCGATTTCAGCGGCGCGGTGATGCGCGCCCTGCGCGAATTGCACGCTCTGCCCTGGCTGACACAAAGGTTCGACCCTTTCGCCCGGCTCGACGCCCTGGTCGCCCGGGCCCGCGCCGCGAATGTCGCCCTGCCCGGGGATCTCGGCTGGGTCCTCGCGCTAATCCAGGAGGCCCGGCCCGCGCTCTCCGACACGCCGCTGGCGCCCTGCCGCAACGACGGCTCGGTCTCGAACCTGATGACCGGGCCGGCGGGCCGCGTCGCGCTGGTCGATTTCGACCGCGCCGGGATGAACGATCCGATGTATGACATCGGCGTGCTGTTGGCCGAAATGACTGATTTCGAGACCGACATGCGCGCGCCCTTCCTCGCGTATCACGGCACCTGGGACGAGGCCGCCTTCGCCCGCGCCCGGCTCTGGGCGGTGGTGGACGACATGATCCATGCGATCCAGGCCCGGCTCTGCGGCCAGCTTTCCGTGCGCAAACACCTGGAATGGCTGAAATACGGCGAATGGCGGCTGATGCGGGCGCGGCTCGCGCTGCACCATCCGCAATTCGAGGAAAAGATCCGCATCGCCGCAGGTGAGCCATGACCAACCCCGACTCCGTCATCGCCCGGGCGGTCCGCGCCGCCCGCCCCCTGTTCGGCGAAGGGGCGAGCTATGCCCCGGTCTCCGGCGGCATCTCCAATTCCAACTGGAGGGTGCAGTCGGCCGACGGCAGCCGCGCCTGGTTCGTCAAGATCCCCGGCAACGGCACCGAGATGTTCATCGACCGCGAAGCCGCGATGGATGCCTCGCGCAAAGCCGCGAGCGCCGGCCTCGGCCCGCGGGTCTACGACGACCTGGCCGGTCAGGGCATCGAGATCAACGATTTCATCCCCGACCGCCGCCCCTCGACCCATGCCGATTTCGCCGATCCGGCGAAACGCGCCGCCGCCATCGCCGCCTACCGCCGGATGCACGCGCTGCCCGCGCTCGGGCTGACCAAGACCGTCTTCGACATGATCGACGAGCACAACCGCCAGGTGGCGGATCTGGGCGCCCCGGTCTCGCGCGATGCGGCCTGGGTGGCGCTGAACACGCGCCTCGCGCGCGAGGCGCTGGAGGCCTCGGGCCTCGACCTCGTGCCCTCGTTCAACGATCCGATGCCGGGGAATTTCATGGTCGGCGAAGACGGCTCGATCATGCTGATCGACTACGAATACGCCTCGATGAACGACCGCTGCTACGATCTGGGCATCTGGTTCGGCGAGATGTTCTTCACCCCGGAAACCGAGGCCGAACTGATCGAGGAATATTTCGGCCGCGTCACCCCGCAGCTGATCGCGCGCGTCACCGTCCACAAGGCCCTGGCCGATGTGAAATGGGCGGCCTGGTCGATGGTCCAGCTCCGCGTCTCCGAGCTGGATTTCGATTTCTACAAATACGGCGTGTGGAAACTGATGCGCTTCCGCCAGATCACCAGCGATCCGTCCTGGGTGACGCATCTGCGCAATGTCTGAACCGCCCCCTCATTTTCTGTCTGAAAATATCCTCAGGGGGTGAATGAGCCGCAAGGCTCAGAGGGGGCGCGAGCGCCCCCTTCCTTATGCGTCGTCCACGCAAAGCTGCCGCTGCCGCCCCAGGCCCTCGACCTCCAGCTCCACCACATCGCCCGCCTTCAGGAAGCGCGGCGGATCCATCGCCATGCCCACGCCGGGCGGCGTGCCGGTGGTCACCACATCGCCGGGATGCAGCGTGAAGAACTGCGACAGGTAAGACACCAGGAACGGCACCTTGAACACCATGGTCGCGGTCGATCCGTCCTGCATCACCTCGCCGTTCACCGTCAGCCGCATCCGCAGATTGCCGGGGTCGGCCACCTCGTCCGGCGTCACCAGCCAGGGGCCGAGCGGGCCGAAATTGTCCGAGGATTTCCCCTTCGACCACTGGCCCGAGCGTTCCGCCTGATAATTGCGTTCCGACACATCGTTGCAGACGCAGAAGCCCGCGATATGGGACATCGCCTCTTCCTCGGGGATATAGCGCCCCTTGCGGCCGATCACGAAGGCCAGTTCCACCTCCCAGTCGGTCTTGACCGAGCCGCGCGGGATGATGATCGGATCGTCCGGCCCCGACAGGCACGAGGTGTATTTGGCGAAGATCACCGGCTCGCGCGGCACCCGCAGCCCGGTCTCGGCGGCATGATCGGCATAGTTCAGCCCGATGCCGATGAACTTCCCGACCTGGCCCACGCAGGCGCCAAGCCGCGGCGAGCCCTCAACCGGCGGCAGCGTGCGCGGGTCGATCGCCTTCAGCGCGCTCAGATCGGCCAGCACCTCGCCGGCAAGATCGGGCACATGGGCCGAAAGATCGCGCAGGCGCCCCTCCGCGTCGATCAGCCCGGGCTTCTCGGCGCCCCTCTCGCCATAGCGGACAAGTCTCATTCGTCTTCCTCTCTCAACTCTCCGGCAGGATTCGCGGCGCGAGGATAGACCGGCCCCTGTCCGCCTGTCTCGGGTTATCGGCCCTGGCTTGCCCTCATGTTTAGTTATGTTATTACATATTAAACTACAGAGAGCCGCCCGATGCAGAACCTCGCCACCTCGCTGCGCCGCCGTTCCCGGCGCAGCCGGCCGATGGAGCTTTACGACCGCCTGCCGCCCGGGCTGCGACACTGGCTGGCCGGGGCCGCCCTGCCCTGGAGCCCGCAGTCCGCGCTGCGCCTGTGGAACCGGCTGCACCGCGAGACCGGCGGCGACACGGCGGCGGTGCTCTCGCGGCTCGACCTCGCGCAGGCGCGGCTTCTCGCCCGCGACCGGCTCGCAACCCCTCCCGGCCCTCTGGCCTGAGGCGATGTTTGGCTCTAGACTCGCCTGAAACCGGCACAGGATCCGCGCGCATGGCATCAGACGGCACCCCCCTGCCCTATTCCGCCCCGCGCCACGCACCGGGCGCGCTGCACCAGCTTGCCGAACGCGCCCGCAGCTATGCCGAAGCCGCCAGTTCCGCCAACACCCGCCGCGCCTATGCCGCCGACTGGAAGCATTTCGCCGCGTGGTGCCGGCGCGAGGGCACGGATGCGCTGACCCCCGATCCGCAGGTGATCGGCCTCTATATCACCGCCTGCGCCAGCGGGGCGGCGTCCGTGGGCGGCAAACCCGGCTCGGTTTCCACCATCGAGCGCCGCCTCTCGGCGCTGGTGTGGAACTTCGCGCAGCGCGGCTTGCGGCTCGACCGGCGAGACCGCCATATCGCCACCGTTCTGGCCGGGATCCGCAACAGCCATGCCGCCCCCCCGCGCCAGAAAGAGGCGATCCTTGCGGGCGATCTGCGCGCCATGCTGGAAACCTGCGATCCCGCCAGCCTGCGGGGCCTGCGCGACCGCGCCATGCTGCTGATCGGCTTCGCGGGCGGGCTGCGGCGATCCGAGATCACCGGCCTCGACCTGGGGCGCGATCAAAGCCAGGACGGCCGCGGCTGGATCGAGATCCTGCCCGAGGGCATGCTCCTCACCCTGCGCGGCAAGACCGGCTGGCGCGAGGTCGAGATCGGCCGCGGCTCCTCTGCCGCCACCTGCCCGGTCGCGGCGACCGAGACCTGGGTGAAATTCGCGCGGCTCTCGCGCGGCCCGCTGTTCCGCCGCGTCACCAGCCAGGGGCGCGAGGCCGGGCCGATGCGGCTCAACGACCGCGAAGTGGCCCGCCTCGTGAAGCGCGCCGCCGCCGGGGCCGGGATCCGCGGCGATCTGCCCGAGGCCGCGCGCACCGCCCTGTTCGCCGGCCATTCGCTGCGGGCCGGGCTGGCCTCATCGGCCGAGGTGGACGAGCGTTACGTCCAGAAGCAGCTCGGTCATGCCTCGGCCGAGATGACCCGCCGCTACCAGCGCCGCCGCGACCGCTTCCGCGTCAATCTGACCAAAGCCGCCGGTCTCTGAAAGCGGCCTCTAGCCCTCGTCCTCTCCGGCCAGCGGCAGATCGGGCAGCGCGGACAGGCCCGGCGTCAGCAGACCCGCGTCTTCCAGCGCCTCCAGATCCGGCAGGTCGCGCAGGCTGTCGAGGCCGAAATGCTCCAGAAAGCCCCGGGCGGTGACATAGGTATAGGGCGCGCCCGGCTCGGGGCTGCGCGGGCCGCGCGCGATCAGACCGGCGCGCGACAGCCGGGCGACGGTGTCGCGGCTGATCTCGCGGCCGACCAGGCGCGAGACCTCGGCCCGCGTCACCGGCTGAAGATAGGCGATGGCGGTCAGCACCAGCGCCTCGCCCCGGCTCAGCGGACGGCTGGTGTCCTCCACCGCCGCCGCCGCGCGGATCACGCCCGCGAATTTCGCCCGGGTGCGGATCTGCCAGCCGCCAGCGGTGCGGGCGATCTCCCACGGCCGCCCCTCGGCCCCGGCGGCGATGTCGTCGATCAGCAGGTCGATGCTGCAGTCGCGCCCCACCACCCGGGCCAGCATCTCGCGGGTGACGGGCGCGGCGCTGGCGAACAGCACCGCCTCGGCCCGCACCATCCATTCGCGCCAGCGCAGCGCCGGGGGCAGATCGTCCAGATCGCGGTCGAACTCCGCCGCCATCGCTAGAGCCCATACAGCCGGAAGGTGGGCCGCCCGGTCAGCTCGCGCACCGCGCCAAGCTCCACCAGCCGCGCGAACAGCCGCCGTGCCGCGCGGTCGCTGGCGCGCTCGCCCGCCTCGGGCGCCAGCGCATCCTCGGTCATCAGCCGCGCCACCACGGCCCGGGCATCGCGCCCGCGCAGCTTCGGCGCGACCTCTGCCAGCCGGGCGGCGCGGCGCGACAGATCGGCGTGAAGATCAGCGGCCGCGACCGCGCCCTGCGCCCAGGCCAGCGCGCAGGCGCGGGTCCAGGCCGCGCCCTTCAGCGCCATATCGCCGCGCCGCAGATGCACGGCCAGCAGCGGCACCGGCCGAGGCCAGCCCAGATCGCGCGCCAGCACCGCATCCCCCAGCCAGAGCGCCAGCCCCCGATAGCGCGGCCCGAGCGCCAGAACCTGCGCCGCCGCCCCGGCCGCCGTCTCGACCGGCGCGCCCGCAGGCGGCAGATCCGGCAGCCCCGCCGGCAGATCGAACGCCGCCGCCAGCCGGTCCGGGTCGCGCAGGGCCCCCTGCCCCGCCAGCATCCGGCAGGCGCCGTAAAGCCGCCCCGCCGGCCCCGGATCGTCACCCGCGCGCCGCAAGAGCCAGTGGTCGCGCAAGGCCCCCTCGTCCACCCGGTGCCCGTCGATCCGCGCCAGCACCGCCGCCATCCCCAGGGCCAGCCGGCTGCGCCAGAGCTGCCCCACCGGCTCCTCCGCCCGCGCCAGCGGGTCGATCCAGGCCAGCGCCGCCCCGGCCGCGAACAGCGGCTCTGCGCCCGCACGGATCCAGCGCGGCACCGGAGGGCGCGGCGGCGGCGGCAGAGGCGAGGGAAGCGGGCGGCGGCTCATGACACCCGACGCTAACATGCCCCAAAGCCCGCGAACAGTGCGACGCCCCGGCGGAAAACACCACCGCAAGAAAGATATATTCCCCGCATGGCGTTTCCCCGCGAACCGCGCTATCACCCTTCCCGCAACCCTTGCCCTGCCCCGTCCCGCAGGCACCGGCAGCAGATCACCCGCCATCCGCCCCTCGCGCTCCGCCCCCTCCGGGCGGCGCCGGGGTTTGTCTGCAAGGGAACCGCCATGGGCAAAGACGATTTCATCGGCCGTAAATCCGCCGCCGCCGGGGGCTGGGGCGCGCTGAAAAGCTGCGGCAAGCGGCTGATGCAGACCGGCCGCCCGTTCTCGGGCGCGCGCGCCATGCTCAAGGCCAACCAGCCCGACGGTTTCGACTGCCCCGGCTGCGCCTGGGGCGACCCCGAACACGGCTCGTCCTTTGAATTCTGCGAGAACGGCGTCAAGGCCGTCGCGTGGGAGGCCACCCGGCTGCGCGTCACCCCCGACTTCTTCGCCGCCCATACCGTCTCCGACCTGCGCAACTGGTCGGATTACGATCTGGAGCACCAGGGCCGCCTGACCCATCCGATGGTCTACGATCCGGCCTCGGACCGCTACCTGCCCACCAGCTGGGACGAGGCCTTCCGGGGCATCGCCCGCGCCCTGAACGCGATCCCGCCCGACCGGGCCGAATTCTACACCTCGGGCCGCGCCAGCAACGAGGCCGCCTTCCTCTACCAGCTTTTCGTGCGGCTCTACGGCACCAACAATTTCCCCGACTGCTCGAACATGTGCCACGAGGCCTCGGGCGTCGCGCTGACCGAGGCGATCGGCATCGGCAAGGGCACCGTGACGCTGGAGGATTTCGACCGCGCCGATGCGATCTTCGTCATCGGCCAGAACCCCGGCACCAACCATCCCCGGATGCTGGCCGATCTGCGCCGCGCCACCGCCCGCGGCGCCAAAGTGGTGGTGCTGAACCCCCTGAAGGAGAAGGGCCTCCAGCGTTTCGCCGATCCGCAGAACAAGCTGGAGATGATCCTCGGCGGCTCGGAAGCCACCTCGACCGAGTATTTCCAGCCCCGGCTCGGCGGCGATATGGCCGCCGTGCGCGGCATGGCGAAAGTGGTCTTCGCCGAGGATGCCGCCGCCCTCGCCGCCGGACACCCTTCCCTGCTCGATCTGGCCTTCATAGAGACGCATTGCCACGGGTTCGAGACCTGGCGCGCAGCCGTCGAAGCCACACCCTGGAGCCTGATCGAGGACCAGTCCGGCCTGACCCGTGACGAGATCACCCGCGCCGCCCATGTCTACCTGGGCGCCGAAAGCGTGATCTGCACCTGGGCCATGGGCGTGACCCAGCACCGCCACTCGGTCCAGACCATCCGCGAGATCGCCAATCTTCTGTTCCTGCGCGGCAATGTCGGGCGGCCCGGCGCCGGCCTCTGCCCGGTGCGCGGCCATTCCAACGTCCAGGGCGACCGCACCGTGGGGATCAACGAAAAGGCCCCGAAGGCGCTGATCGACGCGCTGGAACGCGAGACCGGCCGCCCCATGCCGCGCCGCCCGGGCCATAACGTGGCCGAGGCCATCGGCGCCATGCTCTCGGGCGAGGCCCGCGCCTTCATGGGCCTGGGCGGCAATTTCGCCCGCGCCACCCCCGACAGCGCCCTGATCGCCCGGCTGATGCGGGGGCTGGACCTGACCGTCCATATCGCCACCAAGCTCAACCATTCCCACCTGTTGCCCGGGCGCGCGGCCTGGCTGCTGCCCTGCCTTGGGCGCACCGAAATCGACCGCAATTCCAAAGGCATACGCCAGATCGTCACCGTCGAGGATTCGATGAGCATGGTCCATGGCTCGGGCGGCATCAACCTGCCCGCGTCGAAAGAGCTGCGCTCGGAGATCGCCATCGTTGCCGGGATCGCCGCCGCCACCGTCGGCTCGGGGGCCGTCGACTGGGCCGGGCTGGCCGATGATTACGATCTGATCCGCGACATGATCGCCCGCGTGCTGCCCGCCTTCGGTGAATACAACCAGAACGTGCGCAAACCGCGTGGCTTCCGCCTGCGCAATGCGGCCTCCGAACGCGAGTGGAACACGCCAACCGGAAAGGCGAATTTCTCGGCCGACCCGCTGCCCGACCAGACCGAATGGCAGCGGATTCAGCAGGAACCGGGTCTTTTCGTGCTGCAAACCTTCCGCTCGCACGATCAGTACAACACGACGATCTACGGCATGGACGACCGCTACCGCGGCATCTACGGCGAGCGCCGGGTGGTCTTCGTCAACCCCGAGGATCTGGCCCGGACCGGCTTTGCCAGCGGCGACCGGGTGGATGTGATCGGCAGTCAGGGCAGCGACGGCCAGATCCGCATCGCCGAGGGCTTCCGCCTCGTGCCCTACGACATCCCGCAGGGCTGCGTCGCGGGCTATTACCCGGAACTTAACCTTCTGGTGCCCTGGAACGCTTACGGCGACAAGAGTTTCACCCCGATCTCGAAGTCGATCCTCGTCTCGTTCCGGCCCGCCGCGGGATGAGCGATCCGGCCGGGGACTGCCTCAGGCTGACCGACGCCCTGCTGGACCACGGCCCCCCGGCGCTGTCGCCTTTGGGGGCCGGGATCCTCGCGGCCCATGCGCTCGGCATCGCCGCCGACAGCCGCAGCTTCGCCCGGATCTTCGGCATCGCCCATGCCCTCGTGCTGCGCGAATGCGTGGCGCTCGCCGCCGAGGCCGGGCTGATCGAGCCCCTGCGCCAGGACGCCCGCAGCCAGCGGCTGCACTACCGCCCCTCGGCCCCGGGCGAGGCGCTGCTCAGGGCCGCTCAAGCAGCCGGCTGATCTCGCGGATCACCGTCTCGACCAGTTCGCGGTCCACGATGCGGCCGCCCAGCCGGATCGACCAGCCGCGGGCATCCTCCTGCGCCTCCAGCTCATAGCCCGAGGACAGGACCACCCGCCGCGCCGCCGCCCGGCGCGGGCGCCCGCCCTTGCGCGGATCGGGTGCTTTCGGGGTCAGACCCGCCAGCGCCGCCTCGATCAGCGCGGCCTCTTCCTCGGGCGTCTCGGGGCGTTCGCACGCCAGATGCTCGCGCAGCCGCGCCTCGGCGCCTTCCCGCAGAGCGGTGGCAAGCCGCAGCCCGTCCTTCTCGCGGATGCTGTCGGGGAAGGCGAGCATGTCGCCCAGTTCCTCGAAGATCAGTGCGAAAGAGCGGATTTTCGACCGTTTGGCCCTGGAGGCCATCGGGAACAACCCGTCCACCGCCGCCTCGACATTGAGGAAAGCGCCCTGCTGGGCGGCGATCACCGCGATCCGGCCGCGCTCGAACTGGCTCAACCCGGCGCGGATCTCGTTCTCCTCGACCATGGCCGCGAAAGCGCCGCCCATGGCCCCGGGCTCGCGCAGGATCGCCCGGATGCGGTCGTAGCGCGCGTCTTTGGTCAGGCTTTTCAGGGCACGAAAGGCCATCACCCGCCGGTAGCCCGACAAAAGCCCGTAGCCGCCCCCGGGCAAAGCAAAGACCTCGACCGGCAAGCGCAACCCGTTGCGGGCGATGGAGCTTTTCAGCTCCTCCATCTCCTCGGCCGACAGCGCCGCGCGGTCGCGGACCAGGGCGTCGGCCTCGATCTCGTCGAGCGGGATCTCCATGAGGACAAGGCCGCGCGCGCGGGCGTAGCGGAAGGCGCCGGCGTCCTGGCGGTCGCGGGCGGCCTCGGCGCGCTCCGAGGCGGTCTCGGCGGCGACCTGGGCGATGGGGGCGACCGGGTGCGGCGTCTGGCCATGGATCAGCCCTCCTCTGCGGCTTTGGCAAGCTGCTGGTCGCGCCACCAGGCGCCAAGGATCACCTCCTTGACCTCGGCCCAGGTGCGGTCGAAGGGCTCGCGGCCCCGGACCCAGGTCTCGCGGTTGTAGTCGCGATAATCGGTCTCGTAGATGCCTGAGACCTGCTCGCCGGCCTGGCCGATCATAGCGGTCATCTCCTGGCGGCAGGTGGTCATGAAATCGCCGAACCAGGCCTGGATCACGTTGGCCAGATCGGTCTGCTGCGAGGGGTCGAAGCGGGTGATCAGCGCCCGGACCGCATCCCATTCAAAGCGCATCTCAGGCAGGCCATCGGCGCGGCGGGCGCGATTCTCGCCCTCTTCGATCGAGGCGAAGGTCGAGTAGATCATATCGAAAAAGCGCCCGGTCGAATCGAATTCGAGGAAAGAGGCGCCGAGGGGGACCAGCAGGATGTCGGCGGCGGCCAGCGCATTGATCGTCAGATAGCCGAGGGCAGGGGGGGTATCGAGCAGGATGATGTCGTATTCATCCAGCAGCCCGCCTTCGGAAAGGGCGTTGGAGAGCGCGTCCCACAAGGCCCAGGACCGGAGCTGCATCCGCCAGACCGGGACCTGGAACTCGGCCCAGTAGAGGTTGAGCTGGGCGCCGATCAGGTCGATGTTCGGCCAATGGGTCTTCTGCACCAGGTTTCGCGGCGAAACCTTCAGCGCCTCGGTCAGAGTTTCGTCAAAGGTAAACGGAGCGTCCCCGGCGGCGACACGCGCCTCGTTTTCCTCTTGCAGGCGCAGGGCATAGTTGCGGGCGAGGAGGGGGAAGACGGTCTGCCATTCGTCCTCGACCTTGCCGCCAATGATCGAGGTCATCGAGCCCTGGCTGTCGAGATCGACGACCAGCACCCGGTAGCCGTCGAGTGCCGCGGACATGGCGAGATGGGCGGCGGTGGAGGTCTTGCCGACGCCGCCCTTGAAATTGGCGATGGCGACGACCTTGGCGGGCAGGCCCTCGGGGCGCCAGGCGCGGTATTCGCGTCCGCGCGCGCCCTCGGCGGCGAAATGGTCGCGCAGGGCCAGCACCTCGTCCAGCGTGAACCATTTCGAGCCGCCCTCGCCCTCGCCCTGCGGCAGATCGGGGTTGAGGCGCAGCACGCGGCGCAGATGGGCCGGGTTGACCGGGATCAGATAGCGGCACACCTCCCATGTCGAGAAGCGGCGCAGGCGCTTCTTGCCATCGGGCGCATAGCCGCGGCGGGCGAGATCGTCGCGGCCGCGGGTGGCGAAGGCGGCGGCCTTGGCGAAGCGGGGCGCGTCGATCGGACCGGCCAGCTTGCGCGCGGCCTGCGCCGGGTCGATGCTGAAATAAGGCGGCAGATCGGCTTTGGGGCGAAGGCCTGGTTTCTGTGCCATTGTGCCGCGCGATGTCCGTTGTTTCCCGGGATATGCGGCGAACTATGGCACATGGTGGAACAGTTGTGAATCGCGAAGGTCCTCTGATTCCCTGAATATTCAGGAAGAACGGCGCTGTTTCGGGATCTTTCTTCTTTTTGAAATTCTTTTACGTCGAAATAATTAATATTACTCAATGTCTTAGCAAAACCCATGCTTCCACTCCCGGGCGCAAAGGTTGCCGTTTACAGGAGCGCCAAAGGTTCCCGCAGTCTTATTGCAATCGGATACCTTTTGCCGGATGATCCGCATGCCCGGATTCGGGACGGGGCGCGCGTGTATGGACAGTCAGATCGGGGATATCCCGCGCGAGCGGCTGACCGCCCCCCTGCGGCGGGGCGCGGTGAAGAAACCTGTCGCGGCGATCCATGTCTCGGGCAAGCTGACGCTCTTGCAGCGCAAGCTGTCGAACGTGCTGCTGCTGAACGCCTATGACACGCTGACCTCGCAGCCGCGCCACCAGATCGACGCGCGCACGCTCTGCCTGATGATTGGCTATAATTCCAACGATATGGAGACGCTGAAAGCGTCTCTGCGCGGGCTGGCTGAGGCGGTCGCGGAATGGGACATGCCAGATGCCGGGGGCCAGAAGGAATGGGGGGTCTCGGCGCTGCTGGCTTATGCGCGGCTGAAGGGGGGCGTCTGCGAATATGCCTATTCGCCCGCGCTGGCCGAGAAGTTGCACGACCCCAGGGTCTTTGCGCTGATCAATCTGAACATCCAGCGGCGGTTTACCTCTGGCCATGCGCTGGCGCTTTATGAGAATTGCTATCGTTTCGTGCGCAGGGGCTCGACCGGCTGGTGGACGCCGGATCTGTTCCGGCGGCTGATGGGGGTGGCCGACAGCCCCTATTACGACGAGTTCAAACATCTGAACGCGCGGATCATCAAACCGGCGGTGGCCGGGGTGAACAAGACCTCGAACATCGTCGTCACGCCGGAACTGCGCAAGATGGGCCGGGTGGTGACGGAAATCCGCTTCCGCATCGCGGAAAATCCGCAGCTTTCGATCCTGGATCCGGACGATGGCGAGGGGCACCGCAATACCGAGGTCTATGCAAGGCTGCGGGCGCTTGGGGTTTCCGACCGGCTGGCGCGGCAGTGGATTGCAGAGCACGGCGAGCCGCATCTGCGCCATAAGCTGGATTACGTGGCGGAGGAGGGCGGGGAATCGGAGCCGGGGGTTTCGCCGCGAGACCCTAAGGCGCCGTTGTCGCCGCGCGCGCAGAGGCTGGAGCGGATCCAGGCCCTGGCCGCGGCCCGCACGCCGACGCAGCGCGACGCCGACCGGCGGATGTTCCTTGCGCGGCTGTCGGGGCCGCGGCATGACGATTTCGAGCGGCACGGATGGATGTCGGCCTTGAACGCCGAAGCGATTGCCGCTTTCTGGGAGGAAGTCTCGCCCGGCGCATTCGACGGGACCGAGGGATTGTGAGGGGGTGGGGGATGGAGCGGAAATTCGTCGCGCGCGGCGTGGCGCATCTGGATGTGGCGCATAAGGGCGATCCGGTCTCGGTCTCTTTCGTGCTGATGCCACAGTTCACCATGCTGGCCTTCACCTCGGCGATGGAGCCCCTGCGGGTGGCGAACCAGCTTTCGGGCAAGACGCTGTTCGAATGGTCGGTGTTCTCGGGCGACGGCGAGCCGGTGACGGCCTCGAACGGGATGCGGATGATGGTGGACGGGGCGCTGCCCTCCGAGGCGCCCTCGGGCTTCGTGCTGATCTGCGGCGGGGTCGAGCCCGAGATGAACAGCAGCCGGCGGCTGGCCGACTGGGTGCGGGTGCAGTGGCGGCGCGGGCGCACGGTGGGCAGCCTGTGCACCGGCGCCTATGCGCTGGCGCGGGCCGGGATCCTGAAGGACCGCCAGTTCACCCTGCATTGGGAAAACATCCCCGGCTTTCGCGAACTCTGGCCCGAGCTGGAGCCGGTGCGGCGGGTCTATTGCATCGACAACCGGGTGATCACCTGCGCGGGCGGGGTGGCGGCGGCGGAACTGGGGCTCAAGCTGATCTCGGACCATTACGGGCCGGAACTGGCCCAGGCGGTGATGAACATGTGCCTGCTGACGCATCTGCGGCTGCCCAGCGACGATCAGATGCCGTCGCTGGCGGCGCGGCTTGGCACCCGCAACGAGCATGTGGTCAAGGCGGTGGCCTGGCTGGAGAGCCACCTGGCCGAGGATTTCCGGCTGGACGATTGCGCCGATCATGTGGGGGTGACGCCGCGCCAGGTGCAGCGGCTGTTCCGGCGCTGGCTGGGAATGACTCCGGTGCAATATCTGAACGGGCTGCGGCTGGCGCATGGCCGGATGCTGCTGTCGGAAACCAATATGAGCGTGATGGAGGTGGCGGTGGCCTGCGGCTATGTCTCGGCCTCGCATTTCGCCAAGAGCTTCCGGCGCAAATACGGGGTGGCGCCGGGGAAATACACGCATTTCCCGGGGCAGGCGGTGCCTCAGGGGGTGAAGACGGAATAGGCGATCAGGCCGATATATTCGCGCAAGGCCACGCTGGTCAGGCGCAGGTTGCGCGGGAAATCCCAGATCACGAGGCGCGAGGGATCGGCGCGGTAATCGACCGGCCAGGGGATGAGGCCGGTCCAGCCCGCGGCCTCGAAGCTGAGCAGGGCGCGCTGCATGTGGAAGGCGCTGGTCACCAGAAGCCAGGTCTCGCCCGGGGCGGGCTGCACCAGATCAAGCGTCAGGCGCGCGTTCTCGGCGGTGTTGCGCGAGGCGGTTTCCAGCACGAGGCGCGCGGGGTCGATGCCGAGATCGCGGTAAAAGCGCAGCGCCACCGGCTCGCCCTGGTTGCCGTGGCGGCTGGTCAGACTGGCATAGCCGCCGGTGAACACCAGCTTCGCCTCGGGGTAGCGCAGCGCGAGGCGAAGGCCCTCGGTGAAGCGCTCGGCACCCTCGTTGAGGCGGATCTGGGCGCCGGGCGGCACGAAGACGGTCTCTTCGGCGCCGCCGAGCACGATGATGCCGGTGACGCTGGCGGGGTCCACCGGCAGCGGCCAGCGCGATTCCAGGCTGTGGATCAGCCGGTCGCCCACCGGCAGCGCAGCGAAGCCAAGCGTCAGCGCAAGGCCGAGCGATCCGGCGATCAGCGCGAGGCGGCGGCGGTTCAGGATCAGGCCGAGAAGCGCCAGCGCCGAGGCGCCCACCAGCCAGCTGCCGGGCTGAAGCAGGCCCCAAGCCAGTTTCGAGGCGATGAAGAACAGGCTGTCCATGGCGGGGTTCTGCCCCGGATCGGGGCGGGGGGCAAGCTCAGCCCTCGATGAACTCGCGCCAGCGCCGCGCCAGGTAATTGTGTTCGGGCATGATGGTCGACCAGGCGGTGACGCGGGATTCCCGCTCCAGATAGCTGCCGCCCTCGCGCCGCTCGCCTTTGCGCACCACCACCGGCAGATCGAGGCCGGGCAGATCCTCGGTGGCCGGCTCGCCGCCATACCACCAGGCCCATTCGGCGGGGGAAAGCGTGTCGCGCAAAGGCTCGACCACCGACATGTAATAGCCCTGGCGGGCCATGATCGCACCCGGCGTGCCGTCGAGCCACCAGTTCAGATAGGCATAGGCCATGTCCAGCGCCTCGTCCTCGGCGGCGGCCGAGATGCTCATGCCGGAATGCCAGCCGCGATAACCCTCGGCCGGGGTGGCATAGGTCAGGTCATGGCCCATCCCGCGCAATGTATACCAGGCCGGCGACCAGAGTGAGCCGAGCGCGCAGCCCGCGCCCGCCATGACGCGGACCGAATCCTCGGAACTCGCCCAGAACCGCCCGAAATGGCCCGAGCGTTTCAGCCGCATCAGATGGGCGAAAAGCGCGTCGATCTCTTCGATGGACAGATCGCCCGGGTCTTCGATCTGCATCAGCCCGGCCGAGCGCGCGGCAAGCGCCAGTTCCACCACGCTGGCGGCGGGGTCCTGGGCCATCGCGCAGCGGCCATGCCAGCGGTCGTCGAGCAGCCAGGCCCAGCTTTGGGCCTCGTCCTTGCGGCGCAGGCGGGCGACCTCGGGGGTGAAGGCGAAACTGTCCATATTGTAGGTGGTGGGCAGCATGGCGATCTGCGCGGGCTGATCCGGCGACGGGGCGGGGCCGAGGGTGCGGTCGGGCCGGACGAAAAGCACATCGCCCGGCCGGGTGCCGTAGCCGCGCCCGAGATGCGAACCGGCACCTGCGATGCGGACCTGCGGCCAGCGGCGGATGCGGGCGGTGTCGATCGGGCGGATCGAGACGGCGGTCCAGAGAAGGTCGAGCGAGTGGAACCACTGATCGTAGACATCGAAACTCTCGGGCGCCATGACGCCGCGGCGCTGGCAGGCCACGCCGTCGAGCACCTCGAAGCTGATCGGGAAGGGCAGCTCAGTTTGGGCACGGCGGCGCAGCCCGGCGGTGAGGGTGGCCGAGGTGCCGATCACGCGGAGGGGGGGCGAGGGCTCTGCCATCAGTCCACCGGGGTCAGCCAGGGCATCCGGCGCGGCGGCGGCAGAAGCGAGAGCACCCGCAGCCGGGCAAGGATCAGCGGCTCGATCCGCGCCAGATGGCTGGTCAGAAGCACCCGCGCGACCTCGCCGGTGCCCGCGCGCAGATGGTGCAGGATCTGGCCGTAGTCTTGCAGCGAGGGCAGGTCGTCGATCATCGGGAAATGGTGGCGGAACATCTTCTGCACCACCAGCGAGATCTGGTTGCGCCGGATCGAGGCCAGCATCCGCGCATTGCGCAGCCCCTCGTAAAGCGTGCCGAACAGGGCGGATTCGATCCCGTCCACCTCATCGGGCCCGCAGCCGGGAAAGTCTGCGGCGGCGGCATCAATGCGGGCCGAGAGCCGGTTCAGCCAGCCGCGGTCCAGCGCCCCGGCGACATGGGCCAGCGCCTGCGGCTCCAGCAGGCGGCGCAGTTCCAGCGTCTCGCGCAGGTCGCGGGCGGTCATCTGGCCGACGATCCAGTGCGACTTGCTGTCCTTGCCGATCAGGCGGCGGTCCATCAGCCGCCAGAGCACCTCGCGCGCGACGGTGCGGCTGACGTGGTAATGGTCGCCCAGTTCCGCCTCCTGGATGCGCCAGGACCCGAAGGGCATGCAGGCGGTCACCTCGTCGCGGACGCGCTCGAAGATGCGCTCCCATGCGGCCGAGCGGTCGATGCCGTCGGGCCGCGCGGTCAGGATCTCGTGCAGGCGGCGGGTGGTCAGGTGGACCGGGGCCTCGGCCGTGCCGACGATATAGCCCTGGCCCTCGGCGGCGCGGATCAGCCCCTGATCGGCCAGCAGCGCCAGCGCCCGGCGCACCGGCGCGCGCGACACGCCAAGCTGGCCCGAGATGCGCGCCTCTTTCAGCACGGTGCCGGGCGCGATCTCCTGCGAGCCGATCCTGGCCGCCAGAAGGTCGCGAATCGAGGCGTAGATATAGGCCGGGGCAGCGGTCATGAAGCGGTCTGTTGAATACGAAAGCCCGGGGCAAGGGCTGAAACATTGGCCGGAACAGTGATTATGCTTTGTGCAAAACGATCTTTCCAGAGATAAAATGTTCATTGCATCCTGAGAACACTTTGTTAGCGTGCTTGCCAGGACGACCCTGGCTTCCGCAAGATCGGGAAAGCCCCCACCGGGCCGCGGCCCGGCACGTCGGCCCGCATAAAAACAGGGAGTAGGAAGATGACCACGACAGGGAAGAAGACCGGCGGTCTGAACCGCCGCGGCTTTCTGAAGGCTTCGGCGGCGACCGCGGGCGCGGCGGCGGGTTCGGGGATGCTGGGCGCGCCGATGATCTGGGCGCAGAACATAAAGGATGTGGAGCTGAACCAGGTCGGCCCGTCCTATTCGGTGATCGCCGATATCTGCGAACAGGCCAGCGCCGATCTGGGATTTCGCATCGTGCCGCAGACGGCGGACAGCACGCAGCTGATGGCCAAGGTGGTGAACCAGCCCGAAACCATCGACATCGCCGATCTGGAATTCTGGGCGATGCAGAAGGTCTGGCGCTCGGGACAGTTGCAGCCGGTGGAAATCGCGAAGATCGCGAAATGGGGCGAGATGACGCCGCTGATGCGCGAAGGGAAGAACTTCGACGGCAGCGATCTGTCGCGCCAGGGCACGATGCCGTTCGAGGTGATGTATACCGGCGGGCCGGGGGATACGGAATTCGCCGCCGGGGCCACCGACCACGCCACCACCATGCCCACGATCTACAATGCCGACACCGTGGGGATCCGCCCCGATCTGATCGGCCGCCCGATCGAGACCTGGGCGGAACTGTTCAACGAGGAGTTCCGCGGCCGCACGGCGCTGGTGAACATCCCGCAGATCGGCATCATGGATGCGGCGATGGCCCTGGAATCCATGGGCGAGCTGACCTATGGCGACAAGGGCAACATGAGCCGCGAAGAGATCGACCATACGATCAACCGGCTGATCGAACTGAAGAAGGCCGGGCAGTTCCGCGCCTTCTGGTCCACTTTCGACGAATCGGTGAACCTGATGGCCGGGGGCGAGGTGGTGATCCAGTCGATGTGGTCGCCCGCCGTTACCGCGGTGAAGGCGCGCGGCACCGAATGCGTCTATCAGGGCCTGAAAGAGGGCTACCGGGGCTGGGGCCTCGGGATGGGGCTGATGGGCCATCTGGAGGGGATCAAACTGGATGCCGCCTATGAATATCTGAACTGGTATCTCTCGGGCTGGCAGGGTGCCTTCATCGCGCGGCAGGGGTATTATTCCTCGGTGCCCTCGACCGCGCAGCAGCAACTGACCGCGAACGAATGGGGCTACTGGTATGAGGGCCAGGCCGCGACCGAGGATATCCTCGACCCCTACGGCGCGGTGATGGACAAGGCGGGCGCGGTGCGCGACGGCGGCTCGTTCGAGACGCGGATGGGCAATGTCGCCTGCTGGAACACGGTGATGGACGAAGAGCGCTACATGGTGCAGCGCTGGAACGAGTTCATCTCGGCCTGATCCCTGGCGCCGGCGGGGAGGCCCCCGCCGGCACCTGTTCAGAGGGGGTTCTTCATGTCGCGCTCTTCCGGCCGCACCCCGGTGCTGACGCCTTATCTCCAGGTGGCGCCGCTCGCGCTGATCATGCTGGCGATGGTGGGGATTCCCATCGTCACCGTGGTGCTTTTGAGCTTCTGGCAATCAGACGGGATCGCGATCTACCCCGAGTTCACCTGGGACAATTACCGGCTGGTCCTGACCTCGCCGGTCACGCTGACGCTGTTTCTGGCGACGCTGAAATATGCGGCGATCACGCTGGTGGCGACGGTGCTGATCGGCTTCACCTGTTCCTATTTCCTCGTGTTCCATGTGCGGAACCTGAAATGGCAGATCGGGCTGTTTCTTCTGTGCACGATCCCGTTCTGGACCTCGAACGTGATCCGCATGGTGAGCTGGATCCCGTTCCTGGGGCGCGAGGGGGTGTTCAACCAGGCGCTGATGGCGGCGGGGCTGATCGACCGGCCGCTGGATATCCTGCTGTATTCCGATTTCGCGGTGGTGCTGACCTATATCCACCTGTTCACGCTGTTCATGATCGTGCCGGTCTTCAACTCGATGGCCAAGATCAACCCCAGCCTGATCGAGGCCGCGCGCGACGCCGGGGCCAGCGGCTGGCAGATCCTGTGGACGGTGATCGTGCCCTTGTCGCGCACCGGGATCGCGCTCGGCTCGATCTTCGTGGTCACCCTGGTGATGGGCGATTTCTTCGTGGTGCGGGTGATGAGCGGCGGGCAGAGCGCCTCGGTCGTCTCGGCGATGAAGAACCAGATCGACCAGCTTTTCTACCCCGAGGCCTCGGCCATGGCGGTTTTGCTGATCGTGGTGGTGCTGATGATGGTCTCGGCCATCCTGCGCATCGTCGATATCCGCTCGGAACTGGCGAGATAGGGGGCGGCGATGACGCAGAGCACGGGAAGGCGCGGCGCGGGGTTCTGGCTGCTGGCGGCATTTTTCGCCCTGTTCGTGATCTTTCTTTACGGGCCGATGCTGGTGATCTTCATCCTCAGCTTTCAGGGTCCGACCGGTGGGCTGACCTTCCCCTTGCGCGGCGTCTCGACGCATTGGTTCGGCGATCTGTGGTCCTCGACCCGCTACGGCGACCTTGGCGGCGCGTTCCGGCGCTCGCTGATGCTGGGGGCGATGTCGCTTCTGATCACCGCGGCGGTCTGCCTGTTCGCCGGGCTGGCGTTCCGGCGCCGGTTCTGGGGGGCGGGGCCGCTGTTCTATCTGGCGATCACCAGTCTCGTCGTGCCGGGGATCCTGCTGGGCCTCGGGATCAGCCAGCTGTTCCAGCTTATGGGCTTCCGGCTGCAATGGTGGCTCTCGGGCCTCGGCGCGCATCTGAGCTGGACGCTGCCCTTTGGCCTCTTGATCATGTTCGCGGTGCTGAACCGTTTCGACGGGTCCTGGGAGGAAGCCGCGCGCGACGCCGGCGCCAGCCCCTGGCAGGTGCTGCGGCTGGTGACGGTGCCGATCCTGTTCCCGGGGCTGATCGCGGTCGCTTTGTTCGGCTTTACGCTGTCTTACGACGAGATGCCGCGGTCCCTCTTGACGGTGGGGGGCCGGAACACCCTGCCGATCGAGATTTCCAACATGACCACAAACGTCACCACCCCCGCGCTTTATGCGATCGGCACGGTGACTTCGGTGATCAGCTTCACGGTGATCGCCGCGGCTTTCGTCGCCATCGCCATCATCCAGAAACGCCGTGCCCGCGCGAAGCGAGGAGCCTGAACGCATGTCCGAGAGCCGTATCGACATTAGGGGCGTGAGCAAGCTTTACGGGCCGGTCAGGGCGGTCAACAACGTCGATCTGGTGATCGAAGGCGGGTCTTATTGCTGCATGATCGGCCCCTCGGGCTGCGGCAAGACCACGCTCTTGCGGATGATCGCCGGGCATGAGGCGCCGAGCGCGGGCACCATCCTGATCGGCGGCGAGGACGTGACCCATGCCCGGACCGGCAGCCGCGGCACGGCGCTGATGTTCCAGAACTATGCTCTGTTCCCGCATCTGTCGCTGACCGACAATGTGGCTTTCTCGTTGCGGGTGAAGGGGGTGGCGACAGCGGAACGCCGGATGCGGGCGCGCGAGATGCTCGACCGGGTGCAGCTTGGCCATCTGGCCGAGCGGCTGCCGTCGGAGCTGTCGGGGGGCCAGCAGCAGCGGGTGGCGCTGGCCCGCGCGCTGATCACCAATCCGAAGGTGCTGCTTCTGGACGAGCCCCTCTCGGCGCTGGATGAGTTCCTGCGGCTGCGAATGCGGGTGGAGCTGAAACGGCTGCAAAACGAGCTTGGGATCACCTTCATCCATGTCACCCATACCCAGCCCGAGGCGATTGCGCTCGCGGATCAGGTGGTGGTGATGGATCACGGGCTGATCGAACAGGCCGCCAGCCCCCGCGAGATCTACAACCACCCGCACAGCCCCTATGTCGCGCGGTTCATGGGCGGGCAGAACGTGCTGTCGGGCAAGGTGGAGAGCGTGGCGGGCACGGGCGCGGTGGTGGTGGCGCCCGGCGGCATGGCCTGGGATCTGCCCGAGGCGCCCGGGGTGCAGCCGGGGCAGGAGGTGCGCTTCTCGGTGCGGCGCGACCGGATCCGGGTGGTGCCCGATGAGCCGGCGCGCAACGGCGTCTCGGGCCGGGTGATCAACACCGAATACCAGGGCACTTTCGTCAAGCTCGCGCTGGAAACCGGCAGCGGCGAGGAATTCATCATCACCATGGGCGACGAGGCCTGGTTCGCCCGGCCGATCCGCGTGGGCGAGACGGTTCACGCCGCCTGGGAGCCCGGAATGAGCCATTTCCTGCAAGGCAGCAACAATTCGGTCGGAACCCCGCTGGAGGACTGAGCGGCGCGGCCGGAGCAAAGGAGGACGAGATGAGCAAGAAGATCTACTGCGCCTTCGGCACCGATATCGACTCGGTCGCCGGCTGGATCGGATCCTATGGCGGCGGCGACAGCCCCTCGGACATCCAGCGCGGCATTTTCGCAACCGAGGTCGGCGTGCCGCGCCTGTTGCGGCTGTTCAGAAAATACGACCTGCAAACCACCTTCTTCATCCCCGGCCATTCGCTGGAGACCTTCCCCGATCAGATGAGGATGATCGTCGATGCCGGGCATGAGGTCGGCGCGCATGGCTATCTGCACGAGAACCCGGTGGCGATGACGCCGCAGCAGGAAGAGGACGTGCTGGTCAAATCCATCGAACTGATCGACAGGCTGACCGGGCGGCCGCCGCGCGGCTATGTGGCGCCGTGGTGGGAGATGTCGGCCTCGACCGCCGCGCTGCTGAAGAAATACGATTTCAGCTATGACCATTCGCAGGGCTACCGCGATTTCCAGCCGTTCTATGCCCGGGTGGGCGATGAATGGAACGTCATCGACTATACCAAGCAGGCTAAGGACTGGATGCACCCGCTGAAACACGGGAAAGAGATCGACCTCGTGGATATCGCGGCGAACTGGTATGTCGACGACCTGCCGCCGATGATGTTCATGAAGAAATCGCCCAACAGCCATGGTTTCGTGAACCCGCGGCATATCGAGGAGATGTGGCGCGACCAGTTCGACTGGGTCTATCGCGAGATGGATTATGCGGTCTTCGCCTTCACCATCCACCCCGATGTGGCGGGGCGGCCGCAGGTGCTTTTGATGCTGGAGCGGCTGATCGAACATATCAACGGCCATGAAGGCGTCGAATGGGCGACCTTCGAGCAGATCACCGACGATTTCCGCAAGCGCTACCCGTTCGAGGGGGCCGCGCGCCCCGAGGTGATCTAGGCCGATGTGCTCCGCCTGCGGCTTCCCCGCGCGCCCTGGCCACTGGACCGATGCCGGGGGCGCGACCCCCGGCGAAAGGTTGCGGCTGCGGCTGATCCGGCTGGCGGCGGTCAACCGGCTGCTGGCCGCTTACGGGCTGAGCGCGCATGACGACGGGGTGACGCCCGGCTTGCAGCTTTTCGCCCCCGGCGGCGCGCGGGAACTGGTGCCGGATCTCGATGCGCTCTGGGCGGCGGCGGCGCGGATGGCGGGCGCGCCGGTCGATCCCCTGTCGGCGCGGGCGCTCGATGGCTGAGGGGCGGCTCGGCCTCGTGATCCTCGGCGGGTTTCTCGGCGCAGGGAAGAGCACCTGGCTGCGCCATCAGCTGCATGAGGGGCGCTTCGCGCGCCACCATATCCTGGTGAACGAGGCCGCCGGAACGCCGGTGGACAATCTTCTCCTGGGTGGTGCCGCGCGGCTGACGGTGCTGGCGGGCGGCTGCGCCTGTTGCGAGGGGCTGCCGGCGCTGATCGCGGCCCTTCGCGACATTTGCGATGCCGCCAGCGGGCGCGAGGCGGGCCAGATCGACGGGGTGGTGCTGGAGACCAGCGGCCTTGCCGATCCCGGCGCCATCGCGGCGGCTTTGGCGGCGGATCAGGTGCTGGCGCGGCGTCTGCGTGTCACTGAGGTGCTGGTGCTGGCCGATGCGTTGCACAGCGCGGCGCAGCTTGCGGCCGAGCCCTTGGCCCGCGCCCAGGCCGAGGCCGCCGACCGGCTGATCGTCACCAAACCCGCCGGACTGCCCGCGGCAGAGCTCGCGCGGCTGGTGGCGACGCTGCACCGGCTGAACCCGGGGGCCGGGATCGAAGGGGCGGAGCAGGGGGTGCCGGTGGCGCTGCCTGCGCCGGGGGCGCCTTACGATCTGCCCGCGCTGACCGGGGCCGCGCCGATCCGGCCGCATCGGCTGCGGGTCGGGGCCGAGGGGGGCTGGGTCGCGCTGTCGGTCTGGCTCTCGGCGCTGCTGTCGGCGCGCGGCGAGGATGTGGTGCGCGTCAAAGGCGTGGTCCGCAGCCCGGCCGGGCGGCTCTTGCTGCAATCGGTGCGCCGGGTGGTGCAACCGCCCGAGATCCTGCCCGAGGGTGAAGGCCCGACCCCCGAGGAAGGCGTGATCGTCCTGATCGGCCGCAACATCGACGAGGAACTTCTGGCCCGGTCCTGGGCGCGGTTCGGGGCGTGATCAGTCGAGCGCCGCGCCGCCGTGCCGCCCCGCCATCGGCGACAGCGCGCGCGGCAGGAAGCGGCCCTTGTCCTTCCGCCCCAGAATCTCGCCGCCCCGCATCACCAGCTCGCCGCGCAGGAGGGTGGCCTCGGGCCAGCCGGTGACCTGGAACCCCTCCCAGGGCGTGTAATCGGAGCCGTGGTGCATAAGGTCCTGGCTGATCGTCACCCGGCGCTCGGGATCCCACAGCACGATATCGGCGTCGTAACCGGGGGCGAGCGAGCCCTTGTTCGTCAGCCCGTAGATCCGCGCGTGATTGGTCGATGTCAGCGCGACGAATTCATTCGGCGTGATGCGGCCTTTGACGACGCCCTCTGACCACAGGATCGGCATCCGCACCTCGACCCCCGGAATGCCGTTCGGCACCCAGCGGAACGAGGTGCGCGCCTTCGGGTTCTTCTTTCCGAGTTCACCCTCGAAAAAGAACGGGCAATGATCCGACGAGAACACCTGGAACACGCCGGTCTGGATGCCGTTCCAGATCGCCTCCCAGCTTTCGCGGTCGCGCGGCGGCGGCGAGCAGACGTATTTGCCGCCGGTTTCGTCCATGTTCAGACCCTTCAGGTCTTCGGCGGTCAGCGAGACATATTGGGTGCAGGTCTCGCCCATGATCTTCAGCCCGCGGGCGCGCGCCCAGCGGATCTGCTCCATCGCCTCGCCGCCCGAGACATGGACGATCATGATCGGCACGCCGGTCAGTTCGGAATGGCTGATGGCGCGATGCGCGGCCTCTCGCTCGACCGATTGCGGGCGGGACACCGCGTGGAAATAGGGCGCGAGTCTGCCGGCCTTCTCCAGCTTTTCGGTCATGAAGCGGATGGCGTCGTAGCCCTCGCAATGCACCATGACGAGGGCGCCGCATTCCCCGGCGGCGTCGAACACTTCCAGGAGTTCGCGGTCGTTCAGCACCAGGTCGTCATAGGTCATGAACACCTTGAGCGAGCTGTAGCCGCCCGCCACCAGCGCGGGCAGTTCCTGGCCGAGGACCGCCGGAGTCGGATCGGTCAGGATCATGTGGAAACCGTAGTCGCAATAGGACTGGCCGTCGGCTTCCTTGTGATAGTCCTCGACCGCCTTGCGCAGCGAGGTGCCGCGCGATTGCAGCGCGAAGGGCAGCACCGTGGTGTTGCCGCCGGCAATGGCCGAGCGGGTGCCGGATTCGAACCCGTCCGCCATGGCGGGGCCGCCGAAGGCGGGTTGCGCCAGGTGGACATGGCTGTCGATCCCGCCGGGCATGACCAGAAGGCCGGTGGCGTCGATCTCTTCGCGGCCCTTTGCCAGGCCGGTGCCGATGGCGGCGATCTTGCCGTCTTTCACGCCCAGATCGGCGCGCGAGGTATCGGCGACGGTGACGATGGTGCCGCCCCGGATCACCAGATCGAAATCCTGCATCGTCTCCTCCCCGCCGTTTGGCGGAAGGCTAGACCATCGCAGGCCACGGGTCCATCTTTTGCCCGGTTTGAAAATCTTTGCCATCGGGCGCAATATGCCAGCAGGGGGCGCAGGCCTCGCCGATACAAGCGATATGCCCCTCATCTGATCCACCGCGGGGCGGGGGCACATTCGGGGCGGTGGACGGCAGAGCCGGGATCGGGTTCAACTGCGGCAGCGGAACAGGGGGTGTGAATGCGCAACGACTGGCTGTTTCTGATCGACCTGCAACCCGTGTTCTCGGACCCGTCCAGCCCCTGGGCCACGCCGGGGATGGACGGGCTTTACCGCCGGTTGCGGCCCCTGGCAGAGCGGTTCGGCGAGCGGGTGCTGTTCTCGCGGTTCGTGCCGCCCGCGGATCCGGCGGGAAGCTGGGCGCCCTATTACCGCGACTGGCCCTTCGCGCTGGACGCCGATCCCTCGATCTGGGAACTGGATGCCGACTGGCGCGGCGGGCGCGAGGTTGCGACGCATATGTTCAGCAAATGGACGCCCGAGGCGCGGGCGATCCTGTCGGGCGCGGGTGAGATCGTGGTGGGCGGCGTGACCACCGATTGCTGCGTGCTGAACACGGTGATGGCGGCGATGGACGGCGGCGCGCATGTGCGGCTTCTGTCGGACGGCTGCGCGGCGGGGACGCCAGAGATCCACGAACAGGCCCTGGCGCTGATGGCTTTGCGCGCGCCGCAGATCCGGGTCTCCACCATCGCCGATGTGATGGACGGGGGCTGAGATGGAGATCCCACAGGTCGATTTCGCGCTGATCGGCGGCAGCGCCAACTGGGGCATTGCCTTCCCCGAGGATCTGGACGCGCCGGGGGTGCGGGTTGTCGCGCGCGATCTGAGTTTCGCCACGCCTTACGGCGACAGCCCGGAATGGAAGCTGCTGGAATTCGACGGCGCGGTGACGGTAGACGGGCGCGCACGCCGCGCGCTTTACGTGTTTTCGCATGGCTGGGGGGTGGAGGCGATCGACCACCGGGCGCATCAGAAGGTGTTCTGGCTGCTGCGCGAGGCCGGGGTGCGGCGGATCGTCTCCAGCTCGACCTCGGGCTCGCTGAACCGGGCGGTGTTGGCGGGGGATCTGGTGATCGCCGCCGACATCCTGGAACTGACGCAGACGCAATATTCGCTGCTGCCGGGGCGGGTGCGCTACGATTGTTCGGGAAAGGCGCTGATCTGCCCCGAATGCTCTGCGGTGGTCGAAAGGCTGGGGCGGGAGATCTGGCCGGGGC
>NZ_UXAW01000067.1 GCF_900609055.1 Pseudogemmobacter humi | reverse complement strand
GCCTATCGGTGGGCGAGGTGCGGCGGACAGGGGGCGGGCGGATGATTCCGGTTCGGGGATATGCGGGAAAGCGGGTGGCGGTGCTGGGGCTGGGGCGTTCCGGCCTTGCCACGGCGCGGGCGCTGGCGGCGGGCGGCGCCGAGCCGCTGTTGTGGGACGACAGCCCCGAGGCGCGCGCCAAAGCCGAAGCGGCGGGTTTCGCGCTGACGGATCTCACGCGCAACACCGCGTTCGAGGATGTGGCCTGTCTCGTCACCTCGCCCGGCATCCCGCATCTTTATCCGGCGCCGAACCGCATCATCCGGCGCGCGCTGGAATGCGGCGTGCCGGTCGATAACGACATCGGCCTGTTCTTTCAGTCCTGGGGCGGGCCGGAATGGGACGATTTCGACCAGGCGCCGAAAGTGGTCTGCGTCACCGGCTCGAACGGGAAATCCACCACCACCGCGCTGATCCACCATATCCTCAGGGCCGCCGGGCGCCCGACCCAGATGGCCGGCAACATCGGCCGCGGCGTTCTGGACATCGAGCCGCCGCAGGACGGCGAGGTGCTGGTGCTGGAGCTTTCGTCCTACCAGACCGAACTGGCGCGGGCGCTGACGCCGGATGTCGCGGTCTTCACCAATCTGTCGCCGGACCATCTCGACCGCCACAACGGCCTGGGCGGCTATTTCGCCGCCAAGCGCCGGCTGTTTTCCGAGGGCGGGCCGGACCGCGCGGTGATCGGGGTGGACGAGACCGAGGGGATGTTCCTTGCCGGGCAACTGGCGCAGGGGCCGGGCGACGACCGGGTGATCCGCATCTCCTCGGGGACAAAGCTGGAGGGCTTCGCCTGGTCGGTTTTTGCCCGCAAGGGGTTCCTCGCGGAATGGCGGCGCGGGCGGCAGATGGCCTCGGTCGATCTGAGGGGCATCGACGGCCTGCCGGGCGCGCACAACCACCAGAACGCCTGCGCGGCCTGGGCGGCGTGCCGCGCGCTCGGGCTGAGCCCGAAACTGATCGAGGGCGCGCTGCACAGTTTCGCGGGCCTGCCGCACCGCAGCCAGCTGGTGGGCGAACGCGGGGGGGTGCGGTTCGTCAACGATTCCAAGGCGACCAATGTGGACAGCGCCGCGAAGGCGCTGGCGGCTTTCCCCCGGGTGCGCTGGATCGCGGGCGGCATGGGCAAAGACGGCGGCATCGCCGCGCTGGCTCCGGTGCTGGATTCGGTGGTCAAAGCCTATCTGATCGGCCATTCGGCGCGCGACTTCGCGCTTCAGCTCGGCGAGACGCCGCATGAGATCTGCGAAACGATGGAGCGCGCCGTCGCCCGCGCCGCGGCCGAGGCCCAGCCCGGCGAGGTGGTGCTGCTCGCCCCCGCGGCGGCAAGTTTCGATCAATATCCCGATTTCGAGAAACGCGGCGAGGATTTCACCCGGCTGGTCCAGGCACTGCCGGGGCGCTGACGCCGCGGCCGGGTTCGGCGGGCTTCCGGCCGGGCAGCGGGCGGATACGACCTCTGCGAAGGGGCCGCTCTCACTGGCCCGCCCGGCATCCCGGGCGATCACGCCGCCCGGGGCTGACGGCCCGAAGAAGGGCAGGCGACCCCCCGGCTCATGGAGAGTTTTCCCACCCGCCGGGCGGGGCGCCTGCCTCCGTTGCCTCTGTCATCTTCCCCGTCCATCGCCGGACCGTGGCCCTGATCCCGGGCACCCCGCTTCACAGATCCCCGCAGCCGCACCAGCCGGCTGGAGTTATGAGATCCGAGGCCGGCGTCAGGTGTCAAAGGACAGGAAGGCGGGCGCGACTCCACCCGATGCCGGCCTCTTTCCATGCCGCGCCGGGTGGAAGACGCGGCCCCCGGCACGGCCCGAGGCGCCCCCAGACGGATGCGCAAATGACCGGGGGCGGCACCGGCGGCCGCGCGCCTGTTCCCTCACCGAACCCGGGCGAGGCAAGGGCTTCTCACCCAGGCACAAACATCCCCGCCGCCTCACAAAAGCGGGCAGGCCTGCAAACATGCGAGGAAAGCCTCTTTCACCCTGACTCAAATACCCCCGCCGGAGGCTTCCGCCGCGCAGAACAGACGACCGCCCGCATGTGCCGGGCCGCCCCTGCCATCCGCGCCGATGATGCCCTCGCCCTCAGAACGCCCCGGGCCGGATCAGCGCCAGGGTGAAGCGGTGGAAGGTGGCGAAGGCAGCGCCGAGCGGAGCGAGAAGCGGAATCCCGGTCGAGACTTCGGCCGCGAAGCCCGCCAGCGCTCCCAGCAGCGCCGCGCTCAGCGAACCGTAAGCGCCGTGCTGCATTCCCCAAGCGGCGCCCGCGCCGATCACGCCCCAGACCGGCCCGGTGATCAGCGGCGACAGGGCGAAGAAAACCGCCAGCATCTCCCAGCCCGGGTAGTCCGGCCCGATCCGGTCGGGGCCAGAGATCTGCAACACCATCCAGCCCAGCCCCGCCAGCAGTGCCGGAGCGAGGCACCAGCCGAGCGTCACCCCCGCCACCGCGCGCCAGCCGGCAAGGCTGAAGCCGCGCGGGGTCGAGGCGATCAGGCTCATGCGGAGCGCGCGGCCTGGCCGCCGACCGTCAGCCCGCCGATCATCAGCGTCGGCTGGCCCACGCCGACCGGCACCCATTGCCCGGCCTTGCCGCAATTGCCGATACCCGGATCAAGGCGAAGATCGTTGCCGATGGCGCGGATCCCCATCAGCGCGGTCGCCCCGTCGCCGATCAGGGTGGCGCCGCGCACCGCCTCGCCGACCTGGCCGTTCCTGACCCGATAGGCCTCGGTGCAGGAGAACACGAACTTGCCGGAGGTGATATCGACCTGGCCGCCGCCGAAGCCCACGGCCCAGATCCCGTCCTTCAGATCGGCGAGGATCGCTGCCGGGTCGTCCTGGCCCGCCAGCATATAGGTGTTGGTCATCCGCGGCATCGGGATATGGGCATGGCTCTCGCGCCGTCCGTTGCCGGTGGGCTTCACCCCCATCAGCCGGGCGTTCTGGCGGTCCTGCATATAGCCGGTGAGGATCCCGTCCTCGATCAGCACATTCTTCCCCGAGGGCGTGCCCTCATCGTCGATGGTCAGCGAGCCGCGCCGGTCGGGCAGCGTGCCGTCGTCGAGCACCGTCACGCCGGGGGCGGCGATCCGCTGCCCCATCAGCCCGGCGAAGGCCGAGGTCTGTTTGCGGTTGAAATCGCCCTCCAGCCCGTGGCCGATGGCCTCGTGCAACAAGATCCCCGGCCAGCCGGGGCCGAGCACCACATCCATCATCCCGGCGGGGGCGGGAACGGCGGTCAGGTTGACCCGCGCGATGCGGATCGCCTCGGTGACAAGGGCCTTCCAGTTCGCGGGCTCCAGCAGTTGCGCCAGCCCATGGCGGCCGCCGCCCCCGGCGGTGCCGGTCTCGCGCCTGCCGTTCTCTTCCAGGATGACCGAGACGTTCAGCCGTGCCATCGGGCGGATGTCCGACAGCCGGATCCCTTCGGGGCGCAGGATCTCGACCTCCTGGAGGCTGGCGGACAGAGAGGCCGAGACCTGGACCACGCGGGCGTCCTGGTCGCGGGCGAAGGCGTCGATCTCTTTCAGCCCGGTGATCTTGCCGGCGAAATCCATATCCTCCAGCGGGTCGAGCGGCGCATAGAGATGTCGGTTGGTGCCCGGGGGCGGGGGCGCCAGCACGCCGCCGCCCTGGCCCACGGCCAGGCGCGCGGTCTCGACCGCGCGGGCGAGCGAGCCCTCGGAGATCTCGGTGGAATGGGCATAGCCCGCCACCTCGCCCCGCACCGCGCGCAGGCCGAAACCTTCCGAGGCGTCGTAGCTTGCGTTGCGGATGCGCCCGTCGTCGAGCACGAGGCTCTCGCCGCGGCGGCGTTCCAGAAACAGCTCGCCGTCATCCGCGCCCGAAGTGGCCTCGCGCAGCCGCGCCAGCGCGGCCTCTTCATCGAGCCGGGTCTCGAAGGGGCGGAAGGGGGAAGTGGTCATTCATATCGTCCTTGATGCAGATCAACCCGGGGCCTTTTGCCGCAATGGTTTCTCTTGTCGTTTCCCCCCCAATATGGTTTGAACATCGGCGGAAACAAAGGGATTCCTGACCGCAAGGGCGGGGGTTCGCAAGGCAGCGGCACCAGGCCGCACCCAAAAGCGGGAAGAAACATGCGTGTGATGACGTATCTGAAGGGCGCTGCCCTCGCGGGCTTGGTGGCGGTGGCCTCGGGTTCGGCCATGGCGCAGGCGCTTGAAATCGTCGGCCAGCCGGAACCGAAGGGCATCCATTTCCAGCCGGCCGCGACCGATCTGGCGGTGGGCCAGCACTGGCTGGACGATATGGTCCTGTATATCATCACGGCGATCACGATCTTCGTCCTGCTGATGATCCTGATCGTGATCCTGCGCTTCAACAGCCGCGCCAATCCGGTGCCGCGCAAATTCACCCATAACACGCCGCTGGAAATCGCCTGGACGGTGATTCCGATCCTGGTCCTGATCGTGATCGGCGCCTTCTCGATCCCCGAACTGCAAAAGCAGCAGACCTTCCCCGAGGGCGAGGTGGTGATCAAGATCACCGGCAACCAGTGGTACTGGAACTACGAATACCCCCAGGTGGTGGATGAGGGCGGCAGCGCGCTTTCTTTCGACAGCTACATGATCGGCGGGCTGAACTGGGGCGGCGACGCCACCCTGACGCCCGAGGCCGAGAAGGGCCTGATCGACGCGGGCTACACCAGAGACCAGTTCCTGCTGGCGGTCGACAACGCCATGGTGGTGCCGCGCGGCGCGAAAGTGCTGCTCCAGATCACCGCCGCCGACGTGATCCATTCCTGGACCATCCCGGCCTTCGCGGTGAAACAGGACGCGGTGCCCGGCCGCCTCGCGCTGGCCTGGTTCGCCGCCGACCGCGAGGGGATCTATTTCGGCCAGTGCTCGGAACTTTGCGGCAAGGACCATGCCTTCATGCCGATCACGGTGAAGGTGGTCTCGCCCGAGGTCTACCAGGCCTGGACCCAGGACGCGCTGGCCGGCAATGTGGCGCTGACCGCCGATGCGGCGGCCGTGGCCCCCGCCGCGGTGGATCTGGCCGCGAACGACTGAACCCGGATCGGTTCCCCAGACCACGGCCCCGTCCTTGCCGGCGGGGCCTGAAGTCCAGGCTAAGGTGGGATGAATGAGCGACATCGGCTCTTATGAGCGCTCTGCGACCGGCCCCGGCGACGGGAGCTTCGGCGATTACGTGCAGCTTCTGAAGCCGCGCGTGATGTCGCTGGTCGTCTTCACCGCGCTGGTCGGGCTGATGGTCGCGCCGGTGCGGCTGCATCCGGTCGAGGCGTTCTGCGCGATCCTGTTCATCGCGCTCGGGGCAGGGGCCTCGGGGGCGCTGAACATGTGGTGGGACGCCGATATCGACCGGGTGATGCGCCGCACCCAGAGCCGCCCGGTCCCCGCCGGAAGGATCGAGCCGGGCGAGGCGCTCGGCCTCGGGCTCGCGCTCTCGGGCATCTCGGTGGCGATGCTGGCGCTGGCGACCAATATCCTTGCGGGCGCGCTTCTGGCCTTCACCATCTTCTTCTACGTCGTGATCTATACGATGTGGCTCAAGCGCTGGACGCCGCAGAACATCGTGATCGGCGGCGCGGCGGGGGCTTTCCCGCCGATGATCGGCTGGGTCGCCGCGACCGGCTCGGTCAGCCTTGAGGCCGTGCTGATGTTCGCGCTGATCTTCATGTGGACGCCGCCGCATTTCTGGGCGCTGGCCCTGTTCATCAACAGCGATTACGACAAGGCGAAGGTGCCGATGCTGACCGTGACCCACGGCAAGGCCTCGACCCGCAAGCATATCCTCGTCTACACGCTCCTCCTGATCCCGGTGCCCCTGTGGGCGGCGATGACCCCGATCGGCGGTCCGCTCACGCTGACGGTCGCGGTGGTGCTCAACGCGGTCTTCCTCTTCGGCGCCTTCCGCATCCGGCGCCGCGACGAGGAAACCGCCACCGCCGATGGCTACCGCGTCGAGAAGAAGTTCTTCGGCTTCTCGATCCTCTATCTCTTCCTGCATTTCGGCGCCTTCCTCGCGGAAACCGCGCTGCGCCCCTATGGTCTGGGAGGCTGGTGAGCCATGGCCCTGCAACCGACCCATGATCTGCACAAGCGCCGCTTCGGGCGCAATCTCGGCGTGGCGCTGCTGCTGGCCGGTTTCGTGGCGCTGGTCTTCGCGCTGACCGTGGTCAAGGTGCAGCGCGGCGATCCGATGCAGGGCTATGATCACACGGTCCGGCCGGAACTGGCCCCCGCCGCAGACACCGCCCCGGAAACCGCTCCGGAGGGCACCCCGCAATGAGCCAGCGCCAGGCCCCCGCCGCCCAGAAGAAGACCGCGCTGATCCTTGTCGGCGTGGTGGCGCTGATGGTGTCGCTGTCCTTCGCGGCGGTGCCGTTCTACGACTGGTTCTGCCGCGTCACGGGCTTCGGCGGCACCACCGGCGTGGCCGAGACGGAATCGCACAACATGCTCGACCGCCGGATCACCCTGCGCTTCGACGCCTCGCTGGCCGCCGGCATGCCCTGGGAGTTCCGCCCCGCGGTGCCCGAGATGCAGATCCGCATCGGCGAGAACGGGCTCGCCTTCTACGAGGCCTACAACCCGACCGACCGCGCCATTGCGGGCACCGCCAGCTACAATGTGGCGCCCTATTCCGCGGGCGGCTATTTCGTGAAGGTGCATTGCTTCTGCTTCGAGCAGCAGGTCCTGCAACCGGGCGAACGGGTGTCGATGCCGGTCAGCTTCTACGTCGATCCCTCGATCATGGACGATCCCGAGGGACGGCTTCTGAAAGAGATCACGCTGAGCTATACATTCCACGTCACCGATCTGCCCGCCGGGCAGGCCGATGCCGGGGGGGCGGCGGCTTCCACCGCCGCGAATTAAGAAGACACGCCTGAAAGGGATACGAGGGAACGGAACCGGCCATGGCCCACGCAAAGAACCACGATTACCATATCCTGCCACCGTCGATCTGGCCCTTCATGGGGGCGGTCGGGGCCTTCGTCATGCTGTTCGGCCTCGTGCTGTGGATCTCGCCCAATGTCGAGAACAACCATCCCTGGATGTTCCTGATCGGCCTCGCCATGGTGCTTTACACCATGTTCGCCTGGTGGTCCGACGTGGTGCACGAGGGCCAGACCGGCGATCACACTCCGGTGGTGCGGATCGGCCTGCGCTACGGGATGATCCTGTTCATCATGTCCGAGGTGATGTTCTTCGTCGCCTGGTTCTGGGCCTTCTTCAAGAACCGCCTCTATCCGATGACCGATGGCTCTCCCTGGGTCGACGGCGTCTGGCCGCCGGTCGGCATCGAGACCTTCGATCCCTGGCATCTGCCGCTGATCAACACGCTGATCCTCTTGCTGTCCGGCTGCGCGGTGACCTGGGCGCACCATGCCCTGGTGCATGAGAACAACCGCAAGGATCTGATCCAGGGCCTGACCATCGGGGTGATCCTCGGGGTGATCTTCACCTTCCTCCAGGCCTATGAATACAGCCATGCCGCCTTCGGCTTCGCCAACAACATCAACGGCGAGCCCTCGGTCTACGGCGGCATCTTCTTCATGGCGACCGGCTTCCACGGCTTCCACGTGATCGTCGGCACGATCTTCCTTTTCGTCTGCCTGATGCGGGCGATGCGGGGCCATTTCACGCAGGACAATCATGTCGGCTTCGAGGCCGCCGCCTGGTACTGGCACTTCGTCGATGTGGTCTGGCTGTTCCTGTTCTTCGCGATCTACGTCTGGGGCCAGTAAGGCGCCCGGGCGACGGACGATCCCGCGCGGGCCCCGACCGGGCCCGCGCTTTCTTTTCCGGGGGCCGGGATGCGGCAGATAATTTTCGCTCTGGTGATCGGGCTGGCGGGCACGGCGGTGCTGATGTCGCTCGGCTTCTGGCAGCTTTCGCGGCTCGACTGGAAACTGGGTGAGATCGCGAAGGCCGAGGCGATGATCGCCGCCGATCCGGTCGCGCTGCCCGAACGCCCCGATTTCACCACCGACCGTTACCGCCCGGTGCGGGTTTCGGGCGCCTTCACCGGGGCCGAGGCGCATGTGCTGACCTCGACCCGCGAATGGGGCCCGGGTTTTCGCATCGTCGCCGCCTTCCGCACCGATGCGGGCCGGATGATCCTGATCGACCGCGGCTATGTCCCCGAGGCGGAACGCGACACCCCCCGCCCGCCGCGCGAGGCCAGCGTCACCGGCAATCTGAACTGGCCCGACGATATGACCTCGGCCACGCCCGCGCCCGATCCGGCGGCGAATCTGTGGTTCGGCCGCGATGTGGACGCCATGTCGGCCTGGCTGCAAACCGAGCCGGTGATGGTGATCGCCCGCGAGCCGACCGGCGACGGCATCACGCCTCTGCCCGCGACCGCGGCCTTCCGCAACGATCACCTCGGCTATGCGGTGACCTGGTTCGGGCTTGCCATCGTCTGGGCAGGGATGACACTGGGCTGGCTCTGGCGTATCAGGGCGCGAAAGATCTGAGGGCTTGAGACATGCGATATATCTCGACACGCGGCCAGGCGCCGGTGCTGGGCTTCGGCGAGGCGATGATGACGGGGCTGGCGCGCGATGGCGGGCTTTACGTGCCCGAAACCGTGCCGCAACTGTCCAGAGACGAGATCGCGGCCATGGCGGGCCTGTCCTACGAGGATCTGGCCTTCCGGGTGATGAAGCCCTTCATCGGCGATTTTTTCGGTGATGACGAATTCCGCGGGCTGATCGCGAAGGCCTACGAAGGCTTCGGCCATATCGCCCGCGCGCCGCTGGTGCAGCTTGGCCCGCAGCATTTCCTGATGGAGCTGTTCCACGGCCCGACGCTGGCGTTCAAGGATTTCGCCATGCAGCTCATCGGCCAGATGATGCAGGCGGCGCTCGCGAAATCGGGCGAGCGGATCACCATCGTCGGCGCCACCTCGGGGGATACCGGCTCGGCCGCGATCGAGGCGTTCCGGGGCCTGTCGAACGTCGATGTGTTCATCCTGTTCCCGCATGGCCGGGTCTCGGACGTGCAGCGCCGCCAGATGACCACGCCCTCCGAGGCCAATGTCCACGCCCTCGCGCTCGACGGTGATTTCGACGATTGCCAGGCCCGGCTCAAGGATATGTTCAACGATTTCGACTTCCGCGATGGGGTGCGCCTCGCGGGGGTCAATTCGATCAACTGGGCGCGGGTGCTGGCCCAGGTGGTCTATTACTTCCACGCCGGCCTCGCGCTCGGCGCCCCGCATCGCGAGGTCAGCTTCACCGTGCCGACCGGCAATTTCGGCGACATTTTCGCGGGTTACATCGCGAAGCGCATGGGGCTGCCGATCGGCCGGCTGGTGATCGCGACCAATCAGAACGACATTCTCGACCGCGCGCTGAAATCCGGCGAATACCGCACCACCGGGGTCGCTCCGTCGATCTCGCCTTCGATGGACATCCAGGTCTCGTCGAATTTCGAACGCGCCCTGTTCGAGGCTTTGGGCCGCGACGGTGCCGCGGTGGCCGCGCTGATGGAGGGGCTGAAGCAATCCGGCGGCTTCACCATTCCCGAACCCGCGCTCTCCGCTCTGCGCGCGACCTTCCTGTCGGGCCGCGCCTCCGAGGAAGAGACCCTCGCCACCATCGCCTCGGCTTACAAGGCGACGGGCGAGCTTTTGTGCCCGCATTCCGCAGTGGCGGTGAAAGTGGCGCAGGAACAGGAGCAGGGCGCGATGGTCACGCTCGCCACCGCCCATCCGGCGAAATTCCCCGATGCGGTGGAACGCGCGACCGGGATCCGCCCCGGCCTGCCGCCGCGCATGGCCGATCTGTTCGCCCGCCCCGAAAGGGTGACCCGCGCCCCGAACGATCTCGGCGCCCTGAAAACGCTGATCCGCGACCGCCTCGGCTGACGCCGACTCTTTCTCCGTCGGAAAGCCTGCGCCTTTCATCCTGAGGAAAATACCCCGGGGGAAGGCCGCGCCTTGGCGCGGCCGGCGGGGGCAGGGCCCCCGCGCCGGGCTCTGCCCGGCGGTCCCGCCATCAGGCCAGGCAAAGCGCCTTCGCCCTTTTCCCCGCGCCGCCGCGGTAGTAAGACGCAAAGGTTCCCCTGCCACAGAACGGAAAAGCCGCCTTGACCGTCCAGATCCACACGCTCTCCAACGGCTTCCGCATCGTGACCGAGACCATGCCGGGGCTGAAATCCGCCTCGGTCGGGCTCTGGGTCGAGGCCGGCGGGCGGCACGAGGGCGAAGGCGAGAACGGCGTCGCCCATTTCCTCGAACATATGGCGTTCAAGGGTACGCCGACCCGCTCGGCGCTCAGGATCGCCGAAGAGATCGAGGATGTCGGCGGCTATATCAACGCCTATACCTCGCGCGAGATGACCGCCTATTACGCGCGCTGCCTCTCGGCCGACGTGCCGCGCGCGCTCGACGTGATCTCGGACATCGTGCTCAACCCGCTGTTCGACCGCGACGATATCGAGACCGAGCGCCATGTGATCCTGCAAGAGATCGGCCAGGCCAACGACACGCCCGACGATATCATCTTCGACTGGCTGCATGAGGTCAGCTACCCCGGCCAGGCCTTCGGCCGCACCATCCTCGGCCCCGAGGAACGGGTGGCCGCCTTCGATGCGCCGGATTTCCGCCGCTTCGTGTCGCGCCACTACGGGCCGGACCGGATGATCCTCTCGGCTGCGGGCGGGGTGGATCATGCGGCGATCCTTGCCCAGGCGGAACGGATCTTCGGCGCGCTGCTCCCGGTCGGGCGCATCGCGGCACAACCGGCGCGCTTCCTCACGGGCGAGCGGCGCGAGGAGAAGGATCTGGAACAGGCGCATTTCGCGCTGAACCTTGAGGCGCCCTCCTACCGCGATCCTGCGGTCTATGCCGCCCAGGTCTGGTCCACGGCGATGGGCGGCGGCATGTCCTCGCGCCTGTTCCAGAAGATCCGCGAGGAGCGCGGGCTCTGCTACACGATCCATGCGCAATCGGCGGCCTATGACGACACCGGCCATATCACCCTCTATGCCGGCACCTCGGCGGTCGAGATCGGCGAGCTGGCCGAGCTGACGGTGGCCGAACTGAACCGCGCCGCACAGGATATGACGGATGCCGAGGTGGCGCGGGCGAAGGCGCAGATCACCGCGGGTATGCTGATGGGGCTGGAAAGCCCGTCGAGCCGGGCCGAGCGCAACGCGCGGCTGCTGTCGGTCTGGGGCAGGGTGCCCGATCTCGACGAGGTGGTGGCGAAGATCGAGGCGGTGGGGACGGGCGACGTGCTCGAACAGGGCAGGCGCATCCTCTCCGGCCCGGCGGCGCTGGCGGTCTACGGCCCGGTCGCGCGGGCCCCCCGGCTGGAGGAACTGCGGTCCGGGATGGGGGTGTGATGCTTGGACTGACGCGCAGGGTCAGGATCGAGACCGAGCGCATGACCCTGCGCCTGCCGGTGCATGACGACTGGAAGCAGTGGAGCGATCTGCGCGCGGAAAGCGAGGCCTTCCTGACGCCCTGGGAGCCGGTCTGGTCCGAGGGCCATCTGTCGCGGCGCAATTTCACCAGCCGGGTCTATTGGGCCCGCCGTGCCGAGGCCCAGGGCACCGCGCTGCCCCTGATGCTGATCCGGCGCGGCGATGCGCGGCTTCTGGGCGCGATCACCCTCGACAACATCCGGCGCGGCCCGTCCCAGGCGGGAACGCTGGGCTACTGGATCGGCTCGGTTTTCGCGCGCCAGGGCTATATGCGCGAGGCGATCCTTGCGGTGGTGCATCACGCCTTCACCCGGATGGATCTGAGCCGGATCGAGGCCGCCTGCCTGCCGGAAAACGCCGCCTCGCGGGGCGTGCTGGAAAAGACCGGCTTCAAATACGAGGGCGTAGCCCAGGCTTATCTTCAGATCAACGGCCGCTGGCGCAACCATGTGCTTTATTCCTGCCTGCGCGCCGATCGCCGGGGGCGCACCGATGTCGGCCCGGCCTGATACCCGTCCGGTGCGCCGGAGTTTTCAAAAACTCCGGTCCGGAGCCTTCGAAGGCTCCGGACCGATTTCTTCGAAGAAATCGGCGCCACCCGCGCCGCCCGGAGGATTCTGATGCTGAATCCCTTCGATGCGCCGTTCCGCGCCCGCCTCGCAGCACTTCTCCCGGAGGGCACCCTGCGAGAGGCCGCGCCCCGCCATCTGGCCGAGCCGCGCGGGCGCTGGCAGGGGCGGCCTGGTCCGCTCGCCGCCCCCCGAACCACCGAGGATGTCGCCACGATCCTTGGCGCCTGCAATGCCGCGCGCGTCGGCGTGGTGCCCTGGGGCGGCGGCACCGGCCTCGTCTCGGGCCAGGTCATGCCCGACGGCCCGCTGCCGCTGATCCTGTCGCTGGAGCGGATGACCGCTTTGCGCGGGCTCTGGCCCGGCGAGAACGTGATCGCTGTCGAGGCCGGGATGACGCTTGCCGCGGTGCAGGACACGGCGCGGCAGGCGGGGCGGCTGTTCCCGTTGTCGCTCGCCTCGGAAGGCACCGCGACCATCGGCGGCAATCTCGCGACCAATGCCGGCGGAACACAGGTGTTGCGCTACGGCACCGCGCGCGAGCTTTGCCTCGGGATCGAGGCGGTCTTCGCCGATGGCAGGGTGATGCGGGGCCTGAAGCGGCTGCGCAAGGACAACACCGGCTACGATCTGAGGGATCTGATCCTCGGCTCGGAAGGCACGCTCGCCGTGATCACCGCCGCGAGCCTGCGGCTTTACGCGCCGCCCGCGCAGAGGCTGGTCGCGCTCATGGCGGTGCCGTCTCCCGCCGCCGCGCAGGGCCTGCTCGCGCTTTGCGAGGATCGGGCGGGCGGCCTCGTCAGCGGGTTCGAGCTGATCTCGCGCATGGGCTTCGATTTCCTCGCCGAGACCGGCCATGACATCCGTCCGCCCTTCGATCCGCTGCCGGACTGGATGGTGCTGATGGAACTCGGCCTGCCGCCGTTGATGGACGGCCCGGCCACCATGGCCGGGATTTACGACGAAGCGGCGCGGGCCGGGCTGGCCCTCGACGGCGTGATCGCGCAGTCGGAGGCCCAGGCCGATCAGCTCTGGGCGATGCGCGAGGCGATACCAGAGGGCAACCGCCGCATCGGCTCGATCTCCAGCCACGACATTTCCCTGCCGCTCGGCGCGATCCCCGACTTCATCGCTGCGGCGGGCGAGCGGCTGCGCGCCATGGCCGACATCCGCATCAACTGCTTCGGCCATCTCGGCGACGGCAATCTGCATTTCAACCTGTTCCCCGCGCGGGGGCACGGGCGGGGGGATTACGCGCCGCTTGCCGCCGCGCTGTCGGATGCGGTGCATGAGATGGTGGCGGCATATGACGGCAGCATCTCGGCCGAACACGGGATCGGCCGGCTGAAGACCGCCGATCTTGCGCGCTACGGCGATCCGGCCCGGCTGGCAATGATGCGCGCGGTGAAGGCGGCGCTGGATCCGGCCGGCATCCTGAACCCGGGCGCGGTGCTTCCCTTGTGACGATGACGGCCCCGCCGGGGGGTAACCAGCGGGGCCCAGGGGTGACGTCTGACGGTTTGCGGCTGTCAGCCGCCTGTTGCAGGCAGTCTTGCCGGCGGGGTGGGCCGGCAGGAACAGGTTTAGGCTGATTCTCGTTGCAAAAGGGTTAATCCGCGCGAAGCCGCCCGCGCCGCCAACGACCCCGCAGGCGGCGCGCCGGCCCTGCCCGCAGAAAGCGCAAAGTGGTTTTCATCCTGACCCAAATACCCCCGCCGGAGGCATTCCGCGCGTCAGCAAGGAAACCGGCCTCCCCCGCCTGCCGCCGCGCCGATTCCGCCCTTACGGCCCCTTGCGTGTGGGGGCGGGGTTCGGTAGGAAACCGGCGATTTCGACGGGCGCCCCTGCCCGCGGCCTCTCGGGAGGAACCATGCCGCTTCTGGTGATGAAATTCGGCGGAACTTCGGTTGCGGATCTCGACCGCATCGCCAATGCGGCGAAGAAGGTGCAGCGCGAGGTCGAGCGCGGCTATGACGTGATCGTCATCGTCAGCGCGATGTCGGGCAAGACCAACGAGCTGGTGGGCTGGGTCGAGGGCACCTCGAAACTCTACGATGCGCGCGAATACGACGCCGTGGTCGCCTCGGGCGAGAATGTCACCGCCGGGCTGATGGCGCTCAGGCTTCAGGAGATGGGCGTTCCCGCGCGCTCCTGGCAGGGCTGGCAGGTGCCGATCAACACCACCTCGGCCCATGGTGCGGCGCGGTTCGTCTCGATCCCGCGCGAGAACCTCGACGCCAAATTCGCCGAAGGCTTCCGCGTCGCCGTGGTCGCGGGTTTCCAGGGCCTCAGCCCCGAGGGCCGGGTCACCACTTTGGGCCGCGGCGGATCCGACACCACCGCGGTGGCCTTCGCCGCCGCCTTCGGGGCCGAACGCTGCGACATCTACACCGATGTCGATGGCGTCTACACCACCGATCCGCGCGTGTCGTCGAAGGCGAGGAAGCTCGACAAGATCGCCTTCGAGGAGATGCTGGAACTGGCATCCCTCGGCGCCAAGGTGCTGCAAACCCGCTCGGTCGAGCTGGCGATGCGCTACAAGGTGCGGCTGCGGGTGCTGTCCTCCTTCGAGGATACCGACGAAAACTCTGGGACCCTGGTCTGCGACGAGGAGGAAATCATGGAATCGAAAGTCGTCAACGGCGTCGCCTTCTCGCGCGAGGAAGCGAAGATCACCCTCTTCACCATCGAGGACCGTCCCGGCGTGGCCCAGGCGATCTTCGGCCCGCTGGCCGATGCCGGGGTGAATGTGGACATGATCGTGCAGAACATCAGCGAGAAGGACTATGACGAGCACCATTCCGGCGCCGTCACCGACATGACCTTCTCCTGCCCGATCGGCCAGGTCGAGCGCGCGAAGAAGGCGCTGGAAGAGGCGCTGGCCCGCGGCGAGATCAAATATGACGAGCTGATCATCGACACCGATGTGGCCAAGGTCTCGGTCGTCGGGATCGGCATGCGCAGCCACGCGGGCGTCGCCGCGCGCACCTTCCGGGCGCTTGCTGCCGAGAATATCAACATCAAGGTGATCGCCACTTCCGAGATCAAGATTTCGGTGCTGATCGACCGGAAATACCTGGAACTCGCGGTGCAGGCGCTGCATGATGCGTTCGAGCTTGAAAAGGCCTGATGCAGCGGAGGGCTGATGCCCGAACGGACCGAGAGTGAAAGCCGCAGGCTCTTGCGCCGCCTGCGCGATGTGCTGGCGACGCCCGGAAAGGGCCAGGACCGGCTGGACCGGATCACCCATCTGATCGCCGATTCCATGGCGACCGAGGTCTGTTCGGTCTATCTGTTCCGCGACGAAGAGACGCTGGAACTGTTCGCGACCGAGGGGCTGAAGAAAAGCGCGGTCCACAAGACCCGGATGCGCCTTGGCGAGGGGCTGGTGGGCCGTGTCGCGCGCTCGGGCCTGCCGGTGAACACCGCCAATGCGCCAGCGGAAAAGGGCTTCCGCTTCATGCCGGAAACCGGGGAAGAGATCTTCTCGTCCTTCCTTGGCGTGCCGATCCAGCGGGTGGGCGAGAAGATCGGTGTCCTCGTGGTGCAGTCGAAAGAGGCGCGCACCTTCTCGGACGACGAACTCGATGCGCTGGAAGTCGTGGCCATGGTGCTGGCCGAGATGACCGAACTCGGCGCCTTTGCGGGCGACGACGGCACCGGCCAGGCCCTGCACCGCCAGTCGCTGATGTTTCGCGGCACCAGCGGCCAGGAGGGCGCCTCCGAGGGACGGGTCTGGCTGCACGAGCCGCGCGTCGTCGTCACCAATCCGGTGGCCGATGATCCGCTGACCGAGATCGACCGCATCCGCGATGCCGTGGGCCAGTTGCGGGTCTCGATCGACGATCTGCTGGAGGCCGAACATCTCGACAAGGAACAGCGCCAGGTGCTGGAGGCCTATCGGATGTTCGCCCATTCGCGCGGCTGGCTCAGGCGGATGGAGGAAGACATCGCCCATGGCCTTTCGGCCGAGGCGGCGGTGGAGAAAGAGCAATCCGCCGCCCGGGCGCGGCTGGAGCAGGTGCCCGACGCTTACCTGCGCGAACGTCTCCAGGATCTCGACGACCTGTCGAACCGGCTTCTCAGGATCCTGACCGGGCAGGGGCAGGACACCGGCGCCGCGATGCCCGAGGATCCGATCCTGATCGCGCGCAACATCGGCCCGGCGGAACTGCTGGAATACGGCCGGCGGCTGAAGGGCGTGGTGCTGGAAGAGGGCTCGGTCGGCTCGCATGCCGCCATCGTCGCGCGGGCGCTGGCGATCCCGCTGGTGATCCATGCCGAACGCATCACCGCCGAGGCGCTGAACGGCGACCATATCCTCGTCGACGGCGATCAGGGCATCGTCCATCTGCGCCCCGAGGAAACCGTGGCCCGCGCCTTTCGCGACAAGATCGCCATGCAGGCCGAGGCGCAGAAGCGTTACGCGTCCTTGCGCGGCCTTCCGGCCGAGGCGAAATGCGGCGCGGTGATCGCGCTGCACATGAATGCCGGGCTGATGGCGGATCTGCCCAGCCTTGAGGGCTCGGGCGCCGAAGGGGTGGGGCTGTTCCGCACCGAGCTTCAGTTCCTGATCCGCAACAGGATGCCGAAACGTGCCGAACTCGCCTCGCTTTACAAGAGGGTGATGGAGGCGGCGCATGGCAGGCGCGTGGCCTTCCGCACGCTCGACATCGGCTCGGACAAGGTGCTGCCCTATATGAAGCCCAACGACGAGCCGAACCCGGCCATGGGCTGGCGCGCGATCCGGGTCGGGCTGGACAAGCCCGGGGTGCTGCGGATGCAGCTTCAGGCGCTGATCCGGGCGGCGGCGGGGCGGCCGCTGACGATCATGTTCCCCTTCATCACCGAGTATGAGGAATTCATCGAGGCCCGCGCCCTGACCCTGCGCGAGGTGCATCGCGAGAAATCGCTTGGCCATCCGGTGCCCGAGCGGCTGGAGATCGGCGCGATGTGCGAGACGCCCTCGCTGGCCTATGCGCCGCGGGCCTTCTTCGAGGCGGCGGATTTCATCTCGGTCGGCGGCAACGATCTGAAGCAGTTCTTCTTCGCGGCGGATCGCGAGAACGAGCGGGTGCGGCGGCGCTACGACACGCTGAACCTGAGCTTCCTGAGCTTCCTGTCGGGCATCGTGCGGCGCTGCGACGAGGTGCAGACGCCTTTGTCCTTCTGCGGCGAGGATGCCGGCCGCCCGGTCGAGGCGCTGGCGCTGGCCGCGCTCGGTTTTCGCAACCTGTCGATGCGCCCGGCCTCTATCGGCCCGGTCAAGGCGCTGATCCGCCGGATCAGCCTTGCCGAGGTGCGCGCGGTGCTCGACGAGGCGCAGGCGGCGGGCGATGCCAGCGCGCGGCCCCGGCTGATGGAATGGCTGTCGCGTCAGCCCGAATAGGGGGCGCAACCGGGGGGCCCGGCCCGCGGCGACCGCTTTTCCGTGGGGCTTTCCTTATCGGCTTTGCAGGTTCAGCACGGGCAGCGCCCGGAGGCCCCCGCCTATCCGGCGGGGGCGCCATCGGGCCCGGTCAGAACGGGCTGTCGGGGAAGTAGAACCGTTCGGCGTTCTCCGGCGTGATCAGGGTCGAGCCGATGATGAACCGCCCGTAGACCGGCGTGGACGACACGAAGTTCAGCGCCGTCATCTCGATTGCCGAAGAGATCAGTGCCGGCGGATAGGTCACGTTCACCGGCAGTTGCGGATCGCTGTCCATGATCCGTTTGACGATCTCTTTCATCCCGGCGCCGCCGATGATCCACATCTCGTCCTTGCGGCCGGCCTGTTCGATGGCGGCCATGGCGCCGATGGCCATGTCGTCATCCGCCGCCCAGACCGCGTCGATCTGCGGATATTTGGACAGGTAATCCTGCATCACCGTGAAGGCCTTGTCGCGGTTCCAGTCGCCGTGCTGCTTGTCCAGCACCTCGATGCCCGAACCCTCGATGGCTTTCTCGAAAGCGTCCACCCGCTCGTTGTCGAGCGTGGTGGCGATGCCGCGCAGGATCACGATCTTCGCGCCCTCGGGCAGGTTGGCCTTGAAATATTCGCCCGCGACGCGGCCGAAAGCCTCGTTGTCGCCCGCGACATAGAGGTCTTCGATCCCCTCGACCGAAAGGCCGCGGTCCACCACGGTGACGAATTTCCCGGCATCCTTCACCGCCTTGACCGGGCCGGTCAGCGGCTCGGATTCAAAGGGCAGCACCACCAGCGCGTCGATGTTGCGGGTGGCAAGCATATCCTCGATGTCCGAGACCTGTTTGGCGGATTCTCCGGCGGTGGCCAGCACGAAATCGAGCTGCGGATAGGTCGCTTCCAGCCGCGCGATGGTCTGCTGGGCATGCCAGTTCAGCCCGCCCATGAAACCATGGGTGGCCGAGGGGATCGACACCCCGATGACGTAAGTCCTGTCGTCCTGGGCGACGGCCGTGGTCGCCAGCCCGGCGGCCAGCGCCAGCGCCGCCGATGCGCCGAAGAATTGTCTGCGTTTCATGGTATTCTCCTCCCTCTGTGCCACGCGGAACGCGCGCGGCGGGTTGATCGCCCCCGGGGGCGGGGGCCTTCGGTTCACCGCCCCTCGGCGGATGTCTTCTTGCGCTGCAACACCACCGCCAGCACGATGATGACGCCCTGGATCGCGCCGTTCAGATAGGGCGAGACCAGGTTGGCGAGGTTCAGGATGTTCCCGATCAGGCTGAGGATCAGCACGCCCACCACCGTGCCCCAGACCCGGCCGAAGCCGCCCTTCAGCGCGGTGCCGCCGATGATCACCGCGGCGATGGCCTCCAGCTCCCACAAAAGGCCGGTGGAACCCGAGGCGGAACCGAGCCGCGGCACATAAAGGATGGTCGCCAGCCCGACCAGCAGCCCGAGGAACACGTAAGTCATGAGGCGGATCCGCTCGACCCGCACCGCCGAATAGCGCGCCACCTTGTCGTTCGATCCGATGGCCTCCGCGTAGCGGCCAAACCGGGTGTGGCGCATGGCGATCTCGCCGATTACCACGACCAGGGCGAAGGTGATGATCGGCCAGGAGATGCCGAAGATGCCGCCGTAATAGATCGGCCCGATATATTCGCGCATCGCGAAATCGAGCGACAGCGTGCCGCCGTCGGCAAGCCAGGTCACCAGCGAGCGGAAGATCCCCATGGTGCCCAAGGTGACGATGAAGGGCTCGATCCCGACGCGGGTGACGAGAAGGCCGTTCGCCAGCCCCGCCAGCAGCCCCACGGCCAGGGCGGTGCCGATCCCGATCAGCGCCAGCGGCAGGCCGACGCCAAGCTGCGGTTGCAGCGCGTTCATCGCCAGGATCACCATCCCCGCGACGAAAGCCGCCATCGAGCCGACCGAGAGATCGAGCCCTCCGCTGGTGATCACGAAGGTCATCCCGACCGCGATCATGCCGATGAAGGCCGAGCGCGCCAGCACATTGGTGATATTCGCCGCCGACAGGAAATTGTCGTTCAGCGAGGCGCCCAGCACGATCAGCAGGATCAGCGCCGCCAAAGGCCCCAGGGTGGAGAGGGAGAGATTACGCATTCTCGCTGGCCTTTTCGCTTTCGCTGGTGCCCATGACCAGCCGCACCACGGCGGTCTCGGTGATCGCCGCGCCCTCCAGCACGCCCGCCACCCGGCCCTGCCGCATCACGAGGATGCGGTCGGAAAGGCCGAGGATCTCGGGCATATCCGAGGAAATCACGATCACGCTCAGCCCTTCGCGGGCGAGGCGGTCGATGAAATGGTAGATCTGGCTTTTGGTGCCGATGTCGATGCCGCGGGTGGGCTCGTCGATGATCACGATCTGCGGCTCGGGCAGCATGGTCTTGGCCAGCAAGAGTTTCTGCTGGTTGCCGCCGGAAAGGTTCCCCACCGCCATGTCGCGCTTCGGCGCCCGGATGTCGAAATCCTGAATCGCCTTGCCAAGGGCGGCCTCCTCGGCCTCGCGCGAGAGAAACGGGCTGCCGAAGCGTTTCAGGGTGGAGAGCGTCAGGTTCTCGCGCAGGCTCTTGTCGAGCAGGAGACCGCGTTCCTTGCGGTCCTCGGTCAGATAGGCGAGGCCGTGGTCTTCCGCATCCGACAGCGAGCGGAGCGTGACGGGGGCGCCGTTGCGGCGCAGGGTGCCGGTGTGCGGGCGCAGCCCCACCAGCCCCTCCGCGAGTTCCGTGCGGCCCGAGCCGACGAGGCCGGAGATGCCCAGCACCTCGCCGCGGCGCAGCGAGAAGCCGATGCCCTCGACCAGCGGCGGCACCGCGAAATCCGCGACCTCCAGCACCACCGGGCCGAAGTCGCTGCGCCGCGGCGGGTAGATGTCCTTCAGATCGCGGCCGACCATGGCAGTGGCCATGCAGTCCTCGGTCAGCTCGCCCCTGAGCGCCCGGCGCACCACCGCGCCGTCGCGCAAGACGGTGATGCGGTCGGCCAGATGGTTCACCTCCTCCAGCCGGTGCGAGGTGTAGAGGAGCGCGACGCCGGCCGCCCGCAGCCGCTCGATCTGGCGGAACAGCACCTGCACCTCATGCGAGGTCAGCACCGCCGAGGGCTCGTCCATGATAAGCACGCGCGCGTTGCGCGACAGCGCCTTGGCGATCTCGACCATCTGGCGGTCGGAAACCGGCAGATCATGCACCCGCGCATCCGGGCTGACCCGGCATTCGAGCTGGTCGAGCAGCGCCTGCGTCGCGTGGCGCATCGCCTTGTGGTCGAGGAAGAAGCGCCCCATCTCGCGCCCGAGCCAGATGTTCTGGCTGACGCTCAGGTCCTGGGCGAGGTTGAATTCCTGGTGGATCACCACGACGCCCCTGGCCTCGGCCTCGGGTCCGCTGCGGAAGGGGGCGGGGGCGCCGTCCAGCAGCACCTGGCCCGAGGTCGGTTCGAGGAAACCGCCGAGGATCTTCATCATCGTCGATTTGCCGGCGCCGTTCTCGCCGATCAGCGCATGGACCTCGCCGGGGTGCAGATCAAAGTCGATGCCGTGCAGCACCTCGATCGGGCCGAAGCTTTTCGTCACATCCTTCAGGGCGAGGGCAGGGGTCACAGCGTCACCCATGCCGCATTGCGCCGCGCCGACTGCACGCAGGCCGCGACGAAGCGCATCCCGCTGAGGCCCTCGGCGAGGGTGGGATATGTCACCTCCGGCCCCGGCGCCTCTCCCGCCTCATGGGCGCGGATGGCGCGGGCGGCCTCAGTATAGAGGGTGGCGAAGGCTTCCAGATAGCCCTCGGGATGGCCGGCGGGAATGCGGGAGACGCGCGCCGCCGCCGGATCGGCTCCGGCGCCGTTGCGGCTCAGCAGTTGCTTCGGCGCACCGAGCCGGGTGAACCACAGCCGGTTCGGGTCTTCCTGCGCCCATTCCAGCCCGCCCTTGTCGCCATACAGCCGCAGGCGCAGCCCGTTCTCGTTCCCCGGCGCGACCTGGCTGACCAGCAGCGTGCCGCGCGCGCCACCCGCGTAGCGCATCAGGATATGGGCGTTGTCGTCCAGCACCCGGCCGGGCACGAAAGAGGACAGGTCGGCGGCAATCGCCTCCGGCTCCGTCCCGGTCACGAAACCGGCGAGGTTCCAGGCATGGGTGCCGATGTCGCCGAGCGCGCCGCCAAGGCCCGCGCGGGCCGGATCCACCCGCCATTCGGCCTGTTTCGAGCCCGCCGCCTCGGCCGGTTCGGTCAGCCAGTCCTGGAGATATTCGACCTGCACCAGCCGCAGCCGGCCCAGATCGCCGCGCGCCACCATGGCGTGGGCCTGGCGGATCATCGGATAGCCGGTGTAATTATGGGTCAGCACGAACAGCGCCTTCGACTGTTCCGCCACCTTCGCCAGCCGCTTCGCCTCGGCCATGGTGGCGCTCAGCGGCTTGTCGCAGATCACATGGATGCCGCGTTTCAGGAATTCGATGGCGGGCCCGGCGTGCATGTGGTTCGGCGTCACGATGGCGACGGCCCGGATGCCGTCTTTCCGCCGGGCCTCGCGGATCGCCATCTGGCGGTAATCGTCATAGACCCGGGCCGGATCCAGCCCCAGTTCCGCCCCCGAGGCGCGCGACTTCTCCGGCGTGGCGGAAAACGCCCCCGCCACCAGCCGGAACTGACCGTCCAGCCGCGCCGCGATGCGGTGGACGCCGCCGATGAAGGCCCCCTGTCCGCCGCCGACCATGCCGAGGGGGATCCCGCGCATCTAACCCTCCAGCCCCAGCATGCGACGGTTCGCGGCGCGGTCGGTGCCCGCATTGGCGAAATCGTCGAAGGCCTTGTCGGTCACCCGGATGATGTGGCGTTTCACGAATTCCGCCCCCTCGCGGGCGCCGTCCTCGGGGTGTTTCAGGCAGCATTCCCATTCGACCACCGCCCAGCCGTCGAAGCCGTATTGCGTCAGCTTCGAGAACACCGCGCCGAAATCCACCTGGCCGTCGCCGGGGCTGCGGAAGCGGCCCGCGCGGTCCACCCAGGACTGGAAGCCTCCGTAGACGCCCTGCCGCCCGGTCGGGTTCAGCTCGGCATCCTTCACATGGAACATGCGGATGCGCGAATGGTAGATGTCGATATGCGCCAGATAATCGAGATGCTGGAGCACGTAATGCGACGGATCGTAGAGCATGCAGGCGCGCGGGTGGTTCCCCACCCGGTCGAGAAACATCTCGTAGCTGGCGCCGTCGTGCAGATCCTCGCCGGGGTGGATCTCGTAGCAGATGTCGACGCCTTCCTCTTCGGCATGGTCGAGGATCGGGCGCCAGCGCCGCGCCAGTTCGTCGAACGCCTCTTCCACCAGCCCCGGCGGGCGTTGCGGCCAGGGATAAAGGTAGGGCCAGGCCAGGGCGCCGGAAAACGCCGCCATCGCCTTCAGCCCAAGGCGGCGCGAGACGGTCAGCGCCTTCTTCACCTGATCGGTGGCCCAGTCCTGCCGGGCCTTCGGATTGCCGCGGACATGCGGGGCGGCGAAACCGTCGAAAGCCGCGTCATAGGCCGGGTGGACGGCGACAAGCTGGCCCTGGAGATGGGCGGAAAGCTCGGTGATCGCAACGCCCGCCCCGGCGGCCTGACCGGCGATCTCGTCGCAGTAATCCTGCGATCCGGCGGCGCGGTCGAGGTCGAGAAAGCGCGCATCGCCCGAAGGCACCTGCACGCCGGTATAGCCGAGACCGGCGGCCCATGTCGCGATGGCGGGCAGCGAGCTGAACGGCGCCGCCTCCGCCGAGAATTGTGCGAGGAACAGGCCGGGGCCTTTGATCGTTCGCATCCTGCCCCTCCCCAAGCGTGATGTAATCGGTTGCATTCAGGATAGGCCTGTCATGTAATCGGTTGCAATATGATTCCCGCAACCCGAGCGCGGAATTGCGATTGTCTGCCGCAAGGCCCGGGCTTAGGGGTGGCGCATGAAGAACGACCGGCCACGGATCAGGGATGTCGCGCGCCTGGCGGGGGTTTCCACCGCCACGGTCAGCCGGGTGCTGTCCAATCCGGGCGTCGTCAGCCAGCAGACGCGGGCCTCGGTGCAGAATGCCATCGCCGCGACCGGCTACCGGCTGAACGAGGCGGCGCGCAACCTGCGCCACCGCCGCACCGGGGGGATCGTCGCGCTGGTGCCGAACCTCGCCAATCCGTTCTTCGCGCAGATCCTGTCGGGGATCGCCTCGGTCCTCGGCCCGGCGGGCTACAATCTGCTGATCGCCGATACCGGGCCTGACGGCGCCGGACGGCTGCTCGATTATGCCGAGCCGTCGCGCGCCGACGGGCTGATCGTGCTGGACGGCGCGCTGCCTGCCCATGCGCTGACCGGCCGCATCCCGCTGGTCGAGGCCTGCGAATGGGTGCCGGGCCTGTCGGCGCCCCGGGTCAAGATCGACAACCGCGCGGCTGCGGGGCTGGCGGTGGACCATCTGGCCGACCTCGGCCACCGCCGCATCGGCCATGTCGCCGGACCGCCCGGCAATGTGCTGAGCATCGCCCGCCTCGGCGGCTGGCGCGACCGGCTGAGCGCGCGCGGCCTGACGCCGGACGAGGCCGCGATCTGGCAGGGCGACTTCTCGCTCGATTCCGGGCAGGCGGCGGCGGCGGAATGGCTGGCGCAGCCCCCCGGCCAGCGCCCGACGGCGGTCTTTCTGGCCTCGGACGCCATGGCCTGCGGCTTCATCGCCGAGGTGCAGCGCCACGGTTTCACCGTGCCGCGCGACCTGTCGGTGGTGGGCTTTGACGATATCGAACTGGTCAGCCATGTCTCGCCGCCGCTGACCACGATCCGCCAGCCGCGGTGGATGATCGGCCGGGTCGCGGCCGAGCGGCTCCTGCGGCGGCTGGAGACCGGCGACACCCTGGACGACGACACGATCCTGCCGGTGGAGCTGGTCGTCCGTGGCAGCACCGCCCCGCCCGCGCCCGGGGTCTGACGGGCGGGCCTGGTGCGCCGCCGGCCTTGAAGCCGGACGCGGGGGGGCCCTGGTGTCGCGCCGCCGGCCTTGAAGCCGGACGCGGGGCGGGCCTGGTGTCGCGCCGCCGGCCTTGAAGCCGGACGCGGGGGGGCCTGGTGTCGCGCCGCCGGCCTTGAAGCCGGACGCGGGCGGCCTGGTGTCGCGCCGCCGGCCTTGAAGCCGGACGCGGGGGGGCCTAGTGTCGCGCCGTCACGAAGGAAGGCGCGAGATGGCCGGAAAACGCAGCATTTTTGAAGAAGTCGCGGCAGAGCCGCAAAAGCCGCAGACGGTTGGCGGGATGATCGACACCGGGGCCAGGGGCGCGCGGTCGGCGATCCGGCTCTGGCTGATCCTGCTGTTCCTGCTGGTGGTCGCGATGATCGTCGTCGGCGGGCTGACGCGGCTGACCGGCTCGGGGCTTTCGATCACCGAATGGCGCCCGGTGACCGGGGCGATCCCGCCGATGGATGCCGCGCATTGGGCGGCCGAATTCGAGAAATACCGGCTGACCCCGCAATACCAGCTCGCCAATGCCGGGATGACGCTGGAGGAGTTCAAGTTCATCTATTGGTGGGAATGGGGCCACCGTCAGCTGGGCCGCCTGGTCGGGCTGATCTGGGCCGCGGGTTTCCTGTGGTTCTGGGCCAGGAAATCCATCCCCTCGGGCTGGACCGGGCGGCTTTTGCTGGTGGGCGCGCTTGGCGGCCTTCAGGGCGTGATCGGCTGGTGGATGGTGGCTTCGGGGCTGACCGGGCAGATGGTCGCCGTGGCCTCTTACCGGCTGGCCACGCATCTGGGGCTGGCCTTCGTCATCCTTGGCTTTCTCGGCTGGTATGTGCTGCTTCTGGGCCGGACCGAGGCGGAACTGATGACCGCGCGGCGCGGGCGCGAGGCGAAGCTGTTCTCGCTCTCCACCGGGCTGATGCATTTCGCCTTCCTCCAGATCCTGCTCGGAGCCCTGGTTGCCGGGATCGACGCGGGCCGCGCCTTCCCGACCTGGCCGCTGATGGGCGAGGGCTTCTTCCCGCCCGACGCCTTCTACGCCACCGACATGCAGGGCAATGTCCTGCCGGTCTGGCATGCGTTCTTCGAGAACCCGGGCCTTGTGCAGTTCATGCACCGGATGGCGGGATATCTCTTGTTCGCCTTCGGGGTGGTGGTCTGGCTGAAAGGCCGCCGCTCGGCCCATGGCCGGACCCGTTTCGCCTTTAACATGGTGATGGCGGTGCTGGTGGGGCAGGTGGCGCTCGGCATCGCTGCGGTGCTGACGGCGGCGCATCTGCATGTGGCGATCACCCACCAGATCGGCGCGGTGATCCTGTGGGTCATGATCCTGCGCGCGCGTTACCTCTCGCAATATCCGGTTGCGGGTTCGATCAGGAAAGGAACCGCCTGATGGCGAAGAACGCCTATGAATCATTGCTGTTCCACGCCCGCGAGACCGCGGCGCTGGAACAGGTGGCGGGCCGGCTCGGCTGGGACCAGGAGACGGTGATGCCGCGCGGCTCGGCCGCGCAGCGCGGCGAGGAGCTGGCGGCGATGGAGGGCGTGCTGCATGCGCGCCGCACCGAACCGCGCATCGCCGAATGGCTGGCCGGGGCAGAGCCCGCCGATGAGGTGGCCGCGGCGCAGCTTGCGAAAATCCGCCGCGCGCATGAGCGGGCGCTGAAGGTGCCCGCGCGGCTGTCGCAGGAGATCGCCCGCGTGACATCGCTCGCGCAAGGGATCTGGGCCGGGGCCAGGGCGCGCGAGGATCTGGCGGGCTTCCTGCCGGTCCTCGGCGATGTGGTGCGGCTCAAGCGCGAGGAGGGCGCGGCGCTCGCGGGCGGCGGCGACATCTACGACGCGATGATCGACGATTACGAGCCCGGGATGACCGGCGCGGAAATCGAGACCATGTTCGCGGCGCTGCGGCCCCGGCTGGTCGCTTTGCGCGAGAGGATCCTCGGCGCGGCGTATCATCCGCCGGCGCTCGACGGCAGTTTCGGCGCCGATGCGCAACTGCGGCTGAGCCGCGACCTCGCCCAGGTTTTCGGCTACGATTTCTCGCGCGGGCGGATCGACATGGCGGTGCATCCGTTCTGCTCGGGCGGCGGCAACGACGTGCGCATCACCACCCGCGTCGCCGAGGCCGATCCGTTCAACTGCCTTTACTCCACCATCCACGAAACCGGCCATGCGGCCTATGAGCAGAACATCGACCCCGATTACCTGCTGACCCCGATCGGCGGCGGCGTCTCGATGGGCGTGCATGAAAGCCAGAGCCGGATCTGCGAGAACCAGCTCGGGCGCTCACGCGCCTTCACCGGCTGGCTCTTGGAACAGATGCGCGAGCGGTTCGGCGAGTTCGGCGTGACCGACCCTGGCGTGTTTTACGCCATGGTCAACCGTGTCGGCCCCGGCTTCATCCGCACCGAGGCCGACGAGGTGCATTACAACCTGCATATCATGATGCGCTTCGATCTGGAGCGCGCGCTGATGGGCGGCGATCTGGCGGTGGGCGATCTGGAGGCGGCCTGGAACGACCGGTTCCTTGCCGACTTCGGCGTGGCGGTGGACCGGCCCTCGCATGGCATGTTGCAGGATGTGCACTGGTCGGTCGGGCTGTTCGGCTATTTCCCGACCTATACTCTGGGCAACCTCTACGCCGGCTGTCTGCACAAGGCGCTGCGCGCCGCTCTGCCCGATCTGGACCGCGACCTCGCGGCGGGCGATCTCAGCCGCGCGAACGACTGGCTGCACGAGAACCTGCGCCGTCACGGCGGGCTTTACCAGCCGCGGGAACTGATCACCCGCGCCTGCGGCGAGGCGCCCTCGGCCGGGCCGCTGCTGGACTATCTGGAAGAGAAATTCGCCGGGCTCTACCGGCTCTGAGCGGGGCGAAGAACCCGGGCCTGGTTGGCCTGCATTGTCACGATAACCGCTGGGGGGATCGTCGGGGAATGTCCTGAACATCGTCGTCGGCAGCGCCCACGCGCCGGTGGGAGACGGTATTTTTCTGCCGCTCCGGCGAAAGGAGGCACCATTAAACCCCGGGATCAAACGCCCGGCGCAGTCTCGGCACGTCGTCCGGCTTCGTCGCGGCGGCGACGAAAGCGGCGATCTTCGCGTGATCCTTGATCCCCGGCGCGCTTTCCACGCCCGAGGAGACATCGACCTGGCGCGCATTGGTCAGCCGGATCGCCTCGGCCACGTTTTCTGCGCTCAGCCCCCCGGCCAGCATCCAGGGCCTGAGCCAGCGTCTTTGCGCCACCAGCCGCCAGTCGAACGAGAGGCCGTTGCCGCCCGGCAGCGCCGCGCCTTTCGGCGGCTTCGCGTCGATCAGCAACTGATCGGCGGCGAGCGCATGATCCATCAGCCCCGCCAGATCGCTCTCATCGGCCACGCCCACGGCCTTCATCACCGGCAGGCCGTAGCGCGCGCGCACCTCGGCCACGCGCGCGGGCGTCTCGGCCCCGTGCAACTGCCACATGTCCAGCGGTACATCGGCGAAGATCGAATCCAGCGTGGCGTCGTCGGCATCGACCACTAGCGCCACCTTGCACAGGCCCGCAGGCGCCGTAAGGGCGGCCGCGCGGGCCTCGTTGATGCTGACGTTCCGCGGCGATTTCGGGAAGAACACGAACCCCGCATAACCCGCGCCCGATGCGGCCACCGCGCGCACATCCGCCGCGCTGCGCAGCCCGCAGATCTTGACGCGGATGGCGGCGCTCATCGCCGTTCGTCCTCGGCCAGGATCGCCAGAACCTGATCCTGCGGCGGCACCAAATGGCTGTCTTTCAGCACCGCAAGCTCACGCTCCAGCCGGGCGACGGTGCGGGTCTGCTGCTTCGCGGCCTGGCGCAGCCGCAGCTCGCGCAGCCATTCCCAGACAAAGCCGACAAGGATCCCGAGCCCGACCGAGCCGAGGATGATGACAAACAGCGGCATGGTCCAGCCGGCGCCCAGGCCAAGCATTCCGCCCATATCCTCGGGCAGAAGCCGCAGCGTGACCGGGCCGCGATTGGCCAGCGCCAGCGTGAGCAGGAGAAGGCCCAGCAGACCGATGAAAAGAAGGCGCAAGTATCGCAGCATATCGGCCACCCCGTAACCCAGTCACCGGCCCGGCGGGCCGCTTTCGCCGAATATCGGCCGCAACGCGGCAGGGTTCAACCCGCCGCTGCGGGGATCGGAGAAAATTGAAAGCGGGCCGGGGCGGGAAACGGCGGCGGGCCGGGGCCAGTGTGCCGAAGCCCGCGCTGGCGAGGCGCAGCGGTCCTCGCGACGGTGGAGACGGAGCGAACAGCCGCGCGGAAATGACGCGCAGGCGGGGGCGCGGAAAACAGCCTGGACGGTGGGGCAGGGCGGGAGATGCAACCGGATGGCGGGCCGCGCGCGCTGCGGGCGGGCGTAAATGAGGCGAATCGCACAGCATCCCGGGCGGAAAACCAGGGAAGCGACGCCCCCGGGCGCAGGAGGCTGGCGGGAAGAGCGCGAAAGGCCCAGGCCGCAGCCAGACGGAAACGACGAGAATGGCGCAGCGGGCCGGAGATTCTGCTGTGGCCCGACTGTGGCCCGACGCCGGGGCGCCCTGGCGCGGGTTTGCCGGGGAAGCAGCCCGCGAGCGGGCTGCCCGCAAAACCCTCAGTCGGAATTCAGCCGGTCGCGCAACAGCTTGCCGGTCTTGAAGAAGGGGACGCGCTTGTCCTCGACCTGGACCGCCTCGCCGGTGCGGGGGTTGCGCCCGACACGCGCGTCGCGCTCCTTGACCGAGAAGGCGCCGAAACCGCGCAGCTCCACCCGGTCACCACGGGCAAGGGCCTCGATGATTTCCTCGAAAACGGTGTTCACGATCCGCTCGACATGGCGTTGGGTCAGATGCGGGTTGTCGTCCGCGATCTTCTGGATCAGTTCCGAGCGGATCATCTTTCCCCCCTTAGGCGCCTTACCGGCTGTCCGGTGCCGCTAATAAAAACAGAAAATCTGCACGAGGCAAATGAAAACAAGCACCTGGCGGCATTGGTGCAAAGAAAAGGCCCCGCCGGGGGCGGGGCCTTTCGGATTGTTTCGCCTGTGGCGCGGATCAGTTGCGTTCCTTGAGCGCGGCGCCGAGGATGTCGCCGAGGCTCGCACCCGAATCAGACGAGCCGTATTGCTGCACGGCTTCCTGCTCTTCGGCGATCTCGCGGGCCTTGATCGACAGACCCAGCTTGCGGGTCTTGCTGTCGACGTTGGTCACGCGCACATCCACCTTGTCGCCGGTCTGGAAGCGCTCGGGGCGCTGATCGGCACGGTCGCGGGCGAGGTCCGAGCGACGGATGAAGGACTTCATGCCGTTGTATTCGACCTCGATGCCGCCGTCTTCGATCGCGGTCACATTCACGGTGATGATCGAGCCGCGTTTCACGCCGTCGATCGCTTCCGAGAAGGTGTCTTCGCCCAGAGCCTTGATCGAGAGCGAGATCCGCTCTTTGTCGATGTCGACTTCCGAGACCGAGGCCTTGACGATATCGCCCTTGCGGTATTCCTGGATGGCTTCCTCGCCGCGCTTGTCCCAGGACAGGTCGGAAAGGTGGACCATGCCGTCGATATCGTTGTCGAGGCCGACGAACAGACCGAATTCGGTGATGTTCTTGACTTCGCCTTCGATGGTCGAGCCGACCGGATGGGTCTCGGCAAAGACTTCCCACGGATTGCGCATGGTCTGCTTGAGGCCAAGGCTGACGCGGCGCTTGGCCGAGTCGATCTCCAGCACCATGACCTCGACCTCTTGCGAGGTGGAGACGATCTTGCCGGGGTGCACGTTCTTCTTGGTCCAGGACATTTCCGAGACGTGAACCAGACCCTCGACACCGGCTTCCAGCTCCACGAAGGCGCCGTAATCGGTGATGTTGGTGACGCGGCCCTTGTGCACCGACGAGATCGGATAGGCTTTCTCGACCGCATCCCACGGATCGTTCTGGAGCTGCTTCATGCCCAGGCTGATACGGTGGGTTTCTTTGTTGATCTTGATGACCTGGACCTTGATGGTCTCGCCGATCGACAGGATCTCGGACGGGTGGTTGACACGGCGCCATGCCATGTCGGTGACGTGCAGAAGGCCGTCCACACCGCCCAGATCGACGAAGGCGCCGTATTCGGTGATGTTCTTGACCACGCCGTCCACGACCTGACCTTCATGCAGGTTGCCGATGACTTCGGCGCGCTGCTCGGCGCGGCTCTCTTCCAGAATGGCGCGGCGCGACACGACGATATTGCCGCGGCGGCGATCCATCTTCAGGATCTGGAACGGCTGTTTCATGCCCATCAGCGGGCCGGCGTCGCGCACGGGACGCACATCGACCTGGCTGCCCGGCAGGAAGGCCACGGCGCCGCCGAGATCGACGGTGAAGCCGCCCTTGACGCGGCCGAAGATCGCGCCTTCGACGCGCAGCTCATCGGCATAGGCTTTTTCCAGACGGTCCCAAGCTTCCTCGCGGCGGGCTTTCTCGCGCGAGATGACGGCCTCGCCGCGGGCATTTTCCACGCGGTCGAGATAGACCTCGACGGTGTCGCCGACATTGATCGAGGGCGCTTCGCCGGGGTTCGCGAATTCCTTCAGATCGACGCGGCCTTCCATCTTGTAGCCGACGTCGATGATGGCCTGGCCCGCCTCGATGGCGATGACCTTGCCCTTGACGACCGAACCCTCTTCGGGGGTGTCGATCTCGAAGCTCTCTTTCAGAAGGGCTTCAAATTCTTCCATAGCGTTTTTGGCGCACATGCAGTTTGATCCTTTTTCGGTGTTTACAGGCCATGCGGTTGGCTCCGCCGGTCTTTGGTGGCCCCTTGCAACGGCGCTGCACCCGGTAAAACCGGAATGACACGACTCATGCACGGGATGGGCGGGCTATAAAGCCAAACCGCCTTGCCGGCAAGGGAAACCGGGCCGGCGCTACGGCCCCGGCGCGGCTCCGCCGGAATCCGGCTCGCTGCCCGCCATGCGCAGCGTCAGATAATTGCCGGGATCCCTGGTCTCGGCCCCCTGCATCGCGCCGCGAAAGCCGAAGCTGTTGAACACCCCGACCGCGACACGCCCGCCCTCGGGGACAGCGATGTCGAGAGGCGGCGTCGAGCACCAGTCGATCCGCGCCTCGATCCGGGCCGGTCCGGCGGGGGGGGGCGATCAGCACCCAGCCATGGCGCTTCAGCTTCGCCATCTCGCAGCCGTTGACGAAGATCCGCCAGGCGCGGAAGAAATCATGGCGGCCTGGGCGGCGGATTTCGATCTCGCCCATCCGCATCTCAGCCATGACCGGCCCGCGCCAGCGCCGCGCGCACCTGCGTCCCGGCGGCGTCCAGCGCCGCCTCTGCGCTCATCGCGCTGGTGTCGATCAGCACCGCATCCGCCGCGGGCTTCAGCGGCGCATCGGCCCGGCCCATGTCACGCGCATCGCGCGCCTTCACGCCTTCCAGCACCGCCTCATAGCTCTGCGCCGCCGCCTCGCCGCCCAGTTCCAGCCAGCGCCTCTGCGCGCGCACCTCCGGGCTGGCGGTGACGAACAGCTTCACCTCGGCCGCGGGGCAGATCACCGTGCCGATGTCGCGCCCGTCGAGCACCGCCCCCCCCTCGCGCCGCGCGAAGCTGCGCTGAAACGCCAGCAAAGCCGCCCGTACCCCGGGGATCACCGCCACCCGGCTCGCGGCCTCGCCCGCCTCCAGGCTGCGCAGATCCGCGCGCATGAGGTCCGCCTCGCTCAGGGCTTCCGCCGCCGCCACCGGATCGCCGCCCTTCACCCCCACCGCGCGATACAAGAGCCCGGTGTCCAGATGCGCGAAGCCGAAGCGCTCCGCCAGCGCCCTGCCGATCGTGCCCTTGCCCGCCGCCGCCGGCCCGTCGATCGCCACTGTAAAGATCATCCCGCACATCCTTCCGGCCTCATTTTCTGTCTATAAATATCCCGGGGGTGAGCCGCAACGCGGCGAGGGGGGTGAAGATGCAGGCGCCATCGGTCCGAGCCTGCATCTTCGGGCCCCCTTTTCTCCGCCTGCCGGGGGCGCTACACCGGACCCCGTAAGCGCGAGGGAAAAAACCATGGCCGAAGACGGGATCAACAGCTTCATGACCGGGCCGGACGAGCAGGGCCGGTTCGGGATCTTCGGCGGCCGGTTCGTCTCGGAAACGCTGATGCCGCTGATCCTCGATCTCGAAGCCGAATACGAACGCGCCAAAACCGACCAGAGCTTCTGGGACGAGATGGCCGATCTGTGGAAATACTATGTCGGCCGCCCGAGCCCGCTCTATTACGCCCCGCGCCTCACCGAACATCTCGGCGGCGCGAAGATCTACCTCAAGCGCGAAGAGCTGAACCACACCGGCTCCCACAAGATCAACAACGTGCTGGGCCAGATCCTGCTCGCCCGCCGGATGGGCAAACAGCGCATCATCGCCGAGACCGGCGCGGGCCAGCACGGCGTCGCGACCGCCACGGTCTGCGCGCGGTTCGGGCTGAAATGCGTGGTCTATATGGGCGCCCATGATGTCGAGCGCCAGGCGCCGAACGTCTTCCGCATGCGGCTTCTGGGCGCCGAGGTGATCCCGGTCACCTCGGGCCGCGGCACGCTGAAGGACGCGATGAACGACGCGCTGCGCGATTGGGTGACGAATGTGCGCGACACGTTCTACTGTATCGGCACCGTCGCCGGCCCGCATCCCTATCCCGCCATGGTGCGCGATTTCCAGTCGGTGATCGGGCGCGAGACCCGCTGGCAGCTTGAGGAACAGGAAGGCAAGGGCCGGCTTCCCGACACCGTGATCGCCGCGATCGGCGGCGGCTCGAACGCGATGGGGCTGTTCCACCCGTTCCTCGACGATCCCAGCGTGAAGATCATCGGGGTCGAGGCCGGCGGCAAGGGCGTGGACGAGCGGATGGAGCATTGCGCCAGCCTGACCGGCGGCCGCCCGGGCGTGTTGCACGGCAACCGCACCTATCTGTTGCAGGACGACGACGGCCAGATTCTTGAGGGTTTCTCGATCTCGGCCGGGCTCGACTACCCCGGGATCGGGCCGGAACATTCCTGGCTGCATGACATGGGCCGGGCGGAATATGTCTCGGTCACCGACGATGAGGCTTTGGCGGCGTTCCAGCTTCTGTGCCAGACCGAGGGCATCATCCCGGCGCTGGAACCGAGCCACGCGCTGGCCCATGTGACCAAGATCGCGCCGGCGCTGCCGAAGGATCACATCATCGTCGTCAACCTCTCGGGCCGCGGCGACAAGGACATCTTCACGGTGGCCCGCCATCTCGGCGTCGAGATCAAGGGCTGAACCGCCCGGCGGTCGGGTAGCTGCGGGGGCGTGACCCTCGGGATGCGCTTCGCTGCTGCCCAATTTCGGCAGGAGGCTTGAGGAGGACCGCGAAATCCTTGGGGTTCGGAAGGCTTCGCCGTTCACCGGCGCGGGCTTGCCGCCAGACAGCATCCAGCCGCTCCCGAAGAATTTCGCGCGGCTGGCCTCGGCCCGCCCCCGCCGGTTGGTGACGACCCGCGGCGCTTTCAGGGCGAATACGAAATGCCTGGGCGTCGCGAACTGTTATCGGCGGAACGCGGCGGGCTTGTGCGAGCCGGGCCTTCCCCGTTCCCCCTCAGGATAGCACAGACAGACTCAGCTCAGCTTCGGGATCCCGCCGTAGTCCTGGAGGCCGAGGCTCAGCCCCCGCCCGATCCGGTGCGCCAGCGCCGACCAGGCGCTCGCGGTTTCGGGGGAGAGGCGGCGCGCCAGCACCTCGTCGAACAGTTTCAGCCAGGGGATGAACATCCCCGGCCGCACATTGCCCGCCGCCTTGTGGACCGCCATCGGATTGCCGTCATAGCTGCGCTCGAACAGGATCGCGTTGCGCCAGAAGGCTGCGATCTTCGCCTCATGCGCGGGCCAGTCGGCGACATGGGCGCCGAACACCGGCCCCAGCACCGGATGCGCGCGGATCAGCGCGTAGAACTCGGTGACCACGCCTTCGATCTGAATGTCTGAAATGGGAAAGCGGGGCGGAAGGCTCATGGGGTTTTCCTGCGGGAAATGTCGCAAAAGGGAAAGCGGGCAGGATGCCGCAGCCCGCCCCCTCAGCCCTCGTCGTCGCTGGCATAGAGCCGCAGCACCTCGATCGGCACCACATCGAGCGTGGCGTGATGGGTCGCGCGCAGCCGCAGCCGTGGTGCGGCGCCTTCCTCATGCGCTTGCAGGAAGCGCGTGGCGCAAAGACACCAGTGATCGCCCGGCTTCAGCCCGGCAAAGCCGAATTCGGGGCGCGGGGTGGACAGATCGTTGCCGAGATATTTCGACAGCGCCAGAAACTCGGCCGTCATCTCGGCGCAGACCGTGTGCATCCCCTGATCGGTCGGGCCGGAATTGCAGCAGCCGTCGCGGAAGAACCCGGTCAGCGGTTTCGCCGAACAGGCCTCCAAAGCCCCTCCGAGCACATTGACCGACGGATATTTCATCGCGCCTCTCCGCTTGCCTCATGCCCCAGCCTGGGCGCGTGGCGCGGCGGGGTCAACCCCGTGCGCACCCGGATCGGCGGCCCTCTGGACCGCACAAAAACCCCGTCCTATAAGCGCGGGCATGACCTGTCGCCTCGCGATCCTTCCCTGGCCCTCCGGTGGCCGAATTAGCGGCCCGGCGCGCTGACCCTCAGCACGCCGGGAGAGTCCGCCTGACCGCTCGCCAGACGGGGCCTCTGCGCCCCAAAGACCGCCCAAAGATCGAAGGATCGCATCCTATGTGCGCCGACACCACCGAGACCGCCACCGAAACAACCGTGGACTACCGCGACACCGTTTTCCTGCCCGAGACCGAGTTCCCGATGCGCGCCGGCCTTCCCGCGCGCGAGCCGGAATGGCTGGCCCGGTGGGAGCGGCTGAACATCTACCACCGCCTGCGCGAGAAAGAGGGCCGTCCGTCCTTCGTGCTGCATGACGGCCCGCCCTATGCCAACGGCCATCTGCACATCGGCCATGCGCTGAACAAGGTGATCAAGGACATCATCAACCGCAGCCATCAGATGATGGGGATGGATGCGCGCTACGTTCCCGGCTGGGACTGCCACGGCCTGCCGATCGAGTGGAAGATCGAAGAGCAATACCGCGCCAAAGGGCTGAACAAGGACGATGTGGATATCATCGCCTTCCGCCAGGAATGCCGCCGCTTCGCCGAGGGCTGGGTGGATGTCCAGCGCGAGGAGTTCAAACGGCTCGGCGTCTACGGCAACTGGGAAGACCCCTATCTGACCATGGCCTGGCATGCCGAGGCGGTGATCGCCGCCGAATTCATGAAACTTCTGATGAACGGCTCGCTCTATCAGGGATCAAAACCCGTGATGTGGTCGCCGGTTGAAAAGACCGCCCTCGCCGAGGCCGAGGTCGAATATCACGATCACACCAGCCATACGATCTGGGTGCGCTTCCGCGTGGCCTCGGCGGCGCAGTTCCCCGAGCTTGACGGCTGTATGAACACCGATCTCTTGCAGGCCTCGGTGGTGATCTGGACCACGACGCCCTGGACCATCCCGCAAAACCGCGCCGTGGCTTACGGTCCGGGGATCGGCTACGGGCTTTACCGGGTCGATCAGGTCGCCGAAAAATCCACCGCGACCGTGGGCGAGACGCTCGTGCTGGCCGACAGCCTTGCGGAAAGCGTGCGCGAGGCGGCGAAGGTCGAGGCCTGGACCCGGCTGCGCGACGTGGCCCCCGCCGAGTTCGGGGGCATGATCCTCGCCCATCCCTATCGCGGGGCGGAAGGCGGCAATGGCGAATGGGATTACGACGTGCCGATGCTGCCCGGCGATCACGTCACCGACGACGCCGGCACCGGCTTCGTTCATACCGCGCCGAGCCATGGCGACGACGACTACCAGCTTGGCCTGAAATACAGGCTGCCGATGACGTATAACGTCACCGAGGACAGTTCCTACCGTGCCGATCTGCCCCTGTTCGGCGGCCAGCATGTCATCCTGCCCGATGGCAAGGAAGGCCCGGCCAATGTCTCGAACATCAAACAACTGGCTTACGCGGGCGCGCTGCTCGCAAAGGGCAAGGTGAAGCACAGCTATCCGCATTCCTGGCGCTCGAAAGCGCCGGTGATCTTCCGCAACACGCCGCAATGGTTCGCCGCCATCGATCATGTGCTGGCGGACGGGATGGGCGAGTTCGGCGACACGATCCGCAAACGCGCGCTGACCTCGATCGAGGATCTGGTGGAGTTCACCCCGGTCTCGGGCAAGAACCGCCTGCATGCGATGATCCAGAACCGCCCCGACTGGGTGCTGTCGCGCCAGCGCGCCTGGGGCGTGCCGCTGACCTGTTTCACGAAAAAGGGCGCGAAGCCGACCGATCCCGATTTCCTTCTGCGCGATGAGACCGTGAACGCCCGCATCCTCGCGGCTTTCGAGGCCGAGGGCGCCGATGTCTGGTATCTGCCCGGCTTCAAAGAGAAGGCGCTCGACGGCATCGCCGATCCGGCGGACTACGATCAGGTGTTCGACGTGCTGGATGTCTGGTTCGATTCCGGCTCGACCCATGCTTTCGTGCTGCGCGACCGGGCGGACGGCACCGAGGACGGCATCGCGGATGTCTATCTGGAGGGCACCGACCAGCATCGCGGCTGGTTCCATTCCTCGCTGCTGCAAGCCTCGGCCACCCGCGGCCGTGCGCCTTACCGCAATGTGGTGACGCATGGTTTCACGCTGGACGAGAAGGGCATGAAAATGTCCAAATCGCTCGGCAATACCGTCGGCCCGCAAGAGGTGATCGGCGAATATGGGGCCGATATCCTGCGGCTCTGGGTGGCGCAGACCGATTACACGCTCGACCAGCGGATCGGGAAGGAAATCCTGAAAGGCGTGGCCGACAGCTACCGCCGCCTGCGCAACACCATGCGCTTCCTCCTGGGCGCGCTGAAAGGGTTTGACGAGGCCGAGCGGGTGGACCCCGCCGACATGCCCGAGCTGGAACGCTGGGTGCTGCATCGTCTGGCGCAACTGGATGCCGAGGTGCGCCGCGAATATCGCGCCTTCAACTTCTCGGGCGTGTTCCAGACGCTGTTCAACTTCGCGACCGTCGATCTCTCGGCCTTCTATTTCGACATTCGCAAGGATGCGCTCTATTGCGACGCGGCCGACAGCCTGCGCCGCCGGGCCGCGCGGACGGTGCTGGATCTGTTGTTCCGGCGGCTCGCGACCTGGCTTGCGCCGATCCTGCCCTTCACCATGGAGGATGTCTGGCTCTCGCGGCTGCCGGGCGAGGAGTCCTCGGTCCATCTGACCGACTTCCCCGACACCCCCGCCGGATGGCGCGACGAGGCGCTGGCCGCGAAATGGGAGAGCGTGCGCGCCGCGCGCCGCGTCGTCACCGGCGCGCTGGAGGTGGAGCGCACCGCCAAGGTCATCGGCGCCTCGCTGGAGGCGAAGCCCGTGGTCCATGTCGCCGATACCGCGATTCTGGCCGCGCTGAACTCGGTCGGGTTCGCCGATGTCTGCATCACCTCGGGCATCACGCTCTCTGATGCGCCGCAGCCCGCGGGGGCGTTCGCACTGGCCGACGTGCCCGGCGTGGCGGTGGTCTTCGCCCCGGCCGAGGGCGCGAAATGCCAGCGCTGCTGGCAGATCCTGCCCGATGTGGGCAGCCATGCCCATCCCGGCACCTGTGCCCGCTGCGACGCCGCACTGGCCTGATCCGGGCGCAAAACGAAAAGGACGCCGGGGGCCATGCCTCCGGCGTCTTCAGTTGTCCGGGTCCGACAGGGAAGCCGGCCGGGGGATCCTCAGATCGCGTTGCGCAGGCTGATGCGCGCCGACCGGCGCGGGTCGGCAAGCTGCGCGGCATAGGTTTCGGGCAGCAGGCCCTGGTGCATGGCCTTCAGATCGTCGCGGGTCAGGCCGATATCGTCCAGCAACCGATCATTCCCGCGTTCCAGCAGAAACGCGGTCGAGCGGCGAAGCTGCATCAGCGACATCAGACGGGTGAACATTCGGGCCTCCATTGGTTACGGCTTGTTCTCTCATGCGGTTTGACATTTCTCAAACGAATAGATTTAATGGGTGGTATTGATAAAAGTGATGGGTTCGATGGCAGGGGTTCCGCTGGAAAGCGATCTGATGCGCGGCTTTCTCGCCGTGGCCGAAACCGGCTCGGTCACCTTGGCCGCGGCGCGGCTCGGGCGGACGCAATCGGCGGTCAGCCTGCTGATCAAACGGCTGGAGGACAACCTGAACCAGCCGCTGTTCAACCGCCTTGCGCGCGGCGTCAGCCTGACCGCCCGGGGCGAGCAGCTTCTGCCCTATGCGCGCCGGGTGGTGGCGCTGCTGGATGACGCCGCCCAGGCGCTGCGCGAAAAGACCCTGACCGGCCCGGTGCGGGTGGGGATCCCCGACGAATATTCCGGCACCGTGCTGCCGCGCGCGCTCGCGGCCTTCGACGAGCGGCACGAGGGGTTGCAGGTCTCGGTGATCTGCGACCATTCCGAACAGCAGCTTGCGGCGCTTGAGGCGGACGAGCTGGACCTCGCGGTGATCCACGACACCAGCTATTTCGAGAAGGGTGAGCTGCTGATGACCGATCCCACGGTCTGGGTGACCTCGCTCGCCCATTCCCAGCATCTGCGCCATCCGGTGCCGGTGGCGGTCTACCGCGATTCGGAATGGTGCCGGACGCTGGCGCAGCCCTCGCTGAACCGGCAGGGGATCGACTGGCGCCCGGCCTGGCATTGCACGGTGGCCAGCGCTTTGCGCAATGCGGTGACGAACGGCATGGCCATCGCCGCGCTGTCGCGCAGCACCATCCCGCTGGGCTGCCGGGAGCTTACGCCCGAGGACGGTTTCCCGCCGATCGATTCGGCGCGGGTCTTGTTGCGGCGCAACCCGCGCGGCACCTCGCCCGCGATCGAGGGCATGGCCGCGGTGCTGCGCGAGGCCTTCCGCCCGCTCGCGGTGCCCTCGCCCCGGGGCGAGCCGCCGGCGCCCGAGGCGGCGATCCTCGCCCCCTCGCGCTGAGGGAAAAACCCGACCCGCAGCCCGGTTGGCGCGCCGCCCGCCTTGTGCCAGGCTGCGCCGTAAAAGGGAGCCCCCATGCGCCGCATCCTCGCCTCCGCCTTCGTGACCCTTGCCGCGCCGGCCCTGGCCCAGACCCCGCCCGACACCGCGAAGGCGGTGCAGGTGTTCTCGGCCGCCTTCGCCGACACCTGCTCCGGCGCCTTCCTCGAAGACGGGGCGCTGATCCATGAGCCGCAGCGGTTCGACGTTCTCGCGCCCTCGGACTGGGGAGAGCCGGCGCCGGTGGTGGTCTGGCAGTTCTGGTGCGGGGCAGGGGCCTACAACATCCAGCACCTTTTCCTGATCCATACCGATTACCGCGGCATCCATCCCGCCGCGCTGCCCGCGCCGGAGTTGCGGGTGGAAAACGAGGATCCCGAGGATTTTGAGAGCCCGGTGAAATCCATCGACATCATCGGCTGGACCGCCAGCGTCCTGGCGATCAACGCCGAATTCGATCCCGACCGGCTGGAGATCCGCGAAACCGGCTACTGGCGCGGCATCGGCGACGCCTCGAACACCGCGGTCTGGCGGCTGGTGAACGAGGGCTTCCGCCTCATGCGCTACGATGTGGACGCGAGCTACGACGGCGAGGTCAACCCGGTCACGCTGGTGAGCTTCGAGTGAGCGCCACCTTTGCCTCGCCCTTCGGCCCGCTCTCTCTGCGCGACGACGGCGCGCGGCTGACCGCGCTGGTCTGGGGCGAGGGCGGGGCAGAGGCAACGCCCCTCCAGGCCGAGGGGCTGCGCCAGCTGGCGGCGTTTTTCGAGCGCCGGCTGACCCGGTTCGACCTGCCGCTGGACTGGGGGACCGGGCTTCACGAAAAGGTCCGCCGGGCGATGGCGGCGATCCCTCTCGGCGAGACCCGCCGCTACGGCGAGATCGCGGCGGATGTGGGGGCGCCCGCCCAGGCCGTGGGCCAGGCCTGCGGCGCCAATCCGCTGCCGATCCTGATCCCCTGCCACCGGGTCCTGGGCGCGAAGGGGCTGGGCGGCTTCTCGGCCCCGGGGGGCGTGGAGACCAAGGTCGCGCTCCTGCGCTTCGAGGGCGCGGCGGGGCTGCTGATCTGATCGCCCTTGCCGCCGGCCCGCCGCCATGCGAGGCAGGATGCAAAGAAACTGTAACGGTCGCGCATCTTGTCCCTGGGTGTCTTTCTCGCCGTTCTGGCGGCGGCTTTTCTTCACGCGCTCTGGAATGCGCTGATCAAGCTCGGCACCTCGAAGGTCGGGGCGATGGTGATCCTGTCGATCCTCGAAGTGCCGATCGGCCTGGCCGTCGTCGCCTTCGCCCCGCCGATCGACCTTGCGGCCGTTCCCTGGGTGATCGCGGCGGGGCTGACGCATTTCGCCTATAAGTTCTTTCTCAGCTACGCCTATGACCGCGGCGATCTGAGCCGGGTCTATCCGATCGCCCGCGGCGCCGCGCCGATGATCGTGGCGCTGGTCGGCGCGGCGGTGCTGGCCGATACGGTCACCACGCGGCAATATGCGGCGATTGCGGTGCTGGCGGGCGGGATCCTGCTGATGGCGCGCGGCGTCTTCGCCAGCGGCGAGAACCGCCGGCTGCTGCCCTTCGCGCTCGGCTCGGCGCTGGCCACCGCGACCTATACGCTGATCGACGGCACCGGCGCGCGGATCTCGGGCAGCGCGGTGGCCTATGTGGCCTGGGTTTTCGTGGCCGACGGGCTGATCTTCTCGGTGGGCATGCTGGCCTGGCGCGGGCGGGCGGTGCTGCCGATGCAGGGCCATGCCTGGCGGATGGGCGCGCTGGCCGCGGCGGCCAGCTATGGCGCCTATGCGATCTCGATTTGGGCGATGACGGTGGCGCCGATCGCGCTGGTGGCGGCGTTGCGTGAGACCTCGATCCTGTTCGCGGTGCTGATCGGCTGGCTTGCGTTCGGCGAGCGGATGACCGGCGAGAAGGCCCTTGCGGCGCTGGTCATCGTCGCCGGGGTGATCCTGAGCCGGATGTAGCGGAAGGGGGCCCTGCCCCCGTCGCGGCCGGGGCCGCGACTCCCCCGGGGTATTTGGATCAGGGTGAATGGGGCTTTCAGGCCGGGATAAATACGCCCGCCGGGAGGCAGATCTGCCACGCGCAGCCCGGCCGACATGGACGGGCGCGCGGAAAAGGGTTCCGCGGGCTTTCCTTTTTCCGTTATAGTCGGCGGCAAATCAGCCAAAAGAACCGGGCAGACCGCATATGATCGAACCTGACCTGCGCGACCGCATTCTGGCAGAGCCCGAGAGCCTGCTGGAGGATCGCGACGTGATGAACGCCCTGGTGGCCGCGAACGAGCGCGCCATGGGGGCCAATATCGTCGATCTGCGCGGCATCGCCATGCAGCGGCTGGAGACAAGGCTGGAGCGGCTGGAGGACACCCACCGCTCGGTGATCGCCGCGGCTTATGAGAACCTCGCCGGGACCAACCAGATCCACCGGGCGATCCTTCAGATGCTCGATCCGCTCGGGTTCGAGGAATTTCTGACGACGCTCGCGGGCGATGTGGCGGCGACCCTGCGGGTCGATTGCGTGCGGCTGGTGCTGGAGAGCCGGCAATCGGGCGAGGATCCGGCTTTGCGCCGTCTGGGCGACGTGCTTTTCGTGGCCGAGCCGGGTTTCACTGCGCGCTATCTCGCGGGCGCGCGCAATGCGCCCCTGCGGCCGGTGACTTTGCGCCAGGTCATGCCGGAGAGCGATCTGCTCTACGGTGACCGCGCGGGGTTTATCCGCTCCGAGGCGCTGCTGCGGCTTGATTTCGGCCAGGGCAGGCTGCCGGGGATGCTGGTCCTTGGCGCCGAGGATCCGCATCAGTTCCGTGCCACCCAGGGCACCGATCTGCTGGCATTCTTCGCCGGCGTCTTCGAGCGGACCATGCGCCGCTGGCTGTCGTGAGTGGCCCTCCGGTGCCCTCCGCGCAGATGCGCGCGGCGCTGGACGAATGGCTGGCGCAGATGGTGGCGCTGAAGGGGGCGTCGAAGCATACGACCGCCGCCTACCGGCACGATGTCCTCGGCTGGCTCGGTTTCCTCGCGCAGCACCGCGGCGGGACGGAAGGCGCGGCGATGACGCTTGACCTTACCCAGGCCGAGATGCGGGCATGGATGGCGCATGAGCGCGGCCGGGGTCTCTCGGCGCGCTCGCTCGCCCGGGCGCTTTCGGCGGTGAAGAGCTTCACCGGCTGGCTGGCGGACCGGCGCGACGAGGAGGCGCCGGTGATCCTCTCTACCCGCGGGCCGAAATTCCGCCGCCGCCTGCCCCGGCCCCTGCCCGAGGACAAGACCGCCGAGATCATCGGGATCACCGGCGAACAGGCGCGCGAGGACTGGCAGCAGGCGCGCGATCTGGCGGTGGTGACGCTGCTTTACGGCTGCGGGCTGCGGATCTCGGAAGCCCTGTCGCTGAAAGGCGCCGATCATCCGCTGCCCGAGGTTTTGCGCATCACCGGCAAGGGCGGCAGGACCCGGCTGGTGCCGGTGCTGCCCGCCGCGCGCCGCGCCGTGGCGGATTACGCCGATCAGTGCCCCTGGGATCTGCCGCCCGGAGAGGCGCTGTTTCGCGGCGCACGCGGCGGCCCGCTCAGCCCGCGGGTGATCCAGCTCGCGATGGAGCGCGCGCGGATGCAGCTCGGCCTGCCCGCGACCGCCACGCCGCACGCCCTGCGCCACAGTTTCGCGACGCATCTTCTGTCCGCGGGCGGCGATCTGCGGGCGATCCAGGAATTGCTCGGCCATGCCTCGCTCTCCACCACCGAGGCCTATACCGCGGTCGATGCCGCGCGGCTGATGGAAGTCTATTCCCGGTCCCATCCCCGCGCCGGGTGATTGCCTTCGGCGCCGGTTTGCTTCATGAGTTTTCCCATGTCCGATCGTTACAAGGCCCTTTCCGTCCATCTGCTCACCGCCTCGGGCGCGGTGCTGTCGATGCTGGCCATGCTCGCCGCCGTCGAGGCGAAATGGAGCCTGATGTTCCTCTGGCTGGTCTTCGCGCTGATCGTCGACGGGATCGACGGGCCGCTGGCGCGCAAATACCAGGTGCAGAAGAACTGGCCGACCTATGACGGCGTGCTGATGGATCTGATCGTCGATTACCTGACCTATGTCTTCATCCCCGCCTATGCTTTGTTCAAATCGGGGCTCCTGAGCGGCTGGACCGGCTGGATCGCGATCATCGTCATCGTTTTCGGCTCGGTGGTCTATTTCGCCGATACGAGGATGAAGACGAAGGACAAAAGCTTCGCGGGCTTTCCCGCCTGCTGGAACATGGTGGTGCTGGTTCTGTTCGCCGTCGCGCCCTCGCCGGGGGTGATCCTGACGCTGGTGGTGCTGCTGACGGTGGCGATGTTCACCAATCTGAAATTCATCCACCCGACGCGGACGAAGCGCTGGCGCGAGGTTTCGCTGCCGGTCTCGGTGGCCTGGATCGTGTTCGCGGGCTGGGCGGCCTGGGTGGATTTCGCCGAGGGCAGCCTTGCGCATTGGGGGCTGATCGTCACCTCGCTCTATCTCGCGCTGGCCGGAATCGCGCAGCAGGTCATCCCGGAAGGCATCCGGCGCGTGAAATAACCCGGCGCGCGCGCCGCCGCCCGGCGGAGGCCCCCGCCGGAAGCATTCAGCTCAGGATGAAATTCCCATTCACCCTGACCGAAATACCCCGGGGGAGTCCCTGAAAGGGACGGGGGCAGGGCCCCCGCATCCTCGTCAGAGGATTTTCTGCCCGGTTTTCGCCCAGTCCTTGTTGAACTGCTCCAGGCCCTTGTCGGTCAGCACATGGCTGGCCATCGCCTTGATCACCGAGGGCGGCGCGGTCATCACATCGGCGCCGATCAGCGCGCATTCTCTCGCGTGGTTCAGCGTGCGGATCGAGGCCGCCAGGATCTGGGTGTCAAAGCCGTAATTGTCGTAGATGGTGCGGATATCGTCGATCAGTTCCAGCCCGTCGAGGCTGATGTCGTCCAGCCGCCCGATGAAGGGCGAGATGAAGGTCGCGCCCGCTTTCGCCGCCAGCAGCGCCTGGTTGGACGAGAAGCACAGCGTCACGTTGACCATCTTGCCTTCGCCGGACAGCACCTTGCAGGCTTTCAGCCCGTCCCAGGTCAGCGGCACTTTCACCGCGATATTCGGGGCGATTTCGGCCAGTTTCCGGCCCTCGGCGATCATGTCAGCGGCCTTTTCGGCGACCACTTCGGCCGAGACCGGACCTTCGACGAAGGAACAGATCTCTTTGGTGACCTCAAGGATGTCGCGGCCCGATTTCAGGATCAGCGACGGGTTGGTGGTCACGCCGTCCACCATGCCCAGATCGTGCAGCTCTCGAATGGCATCCACATCGGCGGTATCGACAAAGAACTTCATGGCGTCATGCTCCCTTGGGGCAGATCAGGGGGTGGAGTGAGGGGATCGGGGGCGGTATTAGCGGAAAGCGCGCCGGGGGGAAAGAGGTTCCCGGCAGGGAATGTTTGCGCTAACGGAAAATTCCCGGCAAAGAGGGTGCGATGACTGAGCGGATCTTCTCGGAAGGCGAGACCGTCGCGGTGCTGACGACCGAGCCTCTGGGCCCGTTCCTCGACTATCGCGCGCCCGGGGGCGGCTGCGGAACCGGCGATTTTGTCGAAGTGCCGCTCGGGCCGCGCCGGGTGCTGGGCGTGGTCTGGGGCCCGGGCGAGGGCGGTTTCGACCCGGCCCGGCTGCGCAGCATCGCGCGGGTGCTCGACGTGCCGCCGATGCGGGCCGAGCTGCGGACCTTCCTGAGCCGCGCGGCGGATTACACCATGACCTGGCTGCCGGCGATGCTGCGGCTTGCCACCCGCTCGCCGGGGCTGTTCGACCCGCCCGCTCTGCGCCGGGTGTTGCGGCTTTCCGGCCCGGTGCCGAACCGGCTGACCGAGGCGCGGCTGAAGGTGATCGAGGCGTTGCGGTCTTTCGGCGCCGCCCCCGTCACGCCGGGAGAGCTGTCCACGGCGGCGGGGGTCTCGGCCTCGGTCGTGCGCGGCCTCGTGAAACTCGGGGTGATCGCCGAGGAGGAGGCGCCGCGCGATCTGCCCTATCCGCGGCTGAACGCCCGCGCGCCCGCCCGGCTGGAGGGCGATCAGGTCGAAGCCGGGGCCGCGCTCGCGCAAGCGGTGGCGGCGGAGAATTTTCAGGCGGTGCTGCTGAAAGGCGTCACCGGCTCGGGCAAGACCGAGGTTTACCTTGAGGCGGTGGCCGAGGCGCTGAGGCGTAACCGCCAGGCGCTGGTGCTCTTGCCGGAAATCGCGCTGACCGCGGATTTCCTCGCCCGGGTCGAGGCCCGCTTCGGCGCGCGCCCCGGCGAATGGCATTCCGGCGTGACCCAGACCGAGCGGCGGCGGCTGTGGAAGATGGCGGCGGAGGGAGAGGTCGGCCTCGTGGTCGGCGCGCGCTCGGCCTTGTTCCTGCCGTTTCAGGATCTCGGGCTGATCGTGGTCGATGAGGAACACGACACCTCTTACAAGCAGGAGGATGGCGTCCTCTACAACGCCCGCGACATGGCGGTGCTGCGTGGCTCCATCCTCGGCTGCCCGGTGGTGCTGGCCTCGGCCACCCCCTCGCTGGAGAGCTGGGTGAACGCCGATCAAGGCCGTTACGCGCGGCTGGACCTCACCACGCGCTACGGCGCCGCCGAGATGCCCGCGATGCGCGCGATCGACATGCGGGCCGAAAAGCTGCCCTCGGACCGCTGGATCTCGGAGACGCTCGCAAAGGGGGTCGAGGACCGGATCCGCGCGGGGGAACAGTCGCTTCTGTTCCTCAACCGCCGCGGCTATGCGCCGGTGACGCTCTGCCGCGCCTGCGGCCAGCAGATCGGCTGCGACGATTGCGATGCCCGGATGGTCGAGCACCGTTTCCTCAAACGCCTCGTCTGCCACCAATGCGGCGCGACGAAGCCGGTGCCGCAAAGCTGCCCCTCCTGCGGCGTCGAGGGGCGGATGGCCGCCGTCGGCCCCGGCGTCGAGCGGCTGGCCGAAGAGGTGACGGCGCGCTTCCCCGAGGCGCGGCTGGCGGTCTTGTCCTCGGACCTGTTCGGCTCGGCCCGCGCGCTGAAAGAGCAGATCGCCGCCATCGCCGAAGGCGCGGCCGACATCATCATCGGCACCCAGATCGTCGCCAAGGGGCATAACTTTCCGCTCTTGAAGCTCGTCGGCGTGATCGACGCCGATCTGGGTCTCCAGGGCTCTGACCTGCGCGCGGCCGAGCGGACGTTTCAACTGATGCGCCAGGTGGCGGGCCGCGCGGGCCGCGCGGGGGCGCCGGGCGAGGCCTGGCTCCAGACCCACCAGCCCGAACATCCGGTGATCCGCGCCATCCTCGGCGGCGATGAGGAGGCCTTCTGGAAGGCCGAGGCCGAAGAGCGCCGCGCCGCCGGAGCGCCGCCTTTCGGGCGGATGGCCGGGATCATCCTCTCGGGCCCGGACCTGCAACCTCTGTTCGACTATGGCGGCGAACTCGCGCGCGCCGACGCACCCCTGCGCCGGATCGGCGCCGAGGTCTTCGGCCCGGCCCCGGCCCCCGTGGCCCGGGTGCGCGGGCGGCATCGGGTGCGGCTTCTGGTCAAGGCGCCGAAAGCCGCGCCCTTGCAGGCGGCGCTGGCGCATTGGATCGGCCAGGTGAAACAGCCCAAAGGGATGCGGCTCGCCATCGACATCGATCCGCAGAGCTTCATGTGAACCCGCCGGGGCGCAAGAGCGACCCCCTGCGCAAAGGCTATCGCGAACCCGCGTTCCTTGTGGATAAGGAGGGCCATACCTCCACGGGAAACCCGGAGTCAGCACCGATTTTCAGACGGTTCGTGCAGGCAGGGCCAGGGACAGCGGGCGCGGGCGTCTTTTCTTGCGCGGCGGAAGAGGGGGTCGCGCGCTCAGAGCCAGCGGTCGCGCCCGGTTCCCACCGCATCCGCGACCGTGGCGAAACCCTCGCGCGCAAGGATGGCATCCAGCCCGCGCAGGATGCGGGGGATCAGCGAGATCCCCTCATAGACCATGGCGGTATAGATCTGCACCGCCGAGGCCCCGGCGCGGATCTTCTCGAACGCCTGTTCTGCCGAGCCGACGCCGCCCACCCCGATCAGCGGGATGCGCCCCCCGGTCAGCGCGGAGAGCCGCGCCAGAACCCGGGTCGAACGCTCGAACAGGGGGGCGCCGGACAGACCGCCGGCCTGATCCCGCGCCGCGCTGCGCAGCCCCTCGCGCGAGAGCGTGGTGTTGGTGGCGATGATCCCCGACAGGCCCGAGGCCAGCGCCACTTCGGCGATGCCCTCCAGATCGGCGGGCTCCAGATCCGGCGCGATCTTGAGAAAGACCGGGATCGGACGGAGAAGCGCGGCGCGCGCCTCCATCACCCCGGCAAGCAGCGCGGCCAGCGCCGCGGGGCCCTGAAGATCGCGCAGTTTCTCGGTATTGGGCGATGAGACATTGACGGTGGCGAAATCCACATGGGGCCCGCAGGTGGCAAGCACCCGGGCGAAATCGCTGGCACGATCCGCGGAATCCTTGTTCGCGCCGAGGTTCAGCCCGACCGGCACCGGCCCGCGCACGCGGGCGGCGAGGCGGGCGGCAATCGCCTCTGCCCCTTCGTTGTTGAAGCCGAAACGGTTGATCGCGGCGCGGTCCTCGCTCAGCCGGAACAACCGCGGTTTCGGATTGCCTGGCTGCGGGCGCGGCGTCGCGGCGCCGACCTCGATGAAGCCGAAGCCCGCGCGGGTCAGCGCCGCCAGCGCTACCGCATTCTTGTCGTAGCCCGCCGCCAGCCCCAGCGGGTTCGGCAGCGCGAGCCCCGCCAGTTCGCAAGCCAGCCGCGAGGAGGTGACCGGGCCGGGCAGCGGCGCCAGCCCCATCCGCAGCGCGGTCAGCGACAGCGCATGGGCGCGTTCGGGGTCGCAGCGGTGCAGAAGGGCAAGGCCCGCGCGTTCGGTCAGGCTCACAACACACCTTCGGGGAAAATATGGCCGGTGACGCCAAGCGGCAGCGATTTGTCCCAGACCACATCCGCCAGCCGCAGCGGGCGGTAGAGATGCGGAAACAGCGCGCCGCCGCGCGAGGGCTCCCATTTCAGCGCCGGGCCGAGCGCCTCGGCATCGCAGGCCACCAGCACCAGATCGCTTTCGCCGGCGAAATGCTTCTCGGCGGTGCCGGCCACCTGGGACGGCGTCGAGAAATGGATGAAACCGTCGTCCAGATCGACAGGGGCACCCGCGGTCTCGCCCGCGGCGCGGAAGGCGTCCCATTCAGGGCGGCGAAGGATCTTGAGGATCAGCATGGCCCGCTTCCTGCACATCATGGCCGCCCGCGTCAATGGGTCAGTGGGGGGCCAGCGCGCGCGAAAACCTGCGGCAGGCGGCTTGCAGAGGCGGGAAAAGCCCGCTATCTGAAAGCCACAGCGCAGGGGCGCCGGATGGCTGCCCCCATGGAATGCGGGCGTTGTGTAATGGTAAGACCCTAGCCTTCCAAGCTAGAGACACGGGTTCGATTCCCGTCGCCCGCTCCAGTTCCAGAACAATCAGAAATCGCGATATATACAATCATATCAACGGGTTACTGGTCATTTTGCTTCTCACCTTTGCCGTTCAGGTTGGCCTGAGACGATTTTCCGGTAACTCATTTTGTGCATCATTTCCGCTTTGATAACGGGCTTTCCCGCTCTATCACTTGCGATATGAGCATTATTCGACGCGGCAAAACCTATTACATCAAGCGCCGGGTGCCGGTGCGTTACGAGCGTGTCGAGGAGCGGCCCTGGTATGTGGCTTCCCTCAAAACAGATTCATTTCGGGAGGCTGAGGCGAAAGCCGCGGTCGTCTGGGAGAACTGCATTCAGGGATGGGAGGCCCGCCTTTCCGGTCGTTCGGATGATGCGCTGGCACGCTTCGAGGCCGCTCGCGACCTCGCCCAGACGAGGGGTTTTGCCTACCTTCCGGCAACTCAGGTTGCAAGACGCCCGCTCTCTGAACTTCTGGACCGGGTGGAGGCAATTCCTGACGCAGGCGACCCGCGCGCGATGCGGGTTGATGCCTCCGCTATGCTCGGTCTCGCGAAGACCCCGCAGCTCAGCATTTCAAAGGCGCTGGAGATTTACTGGGGGCTTGCTGAAGAGCGGGTCCACGGGAAAGACCCGAACCAGATGCGGATCTGGCGCAACCAGCGCAAGCGCGCGGTCGCGAACTTCCTGGAAGTCATCGGCGATCTGGCCATCGATCAGATCAATCGGGATAACATGCTCGATTATCGCCAATGGTGGTGGGAGAGGATCCGCGACGAAGGCCTGACGGCCAACAGCGCAAATAAGGATATCTCCACGCTGGTCAGCATCCTTCGCACCGTGAATGAAATGAAGCGCCTGAAGCTCGATCTTCCCTTCGAGCGCCTGGCGTTCGCAGAGGGAGAGCAGAATACGCGCCTGCCTTTCAGCGATGAATGGATCCTCGATCATATTCTCCGGAAGGGCGCGCTGAACGGAATGAATGACCAGGCGCGCGGTATCCTGCTGGTGATGATCAACACCGGATGCCGCCCCGCCGAGATTGCAGGCCTGCTGCCTCAGCACATTCATCTTGATCACGATGTCCCACACATATCCATCGAGCCGGAAGGGCGTCAGCTCAAAACGCCACATTCACGGCGAAAGTTGCCGCTGGTCGGGGTTAGCCTGAAAGGCCTGAAGGAACACCCCGAGGGGTTTCCGCGCTATCGCGCCAATGGCTCACTAAGCGCGACCATAAACAAATTCATGCGGGAAAACGGTCTGATGCAGTCCGATGAACACAGCATGTACGGACTGAGGCACAGCTTTGAGGATCGATTGCTGGCTGCGGGCGTGGATGAGCGCATCCGGGCTGACCTCATGGGGCACAAATTGAAGCGCGAACGATACGGTGCGGGGGCCTCTCTTGAGATGTCGGCCGGTATTCTTCAGTCAGTGGCGTTCTGAGTGGCAAGAAGCCGCCGAGCAGCTGAAACAGGATCATTGGCCTGCATTGCTTCGGCGGCACGCAGTTCCCTGTCGAGGCGCTCAAAGATTACCAGCGCCGCCCGATCATCCATTGCAATGACTGCCACCTTGGCATGAGCGCGGCGCAAGCGCTCGATGCAAATGCCCTGATAGAGGAAGGGCCTGCCCATTAAGCCGCCTCCTCCCTCACAATCAGATGGGCGCAGTTAGCCCTGACCAGCGCCTCGGCCAGCGGCGGGCAGACACTGTTGCCGCAGCATGAGACCTGCACGTCCTTCGGAAAGGGCCGGAAGGTCGGATTGTCGCCGTCCAGCCCCTCCCAGACCCCCTCGATCACATAGTGATCCGGGAAGCCCTGCGCGCGGAACAACTCGCGCGGGGTCAGCATCCGCATCCCGACATCGACGATCACAAACTCGGCGCCGTCGATCGAGAGCGTGACGAATTCCCGATCATCCCAGAGGCCGTATTCGCGCAGCAGATCGGCGACGGCCCGGGCCTTCGGCTCATGCTCAGGACCGAAGGGCGGGGCGGCCAGATCCGCCTGCATATGGGCCAGCCGGTCCTTGACCGTGATCGTATGCGCCGGCTCATCCATGCGGGCGCCGTCGCCGGTGCCGTAGTATTTGGCGAACCATGCGGTGGTGAGGTTCTGGTGGCTGCCGCTCGCGCAGATGGTGGAAAGAGGATCCCCGGCGGGTCGGCCGGGGTTGACGCCGCCGATCCGACGGCTGTCGTTGTTCTGCTGGGCGAGGAACGCGGCCACGGGCGCGTGTTTCACGCCGCCCGCGACAACGGTGCCGAGCGGCTTGCCGATATCGAGGGCGCGGGCCTCCTGGCCGGGACGCTCGCCATAGCCGGTCTGGATCATGCTGGCGGCGATCAGGGCGCTGTGGTTTCCTTCGGCCAGCACGGTCGGGTGCGGCCTGTCGATCGGTGCCATGCGCCGCGACGATCCCTTGAGGCTCAGAAGATGCGGCGCAACCAGCGCGTGCTGGATCCCTCCCACGGTAACGGTGCCGAGGGCTTCCTCAAGCGAGTATTCCCGCCGTCCTCCGCTGTAGCCGTGGGCGAGGCTGGCGAGACAGGGGGCAATCAGGCCGAGCGGCGCGGCGCCACCGGGCTTCTTGATCCAGCTGTTCGCGGTGACCGTCGCCAGCGGGTCGCGCAGATCCTGTCGGGTTGCGCCGCCGTTGAACCGGGTGATGCTCGGGGCGATCAGGGCGTGGCGGTTTTCGACTGTGACAGTGCGCAGCGGGTCCGCCAACTCGGCCCCGCGCACGCCGCGCCCTTCGCCATGGCCGTAATAGGTGGCCAGCGCCGGTGTGATGACGCAGGCGTCGGCTTTGGTCGTGATCGTGGCAAAGGGTTCGTCGCCACCGCGCGGGCGGCTCTGACCGGCGCGGCCGCCGCAGCCGACGATGCTGGGCACCACCAGCGCCTTCTCGCCGCGGTGAGCGCCGGTGATCGTGCGGATGGGTTCGGCCAGATCCTCTTCCCGGCCACCGTGGGTCAGGTTGACGATGAAGGGCCGCTCGGCCTCCAGCACATAGCGGGCGATGCCGCGCGCGATCCGGTGCAGCGTGTTCGGCTTCAGCGGCCGCTGCGCGCGCAGGCCGTGCTTATCGAGGATTTCGGCCCGGCTGTCGAAGATGGAGGGGCAGGGCTCGCGCCAGTCGATGCACTCGGCCGCGCTGCGCCATGGCAGCAACTTGCCCTTCCTGACCGCAGGGCTTTTCGGATCGCCATGGGTGGGCTTCGGCCAACTGATCGGCTGGCCGTCGCGGCGCGCGACCAGAAACCACCGCTTGCGGATGGTAGGAGCGCCGTAGTCGCAGGCGCGCAGCTCGCGCCACTGGACGCGGTATCCGGCCTTCCGCAGCCGCTTCAACCAGAGTTCAAAGGTCACCCCGGCCAGCTCTTTGATCGGCTGGCCGTCCTCGCCGAGCGGACCCCATGTCACGAATTCCTCGACGTTCTCCATCAGGATCACGTCGGGTTTCACGTGCTCGGCCCATTTGACCACGATCCATGCGAGATCCCGGATATTCCGGTCGCGTGGGGCGCCGCCCTTGGCTTTGGAGAAATGCTTGCAGTCGGGCGAGGCCCAGAGCAGCCCGACCTTGCGTCCCTTCGCCACCTCGGCCGGTTCGACATCCCAGATGTTGCTGTCCAGATGCAGGGTCTCGGGATGGTTGGCGGCGTGCAGCGCGAGGGCGGCGGCGCTGTGGTTGATCGCGACATCGGGCGAGCGGCCGAGGGCCAGCTCGATCCCGGTCGAGGCGCCACCGCCGCCGGCGAAGCTGTCGATGATCATGGGGAAATCAAGCATCGGAGCCTCCCGATTCCTTCAGGTTCTTCCGCCAGTCGAAAAAGTTGAGCGCGCCCTTGACCGGGATGAATTCGACCGGGCGGACGTTGGCGAGGACGATCCCGAAGGGGCCGAAGAACCACGGGCTGGGGTGCGACCGGACGCAATCCACGATCTCGGCCGTGCCGATGATGCCGCCGCGCGGCAGATTGGCGGGTTCGGGGAGCATGAGATCAAGGTCGTCGGTGATGAAGTCGAATGCTCGCCACCACTCGGCCTGCGTCATACCTTTGGCTGCATGGATGCAGATCGGGCCGCGCTTAAGTGTTTCCCATGTGCGGTTTTCGACAGGCTTGCCCAGATGGATGATGGCATAGGCCCAAGGCTGGCGGATCGACAGGGCGAGGAGCGGCAGGCCGGGAAAAGGGTCAGCCATCGGCCTTCTCCCCCTCGATCAGGCGCGGATCGCTGACCGGCTTCGCTGCACCTTCCAGCGTCTTGATCGCCTGCATGTAGAACCGCACGCCGTTGAAGATCTGCTTGGCGAGGGCGGCCCGGGCGAGGGCTTCGGCGGGGCTGATCCTTCCGGCGCGTTGCTCGGTCAGATCATGCGCGAGGCCGGTGATCACGTCGCGCAGGCCGAGGCTGTCGGCAACCGGGGTGGACACATAATCACGCTCAGCCATAGAGAGGCCCCATGTTTTGCGAGGCGCGATAAGCCTCGATCTGCAACATTTCGGCCAGCGCGCCGATCTGCTTCGCCAGGCGCTGGTCGGGGTTTCGGACGTAATAGCTCCCGGTGCGCAGGGTCTGATCCTGTTCGCAGCTCCAGCAGATGGGCGGTATGTCCATATGATCCCGCGACTGCCAGGGGGGAGGCCGCTCTTGCAGGCAGATCGCGCAGGTGAAGGGGGCAGGCCGGGGCGGATAGATCGCCATCATGCGGCCCTCCTGATCCGGGCGAGGCCGCAGAAATCGCGAAAGTCCAGCTCCAGGCTATCGCTCGCGCGCAGAAAAGCCTCGTAGAAGGCTTTCCCGCGAGAGCGGGCGATGATGGTCATTTCGAAGCCGATCAGGCTGACCGTCCACGCGCGGTGCGGATCCCTGATCGTGCGCAGGTGGTCGCGCAACGCGGCCCGGCCGGCGTCATTGACCGAGAAATACCGCATCCCGGTGAAGGCGCCGCAATCGTCCCAATGGCCCGAGGCTTGAAACGCCTCGATCCGCCTTGGGCAATCGGTCGCGAAATAGTTGCGGTAGGTTTCCCGCATCGGGTCGAAGGGGCGGCCCAGGGCATGGTCGATATGGTCCATGGCCTTGTTGCGCAGGTAGCGGTTGATGCTTGGGTTCTCAGCCATTGGCGATCCTCATCAGCGTATCGGCGTGGCAGGGAGAGCCGGGCCGGCACCAGCAGGCGAAATTGCAGCCCCGGAAGCGGGGCAGCATGTCCAGCACGAGGCTGCGCAGATCGGTCAGGCTGTCGCGGATCAGATACTCGCCCGATGGCGACAGGTTCTCGGGCATCAGGATCGTGCCGTCGCGCAGCCAGGTCGCGTGCGCGGTCACCGCGTCCACCACTGTCATGGCCTTCGGCATCGGCGACCAGATCGACCAGATCGATCGGCCCGGGCTGCTTCTGGTCAGCAGATGGAGCTTGCCGGGTTCCCCCGCGGCCCAGGGGTTCCCGAGGGCCGTCGCTCGATCGCAACGCACGGCACCCGGCGGCATCCGCCAGCCGCGGGCACGCGAGAGCTGGAGGCGGGCAGGGTCAGCCATCAGCGGCATCCGGCTTCGGCAGACGGGACTGGTTGGACAGACGGATATCGCGCCGGATTTCGATCTCGTATCCGCCGCGACGGCCCGCGCCGCGGCGGATGCTCCAACTGACCCCGTTCAACGGCTTTCCATCGGCGCCGGTCCAGCCAGCCTGTTCGAGTGCATCGGTTACGAGACGGACTTTCAGATCGTCCTCGGCGATGCTGCCGCGGTGCATGACGATATTGGGGTCAATCAGATATCGGCGGGGGTCAGACATCAGATCTCTCCCGCCAGAACGCGCCGATCATGTTCGGCCTGCCGGTCCTTCGCGCTGTCGAAAAACAGGGCAGCGTTTTCATTCAGCACCCTGACGATGCGCTGCATCGTCTCATCGGGGTCCGACCACATTTCGGGCGGCATAATCAGCAGCGGAGCGCGCAGGCTGTAGCTGGTTTTGCCGTCCTTGTTTTTCCTAGGCTTGTCGCCGCAGACGATGGCCTGCGCCCCGCGCTTCGGGATGGTGCAGGCCGTGGACTCGACGGTGAAATAATCGCGGTCAAACATCACTCGATCCCCCGCGTGATCGGGTGCCGGGGCAGCACGTTGTCGAGGACGGCGTTCGCATCGACCACGCTCAACCCAAGATTGGCGGCGCGGCGCATCAGGCCCGCCCTGTCGTCATCGTTCAGGCGGCCGCCGGGCGTGGCGCGTTTCGCGGCCGAGACGATCTGGGCGAAGGTGGGATGTTGCGTCATGTCGGGGTCCTCGTTGGTGGCGCTCGGGATGCCGGCCCGCGCGGGGCCGGTCACCGGAGCGTCAGGGCCGCGCGAGTTTCGCGGCGAGCCAGACCAGGCCCACGGTCAGACCGTCGATGATCAGGTCGACCATCGACGGGGTGAAGAACCTCAGCCCGGCCAGCGTCAGGGCCGCGCTGGTGGTCCATTGCAGGGCGTGGGTGCGCAGCCAGGCCATGGGTCAGCCGAGATAGCGGTCGACGGACAGGCCGACGATCTGGCCGATGTCGTTGAGGGCCTTGCGCTCTTTGTCGCCAATTTCGCCATCAGCCATCGCGACATCGATCGCGATCACCAGCAGCATTTCCAGATCGTCGGCCGTCGATTTCGCCTTCGCTTCCTCGACCTCACGCTTGAGCCCGAGGCGACCGGAGAGGCCGGATTTCGCCCGCTTCGCCTGCTTGTCGAAGGCGGTTTCGATCTGGGTGCCGCTGAACGCAACCGAAAGGGTTTCGTGGTTCAGCAGGCGGTCGAGCGCGATGGTTGCCTCATCATCGGACAGATCGCCATCGGCGGCGCCGACCATGACGCAGGCGGCGCAGATGCCTTCCAGCAGATCGGTCTTGCCGTTCAGACGGGCGGCGCTGCCGGACAGCTTCTCTTTGAGACGTGCAAACACAGGACTTTCCTTTCAGGATTGAGCCGCGGCGCGGCGGGGGGGGGATAAAAACCCCGGTGGCAAGTCGGGACAGGTGCGCCACCGGGGGAAGTCGGCGCGGGGCAAAAGGCAGCCGCGCACCGGCGAAAGGGTCAGCCTTCGCGGCCGATGAACACCGGCAGGCCGGTTTCCTCGGATGCCGTGTAGGCGATTTCGGTGAAGTGGGCGCGGCGGTGGTATTCGACCCGGTGCCATTCCAGCCTGAACTGAACCGCACCACTGGCGGCACGCCAGCGGAAGCGCGCCTCTATATCCGAGGGCTGTTCGCCGTTGTAGAACGGGATCCGCAGCGTGATCTTCTGCGGGACGATCACGTCATGGGTCGCCCGGCTGTCGCTCTCGAAGAAGATCTTCCGGTCGCCGTTGTCGAGCCGGGTCGAGGATTTGTAGGTCTGGCCGACCGTCGCCTCGAAGTCGCGGCTGATCTCGATCAGGGTTGCGGGGTCGGGCAGATGCACGTCGCAGGAATTCTCTTCCAGGAAGCGCGCGAAGGTCTCCTGATCGTGGAAACCCTTCTGCACGAACGCATCCCACCGCATGAACTCCTCGGACGGGCGCAGCTTCAGGGTGGCGCTGTGTTCGTTCGGCCCGGTGCGCAGAGCCTGATCGCTGTCCTGATTGTGGTGGTGCCAGTCGAGCCGGGCCGAGATCGTCAGCGCGTCGTAGTCGGCGATGATGATCGACCGGCTGTCCGAATAACGGTTGGCATAGGCCGAGAGTGAGGCGCGATCGTCGACGGTGACGCGCTGGCGGGGGAACGGATCGAGGCGCGCATCGTCCTCCAGTTCGCGCAGGGTGAATTCTTTCGGCAGGGTGGCATATTTCCTGCCGTCCGGGCCTTCGAGGATCGGATCGGCGAGGCGCGCGCCCCGCAGGATGGTTTCCAGCGTCTCGCCGGGGTTCCTGATGTCAAAGCCGGTCTGGATCGTCAGCTCGGCCAGCGGCTCTGCGGTGGGGTTTTCGGGTGCCATAGGGGTCTCCTGTCTGGCGAGGGGGGGGGTCAGGCATCCATCGAGCGGCGGCGCTCGATCTCGTCCTCAATGTCCATCTGCCGCGGGTCGCGCCGCGTCAGCCGGTTGTCGTCGCTGACGAAATAGATCCCGGTGCCGAGCGCGCGGGCGGGCTTCTTGATCGTCAGGTTCGGGGTGATTTCGATCTGGCCGGCCTTGTTGACCTTGAAGTCAAAGGTCAGCGAGAGTTTCCCCCCCGCGCCGGTTTGGCCGATCGCCTCCATCAGCTCGTTGAGCTTCTGGTTCCCCTCGTCCAGCAACTCGCCGCGGCGGAAGCTCTGGATGAATTCGGGGAAATTGAGTTCGTTCCGGGGCGCGGCCATGATCAGCCCCTCGCCTCGATGGCGGCGCGGACGAGGCAGTCCTTCGCCTCCAGCAGCTTGCGCAAGCCCGCGGTCTTCTCGGCGCCTTCGGGCAGGAGCCTGTCGAGTTCCTGCGCCAGTTCGCCGACCGGGCGGCTGACCGCTTGCAGGTCGGGCGGCAAGTGCCCGTATTCAAACCATTTCAGAAGACGGTTCATGTCCGGTCCTTTCAGCAGCAGCCCGGCGGCAGGCCGGGCGAGGTGAGATTGAGAAGGGTGATCAGCACCGCCCGGCCGCCGATTACGGCGAGGGTGGACAGCAGCAGGATCAGCGCCGCGGCGGTGCCCAGATCGAGCGCGGCTGCGATGGTCATGCGGCGGCGGTGCCGGCGCAGGGGTTCGGACCAGGAGGCGCGCGGCATCATGCGGCGTCTCCGGTCCCGGTCGGGGCAACGGCGCCGCCGCTTGCGTCGGGCGAGAGGGTGCCGTGCAGCTCCTGCAACAGACGGTCCTGATGCTCCGGCGGCACCTCGACGATGCCACGCACCCTCGGACCCATGCCCGAGGTGGTTTTGATCCGCAGATGGCCGCCATGGTGCACGGTGTCGGGGCGGTCGGGGCTGGTGTTCGGGGTCCAGCGGCCGAGGGCTGAGACGGTTTCGAAATACCAGAGCCTCATGCCGCCGACCCTCCCGGGGCCGTGAATGGATCGAGCGGCGGCCAGCAGGGGCGTGCCGGTTGAGGGAACGGGATCACATTGCGCCGCGGCGCCTCGGCTGATTTCAGGATGTGGCGGGCAATCCGCTCATTCAGCGCGCGATGCGCGGGCGAGATCGTCAGGTCGGGCCGCGCCAGCGTGCGCCGGGCGTGCTCGATCTGGTCGGGGCGATAGTCGGGCACGAGAGCCTCCATCGGGGTTGAGAAAACCCGGGCCGCAGCTAGAGTGCTGCGGAGGTTCAGGGCAAAAGGGCGGCGAAATGTCTGAAGGCGTGGATATCGGTAAACTCATGGCGGCCTATGTCGCGGCGCGGAGCGCCTTCTCTGAGGCCGACAGTGCGGCAGACGCTCTCCACGACCGGCTGGCTGCGGCCGTAAAAGGCGTATCTCACAGCCGGAATCACCGGGCCTACGGCGGTGTCGCCCGGACTTTTGACGCGGGCACCGTGCCGCAATGGGCTGCTGCTATTCCGACGGCCGACGAGGTTATCGCCATTGGCAGCAGGTGGAGAGAGGCGCGGGCAAAGGTCCGGGCTGCCTTCAACGCGCTGCCGGTTGACGTGCGAGGGCACGTCAAGGCTCTTCCGAGTGGCGCCGATGCTCCGCATGCGTGACGCCTAGCCCGCGGCGGGCGGTGCGTCTGCGGCGCTCAGTGCCTCGACATTCCACCATTTTTCGACCGCGCGGCCATTGGCTGCGCGGTAGCGCACGAGGCATTGCGTCGAACTCGTGAGGTAGATCGCATGTCCGATCACCTGGCCGGTCTCGCCGGAGCAGGTGATCGAGACGTGCTCGCCAAGGGTGAAATTGGGGGTGGTCAAGGGTGCCTCCATCGGGTTGCGATGCCAGCCCCGCGATTTGTCCGGATTGGGCGTCTTCAGCGGGGGTGGTGGGGAGGCATAATATCGGTAATAAAACCGAAGTCAACAGAATGCGGTAATAAAACCGATTATCGTTGCGATGTTCGCTGGTCTCGTGGCAGAATCACCCGGCCGGCGCTGTTGCCGGGGAACAGCAAAAAGCCCGCCGGAGCGGGCTGGGGAGGGGTGATGGGTGATAAAAAAACTGAGCGCGCAGTTTTCTGGGCAATGCTGTTTGTCGTCGTCAGCCTCGGCCTGTCGTTGTGGGTGCTGTCAGGTGGTTTGAGATAGCCCGACAGGCAATCATCAGAATCAGCAGTGCCATGTGCGTCGCAGCGAGCCAGATGAATATGTTTGCCGTACCATCGGGCGACAGGTTCAGGCGAGACAGCAATATAAATATGATCAACCCGCCATAAGACACAATTTGTGATATCCGCTCATGGGGCCTGGCTTGAGGGCGATATCGAGTATCTTTTTGCAGTTCTCGGGTGATGTGATCGCAGCGTTTAGGAACGCACCACCAGCCATTGCGTAAGATGCAATCAGAACCGTAGCTATAATTTCAAGGATGCTCATTCTTCTCCCCTCAATTTCCCCCGCGCCGCCGACACCATGTTTATGGCTTGGTGATCTGGTTTTCGGCGATGGCATGCAGTAAATCGTTGTTGTCGAACATCACGAAAATGGGTCCGAACACGCCGATGCTCGCCACCGGGCCGCCGATGGCGAGCGCCAGAGCGACGGTCGGCGACAGCATATCCAGCCCCCAGCCCAGAACTCCCGCAGCCGCGCTGCCCGCAAACAGCAAGGCGAAGACGAGGGCGGTCGCCGCCTTGTAGACTTCGATAATCAATGTTTTTCTAGGCTTTTGGGCCATTACTTTTCCTCCTGCATACTGAACCTGTGGCAGGTTTCATAAATCCAGCATCGTTCGATGCACCCTGCCAACTACCAAAGCTGGTCCGACGAACTTGGGTGGGTCAATGGGTAGGTAGGATCGGGGCTGAAATGGCGGATCCGCTTTGGGGTCATACGCTTTGTAGGTCGCTTCTCCTGTTGCTTCATCGGCGACGACGTAGCACTTACCTGAAACTAGGCCTCTGTCGTTCATATTAACAATAATGACGGAATCGTGCGGGCTGATCTTGTTCATGGAATTTCCATCAACCCTGAGGGCTATCCACCTTCCAGGGGGTAAGTCGGCCACATAAATCCGCGGGAAGTTCTCAAAATCGATAATTCCGTCTTGTTCAGCCAGTTGTCCGGCGCTGACCCAAGAGATCAAGGGGACGGGGTCGACACCGGGCACCGGGAGCGCGCGTGGGTCGCCTTCGCCGGCGATCAGCCATTCGGCGCTGACTCCCATGGCGTGAGCAACCTGCTCGACCTTGAGCGCTGTCGCTCCGATCCTCTGCCCCGCATCTCTTGAGCGGATCCAGTTTCGAATGGTGTCTGGGGAACCCGTCGCCCTCTTCCCGAGTGACGAAACGGTCACCATGTCGCCTGATCCTCGCCGGTCGGCGATCCATGCTTCGATGCGAGCAAGAATTGCGAGCATATCCATGCGGTTTTTCTACCGAACCGGGTGAGAACAGCCATCGGTAAGATCACCGTTGACATGTCGGTAATATAACCGATATTGGGCGGCATGTGCTCTATTGATCACCTCATCTTTGTGGCGGATGCCTACAAGGCTGCCACTGGCGTCACCGAAGACAAGACTGTTTCGCATCGGGTGTTCGGTGATGCGAAGAAGCTGAGGGCTCTTCGGATAGGCGCGGATATCACCACCCGGAGGTTGTGGTCCGCACTTTTGTGGTTTTCGGAAAATTGGCCCGAGGGTCATAGCAAGCCCCGAATTCTCAACGAGAAGGATGTTCTTTTTGGTGTGTCCTCCCCCGACGAACAGGACGCCGCATGATGCCGTCCTTCCTGACCCTCTCACCGGAGAATGCACATGGATGCCGACCTGCTGCCGCTGGTTCTGCTGGCGATTTCGGCGGTGTCCGCCGTCGTGTCGATCATCGCGGCGCTGATCGCGCACATCGCGATGTCCCGCAGGAAGCGCGAAGAGCGGGAGGCGTTTCAGGCCGCCGCCAAACGGCGGCGCCGTCGGTCGCCGTAGCAATTCGGAACGCTCGTTTTCCATGGCCCGACCCTCGCACGGGCGCGGCCGCGCACCAAGGAAACAAGGTTTCCGTGGCCGACAGGAGGTTTTCGCATGCCCTCGCCTGACTATCCCAAACTGACCCTTGCCCAGGCGATCATCAAAGCCATCGCCGAGCATACCGGGCGTAACGTCCGCGGAGCCGAGGTCTATGCGTTCAGCGATTACGTCTCGGTCACCGCTGCGCTTGAAGAGGATGGATCCGTCAATGTGGAGTTTTCAGACCCGCTCGCTCCCGGCCCGGAGTTGCCGGCATGAGGACGGGCTCAAAGCTCCAGATCGGGCTGGTTCGGGTCTCCATGCCCGTCGTGGAGATCGCTGGTGCCGGGCGCACGCGGCTTGTCGCCAAGGATTTCGGAGATTTCGAGAGGGTGGACGCCCAGCATTGCTGCGATGCGGTGCTGGGGCAGGCCGAGGCGGGCGTATTTGAACACAGTGTCGGTTTGTGCGCCTGCCTCGATTTTGCTCCGTTTGATCGGGACGCGGTTGAGCTCGACCCCTGTATCCTCATCAAAAAACGTGGCCTCGCGGCCCCCGAACATGGGCATTGCAATTTCCTTTCTTGCGATGGCCATGCGCGGCGGGAGGGATTCCGCCCCTCTCGCCGCAACCAATCGCGGTTGTCTGGCCTGCCCCGGGCAAGCCGGGCCTCTGGCTCCCTGTCCACGCTGAGAATAGCGGTGATTCATGTCAAGTTGACGGGGCGCGCTCCGGTTGCGGAGGCGTGCCATGTCTGACCGCATGATGATCCGCGCACTGATGCAGGGGCTGGTCGATAAGGTCGGCGGCGTCGATGCCGCAGCCGCGCTGATCGGCGCCCGGCTTGGGACCGAAGTGTCCAAAGGATCGATCTCGAAGCGTAACAGCGGGCAACTGAGCTGGCCGCTGGATGAGATCATGGCGCTTGAGGATGCCGCCGGCGATCCCTGCGTGCGCCGCTGGCTCGCCCGGTCTCTGCCCGAGATCGCCCAGGGCCACAATCTGATGCAGGCTGCGGCCGAGGCGGTGCGCGAAAGCGGCGAGGCCGTCAGCGCCGCGATGGATTACGCCTCGGGGCGCGGCTGCCGCTCGACGGCGCGCAAGGAAGCGCAGGAGGCGCTGACCGCGGTCAAGGGCCTCGCCTCGTTGCTGGAGGCGGACGATGGCTGAGAGCAGAAACCATCCGCCTCCAGCGAAAGGTTCAAAGCAGGATCATCTGCCCGTCGCTCACGCGCGCCTCCCGGATGGCCTTACTGACCAGAAAGGGATGGGCGCCGAGCTGGTGGGCGATTTCGTGGATCAACTCACCTTCTTCACGCCGTCGACGTGCCCACTGCTCTTCTCCGGGGCCGAGATACTTGCGCCGGATCGTGATAGGATTAATCAGCACCCCGTCGAAGGTATGCAGATTCGTGGCCATAGGAATCTTCCTTTCCTGGCTGCGAGTGGATCGAGAGCTGGAATCTCGCGATCCACAGTTGGAGCTGCATTTGCGAACGGCGCAGCTTTGACCGGGGCGGGCATTTCTCAGGTGCCCGCCTCAATCCCTAAGTGGGAAAATTCCCAGTGTGCAAGAAGGAATAAGGTTCCGCACAACCTTGTGGGATGCGTGGGTGTTTTGTGGAAACTGGAACAACCTTACACAAGATATTGTGCCAAGCATGTGGGTGCGCACCGTCCTGATGGTCAAGAAGTTCCTTTCCCTCAGGCTTTTCCACGGGGTTTTCCCATAACCGCCGCGCTGGAAGTGCCGAAAAAAATTCCTTGACGCAGAGTAAACTGGAGAGAGCGCAATGACCCGGCGCTTCAGTCTCCTTCCAGCCGCGCGGGCCGGCCGGCTTACGCCCGAGCAAGCGGCGATTCTCGATCTGCAATCCGATCTGGCGGATCTGCGCGCCTGGCAACGGCAGGTCGAAGCCGATCGGGATCTGGCCGCCCCTCTCCCTGTGTTCCGAAGCTGCCGCTCGCGCAGCGTCGTTCTCTTTTTCAGCCGGAGGGTCGCATGACGAAGACGGTTGATTTCCGGGCTGATCTGGTGCCGTTCCACCGGGCGGTGGCCGAGATCATACAGTTGGCGCGCCAGCTCGGCCAACCGGGGCGCGAGGTGCTGGAGGCATTCTATAAGGCCCACGGGGTCAGCGGCTTTCATGTCGCAGGCCAGACAGTGCTGGTCGATGGTGTCGTCACCGTGCTGCGCGAACCGTCGCCCGCCGCCAAAGCTCTGCTGGAAGACCTGCGCCGCCGCGTGGGCGAGAGGGGGGCGGCATGACCGCCGCCAGCACCAAATCCCTGTTCCGTGCCACGAAGCCGAAGCCTGCCGCTGCGCAGGCGATGCTGGCTGATCTGCCGGTGGTGGTGCCCACTGACACCCGCGATCCGCTGGACTATGACCCGACGCCGCCGGATGCGACGGCGGCTTTTCTGGCAGTCGAGATCGACCACATCCGCGCGCATGGCGATCTGGTCTGGGAAACGGCGGTCGGGGCCGGGCACATTGCCCGGGTTCTGCTGGATCATGGGTTCGGTGTGGTGGGCTCGGACGTGGTGGACCGAGGCTGGCCCGGTCTCACGCTGCGCAGCTTCTACGATTTCAGGGCGGCCGCGGCTCCGATCCAGATCACCAATCCGCCCTATGGCGAGATCAACGCGCGCGACGGCCACGGCCGCTGGCTGCGCCAGGCGCTCGGCCTGCGCCCGGGTTATCTGGCGCTGTTGCTGAACGCGGATTGGGCTGCTGCGCGGATCAACGGGTTTGATGACCTGTTCAGCAGCTTCACGCCCTCGGTCGAATATCTGTGCTGCTGGAAGATCGACTTCCGGGGCGGCGGATCGCCGCCGCAGCGCAACAGCTGGTTTGTCTGGGATCTGAACCGCCCGCCCGTCGGGCCGAACGCCTGGCTGCGGCGGCGCCTCTATCGCGACGTGCCGGACAGCCGGCAGGGGGAGCTTTTCGCATGACCGAATATCTCACCCGCGAGATTGCCGCCGAACGCGCCGGGCGCTCGCTGACCAACCTCGAAGCCGCCATGTTGCAGTTCGTCGGCCTCGGCCGGGCCGGCCAGCCGCGCCTGACCGTCGATCATCAGTCGTTTGATCTGGACAATGATGGCCGGCCCTGGAGGCGCGAGCGGGCAGAATGGTATTGCGCGATGCTGGCAATCGCGCTCGCGCGGATGGTTTCGCGCGCACCGCATCCGGTCGCCGATCTGTCCGCCCTCACGGGATCGCCGGAGGCCGAGCTGGATAGGTTGCAGCACGAGGCACAAATCGCGGGTCTCGGGCGGCCGGTGACCGATCTGGTCTATCGCCTCAATGCTGCCATCACCGCCCTCCGCTCCCGACCTGTCGGGAAGGTGTGGCAACCCATCGACACGATGCTGGATCGGCGGCGCGTGCTGCTGTGGTGGCAGCCGCTGTCCTGCGCCATCATCGGCACGGTCGAGGATGGCACTCTGCGCCGTGGTGACGGCGGCACAACCCAAAATGAGATCGCGAATTGGGGCCGGTTTTTCCCGTTCTGGCACCCGCTGCCCGATGGGCCGGAGGGCGTGCCGTGACCATCCGCCCGATCATCGGCAAGGGCGTCAATCGCGCCACAGCGGTCTGTGACGGCTGCGCCCGCGAGGAAACCATCACCTGCGATTACGAGCGGTCGGCGAGTGGCGCCTGGCTCCCGAACGAGGGCCAGATCACCCGCAAGCTCTGCGCCCATGGCTGGGCCGTGGTGCGCGGGAAGCTGCATTGCCCCGCCTGCGAGGCGCAGCGGAAGGCTGCCGCGTCCGCGAAACCCGATCAGAAGGAGAAAGTCCCCATGGCTGTGAAGGAGGCCCCGGCCGCGCCGCTGCGCGAACCGGACAAGGCGATGCGCATCGATATCTTCGTCGCGATCTCGTCCTGCTACGATCTGGCTGCGCAGCGCTATCGCAGCGATGCCACGGATCGGTCGGTGGCCGAGGTCGTGGGGGGGGGGCTGCATGCCGGGG
>NZ_UXAW01000099.1 GCF_900609055.1 Pseudogemmobacter humi | reverse complement strand
GCGGGGGCGACGCGGGGTTCCGTCATTTGGGCGGCCTTTCTGGCGGGGCAGGCCGACCTTAGGACATCCGCGGTAAAGGCGAACTTAACGGGAACAGGACGGAGTGCTTTTCCCGCCCGCCGCCCGCGCCAAAAGAAAAGACCCCGGGCCAGCCGGGGTCTTCTCGTCAGCCTTTGTGCGAAACTCAGGCGCGGGCCAGGTTGCGCAGCACGTAATGCAGCACGCCGCCGTTCTCGACATATTCGATCTCGATGGCGGTATCGATCCGGCATTTGATCTGCGTGGTCCGGACGCTGCCATCGGCGTAGCGGATGGTCAGCGGCACCAGCGACAGCGGCTTCAGATCGCCCGCGAGGCCGCCGATCGAGATCACCTCGTCGCCCTTCAGGCCGAGCGACCTGCGGTTCTCGCCCGGCAGGAACTCGAACGGGATCACCCCCATGCCGACGAGGTTCGAGCGGTGGATGCGCTCGAAGCTCTCGGCGATCACGGCCTTCACGCCCAGAAGCGCGGTGCCCTTGGCCGCCCAGTCCCTGGACGAGCCCGCGCCGTATTCGACGCCGCCGAAGATCACCAGCGGCGTGCCCTGCTGCTGCCAGGCCATCGAGGCGTCGAAGATCGAGGTCTGCTCCCCGTCCGGCCCAAGCGTATAGCCGCCCTCAACCCCGTCCAGCATCTCGTTCCTGATGCGGATATTGGCGAAAGTGCCGCGCATCATGATCTCATGATTGCCCCGGCGCGAGCCGTAGGAGTTGAAATCCTTCTGCGCCACCTGCCGCTCGGTCAGATATTTCCCGGCAGGCGTGGCCGGCTTGAACGAACCCGCGGGCGAGATGTGGTCGGTGGTGATCATGTCGCCGAGGATCGCCAGCACCCGCGCGCCGTCGATGTCCGAGATCACGCCGGGATCCTTCGACATGCCGCGGAAATAGGGCGGGTTCTGGATATAGGTCGACGAGGGCGGCCAGTCGTAGGTCTCGGAATCGGTGACCTCGACCGCCTGCCATTTCTCGTCGCCCTTGAACACATCGGCGTATTTCGACTGGAACGCCTCGCGCGTCACCGTCGCCTCGACCAGATCGGCGACTTCCTTGCTGGTCGGCCAGATGTCTTTCAGGAACACGTCGCGCCCGTCCGGGGTCCGGGCGATCGGATCGCAGGTGAGGTTGATGTTCAGATCGCCGGCGATGGCATAGGCCACCACGAGCGGCGGCGAGGCGAGGAAATTCGCCCGCACGTCGGGCGAGATCCGGCCCTCGAAGTTGCGGTTGCCGGACAGCACCGCGGTCGCCACCAGATCGTTGTCGTTGATCGCTTTCGAGATCGCCGGATCGCCGAGCGGGCCCGAATTGCCGATGCAGGTGGTGCAGCCATAGCCCACCAGGTTGAAGCCGACGGCGTCGAGGTCTTCCTGGAGACCGGCGGCCTCAAGATAGGCGCCCACCACCTGGGATCCGGGGGCGAGCGAGGTCTTGACCCAGGGCTTGCGGGTCAGGCCGAGCGCGCGCGCCTTGCGGGCGACGAGACCGGCGCCGATCATCACATAGGGGTTCGAGGTATTGGTGCACGACGTGATCGCCGCGATCACCACCGAGCCGTCGCGGATCGTGTAATCCTTGCCCTCGACCTGGACGGTCTTGCGCGCATCGACCGGGGCCGCGACCACGCCGCCGCCCTCGGCCGTCATGTCGCGGGCGTCGTCCGAGACGTCGATGCCGCGGTAATCGGCCACCACCTTGTAGAAGCTGCGCGCCGACTCGGTCAGCGGCAGGTAGTCCTGCGGCCGTTTCGGCCCAGAGATCGCCGGGACGATGGTGCCCATGTCCAGTTCCAGCGTCGAGGTGTAGATCGGATCGTAATCCGGCCCGCGCCAGAAGCCGTTCTCTTTCGCATAGGCCTCGACCAGCGCGATGCGGCTTTCCTCGCGCCCGGTGTTGCGCAGGTAGCGCAGCGTCTCGTTGTCGATCGGGAAGAAGCCGCAGGTCGCGCCGTATTCCGGGGCCATATTGGCGATGGTGGCGCGGTCGGCGAGCGGCAGATGGTCAAGGCCCTCGCCGTAGAATTCGACGAATTTGTTCACCACGCCGTGTTTCCTGAGCATGGCGACGACCTTCAGCACCAGATCGGTGGCGGTGGTGCCCTCGACCATGCGGCCGGTCAGCCTGAAGCCCACGACCTCGGGGATCAGCATCGAGACCGGCTGTCCGAGCATCGCGGCCTCGGCCTCGATCCCGCCCACGCCCCAGCCAAGGACGGCAAGCCCGTTGACCATGGTGGTATGGCTGTCGGTGCCGACCAGCGTGTCGGGATAGGCCACGACTTCGCCGTTCTGGTCGGTGTCGGTCCAGACCGTCTGGGCCAGATATTCCAGGTTGACCTGGTGGCAGATGCCGGTGCCGGGCGGCACCACGCGGAAGTTGTTGAACGCTTTTTGTCCCCATTTCAGGAAGACGTAACGCTCCATGTTGCGCTCGTATTCCAGATCGACGTTCATCTGGAAGGCGCGCGGATTGCCGAATTCGTCGATCATCACCGAATGGTCGATCACCAGGTCGACCGGGTTCAGCGGGTTGATCTTCTGCGCGTCGCCCCCGAGGCCGAGGATCCCGTCGCGCATCGCGGCAAGGTCGACCACCGCAGGCACGCCGGTGAAGTCCTGCATGAGCACGCGGGCAGGGCGGTAGGCGATCTCGATCGGGTTCTTGCCGCCCAGTTTGCCCCAGTCGGAAAAGGCGCGGATGTCGTCGACCGAGACGGTCTTGCCGTCCTCGAACCGCAGCATGTTTTCGAGCACGACCTTGAGCGAGGCCGGAAGCCGCGAGAATTCGCCAAGGCCCGCGGCCTCGGCCGCCGGGATCGAGTAGTAGCTGACGGTCTGGCCGCCGGCGGTCAGGGTCTTGCGGGTCTTCTGGCTGTCATGTCCGACGGTGACGGTCATGTTTCGCTCCTTGGATCAGGACGTGGCTTCACTTGGGCTGCGGCCGAGACGCGCCCGGGAAGGCGGGGCATTTCGGGGAGTCGATGGCATTGTATGCAATTGTATGCCGAAAATCCAGCCCCTTCCGACAGCGGACCCTGCCATTTTGCGGTAATGTTTCGCCGGGGCGATTGCACCACGGCTTGCGGCCGGAGAAAAGGGGGGCGGGCGCCCCCGAAACGCAAAACAATCGCAAAACCTTGATTGGCAGGCAGGGGACGGGTTTTCTATAACCGCGGAAGGGCGGGGCGCGCGCTACCAGGCCTTTTGACACTCCGCGGACCGGGAAAGACCATATGCGACAGATGTTCAGCGCCGCCTGCGGCCTTGCCGTAGCCTGCACCCTGGCGACAGATGCCCGGGCCGACCAGGCCGCAGAGGGGGCTTCGGGTTCCGCGGTGGTGGTCGAGCTTTTCACCTCGCAGGGTTGCGTCTCCTGCCCGCCGGCGGATGAGTTCTTCGCCGGGCTGACCCGCGATCCAAAGGTGATCGCGCTGTCTCTGCATGTCGATTACTGGGATTACATCGGCTGGGAGGACAGTTTCGGCAACCCGGCCTTCACCGAGCGGCAGAAGAACTATGCCCGCGCCATCGGCTCGCGCACGATCTATACGCCGCAATTCGTGATCGGCGGCGCCGACCGGATCGAGGGGTTTGATCCCGAAGAGACCATGGCCTCGCTGGCGAGGAACGGCGCCGCGCCCTCGCCGGTGCGGCTGAAGATCGAGCGCCGGGGCGAGGTGCTGGTGATCCTCGCCGATGCCGATCCGCCGCTGGATGCGCCGGTTCGGGTGGAACTGGTGCGCTACATGCCCGAGGAAACCGTCGCCATCGAGCGCGGTGAAAACGCCGGCAAGACGGTGACTTACCGCAATATCGTGACCTCCTGGGAAACCCTGGGCGAATGGTCGGGGCAGGAGGCGCTGGAACTGTCGGCGCCGGTGCCGGGCTCCGGTCCCGTGGTGGTGATCGTGCAGCGCACGGGCCCGTCGGCGATCCTCGCGGCGGCACAGGCGGAATAGGCGCGGCGCAAAAATCTTCGAAGATTTTTGCAAATTCCTTCGAAGGAATTGGCGTCAGGCTCTGCGGTCCGGCCCGCCGACCTCGCGGCCCGCGTGTTTCCAGCGTTTGTGGATCCAGAACCACTGGCCCATATGGCGGCGCACCAGCCGCTCCAGGCTGTCGTTCAGCGCCTGGGTCATCGCCACCGGATCGCCATGCGGGACCGGCGCCTCGACGATCACCTCGAAGGAAAGCCCGTCTTGCTGGCGCAAGGCGTAGACCGGGACGCAGAGCGCATCGTATTTCAGCGCCAGCTCAGCCGCCGAGAGCGCGGTCTGCGCCTCATGTCCGAAGAACGGCAACAGCACGCCCGAACGCATATGCTGGTCGATCAGCATCCCGAGCATCCCGCCCTTGCGCAGGAATTTCACCATTCCCGCCAGCCCCTCGCGTCCGCGCGGGAACAAAGGCGTGCCGATGGCCGAGATCGCCTTCACGTAATGCGCGTTGAAGGCGGCATTGCTCATGTTCATGTAGAGCGCGCCGACCGGATAGCCGCGGGCGATCAGGGCGGCGCGGCTGGCGTCGTAATTGCCGAAATGCGCGGTGACGAGGATCACCGGCCGGTTCTCGCGATGCGCCTGTTCCAGCGCCGCCACGCCCTCGCCGGTCAGCGGCAGGGCAGCGGCGCGGGCGACGAATTCCTGGCCGGAATAGATCTCGATCAGGGTGCGGCCCACATTGTCCGGCACCGCGCGCACGATCCGCTCCACTTCCTCGCGGGAGAGGTCGGGCCGCACCAGCGCCAGATTGTTGCGGATGCGCCGTCGGTAGCCCGCGAGCGGCGCGACCACCTTCGAGACCAGCCAGCCGCAGAGCGGCACGCGAATGCGATAGGGCAGCCGCAAGAGGCCCCCGATCAGCACGCGGAACAGCCGGTCCTGAAGCCAGTGGCCGACACGGAAGGCGGGTTTTTCGTCCATAGGCCCGTCGATTTCGTGGATCACGCCCGGGCGGCGCGGGTTTCCCGGTGCCAGACATAGAGCCCCGCCCCCGCGATCACAAGCGCCCCGAGGATGGTCCAGCGGTCGGGAAACTCGTCGAAGAACAGCATCCCCCACAGCGTGGCGAAGACGATCCCGAGGTAGGAGAACGGCGCGACCATCCCGGCCTCGGCGATCGACAGCGCGCGGATCATGCAGAGCTGGCCGATGGTGCCGATCGCGCCGATCAGCACGAACATCGGCAGGTCAGAGGCTGCGACGGGCTGCCAGACGAAGGGCAGGGTGGTGCTGAAGGCAAGCGTGCCGAGCACGCCGCCCCAGAGCATCGCGGTCCAGACCGTCTCATACCGCCCGATCCGGCGGGTCAGCAGCGAATTGGCGGCGAAGGAGAAGGCGGCCGCCAGCGGCAGCAGCGCCGCCCAGGAGAACACCCCCGCCCCGGGCCGGATCACGATCATCGCCCCGGTCAGCGCGGCGAGAATGCCGAAGATCCGCCGCGGCCCGAGTTTCTCGCCGAGGAAAAGTGCTGCGCCCAGAGTGATCAGCACCGGGTTGGTGTCGGTCAGCGCGGTGGCCTCGGCGAGGCCGATATATTGCAGCGAGGTGAAGAAGAACGCCGCCGTCATGACCTGGAACACCGCGCGCCAGACATGCAGGCCCGGGTGGCTGGTGCGCGCCGTCACCATGGTGCGCCCGCGCAGGATCAGAAGGACGATCAGCGTTTGGCCGAGAAACCGCGCCCAGATCACCTGCGGCGCCGGATAGCGCTGCACCAGCCCCTTGGCGGTGGCGTCGAGGAGCGTGAAGAACAGGATCGCGAGGATCATCAGCGCGATCCCGCGGGCGGGATTCTGGACGTTTTGCATGACCGGCCGAGGCTAGGCCGGGGCGCGGGGCTGCACAAGGGGGCGCCGTCGCGGCACGGGGCGCGCGCGGCTGCTGTGCGCCGTGCGGTTTCCGGCCGGTCATGCCGGAAACCGGAGGACAGCAGCCGCTCCTGGCCTCCGGGCCGGGATGCGTCTGCGCCGACAGGGGCAACCGCGGCGCAAGATCCACATCGGTATCGAGGCGGAAACGCTGGAAGTGCGGGCGGTCCGGAGGACCGGCAACCCGCATCGGAGATGCGCCGGTTCGGCCCGATCTTCAATGCAGATCCTTGCAGAGGCTTCGGAGGGGCCAGGCGGAAGAAATGGCCCGGGGTGTGGGGAGGATCGGAAAACAACCCGGTTATGAGCAGGATCAGCCTTCGCTCCCGGGGGCGAAGACCCGGCGATTGTGTTTGCCCGACAATGGGATGCGGTGCGTCAGGCTCTTGGGCGAGCGTCTCATGGCCAGAGATTTCGACAGGGCAGGAGGCGGAAGCCCGGATCCGCATCGCAGGCATGAACCGCCTCACATCACCGGCCACCCCCGGGACGTTCGCCCGCGCGGGCAACATACGGGGCGGGGGGCAAATCTGACCCCATCGCGAGTGGCGCAGCAAAAGCGAAACGAAGGGCTGCGGTTCCCGTCAGGCCATCTTTGACCGGAGGCGTCTCCCCTGCACCAGAGCCCGCCGCCCCTCAGTGCAAAGCAAGGGGGTCCGCGGCGGGATCGCGCTCCATCACCGGCAGCCCGGCCTCTGGCCCTTTCCGCGCGGTGAGCGGAACGGAAACCCGCATTCCGGATTACAGATCATGTCCACAGGAACTCTGCCATATTCCGATTTCTCTTTCTCGTCGCCGGGCGTTAAGTCTTGCCGCGGGCAATCATGAGGTCTGTCTTGAACCGGATCTGGGATTTGATCACCACATATTCGCTGCTGCTGATCGGCGGCGCCCTGATCGCGCTGGCCTGGGCTAATCTCTCGCCCGGCAGCTACCACCATCTCGTCCATCTGCCGCTGTGGCCGGATGCGCCGGTCGGGCTGAGGGGGGACGACGGCGCGGCGCCGCAGCGGGTGCTGACCCTGCATTTTCTGGTCAACGACATGCTGATGGCGCTGTTTTTCGCCATGGCGGCGAAAGAGGTCTGGGAGGCGGTGATCCTGCCCGGCGGCAGCCTGCGCGGGAAGAAGGCACTGACGCCGCTGATCGCCACGCTCGGCGGTATGGCGGGGCCGGTCGCGGTCTATCTGGCGCTTGCCTCGGCCCTGGGCGTGCTGGCCGAGACCGGGCGGGGCTGGGCGATTCCCACCGCCACCGATATCGCCTTCAGCTATCTGGTCGGGCGGATGATCTTCGGCGCGCGCCATCCGGCGATCGGCTTTCTGCTCTTGCTGGCGATTGCCGATGATGCCGGAGGGCTGGCGATCCTCGCGATCTTCTACCCGAGCGGCGAGGTCGCGCCGCTCTGGCTCTTGCTGTCGGCGGGCGCGGCAATGGCGGTCTTCGTGCTGGCGAACTGGCTGCCGCGCCGGCTCGACCGTGGACGGCAGGACCGGCCGCACTCGACCTGGGTCCGGCGGGCTCTGGGCCCCTGGCCTTATGTGATAGCGGGCTGCGTCAGCTGGTATGCCTTCTGGCGGGCGGGGCTGCATCCGGCGCTCGGTCTGTTGCCGGTGGTGCCGGCCATCCCCCATGCGGCGCGCGACTTCGGCATCTTCGCCGAAGACGAGGCCTGCTCGACCGATCTGCTGAACCGCATCGAACATGCGCTGAAAGTCCCGGTGCAATTCGTGCTGTTCGCCTTCGGCCTGCTGAATGCGGGGGTCGGGTTCGGAGCGATCTCGGCGCCGACCTTCCTCGTGCTGGCGGGGCTGATGATCGGCAAGCCGCTCGGCATCTTCCTGTTCGGCTGGTTTGCGGCGGTGCCCCTGCGGCTCGGCCTGCCCGAGGGGATGCGGCTGAGCGATCTGCCGGTGATCGGCTTCGTGGCGGCGATCGGTTTCACCGTCGCCCTGTTCGTGGCGACCGTCGCCTTCCCGGACGGGGCGGTGCAGGATGCGGCCAGGATGGGGGCGCTGCTCAGCCTCGCCAGCGCGATCCCGGCGCTGCTGCTGGCCCGCGCGATGCGGGTGCGGCGGATGTAAGGCCGGTTCCCGGAGGCGCCGCACCGGCGGGCAGACCCTGGCGCGGGCAGGCCTGCGCCGGGGTACCGCCTTCCGCAACGGCATCGGGCCTTGCTCCGGCGATGAGGGCCGTCCGGGCGGTCGGGTCTGGGCATCTGGCCCCGACGCATATGCAGCGATGGGTTGGAGCGGTTTCTTCCCCAGGCCCATTTGGCCGAACCTCGCGCCGCCGGAGTGCTGAACCCGGCGACGACGGTAGCGTAAGGGGGGCAACGCAAGTCCTGGCAGCCTCAGATGCGCAGGCGGAGGGCAAACGCGCACGAGGCGCCGCGTTAAACTGGCGATTGCCAGGCTTCCCAACAAAGGGCTCGTGAAGCGCAACAAATATGACACGACCTGCAATCCATGTCAGATTTCGCTCGTGTTGGCAGGATGACCGGCTGGAACTGGTATTCCTTGGACACGGGCATGGATGCCTGAGCTGCTGCCGGTTTCGTGGACAGCAGGTTAAGCTAGCATAGCGCGGGCCTCGAACTCCATTGGGCTGAGGTAGCCCAGTTTCGAATGCCTTCTGCG
>NZ_UXAW01000065.1 GCF_900609055.1 Pseudogemmobacter humi | reverse complement strand
GCCACTCACCCACATAATGAACCAAACGCCGCCACCCGCCCATACGCCGGAAGCACCCGCAAAGGACATGTCGTCAAAGGCCTGCGCGCAGCGCCCCGCACCTCAGATATATCCGCGCCACAAAAGCCAGCCGGCAAAGCCAAGCCCCACCACCAGCAAAGAAAACGCCACCGAAGCCGCAACCCGACCGACCACACCTCGCGACCAGGCGCGACATCGCCGGGCACGCTGGCCGTGGGGCGGAGTGGGGAATGGAAAGGGGCGCCGGATCGCTCCGGCGCCCCTCCTGAGCGGAACGGCTCGGTTGCGCCAGAGCGTGCCGTCTCAGTTCTGAAGATAGCTTTCCATCGTATCGTCCAGCGCATCCTTCCAGGGTGTGTGGTGCACGGGCGCCATGGTGCCGGTGATCACCGAACGGTAGCAGTTGTTGCGGAAGCCCATGATATCCTTCTTCTTGTGTTCTTTCCACTCGAAGAAGATCTCGCAGGCGCCATCGACGTCGAAGCTGGGATAGTCGGTCTCGGCGATCAGTTCCTTGACGTAATCGCCCTGATACTGGATCGCGTCATGGGTATCCTTGCCGGCATCCTCGCGCGCCACCCGGTCCTCGACATCGGCCACCAGCGCCGCCTTGTCGGCGGGCACCTGGAGACGGCCCATGATCGCGTCGCGCACCCACCAGGCCTGAGCGTCGAACATGTTGAAGGTGAACCACTGGTCCTGCATGCCGAGGTAGAACAGCGCCGGATTGTTGACGAAGACCACGCCCTTGTAGAGGTCGGCGGTCGCCAGCCGGTTCGCGGTCTTCAGCCGCAGATCGTCGGGCAGGAAGGGGAAATGATGCTTGTAGCCGGTGCAGAGGATGATCGCGTCGATCTTCTTGGTGGTGCCGTCGCCGAAGGTGACGGTATTGCCGTCCACCCGCTTCATATTGGGCTTTTCTTCCCAGTTGTCGGGCCATTTGAAGCCCATCGGCGCCGAGCGGTAGGTGTTGGTGATCGACTTCGCGCCGTATTTCCAGCACTGCGAGCCGATGTCCTCGGACGAATAGCTGGTGCCGACCAAGAGCACGTCCTTGCCGGCGAATTCGCGGGCGTCGCGGAAGTCATGGGCGTGGACGATGCGGCCGTTGAACCGCTCGAAGCCGGGGAATTCGGGCACGTTCGGGGTCGAGAAATGGCCCGAGGCGACGATCACATGGTCGAACTCTTCGGAATAGCAGTGATCGTTCGGCAGATCCTGCACGGTGACGGTGAACTTCTTGCGGCTCTCGTCCCATTCCACAAGGCGCACGACGTTCTCGAAGCGGATCCAGTCGCGCACGCCCGCCTTCTTCACCCGGCCTTCGATATAGTCGAACAGCACGGCGCGCGGCGGGTAAGAGGCGATCTGCTTGCCGAAATGCTCCTCGAAGGAATAGTCCGCGAACTCCAGCCCCTCTTTCGGACCATTGGACCAGAGGTAGCGATACATCGAACCATGGACCGGCTCGCCATACTGGTCCAGACCAGTTCGCCAGCTGTAGTTCCACAGCCCGCCCCAGTTGGCCTGCTTCTCGAAGCAGACGACCTCAGGGATTTCGGCTCCTTTGGCAGCGGCCGACTGGAAAGCGCGAAGCTGTGCGAGGCCGGACGGACCTGCACCAATGACGGCGACTCTTTTCTTCATGTGGTTTTGCTCCCGTTGGTCTGCACCAGTTCGCTTGACTGGTCCATTATTGACTGATCCAATTACGCGATAAGATTGCGCGCGTGTCAACAAATCTTCATTATGAGAAATACCATATCGTGCGATCAGGCACGATTGCGGCGGAATCGGAGGCCCCGGGATGAGCGCATCGAGCCTTGCGCAACGGCTGGCAGTGGGCGGCGTGCTCAAACGCTTCGGGATCGGGGTGCGCGAATCCGTGCGCATCGGCTTTCTGGCACCGCTGTCCGGGCCGGTGCAGTCCTGGGGCCTGCCGGGGCTGAACGGCTGCCGGATCTGGGTCGACTGGCTGAACGATTCGGGCGGGATGCTGATCGGCGGCGAGCGGCACCGGGTGGAACTCATCGCCGAGGATTGCGGCTTCGATCCCGACCGCGGGGCGCTTGGCGCGCGGCGGCTGATCCAGGATCACAACGTGCGCTTCCTGATGATGCTGGGCGGCGACAGCATGACGAAGCTGCGCGGCTGGCTGACCGGGCGCAAGGTGCTGACCTCGACGCTGCTGCCCAGCGACCTCTCGCCCGACATGCCCTATCTGATCGCCCCGAGCGAGATCCATCCGCTGTTCAACGTCACCGCGGTGGACTGGCTGGCGCGCGAGCGGCCCGATCTGAAACGGGTGGCTTTGTGCAGCCAGACCGACCTGCTGGGCCTGCCCTCGCTTGCCGCCTATCGCGCGGCTTTCGCGGCAGGCGGGTTCACCATCTGCCATGAGATCCAATATCCCCCGGGCAGGGCCAATGCCGAAGCCATGGTCGCCGCCATGCTGGAGCGGGATCCGCAGGTGCTGTGCTGGTGCACCAGCCATACGCCGATGGTCCATGCGCTGACCGAAGCCGCGTTCCGCGCGGGCTTTCGCGGCCAGATCCTGTCCTGCACCGCCGACGGCTACCCCGAACTGGTGGCGAAGACCTCGCCCGGCTTCATGGAAGGCTTCCTGTTCCAGTTCCCCGATTTCGACGACCCGGCGCTCCAGGACAAGAGCTTCTTCTTCAACCGCCCCGCCGCCTTCCACCAGGAATACGAGCGCCGCTTCCCCGGCAGCTGGAGCGCGGTGTCCTGGGAATATGCCGCGAACCTGGATCTCTGGCACGCGGCGGTGCAAAAGGCCGGGACGGTGGCGCCGGTCTCGGTTCTGGCGGCGATGAAACACGGCGGGCGCGGCGATCACGCTTTCGGCCGGGCGCATTGGCGCGGGCTGGAACTCTTCGGCAACGACAATGCCCTGGTCGGCGACTGGCCGGTGGTCAGGATCACCGGCGGCAAGGCCCGGATCGTGGCGTTCGGCTCGATCCCGGCCTGGCTGGCCAGCCATGGCGAGCGGCTGAAACAGGAAATGGAGGCGCTCGGCCAGATGTGGTATCAGCGCCAGAGCCGCCCCGCCGCCGCGGCGGAAAGCCTCAATCCTCCTGCATGAGCAATTTCTGCTCTTCGATCAGCAACAGCTTGGTGAATTCCACCGCGCTTTCGATGTCGCGCGCCGTGATGGTGTTGAACAGGGTATTGTAGTGGCGCTGGCAGTCCTGAATGCGCCGCGGCGTCAGATAGCGCCGGTTCAGCGCGGCGCGAAAGGCCTGGCGGCGGGCGGCAATCACCAGATCGTAGCAGGCGGTGATCAGCGGGTTGCCGGTGCCGCGCGCGATCATCCGGTGGAATTCGTCTTCGAGCCGGGCGAAATCGCCGGCATCGGTCGAGACCGCCTCCATCGAAGACAGCACCTCGCCAAGCGCCTCGATCTCGCGCGGTGACATGTTGACGATGGCAAGGCGGATGATCTCGGGCTCCAGAATCCCGCGCATGACCTGAAGATCCAGGGGGCTGGTCTCGGCCGCCACATCCGAGGCGTCGATATCCTCGGCCTGGGTCAGGCCGGTGACGAAACTGCCGCTGCCGGCACGGCGCCGGATCACGCCCTGGTTCTCCAGCACGTCCAGCGCCTCGCGCACGGTGTTGCGCGCGACCCCCAACTCGCCCGCCAGCGTGCGTTCCGAGGGCAGCCGCTCATCCACCGCATATTCCTGCGACAGGATCCGCGCGAGCAGCGTCTCGGCCACCACCCTGACGGTGGCGCCGACCGACTGGTCCGCGAACAGCACCGAGGCCAGATCCTGATTGCGCATCTTCATCTCCACTCTCCCCCGCGCCCGAGTTCAGCAGAAGCGGCGCGCCGGGGCAAGCCGGGCCTGAGGCCGCAAGGCCCCTCCCGCAACAAAAGAGGCGCGCCCGTTCAGGCGCGCCCAAGGAGAAACGGGTGGCCGAAGCCAGCCCGCCAGGGGATCAGATATCGAGGGTATTTTGCAATTCCCATTCTGTGAAATGGGATGCGTACTGGTTCCATTCCTGGGTTTTCATCTTGATATAGGCGTCGGAGAATTCGGTG
>NZ_UXAW01000084.1 GCF_900609055.1 Pseudogemmobacter humi | reverse complement strand
AGACCAGCTGTAGCGCCCGGCATTGGCCACCGTGCCGCCGGCGACAGGATCGGTATGCGTGCCGGTGTCGAGATCGAGCACCTCGGCGCCGGTGCCGGTTGCCACACCGCTGATCGCCTGCAACGCGCTCCAGCTGGCCAGTGTCAGGGCAGACGCCTGGGCATTGGCGGCAGCAGCCTCAGCCCGCGCTCCGCTGTCCAGCACCGCTTGCAGATCAACCACCTGCGTCGGGATCGGAAAACTGGTGATATCAGGCATCTGCCGCCCCCTTTGCAATTACGAGCAGCATTTTGCCATCAGGCGAGACCCAGGCGGCATTCGCGCCGGGGGCGACAAGGGCGATCTGAGGGGCGGGCTTCGCAGCCACCATCTGCGCAGCCGACCAGAGCGAGAGACCAAAGCCCAGCATTACCACCACCCCACGACAGTCGCCGTGGTGCCGGCGGCAAGCACGCGCTGAGGCCCGAACGGCAGGATCTGGCCCGCGTCCACGGTGTAGATCATATCGACCCCGGCACGGTCGCGGATCGCAACGGCGCCCGCCGTCTGACAATACAGCGCGCGGGGGATCACCGGCAGATCCGCGCTGTCCGAAGGCACAATCGCGGCATGATACTGCGCCGGGCTGTCCAGGCCGCGGCTGTGAAACTGGAAGGGATCGGCCATGTCAGGATTCCTCGGTTTGAACTTCAGGGAGGTGGACCGGGCCATCTGCTACTTCGACCGGCTCGGGGAAGCGGACGGCCTCGGGCGCATCCGGCTCATGGGGCAGCAGCACGGTGACGTGCCAGACGCCCTCGATCAGTGCGGGCTGACCGACGATCAGCGGATGCGGATCTGCCCCGGCATCGTAGCCGGCGAGATCGACCGGCTGGCCGTCGATCTCCAGCACGGCGCCGGAGACCGCGAGGACAGGGACCGGCCAGTCGGCGCGGATCGGGGATAAGGTGATGATCATGGAAACCTCCTCAGAACCAGCGGCCGATGGCCTGGGCGCGGATCGGCACGGTGCCGGCCCTGGTGACGGCGGACAGCGCCCGCAGCGTGGCGCTCGTGGTGCTGGGCACATAGGGCACTGAGCCAAAGCTATGGGCCTCGGCCGGCGCGCAGGTCACTACCGGCGCAACCGCGAAGGAGGCCGGGAATGTCCAGGCCACATCGCCCGACGAAAACAGCCCGCCGACAACCGTGCTGGCGTTCGGCGCGCTCAGATCGGTGCGGGTGCAGATCTGGGTGCCGTCCGCCCAGCGGACATATTCGCCGTTGGCGTTCGATCCGCGCTCGATCACTGCGCCGGTGGGCACCCCGGACGCCTGCGCGACGGTCCCGACGATCCGGCCCTGATTGATCACCTCGCGCCACGCGGTCCACACTCCGCCGGTCAGCGCCCGCACGAACTGCCGCGCTGTCCCGGTCCCGGAGATCCCGGTGAAAAGCGTCAGCGTCTGGACCCCGTGCAGGTCGTTGTGCCGCTGATACTGGCCGATGAACCAGACCCCGGAGCCCCCGACCGGCGCATTGGCGGCGTTGTTGGCAGAGTAGATCACGCCGCCGGCCGTGGCGTTGTTCCAGTCGCTGACAGCGACAGCATTGGCCAGAAGCCCGGCATCGCCGACCTTGAGCATCCGCCCGGCCGTGGTGTCGGTCGCGCTCTGGGTCACCTCGTGCTGCTGCACGCGCATCCAGTTGCCGGCATAGACCGTGGTCGAGGGATTGCTGACCAGCGCCACCAGCCGGTCGCTAACCGTAAACGCCTGACCGCCCCTCGAACCCGCTGCGGTCACCAGCCAGACCTGACCGGCATTCGTCCCGGCCCCGCCCGGAAACAGGCTGGCCGGGGTCCAGAGGCCCTGGTATCCGGCCCCATTCAGCATATCGAGGACCGCGGGGGAAAGATTGAGCGGAGAGACGGCACCCCCAGCGATCCGGGGCGTCGTCACCCAGTCCGGAGCTTCAATCGCGGTCACACGGCCCGACAGGCCGAGGATTTGTTCCCAGACCGCCCTGGGCACCGTTTCATACCAGCCGGGCTCCGGCTGCGCGGGATTGGCCAGCAGTTGCGGGAGAGTATAGCTGTCGGCAGCACCGACCTGGATGAAGCCCAGGCTCCGACTCATCCGCTGCACCCCAGCCTGCCGGTCGGCCTGAGACCATTCGACCTCAACCGCATAGACCGTGCCCCGCGTGCCAAGGGTATTGCGCCACAGCCGGGCGCCGGCGGGCAGCGTGCCGTCGGATTGCAGAGTCCATGCCACCTGCGCGCCGGGCGGGATCGTATCCGCCCCCTCGGTGTCGTAGCCCACAATGGTAAAGATCGCCCTCGCCGCCAGTGGCGCGGCATCGTCGGGCAGCGGCACGCGGCCGGTGATCAGGCTGGTGGTCAGAGCCATGGCATATCCACGTAAAAAAGCCCGCGCCAGGCGGGGTGTGTCAGGTCAGGTTTCGGAGAGGATCAGCCCTGCGGGGGATCGGGCCGGATGGGGGCCAGCGGGTGGGTCGTCAGAACACGCAGCGGCGGCGGAACATCAGCGCCCGGCCGCCAGTGAAATTCTGCGGGCTGGAAAACCGAACCTGCGATACAGGCGGTTTCGCCGTGTTGCGCATTCGGTAGGCGCCCACAGATGCGACGCCGCCCCATGCGTTTTCGCCTCCGATGTCATCGCGATAGACATAGCCAATGACTTCACTGTAACGCCGGCCGCGCATTGGGTTCAGCAGATCAAGTACGCCATTCACATAGCTGGCGCTGCTGCCTGTTGTGAGGTCAATGGTGTTCCTCCAGTCCCCGTTGTTGAGAGACATGCGCACTATCAGGTTCAGAAGGTCGTCCAGCACGAACCTGTAATCCCAGCCGAGTTCAAAGACCGGCGATGTGATCTGGCTGACCGCACCCTGCACCGCATGATCGTAGAACGCGCCGGTGTTGCCGTCGCCGTTGATGAGGCTGTTGTAAGGTCGCCACGTCGAGAATTCGTAGGGCGAGCCAGGGGCGCCTTCCGTGATGGAGATGGGGTTTTCAAAGGAGGCTGCGGCCTTTTCATCAGTCCACGCCTTGCCGGCCGTGAGCTGCGGCCACGGCGGATCAGTCCAGTCTGCCATTTTTCACCTATTGCAGAAGATACGGCTCGTCGCCGTTCGGCATCCGGCCTGTGCTTTCCAGCGCCATCCAGCACCCGCGGGCGCGCTGCGCCTCGCTGGCTGCGGCGTAGTCCGGGGCATCGGCCGCCATGATGATCGCGAACCGGCCGATGAACCGCGAGCTTTGCAGCTTCAGCCGGATCTTGTGGCCCGGGCGGGTATCGTCCACCGCGAGCGCCTGCCAGCGGGTCGACAGCGGATTGCCCTCACTGTCGATCAACGCCCCGGTGACCACATCTAACACGTCGCCGTTGTTGACCATCCGACGCTGGCTGCCATCATGAGAATCCAGATCCAGCGTCAGATATTGCGGCACCAGCCGATACCGCAGCAGCAGCCGGGCAGCGAGGCGCAGCGCGTCGGTTTCCCGGGTGATCCAGTCCGCGTAAACGGTGAGCGTGCGCGCGGTGCCCGCCGCCGCCGGGCCCTCGACATAGCCGTCGATATGCAGCCTGAGCAGCCGGTAATTCTCTGGCTTGCCCTGGTCGAAAGGGCTGCGGGCATCGAAATAGACCGCCACCCGCGAGATCTGGGCTTTCACATCGTCGCTGAGGAATGCCGAGCCCGCGACGATCGACGCCTCATCCGACAAGACCACCGGCACGGTATCCGGCGGCCGGTTCGCCAGAAGCGGAATCTTCTGCTGCCGCTCATCCCACCAGATCGAAAAGCCACCCTGCTGGCAGAGTTGCCCCAACAGATCTTCGACCGCGACGGGGTTGACCACAGTCCGACCCGCCTTCTGGGTGGTCATGTAGTTCTGGCCCTCTTCCTGCCATTCTGCGTCATCGCGATAGCCGGGAGGAATCTGCGTGTGATTGTCGATCAGATCGGCCGCCACCGCCCAGTGCTGGATGTTCTCGTAGCGGCCGATGCGCGAAACCGCGTCGTCGTTTTTGTGCTCTTCCGCCACGCTGCCGAGGACGCCGCGCTGCACGCCGGTCAGGGTGCGGTAGCCGTCGCCATCGAGGGTATGCCCCGTATACCGGAGGATCTCCGATCCGATGCGCAGGAATTTGCGCTCGCCCGTGTTCCCGCAGGCCTTGTCCAGATCCGCCGCATGGGCCGAGACGCGGATGGTCAGGCCAGCCGCATCGACATCGCCCACAAGCCGCGCCTCGATTTCCGGCGGGAACTTCGCATCCTTCGCCTCGGCGAGGCGCAGCGGATCGGTTGCGGTGACAGTCACCGATCCGCCGGCATCCGGCCCGGTCACGCTTTCGACGATGTAGTCGCGGCGCTGCATCTGATCGAGCGTCTGGCCATGGTAGCCGTCCCAGACCGAGACCAGCGCGCCGGTATAAAAGGCGTTTCGCGCCCGCCAAAACGCCCAGAACGGCGCATCCTTCCGCCCCGGGCGCAGACCGCGATAGGGATCGCCGACATGATCGTCAAAGGGGCGGTCCTGGAATGTCAGCGTGACCGAGGATCCGACCCCAAGCGGCGAAATGCCCGAGCGCTGCGCGCCGACATTGATCTCCGACGAGGACGGCGTGGCGCTGACCAGCAGCGGCAAGGCATTGGTGCGGATATGCTCGCCGTCGCGCAGATAGAGCGGCATGATCGCCGCGCCGTCGGCGCAAAACATCCATGTGATCGAGCCCTCGGCGTCGATGTGATCGCGGTCGCCGCAGGTGCCCCAGGTCTGGTAGCAATACGGCCCGCCCGCCGCCATGCAGGGCGCGACCCCGTAGCGCTGCCCGCACCGGCTCTGGCGCAGGCCCACATACTGGACCGGTCGGCGGGTGAAGTTCATGCCCCCGGCTCCGCATGGGCTTCGCCAACTATGGTCACAGACATCAGATCGACCATCCCCATACGCTCCGGGATCACGTCCTGCGAGGTCAGCACATACCCAACATCGGACGGAAACCGCGCGGGTCGCAGAGCGACGAAGAAAGGCACTTCGCGCGCCGCCCGGGCGAAACGGTCGAAACTGTTCCGCATCCAGTCCTCCGGCAGATGGTCCCATGTCGCCTGGAACGGCCGCGACGTGCTGACGATGCTGCGCCCCATGAACTGTCCCGTCTGGCTCTTGTTGGTCTCGTATGTCGTCGCGCGCATCAGCGCGAGCGGCGGCAATTGGGTATAGCCGGGCCGGGGCATTTCCAGCATTGCGCCGGCGCACAGCACGCCCACCCGGGCCGGGGACGACAAGAAGATCCGAACCGCATCGGCAGTGACCTTTTCGAAGGCGATCATGATCGGCGCGTCATCCTTGGGGCTGATAGGATCGTGCAGCGCTGTCCAGACCCCGCCGATGCGCGCCTCGGCCGTCACCGTCACCCCGGCGCTGCCGAGCGTATGAGCGGCGATGCCGATGCCGTCGATGTCGACGGCGGCGAAAGTCGCGGTGAGCGTCCCCGCAACGGCAGGCCACCACCAGGACACCGTGTCCGCGGACTGCGCGCGCGCTGCCTCAAAACCCTCGCGCTCGCTGGTCGCAGAGAATACCGCACCCGCCAGCACATTATCCCAAAGAATGCGGGCATGGGTCAGCGGTTGAGAGAAGACCGCGGCCTTGGCCTGATACCCTTCGGTCATCCAGATCATTGCCGCACCAGTCTCGGATCGACGCGATAGCCGCGCGCCGCTGCATCACTGAGCATCTGCACCATCGCCTCCATTCCGCGCATGAAATCCGCCGGGCCCTGGGCGAAAATATCAAGACGCTGGACCGGCAGCACCGGCGCGGTGGCGCTCCCGCCGGTGCCCGCACCTCCCCCGCCCATGGCGCTGCCACCGCCGATCTGCGCCGATCTGATCTGCGCAAGCATGGCGCCGGTGCGCGCGAGAGACATGGCCGCGAAGGCCGCGCCCACCGGCGGGCCGCCTATCTCGACGCCCTTCTTGTAGGCCGAAGTCGCCGCCGACCAGCCATCGACGATGGCCTGGGCCACGGCGGCAGCCTTACCGATAGAAAAGAGCTTCTTGTTCTCGGAAATCATGAGGGCCGAGAGGTCCCCGAAGGCCCTGGACCATGCCGCCAGCCGCTCCTGAATGGCGGCCTGATCGATGGCGCGCATTTTCGTGCGGTGATCCTCGCGGATCTGCTGTTCCAGCGCCGCCAACTCCTCCTCGCCTGCGAGTTTCTTCTCGCGGAATTCCGCGAGCTTTTCGAGCTGCGCGCGCAGATGCTCGTCCAGCAGCTCGGTCTCGGTCATGTAGCGCTCGCGGATCCGGTCGAATTCGCGATCGGTTCCGCCCGCGCGGCCCCCACCGCCACCGCCCCTGCTGCTGCGCCCGCCGGTGCCCGCGCCGGGAACCACCGGCGGGGGCACATAGGTGGGCAGCGTGGTGCCGTCATCGAGGATGACGTTGCCATTTTCGTCGAGCGGCCGGGTGCCGGTGCTGGAGGTATCCCCGCCTTCGCGACCCGCGGCGATATCCCCGGGGGTGTTGGGTTTTTCGCCGGGAACAATCGGTCCCTCATCCAAGTCGAGAGCGGCGGCAATAACCCCTCCCAGTCTTGCCCAGGCCTCAATCGCCGGCTGGAGCCGCGCAGCCGTTTTTCCGATCCAGTCGAAAAGATCGCTGATCGCGGGTATCACCACATCGGCTATCCACCGCGCCATCGCGATCAGCTCGTCCTTATGCTCCAGCACCGCTTTGGTCGCCGAGGTGCGCAGGGTATCGGCAATTTCCCCGAACACGCGATCCAGTTCGACGCCGCCCCGGATCATATCCTTGTCGATGATCTTCCCCGTCGCTTGCGCCGCGTCGCCGAGCTTTTTGATTTCCGATCCGCCATTGCGCAGCAGCGGCAGCATCTTCGTCAGATCGCCCGACATCGCTTCCAGATAGAAGGTCATCTGCTGCTGCGACAGGCCGGCCTTTTCGAGCGAGGACACGTAAAGCTGCAAGGCCTCGGGGCCGGATAACCGGGCGAATTGCTCTGCGGTCACCCCAACTTTCGGCGCGATATTCTCGAAGAAATCCTTCATCGGCCCGCCGCCGGTAGAGAGGAATTCGCCCACCCGATCCGTGACATCCTTCAGGATGTCGGCCAGTTTATCCTGCTCGACCCCGACGGTCTTTGCCGCAATCGCCCATTTCTGGAATTCGGTCGTATTGGTATTCGACACACGCGAGAGATTGTCGATTTCGACTGCGGTCTTTGCAGCGGCCACCCCGGCCGCCAGGGCTGCGGTCTTGAAAGTCGCCCAGGCTGCGCCCAGTTGGGCGCCGAATTTCGCCGCGCGCTTCGCCATATCGGCAAAGGAGGCATCGACATCCTGAATGCTGCGCTTCGCGCGCGCGCCGCCCTTTTCCACGCCGGAAGGATCGGCGCCAATGCGATATTTAAGCTCGGGCAGGTTGCTCATGTCGTTTTGCCTCTCTCAGCATTTTCAGCATGGCATCGCGATCCCGGTTCGATGCGACGATTTCGGCGGGCATCCGGTCCTCAATGATCCACCAGACCTGTCCCGGGGGGAGCGTCCAGAACCCGTTCGCCCCCACCCAGCCCTGCCCCACGAGGACGCGGTGCAGGCTGCGAACCAGCCCGCCGTCTACTTTTTTTCGCCGCCGCCCTTCGCTTCCGCCCGGGTGCCAAGGATCTGAAGGTGAACCGGGGGCGCCAGCAGCGAGAGGATCTGCATCACCTGATCCTGCACACACTCAAAATAGCCGCCGTCCCGGTCGGCAAAAGCCGACATGACGGCCAGATATGCCTCACCGGGCAGGACTGGCGCCTTCGCATGCCGGAGGATCGCTTCGAAGCATTCGGCGATCTTTGCGATGGGGCGCTTGTTGCAAAGCACGTCGATTGCCAGGACGCCCTGATCCTCGTCGCGCAACAGGATGTTCTCGACCTTCGAGATGATGGGCATCAGATCATGGGCGCGGATTTCGTAATCCTTCCCCGCCCAGGTGAGCGTCACGTCATCAAATCCGGACATCAGCCGCCACCTCCCGGGGCATCGGCAAAGGTATGAGCGCTGTTGCGAACGAAGGTCGCGTTGAAACTGGTTGCATTGTCGTAGGGCTGACCCTCGGTATAGGTGGTCAGAACGAAATCCCCGGTAATGGTGTCGCCGTTGGGGAATTTGAACTCGGCATCGGCGATGAACTTCGCGGATTGCCCGGATTTCAGGGCCGCCTTGCGCAGCACCTGATCCTCTTCCAGCCCCTCGACCGTCAGTTCGAGTGTGTCGGTCGCCATGACGCCGACCAGAAAGGTCTGGAACCCGGCATCGTTCTGATCGGTGGTATCGATCGGGGTGCCGTTCCAGTTGATGTTGAGGACGCGCACCCCGGCGATGGTCGAGGCGCCGACCTTCAGCGTGGCCAGCCGGCCCGCCTGTTTAGCCATATCCGTTTCTCCTGTGGGAAAGGGGTTTCAGGTCGCGTTACCCGCGTCGGTGAAGCGGGTAACGCTGAAATCCATGACGAGCGTTCCGGTCTTCCGCTCGCCGCCAGCCTCGGTCGAGGTCGCCGTGCTGTTCAGTTCGACGATATGCGACAGCGGTTCGAGAACCGGCAGCACCAGCGCCTCGATATCGAAGCTCAGATCGTCCAGTTCGGCCTCGATATCCCCGGCTTCGACGACCTTCATCGCAACCCTGACGGTGGTGACGCGGTGGACCGTATCGCCGCCCTGCCGGGAAGAACCCTCCGAGGGCGTTGCAACGCCGAAGACCGGAAGTTGCGACGGGTCAATCTTCTGCGACCATGCGGGCAGAAAGGTGAAATCGCCGAAGGCCGCATCGCCCGCGATCGCATCTTTCACAGCATTGCGATAGGCAGTCCGGTAGTGGGTCACGGCACCAACTCCAGATCAAAGACCACGAAGGCATCTGCCGCCGGACTGCCGCTCGGCTGGAGATTGACGACCTTGTAGGTATTGCCGTTGCCCGGCAGGATCAGGTCGCCGATCGAAACCGAAGAGGCATCCGGCCGGGGCACCTTCAGGAATGGGGCGACATCGAGGACGGAATGACCGTCCTCGCCCTCCACCTCGACCGGCGGCGCACGGAAAATCCAGTGCCTGATCCGGTCGAGCCCGACTTTCGGCCGGTGGGTGACCGAGCCGCCGAAAACGTCGTTCAGCAGCCCGGCCACCCCGTCGAAGAGCCCGGTCATCATCTCAGCGGATCACGCCGTCGAGGAGCACGAGGCCGAAAGACGAGGGGTTCGCGGCAACGCCCGCCGCCGCACCAATCAGCTTGTTGCCGCTGGCAGTGGTGGTAACGAGGCTGTTTCCCGCGTCCCAGTAGACCTTCGCCCCCACCGTCCAGGCCTGGGCGCTGGTCTTGGGCAGTTCGAAGATGCCGCGGCGGACGATGACGACATCATCGCCGATTTCGGCATCGCCCTGGGCCACGCCGACGATATCACCGACGACGACCAATTGCCCGGAGGTGATCGGGGCGGCGGCGGTGATGGTGAGGTGTTCACCGGGCATGATGTAATTGCGCATATCTCTCTCCCGAGATTGAAAGCTCCAGAACGACGAAGGGCGCCCGGAGGCGCCCTTCGTCAGAGTGTCGGCCCCGGATCAGGCCCCGGCGTTCTTGTATGCCCCGCGGAACTCGACCACAGCCGCACCGAAGATGTGGCGGGCGTTCATCTTGACCGCATCGGGGTTCATACCCTCGATCGTCTCGACGGTCGGGCTTTCGTAGCCGTCCAGATAGGCATGCTGGATCGGCGGCAGATCCGGGTCGATCAGATACCAGGCCGTGTCCGACCCGCCCGCCACGGCGCCGATGTTCGGCACGGCATGAGGCTGGAAGCGCGAGCGGTAGGGGTTGGCATCCGCCGATTTGGTGGGAGTAATGTCGGCAACGAACTGAAGCGCGACCAGTTCCAGCGCCGGCGGCACGATCAGCAGTTCCGCCTCGGGAGCGATGAAATCATCCGGGTCTTTCGAGCCGAAGGCCTTCATCTCGGCCATCGCCTTACGCGCGGCCGCGATCGAGGTGACCGAGATCACCGCATTCGCCGTGGCGAGGTTGTGGTGATCAGTGTGGAACAGGGCTTTGCCGTCGGACCTCATCACCGCGTTCTTGCGGATCAGAGACCAGACCATGCCGTTCTCCATCGCGCGCGCCGCCATGGCGAATTCGCGCGGGATCCGGGCGAACGCACCCATATCGTCGTTGACCACCGATTCGAAAGACAGGGTGATGGTGCGGCCGCGGCGCTGCACCTTCAGGCCTTCCGCCTCATCCACCAGATCGGCCTGTTCGTATTCGCCGTTCTCCTTGACATCCTTGAGCTGGAAGTCGCCTCCGAAGCGGACGGCATAGATCTCGCGGAAGTCCGCCGCCGTCAGGGCAGCGCCGGTCACCAACTGCCACTGCGGTTCGCGGCGGGTGTATTCGGCGATCAGAGAGCGGTTCATCACCTCCGTGGTGATGTAAGCGAAATCGCTGACGCCGATGGCGCCGCCCATCATGGTCGTGGACCGCATCCCGCGGCGCACCGCCTCGGTATCGTCGAAGCTGACGCTCCGGCCACTGCCGCGACCCAGTTCCATCGCGAGACGCTTGATGCGCAACCCGCGATAGACCGAAGACGGGCCATCGGTCTTACCCATGAGGGCGCCGATCATTCCCTCGACCCTGGTTTTGGTTTCGTCGCGCGTGATCCGCGCAGTCGGCCCGCGCCCGTCGATCCTCACCTTGTCGGCCCCCTTGCCCTTGATGGCGGCGAAGACCTGCCGCGTGTTCAGACCGCGCCCGATGAAATCCGCCGCCTTGTCGGCGCCGAGCCCGTGGCGGGCGCACATATTGATGATGGCTACGGCGCGCGCGCCGGAGGCCTCGGTCTTATCCTCGTCCTCCTCCGCTTCAGGATCTTCCTCGTCACCCTCTGCCTTCGGATCTTCCTCGTCGCCCTCGGCGTCGGGATCATCCTGATCCTCAAGTTGGGGATCCTCTTCATCGTCCAGATTCGGATCGTCATCGTCTTCCGCTGCGGTTTTCGCGGTGACCTTGCCCCGCGGGGCGAGTTTCTTCGCCATGACTTTGCCTCCTTTGGCATCAGGTTTTTCGAAACCGGCCATCATGGCCAGAACCGACACTCGGGGCCGCTTGCGCGTGATGACGCCGGCGGCGGACAGCAGGCGTTCGGGCGCGTGCTGGTAGATCCGGTAGTCGAAGGCGACGGGATCGATCTCATCGCCATCCTCTTCAACCGAGGTGGCGAACCCGGCGACAAGCGCGGCGGGCCCATCATAATAGGTCTCGGCCTTCATCACGGCCCGGGCATCCTCGATCGACATGCCAGAACGGCGCGAATAGATTCCGGCATAGGAATTCGCGATCACATCCAGCGACTCGGCCGCCTTGCGATGCGCCTCAGAGGTGCCGCGCTCGCCCAGATAGTCCTGCGCCGGATCGTGGATCATCATGATGGAGCCGGGCGACATGTTAATTTCGTCACCAGCCATCGCGATCAGGCTTGCCGCAGACGCCGCCACACCCTCGACTATAACGGTGACCGTCCCGGCATAGGCGCGCAGCGCAGTATAGATCGCCTGCCCCTCTGTCGCGATCCCGCCACCGGAATTCAGGCGAACGATCAGTGGCCCGGACATGCCCGAGAGCCAGTCGCGCACCATCTTCGCCGTGAAGTATTCTTCATCCCACCAGGACGATCCGACCGTGCCGTAAAGCAGCAGCTCGTTCATTTCCGTTTCCTCGCTTCCTGAAGCCGCAGATCGTCGACCAGATCGCGAAGATCATCGACGCTGATGCCGAGCGCGCGGGCGGCTTCCGCAGCGCTCACCGTGTTGTCGCCCGGGTCGTCGACTTTGGATTGGCGCGAAACATCGGCGCGCGGATCGCTGTCGAACGGCAGACCGAGGCGATCCGCCTCTTCCTTGTCCTGGGTCTGTTCTTCCAGCAGGCGTTCCGGGTCGAACCCGAGCTGCCGCACCACCTGCTGACGGCTCATAAAACCGGACCTGACCGCCTCGCGCAGCGCTGCGAATTCGCGCGCCGGGTCGACGATGATCCGGCGCGGCGGAACCCAGTTCAGCGCGATGAACTGCCAGATATCCGGCGGAAATCCGGCCCTTTCGAAATCCTCGCTGTCGACCGCCTGCCAGGCGTCCACGAACAGCCGGGACAAGGGCATCAGGAGCTGCGGGATCAGGGTCAGGTGCTGCCAGCCGCTGACGTTCTGGTCCATTTCCAGCCGGCCCATCCGGGCAGATGAGAAATTGACCTGCGCCAGATCGCCGGTCAGCGACTCGTAGCTGATGCCGAGCCCCGCCGCGATCGACCGGAGAACAGACCGGGTGAACTCGTCATAAGCCTCGACGCCGGGGGGAACGGGGAATTTGACATCTTCGCTGTCACCAAGGTCGTAAACCATCCCCGGCGCGATCTCTTCCGGCATCGGCACCTGTTTTTCACCGCCGATCCGAAACGCGGCGAAGCAGGCAGCGATCTTCTGCCTCACGAGCTGCGCATCCTCGTGATCCGCCAGATCCTGCAACCGCATCATCACCGGGGCGAGCCAGGTGACGCCCCGCTCCTGTCCCGGCCGGTCGACACGGTAGATGTGCAGAACCTCTTCGGCCGGCACACGCTGCGAAACCGCGGCACCACGCTTCATCGGCCAGTCCGATCCCGGATGCGCCGGGAACAGCCAATAGGCGATTATCCGCCCGGCCGCATCATATTCGATACCGTTTCGGATATCGCCGCCATCCGTCAGGAAGCCGACCTTCCCCTCATCCAGATAATCGGCCTCCAGCACCTCAAGCTGAAGCGGCATGGCCCCGGCCACCAGAGGATCGGAATGGATCCGCACAAGGCATTCGCCATCGGATACCACTGCGCCCCAGATCAGGCCCTGGAGCCCATAGAGATTGAGCTTTCCTGCGCGGTCGATCAGCACTGTGTCCAGATGCTCTTCGATACGACGCAACCCGCGGTCCCTGATCTTCTTCTGCGTCTTCTGACTCAGTTCCGAGTGCCTGACCGCGACCTTCGGAATGACACCATCGCCGATCACGTTCCCGGTGATCACCATTTTGGCGCGCGCCGCGAACGGCGTGTTTCGGACCATGTCGCGCGCGAAGAACGACATGCGCTGACGCTGACGCGCAGCACCATCGGCATCGCTGCGGCTGGCCCGAAGAGACGAGGTCCTCCGGCCGACGCTGGCACCGTCGTAATGCGCCGTCATCGCCCGGGCGCGGGCACGCCTCGCCGCCCACCCCGGCGCGACCGCCAGGATGGCCCGTTCAACCATATTCATCGGGATCACCCTTTGCGAAACACCGGGTAATGATCCCGGCGACGAGCGTTAAGCCCCAGGCCCGCTTCCATTTCGGAGCGGATCCGGCGCATTTCATCGAGGCTGCGGAACGTGACTTTCTCGCCGTTCTGCTCAAGGCTGGTCACCCCCTTCGCGATCATCGCGCAGAGCGTGTGGTATTGATCCAGCGTGTAGGTGCTCACAGCCATTTCCCCCTGCGTCGAATCCACGGTTTCCGGGCCTCGCGCCCATTTGCCTCATCCATCCCGGAATCTTCCTGCGCGGCCGCCGGCGGCTCTGTCGCGGCAGCGCGCTGCGACAACGGCACCGCCGGCATTGCCGCATCGAACAGGTCGGCCTGCACATCCGGCGGTGCGATCCCGCGCTCGGCTTCCAGCGCGCCCCATTGCTCATCCGTCATCGCCGCCCAGCCCTTCTTGCGGGCGGCCGCCTCGGAGTAGTTCATCGTGTCGAGGCATTCGTTGCGGCGGGTGCTTTCCACCAGCTGCCAGCTGGAGACCATCGTGCCCGAGGACGCGCGTTTCAGGACGCGCACCTCCGAGGTCACCTGACGATAATATTCGTCGGGGAGGCCTCGGGCGAAGGCCACGAAACCGCGCTCCTGCGGATCTTCCTTGGCGAGCCATCCGTAAAAATCGGCCTTTAGCTGGCTGACGTTCACGATCCAGCGCCGCTTCTGCACCCGCATGGTGCGGCCACTGTCCTTGCGATCCTGCTGAGGGCGCAGGACAGGGCCGTTGGCCGAGGATCCGCCCTTAACGGTAATGACCCGGGTCCAGGGGTGACGCTTTGCCCAGTCCTTCACATCCGCAGTGAAGGTGCCTTCGTCCACCGCCATCATGTCGATCGGCAGCCGCAAACCCAGTTCGGTGCGCCAGGTCGCCTTTAACAGGGCGTCCAGTGCCTCGCGGCCTTCCTGATCGCCGATGTAGTGCGGGATGACGACATGATCGACAATCCACCGGCGATAGTTGCGACCATAGGCGCAGATCGTGACTTCTGTCCGGTCGCCCTGAAAATCGACGCCAGCGGTCAGCAACACGCCGCAAGCAGGAACGATCCCGCGCGGCAGATACTGGCCTTCCTCGGCCTTCTCGACCCGGTCGCGCAGCTTCTCCCAGTCAGGTCCTTTCGAGGCCTGCTCATAGTGCAGTCCCAACACGTCGTTCCAGAACGTCTGCTCGGTCTCGGCCTCGACCTTCTCCTGCGCCTCTTCCTCGGTCCGCGCGCTGGCCTGCACCGAAGTCCAGCCCATCACCTGCGCATATTCCACCGCGATCGAAGCCCAGTCCCGTTGCGGCACATAGGCCCGCCACAAGTGGAACCCCGGATGATCGCCGCGGGGATTGTGCCGCACCCACCGCCCGGCCGCGACCATCGCAACCTTATAGGCATGGGTGATGATGGAGCCGCAGGAATCGCAGCTGAAACAGGCGGCGTGCAGCCGCTCCGGGTCCAGGTTCTTCCTGAAATTCTCCCAGGTCAGCGGTGCCATATGACCGCAATGCGGACACGGCACATGGTAAAACCTCTGATCCGAGCGGTTGAACGCCCGCGTGATCCGGCAGGTGCCGGCGACCTGAGGGGTCGATATACGGACGATCTTCGCCTCTTCGAACCCGGACGCCCGGCTTTCCGCGAGCTTTTCCGGGTCGCCTTTCGGCGTCATCTCGAATTTCGCAAGGTCGTCCAGCAGCACGAGCTTCCGCGTCGTGCCGGCCAGATCGTCGGGCGAGCCCGCACTGACCACCTTCAGGGTGCCATCGCGCCGGATGGTCTCCTGATTGTGCAGCGTGTCGGTCTGCTCACCCCGGCCGTCGCCGAAAATCTCGCGCAGGCTCGGCGCGGATCTGCGCATCGGCATCCATTTCGTGCGCACCCATTCGGTGGCCGAGGATGTGGTCGGATGCACTACCAGACTGTCGAGCGGCCCGTATTCGTGCCAGGCGGCAAGCGTCGGATTGAGAACCGATACGGTCTTGCCCCATTGCGCGCTGCCGCGAACCGTGACCTCGCGCGCCGGATGCTCCGGGCTCAGAACCTCGTGGATCTCGCGAAGGAACGGAAAGCGGTCGATCCGAAAAGGCCCGGGGAAAGGCGAACGCTCGTCGAAGACGATGTTATTCTCGCACCAGCGCGTGATATCCGGGGGCGGCGGCGGATCCATCGCATCGGCGATGCCGAACAGCACCGCCGCCTCGGCCGAGGAAAGGAAGCCCATGGCTCAGACGTTCGCCGCCGCCTCGGCCTCGGACATCCCGACCCCGGCCGCTTCCTCGCGCAGCTCGTCCCGCCGATTCCCGCGATGCCGGCGCCATTCGTCCATCATCACTTTGCGCACCTCGCGGAAATCGACGCCGAACCGATCGGCAACCGCCCGCGCGGCATCCCGGATCACGGTCTCGAACTGACCGATCTCACGGGACACCGCGCGGGCGGTATGGCGCTGAACCTCTTCGGCCAGCACCCAGCGACCCTCGTCGCGCTCATTATCCCGGCGCCGCCTCCGGGCCTCTTCCTCCTTGATCTGGATCGTTGCCAGTTCCAGCCGGTCGGGATCGCGATAAGGCAGTTCGCTGCCGTCCCGCGGCTGCGGAGCGGCCGGCGTCGGCGATCCCTCTCCAATATCGCGGATCGCGCGACGGGTGCTGAGGCCGTTGCCGGTCATCTGTCCGAGATCGAGCCGCTTCCCGAGCGCATCCGCGACTTTCGCAAGATCGAAACGCCGGGCCCTGCCGTCGCCGGTATAGCACCCGGCCAGCTTCCCCTCGGCAACATACTGGCTGATCCGCGCCTTCGAGACCGACAGACGGGCCGCCAGCTCTGTGGTGTTAAGATCAGCCATAGCCCTTTCCGATCAATGGTTAAGCTGGTTAAGGCTTTCCGTTTCGTTTAGCGCGGCGGAACCCCCGGGGCGCGAATTACCCGCGTGCGGATGCTGCGCGGGAAGGACCCGCGCGATTTCAGCGGGCGGTGCGGATCGCCTTTTCAAGCGCCCGAGCGAGGAAACGCGGGAATTCTTTCCGAACTCGCGCCTCTGCCCCGTCAATAAAGCCCAACCTTTTTCGATACTTCGGAACAGCCTGGCTGAAATGCACGACCTTCTTGAGCGCTGCGCCCCTGCTGGTCCGCTTCCAGACACCAGGCGATAGGCGAGAATCCAAGCGCGGGACAAAGAACTGACTCGCGTTCTTTCTTCTGACCTTCGATGCCTTCGTGCTGTTGGCAGCTCGGTCACTTTGAGCGCGAACCGACGAAAGAACGCGGTTGCGTTCACCAACTGACCAGTTACCGAAGGCATCTCGCAAAGCTGCTGCGGCTGGTATCACAGACTGGATATGTCCAGCATAGGCCATGCGCGTGTTGAACAGTCTTTCCAGCCCTGTCTGTGGGCGGGGCCCGCCTCGCTCCTGCACCTTGAGATAGTGCTTTCGGCCTACCGATGGCCGCTCCTTGACCTCGGCCACCAACTTCCTTTTGTTCGCCCGCCAAACCATGAATGCATTCTTCGTCCAGCGCGTCGGGCGATCAAAATGGGCATCCATATCATCCTGCACACCCTTCAGCGCAAGATCAGCGGTATCATTCAGCGCCCAGGCGATTGCCTGTGGAACCTGCCGGGCAGTGAAGTCATCCAGCGAGCGCAGAACTTCGTCGATGTTCGAGGATACGCTGAACTGCATGCCGCCCCCAAACGCAGAAATCGCCCAGGCGATCTGACCGCCGGGCGCTATTCAAGATGATAAAAACGAACATGCCCGCGGTGAGGATAAGCGTCAATCCCCTTTTTTCGGTATCGCGAGAAGACTGCGGCCGGGACGATCTGCCGGCGCGTATTCCGCCACAACTCCCACCCGCGAGACGATATCCGACCGCGGGCGCTGCGGCCCCTCGGGCCGATCCTGATACCCCGACATCCGATCAAGGGCGGCAGCCAACGCCCTGCGCAGCGCTGCCCGGGCGCGGGCGTCATTGGCCCAGCCATGCTCGCGCAGCACGGCCGTCAGATCCTTGCCTGCGAGACAGACCGCATCGACCAGCGCCCTGTCGGTGATCGGTCGTCTGCCGGCGCCGCGCCTGACCGGCAGGGCCACGCCGTCACCGATCCGGCGGCGGATCATGTCCAGTTCGCGCGCTTCGGAAAGCAGCGCCTCGATGAACCCGCCGCCGTTGCCGCCGCCCGGCGATGCCGCCGCGCGCACCTCGACCGAGGCGCATTTCATGCCCGCGGCCTCGTGCCGTTCGACCAGAGCCTGATAATGCAGCCCCATCTGGATCTGGCCTGGCGTGAAAGGTGAGGAAAACGGCACCTCTTTGCAGGTGCGCTGACATTTCGTCCTATGCCGCTCCCATTCCTGCCGGCACATGATCGAGAGCTGATCCGCCCGTCGCCAGTGCGCGCCCTGCCGCGCCCGGGTGCCGCCCGGCAACAAAAGGTAATTCGGGACACGGTGCATCGGCCCCCTGCCCGGCGCGACCGGGATCGCAGCCAGATCCTCTGGCGGGGTGTAGAAGGCAATCATGTCGCGGACGCGGGCATCCTCATCATGCAGCCGGTATTCGGCGGCCAGCCGGGCGAGCGCATCATCGATGATCCGATCCGCCGCGGCGCGCGAGCGGCGCATCGCCAGATCGGCAAGGTCCGCAAGCGCCTCGGCCTCAACTGCCGCAATGATTTCCGCGCCGAGCGCGTCGATCTGATCCATGAAGCTCATGCCGCCTCTCCCGTTCCCTGTTCCGCTTTGCGCCTGCGCGCCTGAGCGCCCGCCTCGACAATCGCCCGGGCGCGGCGCTGATCCTCGACCATCTCGGCCATCCATGCCCGATCGATCTCGGGCACCACGCCATCGCGCTCTTTCTCGCGGATCCGTGCAATCTTCTGAGCATCATCCACCGCCTGCTGCCGGATTGTGGTCCGGTCGTAGGGCAGCAGCGGCCGGGGATGCGAGCGAAGGTGGCGATACATCTGCACCAGATAGCCGCCCGCCTCGGCCTGTGGCCCCTCGATCGACGCCAGCCAGCTGGTCACGATGAGCGCCATTTCGAACGGCCGCCTTTCCAGAGCCTCGGCCATCTGGCGGATCATCAGTTCCGAGGGCCAGAGGTTGCGATCCTTGCCCCCTGCGGCCGACAGCACCTGATCTGCCAGCACGGCCAGCGATTGCGGCGACAGATAGGCCAGATGATCGACAAGCCGCTTCATCACCGCCTCGTGGGCGGCGGGCTTCATCGCCTTCGGCAGGGTCAGCCCGCTATGGGCGAGCCGGTCGACAAACAACCGCCTGACCGCCTCACGTCCCGCGTCTTCACCGTCCATGCCCGCCCCCCCTTTTTCTCAGCAAGCAATCCCGGCGGATTTCAACTCTTCCGCCGTGATCAGATTGAGAGCCACCATCCGCTGCGCCTGCATCGGCGAGAGCGCCGATTGCGGGACGTAACCACCTGCTCTGAGCTTTTCAGACCACATCCTGAGAACGGCATCCGTGTCCTGATCGCCCTGATCCTGCTCGGCCACCGCCTCGCGCGTGACGCGCGCGTTAGGTTTATTTTCTGGTTTATTTACAGGTTTGTGTCCGGCTGGACGGACACGGCTTTTGCCATTTTTCGGACACGGCTTTTGCGGATTTTCGGACACGGCCCGTGTCTTGCTGATCGGACACGGTTCCGGCGCTGCCGTGTCCTGCCCCTCGGACGCGGCCCGTGTCTCGCCAGAATGACACGGATCGGACGAATTTCCGTGTCCGGTTTTCGGACACGGCTCTTGTGCATCCGTCATTTCAAAGCCCAGGATGTAGCGGGTGGGCCGTTGACGCCGGGTGCGCTCGTCTATGCTCTGTTGACGCCAGATCAGGCCCTTCTCTTCGAGCCGGGCGAGTGCGACATTGACGGTCGAGCGGGACAGGCCGCAGGCCGCCGACAGAAACCGCTGAGTCGGATAGCAGCCCTGCGACATGTTGTGACAATCGCAGAGGTGAAAGAGCACCCTGAATTCAGAGTTGGCAACCACATCAGGGCGCAGGGCTGCAAGCCAGTTCGTGGCAGCGTGGCTCATGCCGCAACCCTCGCCTTCAGGGGGCCGCATTTGGTCCAGGGCTTGGGGCCGGTGAAAACCTTGTCGACCATCTCCGCATTGCGCATCGCGGCCCGCTCGACCGCGGCGGCTACCTCCATCCGCCGGCGCAGGTCCAGTTCCATGAACTCCGCGAGGCCAATGGAATTATGCCGGGTGCAGTTTCGGGTCAGGCCGCGGCGCTGCGCGTTCCAGAGGATGGCATGGAGCCGCACTCCGAAGTGTCTGCCCATTTCAGCGGGGCGCACATTGGCCCGCCACATCCTTTCGAAGATCTCGCAATCCAGATCGTAATGAGGCTTCTCGCCCCCGGCGCGCGGTGGCAGGCCCAGGGTCTTCGCACGCCACCTGACCGCCGCCCCGCTGATGCCGAGCATTTCGCCGATCCGGTCGCTGCTGAGCCCGGGATCATCCCAGAGCCGGGCCAGCGCCGCCCGGGAAATCACCTTTCCGCGCTTCCGGCTCATGCCCGCACCCGCTTGTCATGGGCACAGACCACCGCGTCGATGCGCCGGCGCAATGCTGCCAGTTCGGCCTGCACCTCTTTCTCGAAGGCTGCCTTCAGCTGTTCCGCGCGGGCGATCTGACCTGCGAAACCGCGCACGGCATTGACGATCAGGCCTTCGAGCCAGGCAATCTCGGTGCGGCAGAAATCCAGCTCTTCATTGCCCGCGGGGCCGAACTCCGCCTCACGCACGGCCGAGACCCACCCCGGGCGGCGGGCCCCCCCCCCGGGCCGGCCCCCCGCCCCCACCTTGAAAGGACACGGCTATGAAC
>NZ_UXAW01000105.1 GCF_900609055.1 Pseudogemmobacter humi | reverse complement strand
GATCTTGAACTCACGGCTGAACTTCCGTCTCGTCATATCCACTCTCCAGTTCCTTGGTCACGATCTTATCTTCGTGTCCACGAAACCAGCAGCAGCTCACGGCCACCACTTATGAGACGAGAGAGCCGCTGGTCGGCACCGATATGGAGATGGAATTCGCGCCGCGCATCGGCGGCGCGGCGGCCGAGAACCCCGTTCTTCTCGAACTGTCAGGAGAGATCGGGTTCGCGGGAGCGTCCAGCCTGACCCTGACGATTCAGATCGACCGCTATATCGGGGGCGTATGGAGCGCATTCGGCAATCTGGGCAAGGTTTATATGGCGACTCCCGGCCGGGAATTCGTCATCCGCACCATCGACAAGTTTGCGCTCGGCTTCCTCGGCACTGTCGATAACGGCAGATACCGGCTGTCTGTATACAGGCCGGCCGGGATCACCTCCCTCAGCTTCCAGTCCACCATCTTTACCGTGAGGCAGATCAGCAAATGATCCGTGTCCTGACCTTTGCTGCCGCTTTGTTCGCCGCCCCGGTCGCGGCCGATCCCGACCGGCTCTCGATCCTGCTCGGTTCCGCCCATCCCGGCGGGCCGGGCTATGACGGGCGCAATCCGGGGCTCTTTGTGACATGGGAGGATCGCGGCGGGCTGGATCTCAGCCTCGGCGTGTTTCGCAACAGCCATGGCCGCGGGGCCATCGCCACCACCGCGGCGCTGCCGGTGCTGGACTGGCAGGACGGCGGGGCCGCGCTGTTTCTGGGGGTGGCGCTCTATCCGGGCGACGGCCGCCATTACCGGGTCAGTGCCGGCGATCTGATCCCGCTCGGCGGCGTCCAGATCCGGCAAGGCAACCTGTTTGTGCAGATCATGCCCAGCGACGGCCGCCATGCGGATGCGGTGATCTCGGCCGGGCTGACCTTTGACCTCGGAGGGGCGCAATGACCACCAGCTATTCCACCGGCACGATCTCGGTAGCGGCCAACGGCGCCGTGGTGACCGGCACCGGCACCGGCTGGCTGACCGCCGGGCTTCGGCCGGGCGACATGTTCACCGCGCGCGGGCTTTCGGTGCCGATCCTGTCGATCGCCAGCGCCACCTCGCTGACCCTCGTGCGGCCATGGCCGGGGTCTGCGCTGGCCGGCGCGGCCTATGACGTGACGCTGCTCGACGACAACGTCCGGCTTCAGGTCGCCATCAACGCGCTGTTGCAACAGTTGGCGGGCGGGACGCTGCTGTCTCTGGGTCAGCTGGCCTCGGGCGCCAATAAGCTGCCTTACTGGACCGGCGAGGGGGTCATGGCCGCGACCGATCTGACACCCTTCGCGCGGACGCTGCTCGATGATGCCAATGCCGCGGCGATGCGTTCCACCCTCGAACTGATCAGGACGGAGAGCGCGACCGACACCACGGCCGGGCGGATGCTCAAGGTCGGCGATGCCGGGCTTCTGGCCAATGCTGTCGCTGTCAGCGACTGGAACAACGCCACGGCCGGCGGCGTGATCTACTCTGCCAACAACGCCGCCAATGCGCCGGTCGGGGGCTCCGGGGTCTGGTTCATCGGCCAGTATCAGCGGCACAACGACCTGCACGGGGTCCAGACGCTGACGCTTTTCACCGGGATCTCCGGGACCGGGACAGCGCGGCAGTTCGTGCGGGCGCTGACCGGCGGAGTGTGGACCGCGTGGCGCGAGGTGATCAATCAGGGCCGGATCGTCGGGACCGTCGCGCAGGCGTCCGGGGTGCCCACCGGCGCAGTGATCGAGCGCGGATTGAACGCCAACGGCGAATATGTCCGCTGGGCGGACGGCACCCAGATCTGCACCCGCACCGATCTGAGCGCGCCGAACGCCAGCACGGTTGTCGGCGGGCTGTTTTCGTCGGGCGATGTGGCCTGGACATTCCCGGCCTCCTTCGCGGTTGCGCCGGTAGTGACCTGCGCGCCGGCCGAGGCCCATAGCTTTGGCTCAGTGCCCTATGTGCCCAGCACCACGAGCGCCACGCTGCGGGCGCTGTCCGCCGTCACCAGGGCCGGCACCGTGCCGATCCGCGCCCAGGCCATCGGCCGCTGGTTCTGAGGAGGTTTCCATGATCATCACCTTATCCCCGATCCGCGCCGACTGGCCGGTCCCTGTCCTCGCGGTCTCCGGCGCCGTGCTGGAGATCGACGGCCAGCCGGTCGATCTCGCCGGCTACGATGCCGGGGCAGATCCGCATCCGCTGATCGTCGGTCAGCCCGCACTGATCGAGGGCGTCTGGCACGTCACCGTGCTGCTGCCCCACGGGCCTGACGCGCCCGAGGCGCTGCGCTTTCCCGATCCGGTCGGGGTGTCCGGTGACGGCCGGATCCGGCTCCCGGACAGCCATGTTTAACCCCTTCGCGCCGTTCGTCCGCAAGCCGGGCAGCGCGCAGTCATTGGTGATGATGTGAATGCCGCGATGGTTATCTTGGGGCTGGAAAGGGCCGTGCCGCCAGCTGCATGACTTACGGCCTCAAGGGAGGCCGGAGAGGGTTGCAGCCCTCTCCGACACGGGGAAACCTCTCACAGCGCCCCGCCGACCAGCACAAGCTCATGGCCGCTCCACCCTCGCGAGGGCGGCATCCTTGGAACACGATCACATGACGGAGTCGATGATTCCCGTCCCGCCGGTGGCCCCCGTGGCCCCGTGGCTCGGCGGCAACGGCGCCCGAACTCGCCCGAATCCTAGACCGCTTGGGCGGCGTGAGTGGCGGTGAACCAAGGTTTGCCAAGGAGGTTGAAACGGTCAATGCTCCTGATGTTCATTCGGAGGGCAGGATTTGGCGTCGAAACATAGTTTCAGAATTACATCTTCCGCAGGCACACTGTTTGAGGCGGGAAGTCTGGAAGCGTTGCAGCAGATCCTTCGCCGCGAGAAGGAGTTCTGGAAAAAGTTGACTCAGAACGCGTCAGGTCGAAACAAGCTGTATCTACAAGAAACCAGAGAAACGTTTCAGACACACTATGATGCGCTTGAAGGAGCCATCGCAGCACATGATTTCGGTGCAGGCGAGTATTCGGTTTCCGCGGCACCGTCTTTCGCGGTGTTGCCGCCCAGGGAGTCTATAACTGGCTCAGTCCTTATAGATCTGCTTGAAAACGGCGATATTTATGAAGCCGCTTGCGTGGCGCGCCATTGGTGGGTGCAGCATGACTGGGTTCAGCCTCGCACCGACCGCAGCGGGACATCTGTGGGGGCGGATCGACTGGGAGCGGTGTTGGTCTTATCGCGCCGGCAGATGTTAAAGGCACTGCAACTACGATCCGTGGTTCAGAAGGTGGAGGTGGAGGCCGAAAAGCTCGGTGCTCTGGTCGAGGAGCTTCAGACAAGGGGCAGCCAGCTTGCTGAAGACGTCACGAAATTCGATGCTCATATGGATCGGACCGATAGCCGGATCAACGCCCGTGTAGCTGCCTTCAAGCGCACCTCGGCCCGGCTGATAGACGACGAGCAGACGGCATTTGTGGACATGCGACAGGCGTGGGAGGCGCGGTGGGCAGAGACCCATAACACCTTCACCCACCACCTTCAGTATCGGGCTCCGGCTCTTCTCTGGAACACCAAGGGACAGGAACATCGAAAGGCCTCCCGGAGGGCGTTCATCGCGTTCCTGGCTGTTCTGGTCCTGACCGTGGTTGCGGCTGCCCTGGTGGTGTTCTGCTTTGGAGATTTTGTCGCCGAGTCCTTCAGCACGATCAGATGCGATCCTGACACTGGGATCTGCGAAACAGCCTTCTCATTCAAGGGGCCGGTGACCGTGGGGGGCCTGCTGCTGGTCGCGTCGATGCTGATCTGGGCGATGCGCTTCTTCAGCAAGATCTACCTGAGCGAGCGCCATCTGGCGTTGGGCTGCGAGGAGAGGAAAGCCTTTACCGAGGCGTATCTGGCACTGGTCATGGATAACAGCGTCTCGCGCGAGCAGGAGGCGATCGTTCTTGCTACGCTCTTCAGACCCAGCCAGGACGGCGTGATCAGGGACGAGGATCCGAGCATGGACATTTCCGCCGCCGCGATTCTCGCTAAGGCCATGGCGGGTCCAAGGTCATAGGGGGCGGTCGTCTCGCCTCAGCTGGGCTCGGCACCGGAAAGTGGACGTGATGCCCCTTTGAACAGGCCTTCAACACCTAGTTTTACAAAATCGCTCTGCTGCAAATACTCGTGTCACGCACTGCAAAAGTTCGTGTCACGCCACAAGGGGGGGGCCTCGCCTGGTTGTGAGTGTCCGACCAAAATTCTCGGCTTTACTTTTCCGATAAAACTTGTCATCCATTCGGTCAATCAGCCGGGGCTTTCGTCCTGCCGCCCCGGGATCTGACAAGCGATCTGCCTCATGACCGGACCGAGCCCTCTTGCCTTGCGATCAGACCGCCCGATGCGGGTGGCGGAGGATGGCGGTTTCATCACTCTTGCCGGAGTAAAGCGTTGATCCGTCGCCGTATCGCCACCGCAGCCCTTGCCTGCACCGCATTGACCTCTCCCGTGCTTGCGGCCGGGCCTGCCGAAGTGGTGGCGCATTACGCCGATATCGCCGAGGCGGGTTATGCCGACAGCCTCGCCACCGCGCGCAGCCTGCGCGAGGCGCTGGCGGGGCTGGTCGCGCAGCCCTCGCAGGAAAATCTCGACGCGGCCCGCGCGGCCTGGCTCGCCTCGCGTGTGCCCTATCAGCAGACCGAGGCCTTCCGCTTCGGCAATCCGATCGTCGACGACTGGGAAGGCAAGGTCAACGCCTGGCCGCTGGACGAGGGGCTGATCGACTATGTCGACGCCTCTTACGGCGAAAGCGAGGAGAACCCGCTCGCCACCCTGAACGTGATCGCCACGCCGAAATTCACCCTCTCGGGGGCCGAGGTTGACGCCACCAGCATCACCCCGGAACTGATCTCCGGGGTGCTCCAGGAGGCCGACGGGATCGAGGCCAATGTCGCCTCGGGCTATCACGCCATCGAGTTTCTGCTCTGGGGCCAGGACCTGAACGGCACCGAAGCCGGCGCCGGCAACCGGCCCTGGACCGATTTCGCCAATGGCGACGCCTGCACCGGCGGCAATTGCGACCGCCGCGCCGCCTATCTGCTGGCGGCGGGCGATCTGCTGGTCTCGGATCTGGAGTTCATGGCCGCGCAATGGACCGAGGGCGGCGAGGCGCGCGAGGCGGTGATCTCCGACCCCGAGGCGGGGCTGATGGCGATGCTGACCGGCATGGGCAGCCTGTCCTATGGCGAGCTGGCGGGCGAGCGGATGAAGCTCGGCCTGATGCTGTCGGACCCCGAGGAGGAACACGACTGTTTCTCGGACAACACCCACAACAGCCATTACTACGACGGGGTGGGCATCCGTAACGTCTATCTCGGCAGCTATACCCGGATCGACGGCACCGAGATCACCGGCCCCTCGCTGTCGGATCTGGTGGCCGAAAAGGACCCGGCGGTGGACAACCAGCTGAAAGCGGAACTCGATTCCTCGGTTGCCGCGCTGAACGCGATCAAAACCGCCGCCGAAGAGGGTTTCGCCTATGACCAGATGCTCGCCCCGGGCAACGAACAGGGCGAGAAGCTGATCATGGGGGCGGTGAATGCGCTGGTGACGCAGACTGCCTCGATCGAGCGCGCGGTGGCGGCGCTCGGCCTCTCGAAGATCGACTTCGAGGGCTCCGACAGCCTCGACAACCCCAACGCCGTTTTCCAATAGGCCGGAGAGCACGATGATCGTTTGTTCCTGCATGAGCATCGCCGATCACGAGATCCGCGCCGCGGTGGACTGGATGCGCGCCTCGGACCCGTCGACGATCATCACCCCGGGCAAGGTCTATCACGCGCTCGGCAAGAAGGCCGATTGCGGCGGCTGCATGCCGCTGTTCCTCGACACGATGCGCGGCTGCGACAGCTTCGGCGTGGCCGACGATCCGGCGCAGCCCGCGGTTCCGATGCTGAAACGGATGCGGGCCAGACGGCTGGGATAGGTTGCCCCGACCGGCGCCTGATCCAGGTGTTTCTGTCGGATTTAGAATTATTCTAAAAAATTTCCGCGCCCCCCATGGACAGCGGAAACGATGGCGCTTACCTTCACCTCCATACGCAGCGCGGCAGGCAGAGGCCTGCGCAACGAATGGGGAAAGCCATGAAGGGCGACGCCAAAGTCATCGAATATCTCAACGCCGGTCTCCGGTCGGAACTGACCGCGGTCAGCCAGTACTGGCTGCATTACCGCCTGCTGGACGACTGGGGCTACGGCAAGCTCGCGGCCAAGGCGCGCGCGGAATCGATCGAAGAGATGCATCACGCGGATAAATTCATCACCCGCATCATCTTTCTCGAAGGCCATCCGAATCTGCAAAAGCTGGATTCGCTGCGGATCGGCCAGAATGTTCGGGAAGTGCTGGACGCTGATCTCGCCGCCGAACATGGCGCGCGCGATCTCTATATCGAGGCGCGCAAATACTGCGACCAGGTCGGCGATTACGTCAGCCGCGCCCTGTTCGACGAGCTGATCGGGGATGAGGAAGGCCATATCGACTTCCTGGAAACCCAGATCGGCCTCTACGAGCAACTGGGCGAAAAGCACTACGGGCTGCTGAACGCCTCGCCTGCCAACGAGCAGGAGTGATCCGCCGCGACCAGGCGCCCCGCGGGGCGCCTTTTCATTTGCGGCCGGGCGGGGGCAGCGAGAGCCGTCCCCGCGGTTTCTTCTGCCCGGCGCGGCAGTGAAGGGACTCTCTGCATAAGAATACATTGGCCTGCGACGCAGACGGGTTTTTCCCTAGCAAGGGGGTGATGGTCTCCTGCCCCCCGACCCTGCGTACAGGGATCGCCCGCTGGCTGAGGAAGCGCCGGATCATTCGCCCTGACTACGAAAACGCGCCTCGTTGCTACAGCCGCACCGGCAGAGCCCTGGTTTCATTCCGGCACGTGGATGTGCCTGAGGCGGGCCCGAGCGTCCTGCCGCGGGGTGCCCAGACTGAGCCCAAAACTCCGGTTTTCAAAAACCTGCGAAGGATCACTTCCTCTGACGCCGGTCAAAGCAACCCACAGCGAAACGAAAGACCGCCATCGGGCCTGCGGGAAGATGTTCTCCCCAGCCATGTCCGACCGGCTTCTGACGCAGCCACCCCCCATCCGATACGCTGCCACAGATGGTCCGACCTTATGGCGAGCGGCTTGCGGCGGCCGCCCGGCGTTCGGAACGGCAAGATCGCCCCGATCATCTGCGGGAAGCGGGCGGGCATTGTCTGCTCCCAGGATCCTGCGCCCCCGTGCATCGCTTCCCCGATCCGATGACCGTCCCCGGGGACATCCGAAGACAGAAATACGCGGGGGCCATGCTGCTTTCACCTTGATATAAATACTCTCGGGGGGAGAGCGGCCGGAGGCCGCTCCGGGGGGCAGACAGCCCCCCGTGCCGACGCTGGCCATTGCCTGGCCGCTTTCCGGCAGGGCGGCTGTGGCCCGGGGCGCCGCGTCCGCCCACCCGCCAGGGCGGCCCTGAGACTCGCGGTCGCAGCCCAGTTTTCCGATTGAAAGACTCGGGGAAAACCATCAGGACAGGGGGGCGAAAGGAAGCCTCCGATGTTTCGCCCGCTCATCCCGTTTCTGCTCTCTGCCCTGGCCATTCCCGCCGTCGCGCAGGACCTGGACGACCGCCACCTGCCGGTCATCCCCCGGACCGTGGCCGAGGCGGCACGGATCGCCAAAGTCCTCGCTCCGCCTGCCGATTTCACCCTGCCCGAGCCGTTCGAGGCCATGCCCGGCGGCGCGGCCACGGTGCGGCTCCGGGCCAATGCCGATGCTTTCTCGATCTTCTCGGCCAATATGCCCTTCGCGCATGAGATGGATTTCAAGCTCGGGAATGCGCTGTTTCGCAAGACCTGGGTCGCGGCGCCGTCCTCGACCAAAGCCTCGGACGGGCTCGGGCCGCTTTACAACGCGCGCGGCTGCCAGGATTGCCACCTCAAGGACGGCCGCGGCCATCCGCCCGAGGGGCCGCAGGATGGCCGCGTCTCGATGTTCCTGCGGCTGTCGCTGCCCGGCGGGCCCGCGCCCGAAGGCATCGCGGAATGGCTGGCGACGCAGCCCGATCCGGTCTACGGCGGCCAGCTTCAGGATTTCGCCGCGCCCGGCCACCGGGCCGAGGGGCGGATGGAGATCGACTGGAACGAGACCCCGGTGACGCTCGCCGATGGCAGCGTGGTCATGCTGCGCCAGCCCGAATATTCCATCTCGACCCCCGGCTACGGCGAGTTGCACCCCGATCTCATGCTCTCGCCGCGCGTCGCGCCGCAGATGATCGGGCTGGGGCTCCTGGAGGCGATCCCGGCCGCCGATATCATCGCGCTCGCCGATCCCGACGACCAGGACGGCGACGGAATTTCCGGGCGCATTTCCATTGTGCCCTCGCAGGAATTCGGCGTGCCGATGCTGGGGCGGTTCGGGCTGAAGGCGGGCACGCCCACCGTGCGCCAGCAATCGGCCGATGCGTTTTCGGGCGATATGGGGCTCTCCACCCCGGTCGTCCCCGATCCCTGGGGCGAATGCACCCCGGCGCAAAGCGACTGCCGCGCCGCCCCGCACGGGCAGGAGCCGGGGATCCGCGACGGGCTGGAGGTCGATCTGCAAAGCCTTGATCTGGTGGCCTTTTACGCGCGCAACCTCGGCGTCCCCGAGCGGCGCAACCCCGACGCGCCCCAGGTCCTGCGCGGCAAGGAAATCTTCTACGGGCTGAACTGCACCGGCTGCCACAATCCAAAATTCGTGACGCATCGGCTGAAGGGCCAGCCCGAGCAGAGCTTCCAGCTGATCTGGCCCTGGACCGACCTTTTGCTACACGACATGGGCGAGGGCCTGGCCGACAACCGCCCCGAGGGCCGCGCCTCGGGCCGCGAATGGCGCACGCCGCCCCTGTGGGGGATCGGGCTGACCAAACAGGTTTCCGGCCATACATATTTCCTGCATGATGGCCGCGCGCGCAGCATCCTTGAGGCCGTCCTGTGGCACGGCGGCGAGGCCGAAGCGCAACGCGAGGCGGTGATCGCCCTGCCGACCGAAGACCGCGAGGCGCTGATCGCCTTCCTGGAGAGCCTGTGATGCGTCTGACCCTCGCGCTTGCCCTCTGCGCCGCGCCTGCCTTCGCCGACACCCGCGAGGCGGTGGAGGAGGTGATCCTGCCCGGTTACGCCCGTTTCACCGCTGCGGCCGATGCGCTGGCAGAGGCGGCGGCGCAAAGCTGTGAGGCAGAGGCTTTGCGCCCGGCGTTCCACGAGGCGCTCGACGCCTGGCTCGGGGTGTCTTTCCTGCATTTCGGCCCGGCCGAGGACAAGGGCAGGGCGCTGGCGATCTGGTTCTGGCCCGACCCGAAGGGGCTGGGCGCCAAAGCGCAGCGGGCGCTCCTGACCGGCGATCCGGCCAGGCTGGAGCCGGAGGATTTCCGCGACCAGTCGGTCGCCGCGCGCGGGCTGTCGGGGCTGGAGCGGCTGCTCTGGCCGCAGGACCTGCCCGCCGATCCCTGTCCGCTGATCCGGGCGACCGCCGCCGATCTGGCGCGGCTGGCGCAGGAGATCGAGGCGGGCTGGCAGGGCGACGCCGGTTTCGCCGCCACGCTCCTGACGGCGGGCGAGGCGGGGAACACCCGCTACCTGAGCCCCGCCGAGGCCCGCCAGGCCGTCTTCACCCAGATGATGGCGGGGCTGGAATTCATCGCCGACCAGCGGCTCGGCCGCCCGCTCGGCGATGAGAAGCCGCGCCCGGAACGGGCCGAAGCGAAGGCCTCGGCGCGCAGCCAGCGCAATGTCGCGGTGAATCTTCAGGGTCTGCGCCGGCTGGCGGCGGCGCTGCTGCCCGAGGCCGAAGCGACCCTTGCCGCCTTTGACCGCGCCATTGCCCATGGCGGCAAGCTGAAGGATCCGGTCTTCGCGGGCGTCGCCGACCCCGCGAAACATGCGGAGATCGCGCTTTTGCGGCAATATGTGAAGGCGATCCGCGCCGCCGCGATGGCGGAAATGGCCCCGGCGCTTGGCGTGGGGATTGGGTTCAACGCGCAGGACGGGGACTGAGATGGCCACGCGACGCGGATTTCTGGCCGGTCTCGCCTCGCTGTCGCTGCCGGGCATCGGCTGGGCCGATGTGGGCAGCCCGGCCTGGCTGACGGCGGGCCGCGCCGGCGAGGATTACGTGCTGCACGGGCTGGGTCCGGCAGGCGAAAGCCTGTTCGCGATCCCGCTTCCCGCGCGCGGCCATGCGGCGGCGGCACATCCCTCGCGCGCCGAGGCGGTGGCTTTCGCCCGGCGCCCCGGCACTTTCGCGCTGGTGATCGACTGTTTCACCGGGGCGCTGCGGCACCGGCTGACCCCGCCCGGGGGGCGGCAGTTCAACGGCCATGGCGCGTTTTCCGCCGACGGGGCGCTTCTGATGACCTCGGAAGTGGTGGCCGAGGGATCGCAGGGCCGCATCGGGCTGTGGGAGACGGAAGGCTACACCCGGATCGGCGAATGGGGCTCGGGCGGCATCGGTCCGCATGACATGAAGCGGCTGGCGGACGGACGGCTGGTGGTGGCGAACGGCGGGATCGAGACCGACCCCGCCGACCGCAGCAAGCTGAATATCGACCGGATGCGGCCCAATCTGGCGCTGCTCTCGCCCGGCGGCGAAGTGCTGGAGATCGCGGAACTGGAGCCCGCGCTGCATCAGAATTCGATCCGCCATCTGGCGCTGGTGGGCGGGGGCGTCGGCTTTGCCATGCAATGGGAGGGCGACCCGGCCGAGCCGGTGCCGCTGCTCGGCTTGTGGACGCCTGGCGGCGCGCCGATTCTCTGCCCGCCCGCGCCGGAGGATGCCTTCACCATGCAGGGCTATGCCGGTTCGATCGCGGCCTCGGGCGGGCGGGTGGCGATTTCCTCGCCGCGCGGCGGCGCGGTGATGGTGTTTTCCGATCAGGGCGCACCCCTCGCCACCCTGCGCCGCGCCGACATCTGCGGCCTTGCGCCGCTCGGGACGGATTTCGCGGCCTCGGACGGCGGCGGCGGGCTGTGGCGGATCGCGGGGGATGAGCTGATCCCGCTGCGCCATGCGCCGGTGGCCTGGGACAATCATATGGTGCCGGTCGGCTGAGCCGCCGATTCGGCCCGGGGTGTGGCGGGATGCCGCATCTGCAAAGCCGGGCCGCCGCCCCAGGCTCATTCGCGGGAAAAACCGGCCTTCCAAAGCCGCTGAACAGCCTGCGAAACCGGGCTTTCGGAGGGTGGTGGCGCAGGCATACTTGACAATTAAAGTCGGTATTCCTAAAGCCTTTTCCTGACAGATCAAGTCGGATACTGCTGCTTTGCCAGCGCAGCCGCCGCTGGCGGGGCAAGCCTCCGGCGGGATGCTGATCGGGTGGAAGGACCGTCGCCCGTGGCCATTGCGTCGCGGGCCCGGCAGGGGCCGTAACCGGCGTTTCGTGCGCCGGGGCGGGTCGGAACAGGGAACGGAAAGAGTGCCATGTCCGGTCGTTTCTTCAGCCACCCCCGACAGGCCGCGCCCGCGATGCGGCCGGCTTTCTGTCCTCCGGCATCATGCCGGAACTGCGATTCAAAAGAAATGAACTGGTAAGATGAAGATGCGCGCGGCACTGATCACTTTTCTTCTTCTGACGGGCGGTATGGCCGCCGCGCAGGAAACGGCACCTCCGGCGGTTTCGACCGAGGCGCCAGGCCTGTCCGATGCACCCGCGGCCGACACCGGCGCCGGAGCCCTGCCCAATGTGGGCGATGAGGCGCCCGCTGCGCCCGCCGCGCCCGGCGCGGAAGAGGCTGCCCCCGCGACGCCTGCGACCGGGACCGAACCGGCCCCCGCCGCGGATCCGGTGGCCGACCCTGCCAGCGGCGCGGCAGAACAGCCCGCCGCCGCGGAAGCTCCGGCAGGTGCGCCCGAGACCACTCCCGCCGCTACGCCCGCTGCCGCTGATCCCGCCGCGCCCGCCGCGGGGCCGATGCCGGTCCACAGCGTCAAGCTCGACGCCTTGTTCTGGGAGGCGCATTGGGTGGTGCAGGGGGTGATGGTGGGCCTTGCCATCGCCGCTTTCGCCGCGCTGGTGATCCTGATCCACAAGACCGCCGAATTCGCCTTCGCCTTCGCCTCGATGCGCCGCACCGCGCGCCAGCTGGAAGCCGCGCCCGGCCTGCACGAGGCCGCCTCGGCGGTGGCCGCGCGCCGGGGCCCCTCGGCCGATATCATCCGCGCCGCATATGAGGAACTCCGCCTCGCCGAGGCCGAGCCGGTGCTGATCCCCGGCGTGCGCGAGCGCACCAGCGCCGCCATGACCCGGATCGAGGCCGGCGCCGCGCAGAAGCTGCGCGCGGGCACCGGGATCCTTGCCTCGATCGGCTCGCTGGCGCCTTTCGTCGGGCTGTTCGGCACCGTGTTCGGCATCATGAACAGCTTCATCGCCATCGCCGAGACCAAGACCACCAACCTTGCCGTGGTGGCACCGGGCATCGCCGAGGCGCTGCTTGCCACCGCCATCGGCCTTGCTGCCGCGATCCCGGCGGTGCTGATCTACAACATCTGCACCCGGCGGCTGGCGAAATACCGCCATCAGCTGGGCGACATCGGCGCCGCGGCGTCGCGGCTGCAAAGCCGGGCGCTCGACCGGCTGGCGGCGGGGGGCTGAATCATGGGCGCATCGACCGGCGGCGGCACCGAAGACGAAGACGCCGAAGTTTCGGAAATCAACGTCACGCCCTTCATCGACGTGATGCTGGTGCTGCTGATCGTCTTCATGGTGGCCGCGCCCCTGTCCACCGTGGACGTGCCGGTCAACCTGCCCGGCACCAGCGCGCAGCCGCAGGAACGCCCTGATGAGCCGCTCTGGCTGTCTCTGGGCCTCGACCGGGTGCTGTCTTTGGGCAACGAGCCGGTCCCGGCCGGCGCGCTTCAGGCGGTGCTGGACGAAAAGACCGGCGGCGACCGCGAGACGGCGGTATTCTTCCGCGCGGACAAAGAGATCCCTTATGGCGAACTGATGGTCGTCCTTGACGAGCTTCGGAACGCTGGCTACCTGAAAGTCGCCCTCGTCGGCCTGGAAGGCGCGGCGGCGGCGGCAGGCGAAGGAGATGCGCCATGACCTGTCCTCTGCTGCCATCCCACAATACCGCGTCGCGCCGGTCGACCTTCGGCTGGCTGGTGTCGACCTCGGTCTCGGCGCTTCTGGTCTCGGCGATCGGGGCCTGGGCGCTGGCGATCCAGGAGTCCGGCGATGCGGTCGGCGATGCCAGCGAGGCGATCCTCGTGATGCTGCCGCCGGTTCCGGCGGTCGAGGCGATGGCGGAGCCGTCGCCCGATGTGGTGGATCAGGCGCCTTCGGAAAAGGTTGAGGCGCCCGATACCGAGGATATGCCCGAGACGCCGGAACTGACCGAGGCGCCCGACGTGCCCGACGAGACCCCGGTGATCGAGGAAATGCTGGCCGAGGACATCCCCGAGCCCGAGATCGAGCCGCCGCCCGCCCCGGTGGTCGAGATCCCCAAACCCAAGCCCAAGCCTGTCGAGAAGGAAAAGCCGAAGAAAACGGCTGAGAAACCCAAAGAAAAGACCAAAGAGAAGCCGAAAAAGAAAGCCTCGGAAGAGGCTGCCGCGGCAAAGGCGTCGAAACAGGCCTCGAACGCCCAGGCCTCGGCCGGCAGCGGCAAGGCCTCGGCCAAATCCTATGCGGCTTCGGTGATGAAGAAGGTGCGCGGCACCAAAAAGCAGCGCGCGGGCGAGAAGGGTGTCGCCGTGGTCAGCTTCACCATCGCCGAGGGTGGCGGGCTGGCCGGTGTGCGGATCGCGCGCAGCTCGGGCTCGGCCAAAGTCGATCAGGTGGCGCTGGATCACATCCGCCGCGCGGCGCCGTTCCCGCCGCCGCCGCCCGGTGTCGGCCGCTCCTATTCCTTTGAATTCGTGGCGAAATAAGCCGTAGTATCCGGCAGGAAAAGGGGCGCTCCGGCGCCCCTTTTTCGTTACGGCGGGTCGGAGGTCGGCTTCCGCTTCAGCCGGGCGCCGCCGGGTCGAGGATCATCTGGGTCTGGGTGATCATGGCCGCCAGCTTGCCATCGGCGCGCAGGACCGAGGTCTGCCAGACCATGGTGCGCCGCCCCTTGTGCAATGGCACCGAGACCGCCCGCGCGGGCTCGTCCGGCGGCAGCGGGCGGAAGAAGTTCGTCTTGCTCTCGACCGTGGTCGTGCCCTGGCCAGGGGCGAGGCTGGCGAAGGTTCCCGCCCCGCCCAGCACATCGGCCAGCGCCATGATCGCGCCCCCGTGCAGCACGCCGTTGCGGTTCAGCAACTCGGGCCGCACCGGCAGTTCGGCCTCCACCCGCTCGGGGCCGAGGAGCAGGATCTTCAGGCCGAGGAAACCGGCGAAGGCCGAAATCTCGTTGGCGGGCGGGGCAGGGGGCTCTGGCATCGGGCGTTCCGTCTGGTCTGTCGCTGCCGGTTCCATAGCACGGCCCGGGCCGCGGGCGCGACGGTTTCCTCACCTCTCCTCTTGCCGGGGCGCGGCCTGGTGAGGAACGGCCATCATGAGCGGCGGGAAACGGTCGCATGATGGAGTTCGGACGTTTCGCGATTTGCCATATGCCGCGCGGAGGCTTTCGCCGACCGCACGGCTGGCCGGGCCGGGATGCCTGATCCGCGCCCGCAGGCGGAACGGATCATGGCGCCGGGCAGATACGGCTTTCACGGCCCGCTCAAAGCGCCGTTCCGGCCGGCCGAAAGGGTAACGCCCGCCGATCTGCCCGCCAGTCTGTAGCCCGCCACCCGCTGACCGGCTGACATGAAGCTGTTTCATTCGGCGCTTAGGCAGAACGGGCGAACCCTGCCCGGAGGCCGGATGTGACCGAAGACGCGCCCGAGAACGAGGCCATCGCGGCGGATATGAGCGGCGAGGCGGCGCTCGGTCTGATCCTCGTCCGGCTCTGCGACGAGACCGACCGCCAGCTTGCGGTGTTTCTGGAAAGCGATGACGAAAGCGGGCCGCACAAGGCGCGGGTGGCGCTCAGGCGGCTGACCACCGCGCTGGACGCTTTCGCCCCGATCCTGCGGCGCAAACCGGCGGCATCGGCGCGGGCGGCGGCGAAACGGATCTTCCGCGCGCTCGGCGAGGTGCGCGATGCCGATGTCTTCCTGGCAGCGAAGGGCGAGGCGGCGGGGAAATCCCTCACACGCTCCACCGCGGCGCTGCGGAGCCGCATCCGCAAACAGTTGCGCAAGGAAAAGGCGGTGGCTTTCGCCCCGGCGCTGAAACGCGCTTATGCCGCGGGCGAATTGCTCAGGACCGGCCCGCGCGGGCTGGCGGCGCGGGCGGCGCCCGTGGGGGGGCTGGCTGCCACGGCGCTGGATGCGGCCTGGGCCGCCGCGCTGGCCCATGGCGACGATCTGGCCGCCTTGCCGGAGGAGGAGCGACACGAGTTCCGCAAGGATATGAAAACGCTGCGCTATCTGGTCGAGTTCTTCGCGCCGCTCTGGCCCGCCCGCGAATGGGAGGCCCTGCGCGGCGCGATGCAGGATCTCCAGGACGAATTGGGCGTGCTGAACGATCTGGCCAATGCGCGGGCGCGCGGACGCGCGGGCGCCGCCGGGGATGAGACGCAGGCGCTGGCCCGCGCGGCGCTTTTGTGGTCGCAGATCGCCGGTGCGGCGCCGGTTTGACCCGTGTCAAAGCCGGGGCGCGGATTTCGTGCCACAAGGCGGCATCACCGCCGCCAGAGGAGGCCCGCCAGATGACCCGCCTGTTCCTGTTGTTGCTCTCCATCACCCTGCCCACGCTTGCGGGGGTGGGCGTGGTGGTGGCGCTGGCCTCGGGCCAGGTCGCGGTGCAGCCCATCGTTCTCGGCGCCGCCATCGGCGCGGTGCTGGCGCTGCCGGTGGCCTGGATGATCGCGCGGCAGCTCTCGTCCTGAGCGGCCTCAGGCGTTCAGGAACACCCGCAGGGTTTCCTCGAATTCGCGTGGCTTCTCGGCATGCAGCCAGTGGCCGGTGCCGGGGATCTTCGCGAACCGCGCCTGGGGGAACAGCGCGCGGATCGTCTCGCGATGTTCGGGGCGGACATAATGGCTGTCGCCCCCGGTCAGGAACAGCGCGGGCCCGTCGAAGCGGCCTTCGGTGCCCGGCCAGCCGACGATCTTCGCCATTTCGGCCTCCAGCACGTCGAGATTGAGCCGCCAGCGCGGCCCGCCCCCGGCCTTGAGGTCCAGCGATTGCAGGAAGAAGGCGCGCAGCGCCGGATCTTCGACCGTCGCCGAAAGCCGCCGGTCGGCCTCGCCGCGGGTGGTCAGGCCGGTCAGATCCAGCCCCCGCATCGCCTGGGCGTGTCGGCTCTGGTCATGGCTGTAGGCCACCGGGGCGATATCGGCGACGACCAGGCGGCGGATCAGATCGCCCCGGGTCAGCGCCAGTTGCATCGCGGCCTTCCCGCCCATCGAATGGCCCATCAGATCGGCGCGCCCGCCGAGGGTTTCGATCACCCCGGCCAGATCGGCGGCCATATCGGGATAGGACTGGCTGTCCGCCCGCGGGCTTTCGCCGTGGTTGCGCATATCGACCGCGATCACCTCGCGCCGGTCGGCAAGCCGCCGCGCGATCACATTCCAGTTGCGCGCCGAGCCGTAAAGCCCATGCGCGATGACCAGGGGAAGGGCGCCGTCGGGGGCCGTGGCGGGGTGGCGGATCGTGGCAAGCATGAGCGTTTCCATATCGAAACGGATTGTGCGAGGCCAGAGTGGTTGCGGTGCGGCCGCGATTTGCGGATAATTCCGCCACTTCAGGGGGATGCGCATGAGCGCGGTGACCATCCGTCAGATGGCCGATCGGGTCGAGGGACTGCTGTCCGAGCGCCTCGGCGCGCGCGGCCGCGATTTCGAGGCCAAACTGCGCCATTCCGGGCGCAAACTGCCGCGCCGTGTGCGCGCGGCGGCGAAATCGCTCGCCCGCGCCGCGGAAATGGCGCGCAATCCCAAACTTCAGGCGCAGCTCGACGAGGGAGATGTCGCGCGCGATTACGACATCTGCCTGCGCCATTTTTCTGCTGGCGGTTCTGGCGCCTGGTTTCGAGGTGTGGTCGGTCGGGTTGCGGCTTCGGTGGGGTTTTCTTTGCTGGTGGTGGGGCTTGGCTTTGCCGGCTGGCTTTTGTGGCGCGGCTATATCTGAGGTGCGGGGCGCTGCGCGCAAGTCTTTGACGAGATGTCCTTTGCGGGTGCTTCCGGCGCATGGGCGGGCGGCGGCGTTTGGTTCATTTTGTGGGTGAGTGGCCGGGCGCGCGCGGGGTGTGTCTGGCGCGGCTTTCCTCGCGCTGCTCTTCCCCGGTGCCGTTCCCTGGCGGCGGCGCGTCGTATGAGGGGCAGAGCCCGAGCCCCCCTCCGATGTTCGAAAAGGGAAAGCGCAGGCGGGTTTGCCTGCGCTTTTCTGGTCGGGGATGTTGTATTATCGAAAGCAGGTGGGGGCCTCAGCCATCAGCCCCGGTTGCCGGGGCGGGAGG
>NZ_UXAW01000129.1 GCF_900609055.1 Pseudogemmobacter humi | reverse complement strand
CGCACCTTCCGCCCTGCAACATAAGCATGACAGCAGGGGGTGACAGTGGCATCCTGACGCACTACATCACCCCGCAGAGACAGCCCGGATTCGGAGGCCACATGCGCCGCTTCCCCGCCCACCCGTTCGAACCCCTGAACGACGGCGACAAGCTCAAGGAAGAATGCGGGATTTTCGGTGTCATCGGTCTCACCGATGCCGCGAATTTCGTAGCCCTCGGCCTGCACGCGCTGCAACATCGCGGCCAGGAGGCGGGTGGCATCGTCACCTACGAGCCCGAGACCGGCTTCCATTCGGAACGCCGCTTCGGCTATGTCCGCGACACCTTCACCTCGGCCGGCGTCATGAAGCTGCTTCCCGGCAGTCTCGGCATCGGCCATGTGCGCTATTCCACCGCCGGATCGAAGGGCGCGGCGCAGATCCGCGACGTGCAGCCCTTCTTCGGCGAATTCGCCATCGGCGGCTGCGCCATCGCCCATAACGGCAACCTGACCAACGCCGCACGGCTCAGGAAAGACCTGATCGCCCGCGGTGCGATCTTCCAGTCCTCGTCGGATTCGGAATGTATCATCCATCTGATGGCGCGGTCCCTGCAAAAGACCCAGGCCGAGCGGCTGAAGGATGCGCTTCGCCTGGTCGAGGGCGCCTTCTCGGTGATCGCCATGACCCGCACCAAGCTGATGGGCGTGCGCGACGCTTTGGGCGTGCGGCCGCTGGTGATCGGGCGGCTCGGCGAGGGCTGGGTGCTGGCGTCGGAGACCTGCGCGCTCGACATCATCGGTGCCGAATTCATCCGCGAGGTCGAACCCGGCGAGATGGTGGTGATCGAGAACGGCCAGGTCACGTCCTCGCGCCCGTTCGCGCCCGCCAAATCGCGGTCATGCATCTTCGAGCAGGTGTATTTCTCGCGCCCCGACAGCATCGTCGGCGGCCGTTCGGTCTATGAGACCCGGCGCCAGATCGGGGTGGAGCTGGCGCGCGAGGCCCCGGTCGAGGCGGATCTCGTGTGCCCGGTGCCGGATTCCGGCACCCCCGCCGCCATCGGTTATGCGGCCGAAAGCGGTATCCCCTTCGGCCTCGGCATCACCCGCAACCAATATATGGGCCGCACGTTCATCGAGCCCTCCGAGCAGATCCGCAACATGGGGGTGCGGCTCAAGCTGAACGTGAACCGCGCGCTGATCCGCGGCAAACGGGTGATCCTCGTCGACGATTCGGTGGTGCGCGGCACCACCTCGCGCAAGATCAAGGACATGATCCTGGAAGCGGGCGCCGCCGAGGTGCATTTCCGCATCGCCTCGCCCCCCACGGCCTGGCCGTGCTTCTACGGGGTGGACACGCCGGAACGCTCGAAACTGCTCGCCGCGACGATGACCGAGGACGAGATGCGCGACTGGATCGGCGTCGATTCGCTGAAATTCATCTCGCTCGACGGCCTCTACCGCGCCGCGGGCGAGGATGCGGGCCGCGACCCGGCCAGCCCCCGCTACTGCGACGCCTGTTTCTCGGGCGACTACCCGGTGATCCCCGCCGACAAGATGGACGAGGGATTCGTGATGAAGGCCGCCGAATAGGGCCCGGCTGCCTCCGGCGGGAGCATTTTCGTCAAGAGGCAGACGGCAGATCGGCACCGGGGGTGAGTCTCCGGTTTCCGTGGCGGCCCCGGGGCTTCAGTCACAATCCGCTCCACCAGATGATGACTGCAACGCCTGCGCGGGCCCGGGTGAAGCCGATAGCGCGGTTTTCGCGTCGCATGGCGGTCGCCTCCGGCCGTTGAGGCGACGGACGGCGCTCCCGATCGGCTGACTGCTGCGACGGGCGCCTTGCCCGACCCTGCGCAAGGGGATAACGGCCGCGGCTCCGGTTGCCGCGCGGTTGTGCGGGCGCATGCTGTTCGGAGCATGCTCCTTGGCAGGCGAGGTAGCGGACAGGCTCAGGATATTTCTCCGGCAGCGCCGGGCTTTGCGCGCTTCTGACATGGTTTCCTGGGCTGAAGATGAAAGCCAGGCTGCACCCGCAATCCTCCGTCAGAGCGTGGTTTCAGGATCTGGCCCCCCGAGGGCGCCCCATGGCCTGAACTTCACCCGCCCTTTCCCATGGTTGAAGCGATTGCAGATCGTGCTCGAAAGGCCGCAGGTTGGCGGAGAATCCTCCCCCCCCCGGCGGCCTGCCCGCCGCACATGGACGATGCCCCCGCTTATCCGCCGCGCCCCGGGGCGGCTCCCGGCCACAAGGGCCAGATCGCAGCCCGGACCTAGCCCGAAGGCCCGGTCGCATCGCGCCCCGCGTCACAGCACGAAAGGAACCGGGCAGATGAATATGGGCCAATCCTTTGATCGCGTTGCCCCCGGAGAGTTTCCCCGCGGGAGGGTATGCGCAAATCCACCAGGACGCACCGACGGAGAGGCGGCGAAGCCGGTCCGCGCGGCGCTTCACAGCTTCGGGAAGGATGGCCGGACTGTCAGGGAATGGCGGGCGGCCCGCAACCAGTTCGCCATGGGGGTCGGCACGCGCTTCGCCGCCCGAGAGGCATGCAACGGTACGGATGGGCAGATTTCACGCCCCTCCCGCTTTCCCAACGAGCC
>NZ_UXAW01000138.1 GCF_900609055.1 Pseudogemmobacter humi | reverse complement strand
AGACCAGCTGTAGCGCCCGGCATTGGCCACCGTGCCGCCGGCGACAGGATCGGTATGCGTGCCGGTGTCGAGATCGAGCACCTCGGCGCCGGTGCCGGTAGCCACACCGCTGATCGCCTGCAACGCGCTCCAGCTGGCCAGTGTCAGCGCCGCGCTTTGCGCCGATAGCGCCGCGGCCTCGGTGGCGATACGGGCGGCTTCGGCGCGGGTCGCATCCGAGGCGGCCTCGGCCGCCCGCAGCCCGGCCGTAGTCCCCGCGGCCTCTGTCGCCGCCAGATAGCCCGGCGCGGTGAACCCCTCCAGGGCGCTGGCGGCGGTCAGAACCGTCTCTACCACGGCCTCGGAGGCCTGAACCCAGAAGCTGGGCGTGGCGGCCGGGACGCTGTTCCCAAGCAGATCTCCCAGCACATATTCCGCCGCCCCCCCGATCTGGATGGTGCCCAGCGACACCTCGCGCTGGACCGAGCCCCTTGCGCGGTCGCTTTCATCCCACTGGGCCGTCACGCTGTAATGCGTGCCGCGCAGGCCTTCGCTGTTGCGCCAGAGGCGGAAACCTTCCGGCAAGGCCCCGGTCTCGTCCATGGTCACGACAAGGGCGGCGGGCAGCAGGATATCCGCGCCCTCGCGGTCCCAGGAGGAAAGGGTGAAGATCAGCTTTCCCCCGGCGAAGGGCTGCCCCGTCGGCAGGGGAAGGCGACCGGTGATCAGGCTGCTGGTCAGGGGCATGGCGGGCTCCGGTGGCGAGACATGAACAGGTGCCGGAAAAGCGGCAAACGGGCTTCCGGCGAAACCGGATACTCGCCGATGAAGGTTGCTGCGGTCTTGCAGGAGCGTACGCTGCCCGCTACGGAACGATATCCGCTGCCTTGCAGCATTGCGGAGGGGGCGGGGCCTGCCCGGTGGGGGCTCCTGTTTAAACGGTGACGGATTGCTCGCTTCATCCGGGTTTGTATGGATATGCGCAGATGGCCGGTTCCGGCTGGTGGTGTGGGATATGTCCGGAGCGTGTTTTCAGCAGGAGTCGACCATATGAAATTTTCGCCGGCATCCGAAGCCCCGGAGGCCACCGCTTCGGATGATACGATTGACCTGCTTGCGCTTTTCAGGACGCTCTGGCGCGAAAAGCTGATTGTGTCTGGTGCGGCGCTTTTGTGCATGATCCTTGCCGGGATCTATGCCTGGCGTGTCGCAGTGCCGCTTTATTCGGCGAATGCCGTGGTGATGCTGGATGCGCGCGAAAATTCCGGCATGGGGCTGAGCGCGATCCTCGGCGGGCTTTCCACCGATTCCTCGACCGTCAATACCGAGGTCCAGGTGTTGCGGGGCCGCACCCTGATCGGGCGGGTTGTCGATGATCTGGACCTGACCGCCGATCCGGAATTCAACGGGGCGTTGCAGCCCGAAGGCCTGGGCCTGAGGCTGCGCCGCAGCATCGGGCTCAGCCCCGAGGCGCCGGTCCGTCCGCCGGAGGAAGAGGCGGCACTGCAACGGGCTGCGACCATCGGCGCGCTGCTGGATCAGGTGACGATCTCGAACATCCCCAACAGCCTGGTGTTCCAGATCGCGGTCACCACCGAATCCGCCGCCAAATCGGCCACCATCGCCGATACGATCGCCAGGCTTTACATCGACGACCAGATGCGGGTCCGCTTCGAGGCGACCGAGGCGGCGATTGACTGGCTGAGCGGCCAGGTGATCGTGATGCGCAAGAATGTCGATGAGGCCGAGGCGGCGGTGCGCGAATTCCGCGCCACGACCAGCGTCACCGATATCGAGAGCCTTGGCGCGCTGGATCGTCAGCTGAAGGAAACCCGCCGCCGGATCGAATTGCAGGCGCAGCAGGCGGCTGACCTGCGGCTGCGCGTCGCGCAGATCGGAGAGGCGGCTGATCCGATGGCGAAGGCCGTGGTCAGCGGCGATGAGACGCTGATCCGCCTTGCCGGGCAGATTGCGGCCGGTGATGCAGAGGCGGCCCGCAGTTTCGATGCCGCTCTGGTGCGGATCACCGCCCAGGCGAGGCAGGATCTGCAACGGATCGAGGCCCAGGACATCCCGCTGCGGGAGTCCGAGAAGAAACTGGCGGCGGATTTCGAGAAACAGTCGCGCGATCTCGTGACGCTCGATCAGCTGATGCGCGAGGCCGAGGCCAATCAGCTGCTTTACGATCAGTTCCAGACCCAGCTGAAAGAAACCCTGGCCCAGCAGGGGATCCAGCGCCCCGACAGCCGGATCCTGTCGCAGGCGGTGATCCCCGACGCCCCTTCGGCGCCGCGCAAGAGCCTGATCCTCGCCATGTCGATGGTGCTTGGCCTGATGCTGGGCACCGGCATCGTGCTGTTTCGGGAAATGACCGCCAACCGGATCCGCAGCTCGCAGGAGCTGGAGGCGCTGACCGGCCAGTCGGTCTTTGCCCAGGTGCCGAAGATCGAGGGGCGCGGCCGCCGGGATGTGCTGGATTATCTGGCCAGGAACCCGGCCTCGGCTGCGGCCGAGGCCATCCGCAATCTGCGGGTCTCGATCCTGCTGTCTTCGGCCGGCAAGCCGCCCCAGGTCATCATGCTGACCTCCTCGGTGCCCGGAGAGGGCAAGACCACCACCACCCTGGCCCTGGCGCAGAACATGACGGCGCTTGGCCGCAAGGTGCTGGTGCTGGAAGGCGATGTGCGGCTTTCGCCGCTGAACGAATATTTCGACGGTATCGCAAAGGATAAGCCGGGCATCGGCGAGGTGATCGAGGGCAGGGTGCGGCTCCGGGATGCGGTGCAGAACATCGCCGGGATCGGCGACGTGCTGCCGGAATCGAAGATCAAGATCAATGCGGCCGATCTTTTCTCTTCCGAGCGGTTCGCGGCGATGATCGCCGAGGCCCGCGGGCTTTATGACGTGATCCTGATCGACACGCCGCCGGTCCTGGTGGTGCCCGATGCCCGTATCATCGCGCAACAGGCCGATGCGGTGATCTTTGTCGTCCATTGGGACCGCACCGGCGCCGAACAGATCCGGGCGGCGATGGATCAGCTGGCGCTGGTCAATATCCGGCCTGCCGGTTTCGTGCTGGCCCGGGTCGATCCCCAGGGAATGCGCCGCTATGGCTATGGCGACAGCTATGGAGCCTATGCCAGCTACGGCAACAGCTACTATACCCAGGAGGGCGACCGGGCCTCATAAGCCGGATCAGCTTTATGCGCCCATGCCGGGCATTGTGGAATTACAGCCTGCCATGCCTGGGCAGGATCGATTGGAAACGGGAAAGATGCGACGCCTGCCAGCGGACCTCCTTTCGGGACATGACGGAAAAGCGCCCCGGAGTTTCCGGGCCCTGCCGGCGCTGTTCCCGCTTATGGCCGCTTTTGGCCTTGCTCTGCCGGCGCAGGCCCGGGACGCCGGGCAGGAGAGCGGGGATCGCAGGATGCCGGGCCTCTCCTCTTATGGGGTGCCGGGCCATATCGACATGCCGTCGGCCTGGGCGCTGCCCGATGGCACTTTCGCCTTCACGCTGAACCAGTTCGGCCCGGATGTCCGGCGCGCCACCATGGCTTTTCAGATCTCGCCACGGATAACCGGCGTCTTCCGCTATTCCTATCTCAGTAATTATTTCTCCAATGGCGGATCGCTTTACGACCGCAGCTTCGATCTGCGCTATCAGATCCTGACCGAGAACCCGAACGGCTGGCGCCCGGCTTTGTCGGTCGGCCTTCAGGATTTCGGCGGCACCGGCATCTTCTCGGCGGAATATCTCGTCGCCTCGAAACATTTCGGCGAGAGCGTCAGCGCCTCGGCCGGGATCGGCTGGGGCCGCTTCGGCTCTTACGGCAGTTTCAGGAACCCGCTTTCCGTTCTTTCCGACCGTTTCGATACCCGCGGCGGCTTTACCGGCATCGCCGATACCGGCCGTGTCGGGTTCGACCGCTTTTTCCGCGGCGATGCCGCGCTGTTTCTCGGGGTTGACTGGCAGGTGACTCCGAAACTGCAACTGAGCTTCGAGTATTCCTCGGATGCGATGGAGCAGGAAACCAGCCGGATGGGATACCGGCATCGCTCGCCGGTCAATCTCGGGATCGAATACCGTTTCGACAATGGCGGCGTGCTGGGGCTTGCGGTGCTGCACGGCTCCGAGGCGTCGCTGAGCTATACGCTGTCTCTCGATCCCGCCCGCCCCTCTGCGCCTTCGGGGCGCGAAACCGCGCCGCCCGCGATTTCGCGGGGCACAACGGCCAGCCTTGCCAGCTGGGGCGATCTCTCCGGCTCCGGCCAGCGCGCGCGGCTGGAGGAGGCGCTCTCCGCCCAGGGGATCCGCTTCGAGGGGCTGAGCCTGAACGGTGAAACCGCCATCGTCGCCATCAGCAACCAGCAATGGGGCAATACGGCCCAGGCCTGGGGGCGTACTGCCCGCGTCCTGAGCGCGGAACTGCCGCAGGATATCACCCGTTTCCGCATCCGCAGCTATGACCGTGGCATGGCGCTGAAGGATGTCACGCTGTCGCGCGCGGATCTCGAAGAGCTGGAATTCGCGCCCGACGGGGCCTGGCAGGCCTTTGTCCGCGCCGATATCCGTGATGCGGGCGCGCTGCCCGATCCGCGTCTCGATCTTGAGAACCTGGCTTCGCTGCGGCTGCTGCCCTATACGGAAACCGCGTTCTTCGACCCGGATAATCCGCTGCGGATGGATTTCGGGGCCGAGTTGCAGGGCGAATGGATGCCGGGGGGCGGGCTCTATTTCTCGGGCGCGATCCGGCAGAAACTGGTCGGCAATCTCGACACATCCACCCGGATCTCGGATTCGATCCAGCAGCATGTGCGCTCGGATGCGGCGCTTTATGCGAAGAATGACGGGCCGTGGCTGGCCTGGGCGACGGCGGAATGGTTCGCGCGGCCCGGCCCCGATCTTTACAGCCGCGTCAGTGCCGGGATCTTCGAGAAGATGTTCGGTGGTGTCTCGGGCGAGATCCTCTGGGCGCCGGCCGACCGGCCCTATGCCCTGGGCGTTGAGCTGAACTATGTGGCGCAGCGCGATTATGACGGGGCTCTGGGCTTTCTCGATTACGATGTGCTGACCGGCCATGCCTCGCTTTATTACGATTTCGGCCGGGGCTATCACGCCCAGGTCGATGCCGGGCGCTATCTGGCCGGGGATACAGGCTCGACCCTCACCCTTACGCGGCGCTTCGGCAACGGGTTCGAGGTCGGCGCTTTCTTCACCCTCACCGATATCAGCTTTGACGATTTCGGCGAGGGCTCCTTCGACAAAGGCATCACCATCAGCCTGCCGCTGTCCTGGATCACCGGCCAGCCGACCCGGCAAAGGGTGGGCCAGGTGATCCGCCCGATCCAGCGCGATGGCGGCGCAAGGCTTTCCATCCGCAACCGTCTTTACGGCCTGACCCATGACGGGACCGGGGCCGCCCAGGGCATCGGCTGGGGAAGGTTCTGGCGATGAGGCGGGGAATGCGACGGAAAACGACCCTCTGCCTGCTTTGTGCGGGGCTGCTGCTGGCGGGCTGCACGGGCAGGGTCGCGCAGGAGATGGTTGACCGCTATGGCGGCAGCGTTCCCGGCGAAGCCGCTGCCCCGCCCGAGGGCGCGGCGCGGCTGATCGTGCGGCTGCCGAAAGCGGGCCAGGCCGCGCTTTTGCACGAGGCGGGGGGGCGCGACGGGGTCCGGCGCTGGCAGGCCAGCGACAATGTGCAGATCTATACCAGAGACGGGCTGATCATCGGCACCCGTGGCCTTGGCCATGATCTGATGAGTTCGGATCCGGGCGCGGCGGCGGCGCTGATCGCTGCCGGCCGTTCCGGGCAATTGCCGCGCATCTACCGGCTGCTTGACGGCGAGGACCGGCTGGAGATCCGGTCCTATATCTGCGACATCCTGCCCGCAAACTCTGAGAAGATCCGGATCGGCGAAAACGAATGGACCATGGCGCTGCGGGTGAACGAGACCTGCCATTCCCCGCGCGGCGCGCTTTCGGCGACCCATTGGGTGAAGGATGGCCGCATCCTGCAAAGCATTCAGACCTTCGATCCGGCGCTTGGCCCGGTCGATATCCTGTTCATGCCATGAGCCCACCCATGGTTCGCTCCGTCGTTCTTTCTGCGATTTCCTCCGTCATTTCACTCTGCGAGGCCCCTTGCCATGCGTAATCCGCGTCCCCTCCGCATGATCCCCGACAGAGTTTTCGGCCAGGCATTCGGCAGGGCGATGGCCGTGATGCTTTCCGGGCTTGCCCTGACCCTGGCCGGCTGCGGCAGCGCCTATCAGAGCACCAGCATCCGCGAGGGGATCGTCGACGGCACCAAGGTGCGGGTGATCGCGCTGACCCCCGAGACCACGCTGGCCGCCAACCGCCAGCCCTATGACCCGCGCGCGCTGCCCGAGGCCTTCCGCGCCACCGCCGGCACCCATGGCTCCATGGCGCGCGGCCTGCCGGCACCGGCCCATCTGCCGGAACAGCGCCAGGGCCTGCCCGCGACCAGGCTGCCCCCCGCCATTCAGCCGGGCCCCTATCAGATCGGGGTGGGGGATGTGGTGCTGCTTGCGACCAAGGCGCCCGCCAATTCGGTGGCGGAACTTTCCGGTCTGCTGGCCGCGCAGAACAACCGTCAGGGCTATACCGTTCAGGATGACGGTGCGATCGCCATTCCCGATGTCGGCCGGGTGCGCATCGCGGGGCTGACGCTGGAAGAGGCCGAGGCGGCGGTGTTCCAGCGCCTTGTCGAGCGCCAGATGGATCCGAGCTTCAGCCTCGAAGTGGCCGAGTTCAACGCCCGCAAGGTGCCGATCGGCGGCGCGGTGGCCAATCCGGGCGTGGCGCCGGTCACCCTGACGCCGCTGACCCTCGATACCGCGCTGGCGGCGGTGGGCGGCATCGCCGCGCCGGACCGCGACACAGCGGTGATCCGCATCTATCGCGGCGGCGAGCTTTACGAGATCCCGGTCACCGCCTTCCTGCGCACCCAGAGCTATCAGAAGCTGCGCCTCGTCGATGGCGATACGGTCTTTGTCGACAGCGATTACGACCTGAGCCGGGCCGAAGCCTATTTCTCGGAACAGCTCGCGCTGCAGGGCGCGCGCGGCGCGGCGATTGCATCCCTGGGCCAGGAAATCGACATCCGCCGCGCCGAGCTGGAGGAGCAGCGGCAGAATTTCAATGCGCGGCTGGAACTGGGCGCCGAGAAGCGCGACTATGTCTATCTGAGCGGCGAAGTCGGCAAACAGGGCCGCTGGCCCCTGCCTTTCGATCAGAGCGCCACCCTGGCCGACGCTTTGTTCGACCAGGGCGGGATAGCTGCGAAAACCGGCAATCCGAAACAGGTCTATGTGCTGCGCGGCTCGCCCGATCCGCGTGAGTTCGGGGCGCTGACGGCCTGGCATCTCGACGCCGGGGCCGCGGCGGGGCTGATGCTGGCGACCCGGTTCGAGCTGCGGCCCAATGATGTGATCTTTATCGCCCAACAGCCGGTCACCAAATGGGACCGTGTCATATCGCAGCTTACGCCCAGCCTGATCACCATTCCGCTGGACAATCTGACCTCAAACTGACCGGCGCCCGGCCGGCGACAGGCAGGCATCCGCGCCCCGGAGGATGCCCGCCTGTCGATACATGCAATGATTGAGCGGGTTTATGCCGGTTTGCGGAAAATCCGTGCAGATCCTGCTTAAAATACGGTCGCGTTTTTTCCGGAAACGGCGCAGTTTCTTGACTCTGTCATGAGTTGCATGGCAAACCGGAAACAATCTCCAGGTTAAGCCCACAGATTTGTCAGAACGAGTTTTTCTGCAGGTGAGACACTTGCAAGTTGTATGAATGTCGCTCGAATATTTCGGAGAACTCTATGCTTGACGGGACATTTTCTCCGCCATGTGAGGGCGAATCTGCGCAAATTGACAGCCCTTTCGCGCAGCAGGCCGGAACCCGTAAGGGGCTCTACAATGCCTTTGGCAAACGCCTGATGGATATCCTGCTTGTGATGGTGTCGCTGCCCGTCACGCTGCCTGTGATCCTGCTGGTTGCGCTCTGGATCGGCAAGGCGCCGTTCTACACGCAATTGCGAATCGGCAGGGGTGGCCGGACCTTCCGGCTGTGGAAGCTGCGCTCCATGGTCCGTGACGCCGACAAGGTGCTCGACAGCTATCTTGCGCAGGATCCTGCGCGCAGGAAGGAATGGGATCTGCACCAGAAACTCGATCAGGATCCCCGGATCACCCGGATCGGTCATTTCATCCGCAAGACCTCGCTCGATGAACTGCCGCAGCTGTGGAATGTGATCCGTGGCGATATGAGCCTGGTCGGACCGCGGCCGATGATGGTCGGGCAGCAGGTGCTTTACCCCGGCACGGCCTATTACCGGATGCGCCCCGGGCTGACGGGATCCTGGCAGGTTTCCGATCGCAATGCGGTTTCGTTCAGCGCCCGCGCGCAGTTTGACGAGGACTACTGCCACCGCCTGTCCTTCGCGAAGGATATCGGCATCATTCTTCAGACCGTCAGGATCGTGCTGCGCGCGACCGGGAAATGAGCGGAGACTCCGGTATGACTGAATCGATTTTCTTTCAGGTGATTGTTCTGGGTTATCTCTTGGTGTCGCTGATTGCGATCACCCTCACCTATCGCGAACAGAAGCGTAACGGCATCTCTTCGCCGCTGTTCCGGGTGATCGGCTTTGCGCTGTGCACCATCTGGCCGGTCGCTCTTGTCGTGCTCGGCTCTGCCCGGCTCTTGCAGCGCGCCTGACGATCCCTGTAAGAATGAGAAATATCCGGGCGCAGAAATGGCCAGGCGGCCCCGCCGGCCTGAGAGCCGGAAAAAACCACAACCGTGTTTCGGTCTGCGCTCTGGGATAAGATCATGAAGCTGCTGATATTGGGGATAAATTTCACCCCAGAAATGATCTCGACCGGGCTTTACACAACCGATCTTGCCGAGATGATGGCCAGGGCGGGGGATGAGGTCAGCGTGGTCACCGCCCAGCCCTATTACCCGGCCTGGAAGATCTTTCCCGGGCATTCGCGCTTTTTGTGGAAAAGCGGCCGCCTCGGGTCGGGGGTGCGCTATGTCCGCTGCCCGCATTATGTGCCGGCAAAACCCTCGGGGGCGCGGCGCATAATCCATCATGCGACATTTGCCATGACGGCCCTGCCGGTTCTTGCCTGGAAAACCCTGATCGGACGCCCGGATATGGTGCTGGTGGTTGCGCCCGCTTTGCTGCCGGCGCCGCTGGCCTGGGCGCTTGCACGGCTTTCGGGGGCGAAACTCTGGCTGCATGTGCAGGATTTCGAGGTCGAGGCCGCTTTCGCCACCGGCCTGCTGAAAAGAGACGGTTTCGCGGGCCGGATCGCCGAACGGTTTGATCGCTGGATCCATCGCCGCTTCGACAGGGTCAGCACGATCTCCGGGCCGATGCTGCGCAAATTGTCGGAAAAGGGGCTGCCGCCCGCGCGGATTTTTGAATTGCGCAACTGGGCGCGGCTCGATGCCGTGGCGCCGCTGACCGGCCCCTCGCCCTATCGCGCCGAATTCGGCATCACCGAAGAACATGTCCTGCTTTACTCCGGCAATATCGCCAACAAACAGGGGCTTGAGATCCTGGCTGACGCCGCCCGGCTGCTGGCCCATCGCAAGGATCTGCGCTTCGTGATCTGTGGCCAGGGCCCCTTCCTCGACGAACTGAAGACGCTCTCGGCGGGGCTGGAGAATATCTCCTTCTTTCCGTTGCAACCGCTGGAGCGGCTCGGGGATCTCATGGGGCTGGCGAGCCTGCATCTGCTGCCGCAGATCGCGGGCGTATCGGATTCGGTGCTGCCCTCGAAACTGACCAATATGCTGGCCTCGGGCCGCCCGGTCCTTGCCACCGCCGAGCCGGGAACCGCGCTGGCCGAGGCCGTCGCCGGTTGCGGCCGCGTCACGCCGCCCGGCGACGCGGCGGCGCTGGCCGGGGCGATCACGGCGCTGCTCGACGCGCCCGACCAGCGCGAGACGCTCGGGCGCGCCGCCCGCGACCGTGCGCTGGAGCAATGGGACAGCACCCGCATTCTCGGGCGTTTCCGCCATGCCGCGCATGAGCTGACGGGCAAGACCCTGCCCGCCGCCGCCGTGACGGATTCCGTGACAGACCCCATGACCAGCAGATCAGGACAGATATGAAAACGGCCCTTATCACCGGCATCACCGGCCAGGACGGCTCCTACCTTGCCGAATTCCTGCTCGAAAAGGGCTATGAGGTGCATGGCATCAAGCGCCGTGCCTCGCTTTTCAACACCCAGCGGGTGGACCATATCTACCAGGACCCGCATATCGACAATGCAAGGCTGAAGCTGCATTACGGCGATCTGACCGACAGTTCGAACCTGACGCGCATCCTCCAGGAAGTGCAGCCCGACGAGGTCTATAACCTCGGCGCGCAAAGCCATGTCGCGGTGTCCTTCGAGGCGCCGGAATACACGGCGGATGTCGACGGCATCGGCACCCTGCGCCTGCTGGAGGCGATCCGCTTCCTCGGGCTTGAGCAGAAGACCCGCTTCTACCAGGCCTCGACCTCCGAGCTTTACGGTCTGGTGCAGGAAATCCCGCAGCGCGAGACGACGCCTTTCTGGCCGCGCTCGCCCTATGCGGTGGCCAAGCTCTATGCCTACTGGATCGCGGTGAATTACCGCGAGGCTTACGGGATCTATGCCTGCAACGGCATTCTCTTCAACCACGAAAGCCCGCGCCGCGGCGAGACCTTCGTCACCCGCAAGATCACCCGCGGGCTGGCGAATATCGCCCAGGGGCTGGAGCCCTGTCTCTATATGGGCAATATCGACAGTCTTCGTGACTGGGGCCATGCGAAGGACTATGTCCGCATGCAATGGATGATGCTGCAACAGGAGGCGCCGGAGGATTTCGTCATCGCCACCGGCGTGCAATATTCGGTGCGCCAGTTCATCACCTGGTCGGCGGCCGAGCTTGGGGTTGAGCTGTCCTTCACCGGCGAGGGTGTGGAGGAGATTGCGACGGTGGTTTCGGTCTCGGGCGACAAGGCCCCGGCGGTGAAACCCGGCGATGTGATCATGCGCATCGACCCGCGTTACTTCCGCCCTGCCGAGGTGGAAACCCTGCTCGGCGATCCGACGAAGGCGAAAGAGAAACTCGGCTGGGTGCCCGAGATCACCGTGCAGGAAATGTGCAAAGAGATGGTGTCCGAGGATCTGAAAGTGGCCAGGCGCCATGCCTTCCTGAAAGCCCATGGGCACGATGTGCCGGTGAGCATGGAGGGCTGAGAGGATGCGCTACAGGGCAGAGATTGACGGATTGCGGAGTATCGCCGTTGTGCCGGTGGTGCTGTCACATGCTGGTCTGCCTTTATTTCACGGCGGTTTCGTCGGCGTCGATGTCTTTTTCGTCATCTCGGGTTTTCTGATCACGACCATTTTGCGTGATGAAATGGCCAAGGAGCGGTTTTCATTTGTTCGCTTCTATGAACGGCGCACAAGGCGCCTGATGCCGGCCCTGCTGGTCGTGATATGTGCCTGCATCCCCTTTGCATGGCTTTGGATGTTGCCCGAGTTTCTGGCAAATTTCGGCCAGAGTATTGTTGCCACCCTTTTGTTCTCCAACAACATCCTTCTGGCTATAACTTCGGGATACTGGGATCTTGAAAGCGGCTTCAAACCTCTTCTTCATACATGGAGTCTGGGAGTAGAGGAGCAGTTCTACATCGTCTTTCCGCCACTGATGCTACTGCTCTGGCGATTTGGTCAGCGCGCGGTGCTGGGCGGAATTATCATTATTGGAATTTCCAGCTTCCTCTTTGCAGAATACGGCTGGAGGCATTTCCCGAGTGAGAATTTCTACCTGCCAATCGGGCGGGCATGGGAGTTGATGATCGGTGCAGCCTGCGTTTTTCTTCCCCGGCGCACCTGTCAGGCGGATGGATTTCTGGCGTTTGCAGGACTGATCGCTATTGTCATCGCGGTGTTCAGTTATACCGAGGCGCGACCATTTCCCTCAGCCTATACGCTTCTTCCTGTAGCCGGGACGGCACTGGTCCTGTTGTTTTGTCGTACAGGAACCTTGTGCCATCGTATTCTTACTTTGCCTCCGATGGTCTGGATTGGGTTAATCAGCTATTCGCTCTATCTCTGGCATCAACCGCTTTTTGCCTTTGCCCGCATATACGCCCTCGAGCCTCCATCCTCCCTTTTGATGGCCGGATTGAGCGTGGTCTCTGTGTGCCTGGCGTGGCTGAGCTGGCGTTTTATCGAACAACCATTCCGCAACACCAGGACAATCTCCTTCCGGACGCTTATCTGCACATGCGGCCTGATCAGTGTCACCCTGCTGGCGTTTGGCCTTTACTTGCATAAGACGGATGGCCGTCCGGACCGGGTGTTCCCGAATATGACATCAACCGGGGATCTCTACATTTCCTACAACGAAAGAGTGAGGGAATATGCTTCCTCCGCCTTCCCGAAAAACAGCAGGATGAATATCCTGGTCGGCGGAAACAGTACCGCACGCGACTTTTCCAATGTTCTGATCGAAGCTGGTATTATTGAGACGCGGAATCTCGTTTATAGAGCCGACCTGTCAAGCTGTCCTCGTGTCGACGAGAACAGCTCCCATGAACTGGACGGTCTGCTGAAGGAAGCGGATCTTGTCATTCTTACTGCCGAGAGTTCCGGAGGTTGCGTACTGCAAACGATGAACAAGCTGGAAAGCACGACCGCAGCTCCAATCCTGATTCTTGGTCCAAAGAACTTCGGCTACAACATGAACCCTTTTGCCAGGGTTGCGCAAAATGATCGTCCTGATACTCGTGTTGCGGTTCCTGCGGAAACGCTGGCTCTGAACGACGATTTTCGCGCGAAAATCGCCCCCGACCGCTACATGGACATAATCGGTATCATCGGTGATGGGCGCACCTTGCCAGTGTTCGATGACGATAGCCTTCCCTTGTCGCAAGATAGGGTGCATCTGACAAAATATAGGGCTGTATACTTCGCCAAAAAGATCTCGGGCTTTACAAACCTCATGGCAATCCTTGGCGATAAGATATAGCTGAATATGCCATTTATCTCACCTCAATCCGACATAACGACAAAGACCTGAATTTTTCCATCAAGCGCACGGGAAGCCTCATGACCTACGCCCTCACCAATAAACGTATCCGGATCGCCGGCCATCGCGGCATGGTTGGTATCGCCGTCGAGCGACGGGTGGCGGCGGAGAAGTAAGGCGATGCGTCGTGCGCTCTTGATCCTTGTCGGTCTTTTTCTGACGTCTGTTGCCGGGGCCGAGGCCTTTGCGCGCTTCGGCCTGGGCCTCGGTACGCCGCCGCTTTATGAAACCGACCCAGAGGTGGAATACCGCCTGCAGGCCAGCCAGTCGCTGCACCGTTTCGGCAATCTCTTCGAAACCAACGAGCGGCATATGCGCAGCCCGACGCTGATCGGTGAAACCCGGCCGATCTGGCTGGTGGTCGGCGACAGCATTCCCTTTGCCGGTGGCCAGGTGGACCAGGCTGATCTCGCCACCTCGCGCCTGACAGATGAAACGCGGATGGTCGCCAATCTCAGCGCCGGTTCCTGGGGGCCTGCGAATGAGCTGGCGGCGATCAGAGCGAATGCCGATCTGCCGCTTGCCGGGATCGTCGTGGTGCTCAACAGCGATGATCTGCCGGACGTGCCGACCTTCGCGCCGCTTGATCCGAACACCCACCCGACCGAAGCCCCGGTCCTCGCCCTGCAAGAGGCGCTCATCCGCTATCTGCCGCGCTATCTGCCCGCCTCCCTGAAGCCTGCGCCGCTGCCGCCTGTATCCGCAGACCAGCAGCAAGCCGACCTCGCGGCGGGACGGCAGGATTATCAGGATCTTCTGGCCGGGCTCGCAGCACAGGGTATTCCGGTCTGCCTCGTCCTGCATCCTTCAAGGCTGGAACTGGAACCGGCCCCTGTCCCGGACGCAGAGACCATCCGGCGACGCGAAACAGGCCTCGCCCGCTTCGCGGAAATGAGCGATCTTGCAAAGGTGGCCAGCATCCCTGTCGTTGAAGCTGCCGATGACTATCGCAATGAGGGTGCTGCCCCCCAGATCTACCTGGACGGATTGCACCTCACCGCCACCGGGCAAGCCGCACTTGCGCGTGCCATTGAGCGCTGCATGACCGAAGCAGCCGTGCCCGGCCCCAAAGAATGAGCCTCACATGACCTACGCCCTCACCAACAAACGTATCTGGGTCGCCGGCCATCGCGGCATGGTCGGCGGCGCCGTTGTCCGCCGTCTGGCCTCCGAGGGTTGCGAGGTCATCACGGCCGGCCGCGATGTGGTCGATCTGGTCGAGCAGGCGCAGGTCCACGCCTGGATGGCAGAGGAAAAGCCCGATGCCATCGTGCTTGCGGCAGCCAAAGTCGGTGGCATCAAGGCCAATAACGATTTCCCGGTCGACTTCCTCTATCAGAACCTGATGATCGAGGCGAATATCCTGCAAGCCGCGCATGAGAATGATGTCGGGCGGGTGCTGTTTCTCGGCTCCTCCTGCATCTATCCGAAGCTGGCGCCGCAGCCGATCCCGGAAGACAGTCTGCTGACCGGCCCGCTGGAGCCGACCAACGAATGGTATGCGATCGCCAAGATCGCCGGGATCCGGCTGACCCAGGCCTACCGCCAGCAACATGGCCGCGACTGGATCTCGGCCATGCCGACCAACCTCTATGGCCCGGGCGACAATTACGACCTGAATTCATCGCATGTGCTGCCAGCGCTCTTGCGCAAGTTCCACGAGGCGAAGGTGACCGGCGCTGAACAGGTGGTGGTCTGGGGCTCCGGCACGCCTTTGCGCGAATTCATGCATTGCGACGACCTCGCCGATGCGCTGGTCTTCCTGCTGAAGAGCTATTCCGGCCATGAGCATGTGAACGTCGGTTCCGGCACCGAGGTCACGATCCGCGAGCTGGCCGAGACCATCGCGAAGGTGGTGGGCTATGAGGCCGAACTGGTTTTCGACGCGACCAAACCCGACGGCACGCCGAGAAAGCTGATGGACAGCGCCCGCCTGCATGCGATGGGCTGGAACAAGGTGCGTAACCTGGAGGAGGGGATCCGGGATGCCTATCGCGCCTTTCTCGCGCATGAAGACATCGAAGCGGCATAGACAGATTATGGCTCTGATTAACCAGTTCGCTGGACGCCCTGCCCCCTTGGCATCGACGAGGTGGAAAAACACCTTCGCCCAACTCTATGCGATCAGCGCCATCCTGCTCGGTATCATTCATCTGACGACAGGATCGATGCTGATCCTGATTTTTGTCTTTACAGTGATCTCGCTGATCGGGGCGGGTTTCCTGATGAAGGGAAATCCGCGCTACTCGGATTTTTTCATCTTCCTGCTATCCGCCTATTCCGGTTATGCGGCCCTTTTGATGAAAGCGATCCTCGCCCAGCCACTGCAACAGAACCTGATGGTTCCTGTGCAATCGGCAGCCTATTTGTTCATAGGGTTTTGTTCTATTACGAGCTGCGCCATAGCCGCGGACCTGATTGTGGGCAGCCGCCAGTCGCCGATTGGTGCGAGAATTGAAACCCCCGTCTTCATGCGTAATGCGTTGATTCCGTTATTTATCATGGGTTTTGCAACCCGGATTCTTCACGTGCTTTTTAATCCGAGCATCAAGGATGGAGCCGATATTGGCTCTGGTTTTGGAGGGTTTGGCACCTTCGAATTTATTCTGTCTCTTGCCTGTGTGATTTTGCTGAGGCTATACTCCCTGCGTCGCACATCACCTTATGGGGCCACGATTATTATAGTCATGGTCGCGATTGCCATTCTTTCCGTGATAACAAATACAAAGAAGAATATCCTAGACTTTGCGCTACTGGGAGTTGTTTCCGTCTACGCCTTCGACATAAAGGTCAAGCCTAGGGTTCTTACATTATTCGGACTTCTTATGGCAACCGTAATTCTATTTATCTCCCCCGCGATCCACCTGATGCGTACTGGATTTCGTGACATGACTGTGATGGAGCGGATCACAGGTATGTATACGCTGATAGAACAGCATGGGTTCAGTCCAGCCGCGCTGTCTGTTGCAGAAGGCGCATTCATGAAAAATTTTACCTACAGCTACAATGAATATGGAAGTTACATATATCCTGATGCACAAAACATAGATCGATTTTCCTTAATTTTGCCCATTGATCAAGTCGCGCGTGGCTTGGATTCCATGGGCACTATGGGGGTTTCTCCGTTCTTCGAAGAGATAGGGGAATCCGTTATGCCCTCCGTGTTAATAGACAAAGATCCAGAAACCGGGCCAGATTTGATTGCCTGGAAATACAGCATACGGGCAAACACATCCATTGCGCGACCGGTCATAGGTTTTACAGCCAGCTCTTTGGCAGCTCAGGGGCTTTTGGGAGTGATATGCTTGCCATGGCTTCTCCTTCTGCCTTTTTTTGTTTTTTCAAACTACTTTTTTGGAAATATTAAAGGAAGAGTTTTTGGCGTGTTTGTCGTGGCGATCGCCTTCCAGATGGTTGAAAAAGAAATTGATCAGGTTATCCCGTTTGTCTTTCGGACTGGACCTGTCATCATCCTCACCGTTCTGATTTTCCTGCGGATGTTCTCGCGCCAAATACGTATCGGGAAGTTCGCGCTTTGAAGACCATGGTCGGCCGAAATCTGCTTGCTCAGCTTTACAGCCAGGTCGTCACTTTCGCGATCCAGCTCGGGACCGTGCCTTTTCTGATCATGGCATGGGGGGTCGACCGCTTTGGCGTCTGGCTGCTGTTGACGGCCATTCCGAGCTATCTGGCGCTGGCGGATTTCGGTTTCACCTTCATCGCCAAGAACGACATGACCATGCGGGTGGCCAAAGGCGACAGGAATGGCGCGCTTGTCACCTATCAAAGCATTTTCGTTCTGCTTCTGATCGGCTGTACGGGTTTTGCGGCGGCCCTTACTTTAGGTGTTCTGGCTGCACCGCTCGACCACTGGTTTGACCTCGGGGAGGAAAGCCTGTCTACCGCGCGCGAGGTGCTACTGCTGCAATTCGGAGCGGTGCTCGTCTACCAGTTTTTTCTGCTCTCCTGTGCGGGGCTGCGCTGCGAGGGAATGGCCGCGACCGAGGCCAGCCTTGCAGCCACCAGCCGTCTGGTAGAGGCGATGGGTGTGGTTGGCGTTGCCTTGTCGGGTGGCGGGCTGGTCGCGGCAGCGATTGTGGGACTTGTCGTGCGGATGGGGTTCACGATCGGGACGCTTGGCTGGCTCGCACGCAAGGCCCCGTGGTTGCGGCTCAGCTTTGCCCATCTGGAGCGGGCACGTTTGCAAGCACTTGCGGGGCCATCGCTCTCCTACATGCTGGTGCCGATCTCAAACGCGCTGCTGATCCAGGCTCCTCTCGTTATCCTCGGTGCCTTTGCAACGCCTGCGGCGGTGGCGCTTTTCGGTGTGACGCGGACGGTCGCCCGTCTGGGAATGTCGGGGGCCAACATGCTGGCCTACGCGTTCACGCCCGAATACAGCCATGCCGCCGGGGCAGGCGATACGCTACGGTTCCAGCGGAGCCTGAAGCGCCATCTGGTTCTTTTTCTGATCGGATTTGCGCTTTACCTGGCCCTGTGCCTCCCCTTTGGCAGCTTGGGGGTGCAGATGATTTCAGGCGGCAAGATAGCGCCGGTTACCACGCTCGTCTGGCTGATGGTGGCAGGTGTTGCCCTCGAAATGCTCTGGAACAGCCTGTTCGCGCCGCTGGTCGCACTCAACCGACACCGTCATCTTCCTGTCCTGATGACCTCCGCAGCCGCGGTGGCAATCTTGGCATCGCTTGCCTGGCCCACAACGACGGGGGTCGCTCTCATGATACTTCTCGCGCAAGCGGGCATGTTCACGACCGTTGCCCTTGAGTTCCGTCGCAGCCATATGAGGCAACAAATACAAGATAGAGACAGGGTATGAGCAGAGCGGACGTACAGGCGGGCCGCATCGTCTTTGCGGCCCTTGAAAGCTATTCGATGGTCGGCGGGTTGCAGCAGTTCAATCGGCGGGTGGTTTCGGCGTTATCCTCGCTGGCGGAAAACGCGCATGCGCCTCATCCGGTGGTGGTTCTGAAGGGCGATAAGCCCACCGATGTTGCTGATCGGCCGGAAAGAGTGCGCTTCCACGCCTGCGGTGCCTCGCGGATACAGTTCGCGCGTCAGTTGCTGACGGCGGTGACATCTGCCGATATCCTGCTGCTTGGCCATGTGAATCTGCTGCCTTTCGCTCTGCTGGCCAGGCTCCGCCGGCCCCGGCTCAGGGTCGTGCTTTTCGTCCATGGCCATGATGTCTGGGGCACCCCCGGCACTCGACCTGTCCGCTGGTGGGAGCCGCTTCTTGCCCGCAGCCTCAACCGGGTAGCCTCGGTCTCGGCCTTTACCGCCGGGCGCATGGCCAAAAGCTTTCGCTTGCCGGCCAGCACGTTCTCGGTCTTTCCGAATGCCGTTGATGCGCTGACTGCCGCCCCCGCAAAAGACAGCTCCGGCGCCCCCCACCTCCTGACGGTATCGCGGCTGGCCGCCCATGACGGAGGCAAGCACCACGACACGGTTCTGCAGGCCATGCCCCGCATTCTTCAGGAGATTCCCGAGGCAAAATACCAGGTCATCGGCGACGGCGTCCTGCGCCCGGGTCTGGAACAGATGGCAAGGGATCTGGGTGTCGCTGATTCCGTCATCTTCTCGGGCCGCGTCAGCGACGAGGATCTCGCCCGTGCCTATGCCGAGGCCGAGATCTTCGTTATGCCATCCGAGAAAGAGGGTTTCGGCATCGTTTTTCTTGAGGCATGGCAGCGGGGCCTGCCCGTCATCTGCGGAACCGCCGATGCAGCACATGAGGTCGTAAGCGACGGCGTGGATGGGTTCGCCATTCCTCATGATGACCCGGGACAACTTGCCGACAAGGTGATATCGCTTCTGAAGGACCCTGCGCTCGCCCGACGGATGGGAGAAGCCGGTCACGACAAGGTCGCATCTCAATACATGATGCCGCGCTTTACCGCGAACCTGGACCAACTCCTGAAAGACGTTATGGCATGAGCCCCCCCCTGCGCATCCTCCATATCATCGCCTCGGTTGATCGGGCCTCGGGCGGTCCGGTGCAGGGACTGGCACAGGGTATCCCGCTGCGGGAAAGCTGGGGCCAGCAGATCGAGGCGGTTACTCTGGATGCGCCGGACGCGCCTTGCATTGCCGAATTTCCCTGCAAGGTGCATGGCATGGGGCCGACACCGCGTCGTTATGGCTATACGCCAAAGCTTGCCGCCTGGATTGCCCGGAACGGGCAGAGGTTCGATGCCGCCGTGATCCACGGGTTGTGGAACCACGCCTCTGTCGGCGGCTGGCAGGGGCTGCGCCGCGCGGGCCTGCCCTATGTGATCTTCACCCATGGGATGATGGATCCCTGGTTCCGCAAGGCCTATCCGCTGAAGCACTGGGCCAAGCAGCTGTTCTGGACTGTCCAGGGCCGGGCCTTACGCGACGCAAACGAGGTGCTCTTTACTTCAGAGGAGGAGAAGCGCCTCGCTGAGGGCGTGTTCTTCGGGTATCGCTACACGCCCCGGGTGCTGGCCTATGCCGCCGCCGAGGCTCCGCCCAAAGGCGCCGGGGATGAAGCCGCTTTTCGCGCGTTTGTCCCTGACCTGGGCGACCGCCCCTATCTCCTGTTCCTCAGCCGCATTCATGAGAAAAAGGGGGTCGATCTGCTGCTCGAAGGTTTCGCCAAAGCCGTCCGCCGCCCTGACCTGCAACTGGTCGTCGCGGGCCCCTCCCATGGTGATCTGGGCGAGCGTCTTCAGGCCCAGGCCCGCGCGCTCGGGCTTGCTGACCGCGTGCATTGGCCGGGCATGGTCAAGGGGTCGGCCAAGGCCGGGGCTTTCCGGGGCGCCGGGGCCTTTGTCCTGACCTCGCATCAGGAGAATTTCGGCATCGCCGTCGCGGAGGCGCTGGCCTATGGCAAGCCGGTGCTGATTTCCAATCAGATCAACATCTGGCGCGAAATCGAGGCCGGTGGCGGCGGCATCGTCGCCCCTGATACGGTCGAAGGGGCCGCGCAGGTCATCGCCGCATGGGAGGCGATGACATCTGAAGCCCGCCTGGCCATGGGAAAATCCGCGCGCGCGGTCTATGAGAAGAACTTCACCGTTGAAGCTGCCGCCCGCGATCTGACGGCGGCTCTGGAGCGGGCCGCACAGACCAGACAAAGACACAAGCGATGACGACCGAGCTACGCCCCGCCCCATCTGACACGCCGGAAAATACAACACCTTCAGCCCTCGGGCGCAGCCCGTTTTCGCGCGGCCACATTCTTTTGCGTGCGGTCTGGAATCTGACCTGGCTTCTCTTTGCCTCCTGGACACCGCCGCAGATGCGGGTCTGGCGGGTGTTTTTGCTGCGCCTTTTCGGGGCGAAGATCGGCAAACATGCCGATGTGCGCGGCTCGGCGCGTGTCTGGTATCCGCCAAATCTTGAAATGGCAGATCACACCATCCTCGCCGGCGGGGTGAACTGCTACAATATGAACAAAATCACCCTGCATACACGCTCCATTGTCTCGCAGCGCAGCTTCCTTTGCGGTGGCGATCACGATATCCGGCAGCCTGATCTGCCGCTGATCACAAGGCCGATCGAGATCGGCCCCGATGCCTGGGTGGCAGCCGAAGCCTTTATCGGGCCCGGCTGCCGGGTGGCTGAAGGTTGCGTCGTCGGGGCCCGCGCTGTGGTCATGCGCGATCTGGAGCCCTGGGGGGTTTATGCCGGCAACCCTGGCCGAAAAGTCTCGACCCGGGTTCTCAGCCGCTGATCCCTGCCTGAGACCGAAGGGGCCCGAGCGGAGCAGAATGCGTTAGGAATGCATTAACCTTACCCCATTCATAATGGTGATATCCGGCCCGGGACCAAACCCTGCGCCGCGCCCAGCCATCACGGGGTCATCACCATGCTCTTCTCGGTTGTGACTGTCACATTCAACAATCTCGAAGGGCTGCGGCAGACTGCGGCCTCGCTGCCGGCAGATTGCAGACTTTATGAATGGATCGTGATTGACGGCGCCAGCCGGGATGGCACCGCAGCATGGCTGAGCAGCCAAAACCGCCAGGACCTCCTCTGGGTTTCCGAACCCGACAGCGGGATCTTTGATGCGATGAACAAGGGGATCATGAGGGCCCGGGGCGATTATGTGATCTTCATGAATGCAGGTGATGCCTTCGCGTCAGATGACGTTCTGCCGGCTCTTGCCGCTTTTCTCGGCACTGCGCGCCCTGATCTGCTTTATGGCGACAGCATCGAGCGGGACATGACCGGCGGGACATGGCTCAAACCGGCCCGCAGCCCGGCCTGGAACCGCTATGCGATGTTCACCCACCACCAGGCGATCCTTTATCGGCGGGACCGGCTGGCAGCGGGGTATGATCCGGCCTACCGCTTTGCCGGAGACTGGTCATTGACCAGCAGGATTCTGGCATGTCCGGGACGGCAGGTGCTGCACTTTCCCGGCGTGATCTGCCATTTCCTCAGGGGGGGCGTTTCGCAGCGCAACGACCATCGGCGACGGATCAATGCCGAGCACTGGCGCATCCTGCGACAGGAATATCGGCTGGCCCTGCCGCTGGCTTTGCTGCTCTATCATGGCAAGCTGCTGGCCAACCGCTTTCGCCATGCTCTGCCCCGCCTCTATGACCGGATCCGCTTTTCGGACATGCCGGACTGAGCGGCATATGCCACAGCCAGAGACACTTACCGCGATCATCATGAGCCTGAATGAAGAGCAACATATCACACGTTGCATCGAGAGCCTGCGTCCGGTGGCAGAGCGGATCGTTGTGGTCGACAGTTTCTCGACAGACCGGACGATTGAAATCGCACAGAGGCTGGGCGCAGAGGTGCTGCAAAACAGGTTCGTCAGCCATGCGCATCAGTATCAATGGGCGCTTGACAGGCTGGGGGTTACATCCGCCTGGATCCTGCGCGTCGACGCAGATGAGTATCTGGAAACCGTCTTACAGCAATCGATCCTGGAGTTTCTGGCCGATCCCGGCGCGGTGAACGCGGTTTTTCTGCGCCGCAAGATTGTCTTTCTCGGCCGCCCTATTCTGCATGGCTTTTTCTATCCGCTGAAAATCCTGCGGCTTTACCGCACAGGACAAGGCCGGATGGAACAACGCCGGATGGATGAACATATTACTGTCGACACTCCCGTCTGCCGGACACTGGACGGCGATCTCGTAGATGACAATCTCAACTGTCTTGCCTGGTGGAGCAGCAAGCATATTGGCTATGCCCGCAAAGAAGCCTGGGAAATCATAGCCTGCCGCCAGGGAGGCCAGAGTGCCCCCCCCCTCTCAGGCGCGGCAAGGCGTAAGCGGTTTCTCAAGAACCGGGTCTATAACCGCCTGCCCTCTGCCCTGCGCAGCACGCTTTACTTCTTTTACCGCTATGTGATCGGTCTCGGCTTTCTCGACGGCAAGGCGGGCTTCTTCTTCCACTTCCTCCAGGCCTATTGGTATCGCACCTATGTCGATGCCACGCTTTACGAGATCGAGCGCCAGGCGGCCGCCGAGGGGCTGAGCGCTTATCAGATGCTGCGGCGCGACGGCATTCTCTGACAGCCCTCCGGTGACGGCGCCCGCACTCAGACCGGGCGCTTCTTCAGCCAGCCAAGGAAGGCCGCATCAGAGGAGCGCAGCCGCGGCCGGCCCGAGCGCTGCCAGACATCGCGCCATTCCGCCTCCAGCGCATAGATATCCCAGCCTGGCATCAGCGCGCGGGCCGCGGTGATGGTCGCCTCCTTCAGCACCGGCCCCTGCCCCGGCAGCACCACCAGATCGCGCCGCGTGACCAGGATGATATCGCCCGGCTCCTCGGCCAGATGGTAATCGGGCAGATGGTCGCTTGCGATCATGTCGCGCATCATCTTGCGAAACACCCGGAGCGGGCTCGCCGAGCCGGATTTCTGCGCCAGCACCGCCATCGAGATCCGCCATTCCGGCTGCCGCCCGCAATGTTTGCGCGACAGCTCGTAAATCCGGCGCTCCAGCGGTTTGCGCAGCCGGAAATAATCGCGCGACAGCGTCAGCACCGATTTCGACATCACCGCCCGGAACAGCCATTCCGACAGCGTCACCGCCACCTGGACCATCCGCCCGCCCTTCGTCGCGCGCAGGATCTGCCAGCTCTCGATCAGGCCGAAACCCGTGGTGATCTCGGCGCCGCCGTCCGTCACCATATTCGTGGTGATCCTTGTGCCGGCCAGACGCTCGAACGCCTCGCGCAGGCGGGCGTAACCATCCCCCGAGGTCTCGCGATTGGTGGCAACCAGCAGGTCATGCGCGGTCAGCCGCAGATGCCGGCTGATCTCGCGCCCGGCATTCAGCGCCGCCATCAGCTGGCTGATGCAATAGATCAGGATGTCCTTGTCAAAGAGCGTGGCCAGCCCCCTGACCGAGGGCACCACGGTGATCGCGGTCCCGTTCCGCTCATAGCTGAGGATACGCCGGTCGGGCCGGGTCGAGAGCGAGAAGACCGGATGCTCCATACTGGCCATGTCATCCTTGGGCAGCACATCGATCAGGTCACAAAAGAAGAACCCCGCATCGGTATGCCGCTCGGGCAGCCATACCGCTCCCCGCACTGCCAGTTGTCCCGGATCTGCCATCCGTCTGCCTCCTGCGCCCTCGTCTCTGGTGGCGGGCCTGTCGCCCGCTCTTCTCCGGTGCCCGTTTACGGTGCTGACCGGGTCTTTTGTGCATGAGCCCCGCCGCAGCTTTCGCGCTTCGTGGTTTCATTGACGCTCAACTTATCCACAGGAGGCCGGATTGGCCAGGACAAATCCCCCGGGTGATCGTGGGATCAGAGTCACCACAGCGTGGGATCAGAGTCGGGCTGACGTGGTTTCGGAATCGCAGCCGAGCCGATGAAGGATGAATATCCATTTTAAAACAACGGGATAAAGAAAGAGCTCTGACCACGTAACTAATACTATAACATGATAATAACAGAACACCGCCAGATCAGCCGATTATGGCGGCCACCGCCAATGCCAACAGTTCCGCCTCTATCCGATTGATTTTGCTATGAAATGGTAAGTTTTTCCACAGATGTGCGCTCTTTGCTTTCATGTTGTGGCTTTTGCTGTATTTTGAAGAAAAGAGCGCACATGAGGCAGCAATGGCCCGCGAATCGAGCCGTGAGACAGAGATCCCGAACCCGCCCTATTTCAACCTTTCCCCCGATCAGGAAGAGACCCGGCTGGGGCCGGTGATCGGAACCGGAGAGCTGGCCCGGATCGCCGAACGCGCGGCCCGGGGCCGTGATGAACTGGCCAGCCGCGGTCTTGGCGAAGAGGGGCGCAAGGCGCTGCGGATGTTCTCGACCTGGGAAATCACCCGCTACCTGATCCCGGTCGCCCAGGGTCATTTCCGCCGCGTGCTGAAGGCCAATCCGGATCTGCCGCAGGGGCGCTCGGAAACCGAGGGCGGCGCGAAATGGTTCACCCTTGATGAGGTGCTGCGGCTCAGGGCCTGGTTCGCGGCCGAGGGGGCGAAGCATCGCGACTACCTGCCCTATCGCCCGAAAGGCCTGCCTGCCAAGATCGTTGCGGTGGCGAATTTCAAGGGCGGCGTCGGCAAGACCTCGACCTGCGCGCATCTGGCGATGTCGGCGGCGCTGGACGGCTACCGGGTGCTGGTGCTGGATCTGGATGCGCAGGGTTCGATGACCTCGATCTTCGGCGGCAAGGTGGCCGATGAATGGGGCACCGCCTTCCCGCTGATCGCCCGCCATTACGCCCGCCATCTGCAAAGCGACAACCGCGCCCGGGTGGATCGCGGCGACGCGCCGCTCGCGCTGGATGCGACGCTGAGCGAGGCGCTGAAGACCGATCCGCGCAGCGTGGTGCAAAAGACCCATTGGCCGAATATCGACCTGATCGGGGCGCAGCTGAACCTCTACTGGGCCGAGTTCCAGATCCCGGTCTGGCGGATGCAGTCGCGCGGCTGGAAGCTCTGGGATACGCTGACCGACACTTTCGCGGAAAGCGGGCTGCTCGATGACTATGACCTGATCTTTCTCGATACCCCGCCTGCCCTTGGCTATCTGACGATCAACGGTCTTGCCGCGGCGGATGTCCTTCTGGTGCCGACCGGCGCCTCGTTTCTGGAATTCGATTCCACGGGGCGGTTTTTCGACATGCTGCATTCCACCTTCGCCTCGATCGAAGAGGGCGAGAATATCGCCGCCCGTGCGCTTGGCCGCGAAGAGCTGGCCTTTGAATGGGATGCGGTGCGCACGGTGATCACCCGCTATGATGGCGCGCAGCAGGCCGAGATGGCGGCTTTCATGCAGACCTGGCTGGGCGCGGCGATGAACCCGCAGCGCCAGGAATTCACCGCGCTGATCGGCCAGGCCGGAGAGCAGGTGAACGGCATCTACGAGGCCGATTACCGCAATTTCAACCGCGAGACCTATATCCGCGGCCGCGAGACCTTCGACACCACCTGGGCCGAGTTCAAGCGGCTGCTTTACGGCATCTGGCGGCGCGATGAGCGGGCAGCCGCAGCCGGTGCCGGCAAATGACCTGTTTGTTTCGCGCGCGAAACATCTGCTGAAAGGGGGCTGACATGGCCAGACGCAAACGGCTGGAGCCATCAGTTGCACAGTCTGAAACCGGCGAAAACAGCCATGTCAGTGACGATTTGGCGCAATCGGAGCCGATGGCCGCGCCCGAGGTGAAAGCGGCCTTGCGCCCGCCCGGTGGTTTCGGGTCTGCCCCTCCCATCGCGCGGGTGGCCGCTGAAAGTGCCGCCGAAGCAGCACTGAGCGAGATTTCCACCGCGATGGCCCAGGCAAGGGCCGAGGGCCGGCTGGTGCTGCGCCTGCCGCTCCATGAGATAGAGGCCGATCATCTGGTGCGCGACCGTATCGGGCTGGATGAGGATGAGCTGGCCGGGCTGATGGCCTCGATTTCAGAACATGGCCAGCGCAACCCGGTCGAGGTCAGCGAGATCGCTCCGGGCCGCTATGGGCTGATCTCGGGCTGGCGGCGGCTGACGGCCTTGCGACGGCTGGCGGCAGAGGGGACGGGCCGTTTCAGTCATATCCTTGCGCTGGTGCGGCGCCCCGAGACGGCGGCCGATGCCTATATCGCCATGGTCGAGGAAAACGAGATCCGTCTCGGCCTGTCCTATTACGAGCGCGCCCGGATCGCGGCCCGCGCGACAGCGCAGGGCGTCTTTCCTTCGGAACGCGAGGCGCTGCGGCGGCTCTTCGCCAATGCCAGCCGGTCGCGCCGCTCGAAAATCGGCTCTTTCCTGGCGCTGTATCATCATTTCGACGGCGCGCTGCGCTTCCCCGAGGCCATTCCCGAACGGCTGGGCCTGGCGCTGGAAAAGCGGCTGGAAGAGGCTGATCCAGCCATAACAGAGACGTTTCTCGCCGGGCTGCGCGGAAGGCCCGCGCAGGATGCGGCCGAGGAACAGGCCCGGCTGACGGCTTTCGCCGCCGCAGATCCGGTGCAGGCGGGCGGGCAGAATGCGGAAAATGTTTCGCATGCGAAACATTTTCCCCCCGAAGTGCAGAGCGATCCGCGCCGCCGGACGCCGGTTTCCCCCGTTCCGCAGCGCGGCGATCCGGTGCCGCAGGACGAGGCCGAGATCTGTCCGGGTATTTTCCTCGCCGCGGGCGGCGATCTTTCGCATCCCTCTCTGACCCTGACGGGGCCGGGCCTCGATCCGGGCTTTCGCGCCCGGCTGGAGGCCTGGCTTCGGGGGCAGGGGTCTGACTGACGCCAGGGTCAGACAGATGTGAAGCCCGGCCCGGCCTTTTCACTGGATTTCCGGCAGGGCTTCGGCCACAGAGGGGCTGTGTTTCCAGCCACCGGGCCGCGATGGTTTTTTCCTTTCTCAGACGTTCCGCTGCCGGCCGTCCGGCCCCGGGGCATCAGGCAGGGCAGGGGGCGCCGCCCGCTTTCGTCCCGATTGCGCCGTCTGAGCCGGTCTGCCTTGTGGGCGATCTGCATGGCCGGGCCGATCTGCTGGAGCGCTTCCTTGCCACCCGCGAGACGCATTTCCCCGCAGCCCGCATCGTCTTTCTCGGCGATATGATCGATCGTGGCCCCGACAGCGCGGCGGTGCTGGCGCGGGTCCGGCAGGAGGTTGCGAAAGGCGCGGTGGCGCTGGCCGGCAATCACGAGGCGATGTTCCTGGCCTTTCTCGACCGGCCGGAACAGAGCCGGTTCTGGCTGAAACATGGCGGTTTTGAAATGGCGGCCAGCTATGGGCTGGATGCCGGCGGCCTTGCGCCGGAGGAGCTGCACGCCCGGATATCCGGGGCCATGGGCGATGAGATGCTGGCCTGGCTGCGCGCCCTGCCGCTGGTCTGGCAAAGCGGCAATCTGGTGGCGGTCCATGCCGGGCTGGATCCGGCTTTGCCGGTCGCGATGCAGGAGGCCGGGGTCCTGCAATGGGGGCACCGCGACTTTGGCCGCGTGCCGCGCCGGGACGGAATCTGGGTCGCCCATGGCCATACCGTGACCGAGCGCGCCTTTGCCCGTGCCGGGCGGATCGCGCTGGATACCGGCGCCTATGCGACGGGACGGCTGAGCTTCGTCGCCGTCGACCCGGCTCTGCCGGAAAGCGAACGGCTGATGATCGCCGTCACGCCCTGATTTGCGGTGGTGCGGGGTGATCCGGCTGCGATCTCGCGCCGGGGCAAGCGGGTTGCGCGGGGGCCCATGAGCCTTGATGAGCCGCACCCTCTCCGAGGGGCCGCTTCATGATGCGGGCGATGATCTGATCCGATCGAAATCAGGGTAATTTTTTCAGATAATCCTCAAAACGCTTACCTGGTTCCGGGCGAAAACGCCGCCCGGTTGGCTCTGCACTCTCGATGCGATCGACCCGTAGATTGCGGAAATCTGCTTTGGTTTCGCACCATATCGTCAGAAGCCACACGTCATCGAACATGGTCAGTCCCAGAGGGCGTGCAACGCGCCGGGATCTGATCTCACGCAGGTCCAGGTACCGGATATCAAGCATTGCCTTGTTTCTGACCGCATTTCGCAGAAGACCAAGGTTGACGCCGGCATGTGTGTCTTTTTCAGAATGCCGTGAAACGGCCCGCAAAGGCAGCCGGGTGTAGGCCTCACCCGCTTCGCCATCCATAGCCGCGCTGACCTTGGCGGAAACACGCTGTGCCGCCTCGGACAATGCGCTGTCTCCGCGCGCAACAATCAGGCGGGTTCCCAGCATGATGGCATCCAGTTCGTCCGCGTCGAACTGAAGCGGCGGCAGAAAATATCCCGGCTCCATTTGATAGCCGATACCTGCTTCGCCGCGGACGGGTGCGCCCATGGCCTGCAGTGTCGCCATGTCTCTGTAGATCGTTCGAACCGAAACATTGAGGTCAACCGCCAGCGTTTCGGCCGAAACAGGGCTCAGCCGGCCGCGAAGATGGTCCAGTAATGCGAAGAGTCGAAGCGTGCGCATATATCATGAGCGCATACCACTCCTGCCGGAAACTGTCAGGGTGGAAACGGTATCAGCCGGCTTCAACTTCACAGGAGCCGTCATGACCACCCCGTTTTACGAAATCGTCACCTATACCGTCGCAGATGCAGGTGAAGCAGACAGCTCGCGCGCCGCTGTACAGGAAATGCTTGCGACCTTTCCCGGCTTCATCCACTGGGCCCCGTTTACAGGCGCCGACAATGCCGGCGCACGCGTCGATCTGGTTGCATGGCGCAGTCCTGAAGAGGCGCGCTCGGCAGCAAGTGCGGTTGGAAGTGCCCCTGAGTTCGCTGGTTTCCGGGCATCTGTAAACAACCTTGTCAGTATGGAACACTATCGGCTGCCTCCTGGCGCGCAACACCCTGTCGTCAGCGAAGGTGGCGTGGAGATTGGACGTTTCCGTCTCAAGCCGGGGGTGAATGAGGGTGATATGCGTAAGGCCCATGCTGCGATGGTCGAAAACTATCTCGCCTCGCAGACAGGCTGGCGGCGCCAGCATCTGATCAAACTTGATGAGGGGGTCTTTCTTGATCTCGCATTCGCAGATACGCGCGTCAGTGCGGAAACGATCTGCTCAAGCTGGAGCGGGCAGGCGGACTGCGATGCATTTCTTGCGCTGATCGAACCCGAAGGCATGGAATTCGGAACTGTGCTGTAAGCTTGTTTGAACCATTACCGCCACACCGGTTGATGCAATAAAACCATTTACTTCAAGACCTGCGCGCGGCGCTGAAGGAGCCGCGCGCCATCCTTGCGACGTTCGCCGTTGGGGTCCACAAAGCGATAGAGTGTCTGCAGGGTGATGCCGGGTTCAGAGCAAAGGTCAGCCACTTTCGTTTCGGGCTTTCCCATTGCCGCTTGGAGCCTCGCTTTTTATGGTTAAATCGCTTATATTTCAGGAAAGGGGTCCAGCATGAGCGAAACACCGGAAACTCACACGATCCGGTTTCTGCAAGAGCTGCGGAAGGAAATGAAGGAAGGTTTTGACAAGGTGAATGTCCGCATGGACGGCATCACCCACATTATGACCCTTCTTGCCGGACACTATCACAACGTCGGGGAAAGGCTCTCTTCTCTCGAAGATCGCCAGAAAGGCTAAGGCCAGCGGCCCCTTCGGGAGCCGCTTTCTTCATGTCACCGCATCGTGCGACTGCCCTGGCCCTTGCCGCCCCACACTTCACCTTCTGGAAGTATCCACCGGCGCGGGCGGCACTATCCGACATCGGGCGGACAGTTTTTCACCCCGGACCACCAGGGCCGGGGCTTGCAAGGCGGCGAGCCGCACAGCGAACCCAAAGCGCAACGGGAGGTGTGTGTTTCGGCGTGCAATTTTGACCCCCCTGATGTTTCGTCAGACCGTTCGCTGCGGGTCGCCCTGTCCGCCTCCTCGATGGCGCGGCGGTGACGGCCTTTCACGCACTCCGACCGAGGCGGAGCGGCGGCCCAGAGAGAGGATGCAGACCGCGAGCCATATATTCCTGTCCTTTGGTGCATGTTTGTCGACCGGCGGCAGGTCTGGCGTGAGGTGGCAGGCGATGGTTTTGCCATGTCGTATCGTCCGTAAGAGTCCGGTCTGACCGCTGCGCGCGACGGTCAGGCGGCAACCCTCTGGCCTCCTTCTCGACGACATAGAGTTGCGCGATCCGGCCGATGGCCTCTTCAGCGATAGGGGAGCCTTGTGACCGGTGGATGTCGACGAACTTGCGCCGGACATGCGCCATGCAGGCGACCTCGCGGATGACGCCGGAGCGGTAGAGATCTTCGAACCCGGCATAGCCGTCGGCATGCATCCAGCCGCGGAAGCGCACGAGATGGTCCTTCGGGTGAAAGCAGCGGTGTTTCCCTGGTTTACGCGGCCCGATATCGGCCGCGTAAACAGCTGCGCGGATTGGGGTTCAGGGTTGAGCCGTTGTCAGGCGTGACAGATCAAGACGGATGACGGAATCGAGCGCGCCGGGCCGATATCCGGGGCGGCCCTCCTCGGTGGGCACCTTGACGGTCAGGAAAAGCGTCTGTCCGTCTTCGCTTACATCAAGGCTGTTGGGATGGGCTGGCAGAGATTGCCTGTGCGTGACGCTGTAATCCCCGCCGTCGATGATGGTCAGGCCGCCTTGTCCGTCCGGCTCGCGCTCGGTCACGCCGCGCCAGCTGACATAGATCTCATCGCGTTGGGCGCTATAGGCGACGTCAAGCGTGCCTGGCCCTGTCTCGACCCGGGCCAGCCGCTTACCGGTCTCCCGCTCGAAAACATAAAGCGCGCCGCTATTGGCATCTGCCGCAAAAAGCCGCCCGCCCGTCTCATCCGTCGCGAGGTTGACGAAGAAATGCTCAGAGGCCTCAGCGCCTTCGGCAGTTGTGTCGCCGCTGCTGATCGAGGCGACCTCTTTAGCCGCGACCGGGTCAATGACCGAGATCTCATTGATCCCGCCGCCGCTGGTGATGAACTCGCCGCGTTTTTTGTCAAATGCGAGGCCCGCAGTCCACAAACCGCCCTCGATCCGATGCGTGACCTTGCCCTCGCGCAGATCCACGATCCAGACGAGGCCCGGCTCTGACGGGCTGGTGACCGCTGCCAGCCCCCTTTCGGTGTCGAGGGAAATCATGCGACTGCGTTCGACCCCGCCATCGGGTAATGGCTGGCCCAGCTGGATCTTGCCGAGCAGCTGGCCGCCGCGCGCGTCGATCACGCTGAGCGCCCCATCAATGGTATGGCCGACATAGAGACGCCCCGTGCTGCGATCCAGCGCGAGCGCAAAAGGGCGGCGGTCCAGCTGGATCATGCGGATAGGGCGCAGGTCGCGGGCATCGAGAAAGTATATATAGCCAAGATCGGCTGTCTCGAAGGACGGCACCGAGGCCACAAAGAGCAATTCTTCCTCTGGCCAGTGCACCAGCTCATAAGCGCCGGGAATACTGTCGGTGCGGGTCACGGCGGCGGCGAAAGCCAGGGTCTCCTCCGGGATCACACTGGAAGTGGCAGGCGTTTGCGCAAGGCCCGGCCCGGCAAGCATGAGCGAGCAGATGGCAGGCAGCGAAAGCCGCAGGGCGGCAGATTTCAGATTTTTCATGTTCAGTCTCAGCTTGGCCCCAGGGCGAAATCTGCGGCGATCAAAAGACAGGCCCGGACCAGCCGTCCGAGCCCGGTTTTTCTTAAACGACCCTGCTCAGAACGAACTGCGGAATGTCACCGCGATCTCACGCGGGGCGCCGTAGAAGTTGTTTTTCGACAGCGTGCCAAGCTGTGCGTAATAGCGCCGGTCGAAGAGGTTATTGACATTCAGCACCACGGAAGAGCGCTCGCTGAACTCATAGCGCAGGCTGAGATCTGCGACGGCATAACCGCCCTGGCCAAAGCTGAACGGCAGCCCCAGCCAGCCGCCTGCGCCGTCAGGCACCCATTCGGTGCCACTGACACTGGTGGCACTTTGCGCCCGGACACCGGCGCCAAGGCTCCAAGCGGAATAGTCACCCGGCAGCGTGTAATTCCCCCAGATTTTCAGCATATGTTTCGGCGTGACCGAGTTGTAAAGCGAGTTGGTCTCGCTGTTTTTGTTCAGGTTAAGCGTATAGCCCGCAAACAGTTCCAGGCCCGGCGCGACCTCGCCCGAAAGCTCAAGGTCGATCCCCTTGCTGGTGACATCGCCGCTGTCGGTATAACAGCAATTGCTGCCATTGCTCGGATCATAGACGCCGCTATAGCGAGGGTCATAGACCGCCTCGCCTTTGCGCTTTGTGTAATAGGCGGCCAGCGAGGCATTAACCGCGCCGTCGAACAGCTCACCTTTCAACCCGGTCTCGAAGGTCTGGCCGGTGATCGGGTCCAGCGGAGTGCCGGGCTCTGGCCCTCTCAGATAGCGCGATTGCGACTGATAGATTGCGGCATAGCTGGCATAGGCGGTCCAGCTGCTGTTCAGATCATGCGAGATGGCGGCGAAGGGCGTAAGGACGCCATTATCGCTGTAATCAAGCGCCTCTGTCCAGTTGGTCGAGCCGTCGCGGTTGTAGCTCGCCCGGTGGAAGGAAAAACGGTAGCTGCCATAGCGCAGCCCCAGCATCGCCTGGGTGCTGTCGCTCAGATGCAGCTTTGCCCGCGCATAGGCCCCGAAACGGGTTTCCTCATAGGGGTGGAAATTGTAGCGCGAGTCCCCCGGGAAGGTCGGGACGGTGCCAATCGGCCAGCCCTGGCTGCCAATATCTGCGAGATTGAGCGAGGGGCCGGCAAACTCGGCCCTGCTGACGTCAGAGCTGTGTTTGGCATAATCCAGCCCGACCACCACATCGGCTGGCATGCCAAAGATATCCAGTTGGCCCGCAAGGTTGCTGTCGGCTTGCAGCTGATAGCCTTTGCCCCAGTTATGCGAGCCATTATAGACCAGCCCGTCACCCGTGGCCGGATCGACCGCACCGGCCAGATAGCCGTAAAGTGCCTGATACCTATGCCGCGCATAGGTGACATTGCTGTTCCAGACCCAGCCGCCGGCGAAGTCGTGGCGGAGTCCGGCAAAGACCTCCCAGCCTTTGTGATCCAGCCGCGCCCAATCGGTGCCAAGGCTGGTGGTGACCGGCAGGGCGGGGTCCGATCCGTCTAGGTAGCGCGGCATGCCGCCGGTCCAGGGGCTGCTTTTCTGCCGGTCATAGCTGCCGCCAAAGCTCAGCGTGGTGCTGTCGCCCAGATCGGCCTCAAAAACCGCGTAGACCGAGCGGTTGTCGCGCTCGCCCAGATCATAGAAGGTATCGCCCTTTTCGGCGGCGATGATCATGCGAGAGCGGAGGCTGCCAGCCTCATTCAGCGGCGTGCTGAAATCATAGCTTGCCCGGGCGTTGCCAAAATTGCTGTAGCCCAGTTCGACCGTGCTCAGCCGCTTTTCCAGCGGGCGTTTGCGCGCAAGGCTGATGACACCCCCGGCCTCACCATTGCCGGAAAACAGACCATCCGCGCCGCGCAGCACCTCGACCCGGTCAAAGCGGGTCAGACCAACGCTGCTGATCGCATCGAAACTGCTGGTGACACCGACCGCGCCGCCATCAATGCGCAGGTTGGAGATCTCGAACCCGCGCGCGAAGAAACGACCGGCGCTGTAATACTGATCGGGTGTGACCGTCACCCCGGTCGCGGTGTTCAGTGCCGCACCCAGATCGTTCAGCCCGCGATCCTCGATCTGCCGCGACGTGATCACGGTGACGGATTGTGGCGTTTCGCGCAACGTCTCGGAGGTTTTGCCGATGGTGCTGGCCGTGGTGGTATAGCTGTTGGAACCCTCGGTTCCGGCTCCGCCCTGCAGCATGATCGTGCCCAGGTTGAGCGCGCCATCAGCGCCCGCCGCGCCGCTGTCCGGACCTTTGTCGAAGATGGTGACGGTGTTGCGGTCGGTAAACTGATAGCCCAGCCCCGACCCCGACAACAACAAGGCCACCGCCTGTTCAGCTGTCATTGATCCGCGCACGGCATTGCCGCGCACCGAGGCCGAGGGCGTTTCGGCAAAGGCTACGTCGATACCGCTGACCCGCACGATATCATTCATCGCCGCACGGATCGCCCGCGCAGGAATGTTGAAGTCGTAAACCTGCGCGGCCTCTTGTGCCATTGCCGGAGACCATGTCGCGAGCGGCAACTGCGCCAGCATCGTCCCCGCCATCAGCGCCATCAGCGTGCCGCGCCGTATTCCCCTGTTCATATCCCGAACCCCATTCTCTGACCTGAGCTGACGAGAGAGATTGGCGGGACATGCTGGCTACTGCCCTCTCATAAGTGCAATCGCCACAGGGTGCCTCTTACCCTCATAAAAAATGCGCAAAAAATCGAAAGGCCGGATTCTGGCCGATCTATGGCGAGATAATCACCATCCGCCCGGCGATGCTGGTCATCGAGAAACCGACCGAGGCCTGCATCGCCCGCAGCGCCGCCTCTGAATTCTCCAGCGAGATATTGCCGCTGACCCTGCGCCCCCCCAAAGCCTTGTCAGTCAGCAGGATGCGACCGGGCCTGTAGCGGCCGATCTGCTCCAGCACCTCTGCGAGCGGGGCATTGTTGAAGATCAGCCGGCCCTGATGCCAGGCCGTAGTCTCAGCCAGGTCCACCGCCTCAACCGGGTGCAGTGCCGCCTTGTCATAGCTGACACTTTCGCCAGGCGAGAGGGTAACCTCGCCCCCTTTGTCGGTCATCACCTGCAGGCTGCCGCTGGCCAGCGTGACCGTCACCTGCTGATCGCCATGCAGGCTGACATCGAAAACGGTGCCCAGGACCAGGGCCTCGCCGGTCCCGGCCTCGACGATAAAGGGGATATCGGACGGGCTGACGGTGAAAGCGGCGGTGCCACGCAAAAGATGCACCCGGCGCTCCTCCGCTGTGAAATCGACATCCAGCGCGGAATCGGCGTCCAGCAGAACCCCTGACCCGTCACTCAGCAGGTAATGCGCGCGCTCTGCCCGGGCCGTGACATAATCAGCGCGCAGGTTCTGCCATGCATTGGGATGCTCCAGCCACAGCCAGCCGCCGATGAGCAGGCTGAGCACGCCCCCTGCTGCGATCTTGCCCACATGCTGCCGTTGCTTTCGCTGTCGAAGCGCAGCAATCCTTTGTAGCGGCAGGCTGAGATCGTCATCCGGGCCCAGATAATCAACACCATATTTGCCAGCCGCCCGGGCAGTGTCCGGCCCGACAGATGAAACCAGTTGCGCCACGGCGCGATAGGCCGCGGCCTGCGCCGGGCCGGTCGCAAGCCAGCGCTCAAAATCCAGGCTTTCCCGGGCGGTGGGGCGGCCATTCATCCGGGTGAACCAAGCGATGGCCTCATATTCAAGCCGCTCTGCATCCTGCGGGGCTGAAGAGTTTGCATTTGCCTCGCGGGCAATGTGCTGATCGCGCGGATGTATTCTGCCTTCGCTCAAGGGACGGCAGCTTTGCAGGCAAGGATCGCGCGGGCCATTTCGCGCTCGACGGTGCTCACGGATATCTGCAACCCCAGAGCGATCTCTTCATAGGTGCAGCCATGCATGCGGTTCAGCAAGAAGACCTGGCGGCAGCGGGCAGGCAGGCTTTGAATGGCCGCCCCGATCCGCTCCAGCTCCTGGCGACCTGCAAGGATCTGCTCTGGCTGCGGCGATTGGGTGGCATATTGCTCTTCTGTGATCGAATTCAGAGCACGGGTGCGGCGACTATCAGACCGGAAATGGCTGATCGCGGTAAAGCGGGTCGCACGGGCGAGATAGGAAGGCGTGAGCTTCGCATGTTCGCAGGCCCGACCCCAAAGCGCCGCGAAGACATCCTGCACCACATCACTGGCACCTGCGGCACCAACACGACGATGCGCGATCCGTGTAAGGCGGTCGCGCTCGGTCCTGTACAGCTGTTCCAGCCGTTCCGCGCTCGTGTCAGCCAATAAAGACGCCCCATTTGTCCGAAGGCCCGGCTGGTCAGGGTGAACAACCAAATGACGTGATTGACCTGCAATTCTCATCTGGATTTGTCAAGATTTATCCTGTGGTCCTGATGGCTCTGCCGGGTGCTGTTGCAGAAGTCGTGCCTCTGCGTGATTTCTCTCATCGAACCATTGTGTTAATGGCCTTCGATGACCAAACCCGAGCCTGCCCGCTATCGCAGGACAAACTGGAAGTCCTGTATCTGCCGCTCAGCGTCTCGGGCGGGGCATTGCTGTTCCATCTGCTGAGCAAGTTCTGCGAACGCACCAGCGTCGTGATCACCACAACTCTCAGCCGCAGCGGATGGGGCCGTTCGCCAGCGGGCTCGAACTGGTGGCGCCACAATCGCCTGACCTCGAAACCGGAGACGACAGCTTCCTCTTCAAGGCCAGTTCAGCGGCCTGCTAGATCAGCAGGAAGGGGCTGCATCACGCAGCCCCGCCGCAGAAGGCCGAGAAGTAGAGCGGGAAGAAGGTGGACGAGACGCCACCGAGGAACCCGAGAACGAGCGGCAGGACCGAAGTCATCGCCCGCGTAAGTAGTTGATATTTCATGTATTTCTCCCAAACAAGCAATTAAACATCCGATAATACAACATTATCGGATGTTATAGGGAATGGACGGGCGCGGCGTATATATCACATATTTGCGGATTAAAACGCCGATTCTTGCTGGCATTCCGGCATGTCCCGTGCCCCGAAACCACTGCCGAAGCCCCCCAGACCCTCTGGTCCTGCCGCGATGGGTCAGGCAGAGTGTTAAGCGTTAATATATTGAGAAATATATATTTCTTGTTACGATTGACACCGTGCTGGATGCTATCGCCCGGTCCGAGGATCCGGTCAGCACCCTGTGGCGCAGGCGCTTTCCGCTGCCGCAGCGGTCTCCCGACTTGAGGAGCGTCGGGAAGGTGAAGCGCAGCTGCGTGATGCCTTCGTCCTGCGTAAACCCGGCGATGATCCAGGCCCCGCCGCGCGGATGCTGATCGGCTTGCGCGCCCTGGGCGAGGCGCGGGCGCTGCGATCTGTGGACTGGCCCCTGCGGCTGCCCGGCCTCTTCGATCTGGCACCCGAGCCGAGCGCTGAGATTTTGCGTGACCGTGGCGCACGATTTGTCGGGCGTACCCCGCCGCTGCGACAGGCCGCCGAGGTGGCGCGGGAGGTTCTCGCTCCTGGCCCGGCCCGTCGCGGTTTGGCGCTCTGGCTGGCGGCCGCGGCTCTGGCCCGGGCGCTCGGTGGGAACCGGACGGTTGAGAGCATCCAACGGAAGTGTCGCAAGATTCAAGCCCCGACGCTCTCGTGGCGAGGCCTGCGGCTCAGAGCAGGTGGTCAATTCGTTCTTCCGAAGGAAGCCCTGCATCTCATCCGATATCGGGCGCCCTATGTCGAACTCCCGAACCAATCAACGAAACGTTGCCAGTTTCTGTTCAGCCAGCCCTTTCGCCACTCGGACGGGTGAGCTGCTGCTGGTTTGCGACCAGCTGCGGGCAAAGCGCCGGAAGGCATCGTAGCCACCCTCGTAGCCCAGGGCGCGCAGATCTTCGAAGGATCCGGATCAGCGTCAGTCGGTCTCTCGACGGCTTGCCAGCATTTGCTGCAAGCAACCGGTCCAACTGATCCTGCCAGGGTCCGATCCGTGGCATCGGCTGGTGCGCACGCTCGTAGCTGAAGGCGGTCTCATCCGACCGCAGGATCTTGCGGACGGTGTTCCGGGAGACGTGCAACTCCCGCACGATCTTCTTCATCGACCAGCGCTGCACGTAGAAGGCACGTCGGACCCGCGCAATCGTGTCCGGGCGCGAGGGATGGTGTGAGGAAGCAGGAACCCACCCCACTATTCCGTTGTCAGGGCAGATCATATATTGTCGATAATAATACTCTGCGATTATGACTGCTCGCCGCAAATTCCGGACTTGATTGCACTTTGTCCATCCGCCTGAGGGAACCGATGACACGTAACCGGGCAGAAGAAATTGATGTCCTGTTCCGCAGTGAGCGCGCCTGGATGGAACGCCGTGCCGCCCGCATCGCGGGTCCGGCGGATGCGCCCGACATTGTCCAGAACGTCTTTGCGAGGTTATGGAATAGTGCCTGCGAGCAGGTGGCGCTGACCCCGGCCTGGCTGGGAGCGGCGCTGCGCAATGCCGCGATCGACCAGTATCGTTCCGAAAAACGTTGTCGCTCATTGGCGCAGCGGATCGTGCCCGAACAATATGTCGTGCCGATCCCAGACTCCGAGCAGATCGTTTTGGCGCGTGATCAGTTGCGGTATCTGGAACGGACGCTGCACGCATTGCCTGAACGCCAGCGCCACGTCTTCCTGCTGAACCGGGCGCATGGCTGCAGCTATGACGAGATAGCTGCAGCCCTTGGGATCTCCTACAGCACCGTCGAGCGTGAAATCGCCCGAGCCCTGCGCAGTTGCCGCGCGGCACTGGGCGATGATGCCACGCCAGAGGGCTGACAATGCCTGAAACACGACAACACGACAGGCCTCGGGAGCGGGTCCAGGCCGAGGCCATTGCCTGGATGACGCGGATGAACGGTCGTGTCTCTCCCGCTGAGCGGAGCGATTTTGAGACATGGCTTGCTGCCGACCCTGCCCACCTTGCAGCCTGGCAGGAGGCGCAGCTTCTGTGGGATGCGACCAGGGTAGTCGGAGAGAGGGTGGCCGCTGGTGATCCGAAGTTGGCTGCGGCTCTGCATCTTGTGCATGAGGCACGCGCACGGAGCGGCAGGCGCAGGGCGGTGGCATTTGGCGGCGGCATTACGCTGCTTGCGCTGATTGCGTCCGGCTGGGTGTGGTTGCAGCACCCGTCTTTCCTGCAGGATCTGCGGGCCGACGAGGTCACGGCGCGTGCCGAGCGGCGCGAGATCCGCCTGGGGGATGGCAGCCTCCTGATGCTTGATGCCGACAGTGCCGTCGTCCTGGACCTGGACGCGCAAGAACGCAGGGTGGTTCTGTTGCGAGGCTCGGCCTGGTTCGACGTGGCCATGACCGGCCAGCCTTTCGTGGTCAGGGCAGGAGACGGCGAAGTGCATGTCCTCGGCACTGCCTTTGATATTTCAATTCTGGATGGCGGGGCCTCGGTAGCTCTGGAACGCGGTGAGGTGAGGGTCAGCCGGGATGGCAAAGAGGTGATGCTGGAGCCTGGCCAGGGCGTATCCTGGAACGGAGAGGGGCTGGGGGAAGCCCGGGAAGTTGCAGTGGATGAGGCGATGGCCTGGAAGGACGGGCGGCTGATTTTTGATCGGGCCCGTCTCGCCGACATCCTGGCACGGCTTGGGCGCTATCGCTCCGGAAGGATTCTGGTCCTCGGCGATCTGGCGGAGATGCGTGTCAGCGGCAGTTTCAGTCTGGATGATCCCGATGCCGCGTTGCGCTCGCTCTCCGCCACCTTTGGGTTCAGTGTCCGGGGCATCGGCACGCCCATCGTCGTCGTGGGCCCCTGAGGCCCGTCGAAAAAATTCTCCGCAAGAGTGAGGGTCCACCGCCGCGCCGGTCGTCAGAGGGGTGAAGGGAAGCCGAAAGCCACCCGCTGATCTCGGATGAAAGGATCCTCGTGATGATTTCCGGCTGTTCCCGAAGGCTGGCGCTGTTGCTGGCGACGACAGGCCTTTGCTTTGGCCTTGATGGGACTGTTTATACCCCGGCATGGTCGCAATCCGTGGGGGAGGCCCGGCATGAGTTCGATATCAGCGGCCGCTCGGTGCGTCAGGCTCTGAACGAGATTGGCCGGGTGAGTGGCGTATCCGTCCTGTTTCGCGAGACCGCTGCCGCCTCGCGGGGGGCGGCTCCGGTGCGGGGCATGATGAGCGTCTCCGACGCCATCACTGCCGCGCTCTCCGGAACCGGGCTGTCCTGGCAGTTCACCGATGGAAATACGGTGACGATCTTCGGTGCGGATTCCGCAGATGCATCGGTCAGCGACGGTTCGGTCATGCTCGGGACCATCGTCCTGTCGGGCGGGAAGGAGGCGATCTCCGGTGCCGGTTTCCAGGGCACCCCCGACTGGGTTTATGAAACGCCCGGTGCCGTCAGTATGGTGACGCAGGGCGCGATCAGGATGCGCCCGCCCCGCAATACCGCCGATGTGATCCGCGACACCTCTGGCGTCTGGGTCGAGAATGATCGGCGCAATGCGGGAACCACAGTCAATATCCGCGGCATCGGCAATAATGGCCGGGTGGTGATGACACTTGACGACGCAAGGCAGAACTTCCGCTCCCTTTCGGGTGCGCAGGGCCTGATCGACAAGGCCTTTATCGACCCGTCCTTCCTGCGCGGTATCGATATCGAGAAGACCCGCGCCACCGGGGTGGGTGGGGCCGG
>NZ_UXAW01000090.1 GCF_900609055.1 Pseudogemmobacter humi | reverse complement strand
GACCCACCCCCCCCCGCCGCCCGCACCCCCGCCCGCGGGGCCCATGCCCCCGGCGGGGGTATTTTCGTCAGGGTGAATGGGCAGGGCGCGGGGTACCGGAGAGGTGGGGCGCATCTTCGGAGGCGGATCTTTTCCTGCGCCCGTCTGCCGGGCAGGAGGTGTTGGCGGGGGCAGGTCGCGGGTATGAAAGAGGGGCCCGGGCCGGTGTCGGAGCCCCGCGGCTTTGACCCGGGCTCATGTCCTGGGGCGGGCTGACGGTCCCTGAAACGAAACCACCAGATAAACGAAAAGGCCCCGGGGGAAACCGGGGCCATCCTCTGTCGTCAGGATCTGCGGCGTTATCGCGGCCCGATCATCATCACCATCTGCCGGCCTTCCAGCCGGGGCATGCTTTCGACCTTGCCGGCCTCGGCCACTTCGGCGGCGACCCGGTTCAGCAGTTCGAGGCCAAGTTCCTGGTGGGCCATTTCGCGGCCCCGGAAACGCAGGGTGACCTTCACCTTGTCGCCTTCGTCCAGGAATTTCAGCACCGAGCGCATCTTGACCTGATAATCGTGCTCATCGGTGCCGGGGCGGAACTTGATTTCCTTGATCTCGATGATCTTCTGCTTCTTGCGGGCCTCGGCTTCGCGTTTCTGTGTCTCGTATTTGAACTTGCCGAAATCCATGATCTTGCAGACCGGCGGAACGGCGTTGGGCGAGATCTCGACCAGATCGAGGCCAGCCTCTTCCGCAAGCGCAAGCGCGCGTGCCGGGGTGACAACACCGACGTTTTCGCCGTCAGCGCCGATCAGACGGATTTCGGGCGCGCGGATACGGTCGTTGATGCGCGGGCCGGTTTCACGTTGCGGCGGGGCGTTGTGGGGTCTGCGTCCTATGGCAGTGGTTCCTTCTGGGGTGGAAATCGCGGGGAATTTACCCTTCTCCGGGCCAGCTTTCAAGCCGCGGTCTGCGCGGATTTCATCGTCTTTCCGCCATATTGCCCGCTGCGGTCTTTTCAACAGGGCCGGTTCCTGCCATATGCGGGCTATCCGGTCGATATTTGCCGGCAATGGGAGATTGATCATGAACAAGAGCGTAATCATCGGCGCCATCGTCGTCCTGCTGGCGGCGGGTGGATACTACCAGTTCAGCTACAAGCCGGCCCAGGAAGCTGCCGCTGCCGCCGAGGCAGAGAAGAAAGCCGCCGAGGAAAAAGCCGCCGCCGATGCGAAGGCTGCTGAAGAGGCAGCCGCTGCTGCTGCCGCCGCCGAGGCGGAAGCTGCCGCCGCTGCGGCTGCGGGTGCCGAAGAGGCCGCCAATGCAGCCGCCACCGAGGCCGCCGAAGCCGCGGGCGAAGCCGGAGAGGCCGCCGCCGATGCGGCTGCCGAAGCCGCCGGCACCGCCAGCGACGCAGCGACCGATGCCGCCAACGCCGCGAACGAGGCCGCTGATGCCGCAGCCGGTGCGGTGGATGCCGCCGTCGAAGGCGCTGCCGGCGAAGCTGCGGGCAATGCCGCCGCCGCGCTCGACCCCGCGAATTTCAACGCCGATGCCGTGGTCGCGCTGATCGATGGCTCGACGCTGGACGATGCCACCAAGACCACGCTGAAAACCGCTGTCGAAGCCGCCCGTTCGAATCCGGCGCTGGTCGCTTCGACCGTGGCGCAGGTTCGCACCGCGCTCGGCCTCTGAACCTGTCAGGGTTTTTGATGCGAAGGCCGCAGGGAGACCTGCGGCCTTTTTGCTTTGCGCGACGCGGCAAGGGGCGGCGCAATCAGAGGGCACCGGCAGAGCGGGACAGCTTCCGCTGATGCCCTGAGAGCGGGCGGGCGTGCCACATAAAAAGGGCCGCGGGTTGCGCCCCGCGGCCCGTGATCCGTGATCCGGTTCGCGCGGGTTCAGATCCCGTCGCCGACGAAGGCTTTCTCCACCACGAATTGCTTCGGGTCGGAATTGGCGCCCTCTTCTAGGCCGAAACTTTCGAGGATCGCCTTGACATCGACGTTGAAGGCGAGGCTGCCGCAGACCATGGCGCGGTCCTCTTCGGGGTTCATCTTCGGCAGGCCGAGATCCGCGAAAACCTTGCCCGAGGACAGGTTGTCGGTGACCCGGCCCATGCGCGCCGAGGGCTCGCGGGTGGTGGTCGGATAATAGAGCAGCTTGTCGCCGATCATCTCGCCGATCAGCGGATCGTCGCGCAGGGATTCGACCAACTGGCGGCCGTAGTCCAGCTCGCCGGTCTCGCGGCAGGTGTGCATCATGATGACCTGGTCGTATTTTTCCCAGGTCTCGGGCTCGCGCAAGAGCGAGGCGAAAGGCGCGAAGCCGGTGCCGGTGGCAAGGAACCACAGCCTTTTGCCCGGCAGCAGCGCGTCATGGACCAGGGTGCCGACGGGTTTCGGGCGCAGGATGATCTCATCGCCCGGTTTGATATGTTGCAGCTTCGAGGTCAGCGGCCCGTCCGGCACCTTGATCGAGTAGAACTCCAGTTCCTCGTCCCAGGCGGGCGAGGCGATGGAATAGGCGCGCAGCAGCGGCTTTCCGTTGTCGCCCATCAGCCCGATCATCACGAATTCGCCCGAGCGGAAGCGCAGCGAGGCCGGCCGCGAGACGCGGAAGGAAAACAGCCGGTCCGTCCAGTGTTTTACCGAGGTCACGGTCTGGGCGTCGGGCAGATGCGGTTTCGCAGGGCGTTCGGCGGTGGCAGCGGCAGTCTCGGTCATCACGGGCTCCGTTGTCCTGGGGCGGACTTTATCTGGGGCAGGGCGGGCCAAAGGTAAAGCCCCCGGCCTGCGGCAATTCGCGCAGGCGTGAGGCGGGCGTATCAGGCGCGCAGGCGGCTCTGGTAGTCATGCGCCTTCCAGTCGGCGCGGAACTTCCATTGCTCTTCCGGCTGGCGGGCGGCGAGGTCGTCTGAAATCTCCACCCCGTCGAAACCGACACGGCGGCACATCGCATATTGATCGGCGATCACATGGCCGATGGCAAGCAGCTGACCCTGATAGCCCATCATCCGCAGCCGGCGCGCAACGGTGAAGGCGCGCCCGTCGGAAAAGGCGGGGAAATTCACCCTGACCAGCGAAAGGCGGTCCAGATGCGGGCGCAGCAACTCCGGGTCGTCGGTGTTCGACAGATCGACCGCGGTGCCGGCGTCCGTCAGATCCGCCAGCACGGGGATGAGCCGTTCGGGGGCGGGGGCGAACCCCGCATCGGTGACGATCACGCTCATCGGGCGGTCTCCTGTCCGGCGCAAATTCGTTGGAACGAATTTGCAAATTTCTTTGAAGAAATTTGCGCGCTCATGCCGCATCCTCCTTCTTCATGCGCACGGCGGCGCCATCGGTGAAATGGATGCCGCATTCGGTTTTCTGGCTGCCGCGCCAGCGGCCCGCCCGGGGATCCTCGCCGGGTTTCACCGGGCTGGTGCAGGGCGCGCAGCCGATCGACGGATAGCCCTTCGCCACCAGAGGGTGCCGCGGAAGGCGGTTGTTGACGATATATTCCTCAAGATCCTCGCGGCCCCAATGGGCCAGCGGGTTCACCTTGATACGGATATCGCCCTCGTTCTCGAAGAAATCAATCGTGCCGCGGTCCTGGTTCTGGAAGCGTTTGCGGCCGGTGATCCAGCCCTCGAACCGGGTCAGCGCCCGCTCCAGCGGCTCCACCTTCCTGACCGCGCAGCAGGTATCGGTGCTGAACTGGTGCAGGGTGCCGTCGGGGTCTTCATAGCCGATCCGGGCGGGGTTGGCGCGGATGGTGCGGATGTCGCAGAGGTTCAGGCTCTCGGCCAGCTCGCGCTGATAGTCCAGCGTTTCCTGAAACAGCATCCGCGTGTCGACGAACAAAACCGGCGTCTCGGGCGCGATGACCGAGACGAGATGCAGAAGCACCACCGATTCCGCCCCGAAGGACGAGACCAGCGCCACCCGGCCGAGATCGTCGTCCTTCAGCGCATGTTCCAGCACCTGGGTGGCGGAATGGTGCCGGTAGCGCGCATTCAGCGCCGCCACCCGCTCCGCCACCGGATGGGCGTTCAGATCACGCGGCATCCTTCGCGCCCTCGGTCTCGTAAAGGGCGGCTTTGAACGGCTCCATCCCGAGGCGGCGGAAGGCGTCGAGGAAGCTCTCCTGCGGGCCTTCGCGTTCCGCCAGATAGGCGCGCAGGATGCGCTCGACCGCGGGCACCACCTGGTCGTAGGCAAAGCCCGGCCCGGTCTTGTCGCCGATCGCGGCATCTTCGGCGCCGGAACCCCCGAGGGTGATCTGGTAATTCTCGACCCCGGCGCGATCAAGCCCGAGAATGCCGATATGGCCGACATGGTGATGGCCGCAGGCGTTGATGCAGCCCGAGATCTTGATCTTCAGGGGGCCGATTTCATGCTCCAGGTCCAGCTCTTTGAACCGGGTGGCGATCTCCTGCGCGACCGGGATCGAGCGCGCGGTGGCGAGCGAGCAATAATCCATCCCCGGGCAGGCGATGATGTCAGACACCAGCCCGACATTCGCCGTGCCGAGCCCCGCCTGGACCAGCGCCGCGTGAACCGCCGGCAGGTCGCCCTTGTGGACATGCGGCAGGATCGCGTTCTGCTCGTGGCTGATGCGGATATCGCCATGGCCGTATTTCTCGGCCAGATCGGCGATCACCCGCATCTGATCGGCGGTGGCATCGCCCGGGGTCTGGCCATGCGCCTTGGTCGAGATGGTCACGATGGCATATTGATCGTTGCGATGCGGCGCGAGATTGGTGTCGACCCAGGACCGGAATGCGGGATCGGCCCGGTAGAAATCCTCGTAGGCCGTGACCGGGGCATTGCGGAAGGCGGGCGGCGCGAAGGCCGCGCGGATCTCGTCGAGCAATTCCTGATCGGCGCCGCCGAACAAGGGCCGCAGCTCCTGGAAGCGTTCCTCCACGAGGCGGGTGATCTCTTCGCGGCCGGTCTCGTGCAGGGTGATCTTGATCCGCGCCTTGTATTTGTTGTCGCGCCGGCCGAGCGTATTGTAGACGCTGAGCACCGCCTCGACATAAGGCAAGAGGTCCGGCTCGGGCAGGAAGTCGCGCACCACCATGCCGATCAGCGGAGTGCGGCCAAGCCCGCCGCCCACCAGCACGCGAAAGCCGGTCTCGCCCGCGGCGTTCTTCACCACCTGGAGCCCGATGTCATGGGCGCGGATCACCGCGCGGTCAGACTCGGCGGCGGTGATGGCGATCTTGAACTTCCTCGGCAGGAACTGAAACTCGGGGTGGTCGGTGGACCATTGGCGCAACAGCTCGGCATAGGGGCGCGGATCGGCGATCTCGTCGGCGGCGGCGCCGGCGAAATGGTCGGCGGTCACGTTCCTCACGCAATTGCCCGAAGTCTGGATCGCGTGCATCCCGACATCGGCCAGCGCATTCAGCACCGCCGGAATGTCGGGCAGTTTCGGCCAGTTGAACTGGATGTTCTGCCGGGTGGTGAAATGGCCGTAGCCCTTGTCCCAGGTCTCGGCGATATACGCGAGCTGCCGCATCTTGGCGGGCGACAAAGTGCCATAGGGGATCGCCACCCGCAGCATATAGGCATGGAGTTGCAGATAGAGCCCGTTCATCAGCCTGAGCGGGCGGAATTCTTCCTCGGTCAGGCTGCCGTCGAGGCGACGTTCCACCTGATGGGTGAACTGGGCCACCCTCTCACGCACGAAACGCTCGTCGAAGTCGGTATAATCATACATGGCCGAGGTCTGCCTGCTTTCCATGGGCGTAGTTCGAGGGGCCGCGGGTGCGGAATTCCTCACGGAAATGGGTGGGTTCGGGGCCTTTAGGGCCGGATTTCGCATCGGCGAGATAGGCGCCGACGATCTCATGGCCACGGGCATTGGCGTGGATCAGGCGAAGCTGGGCGTGGGCCTCGTCCTCGATCAGCTCGGCCTCGTGATGCCAGGGCGTCCAGCGGTCGTCGGCGGTCAGATAGACGACATCGCCCTCGCGCAGACGGTTGGCGGTGACGACTTTGGGGGTAAAGCGGCGGCTCATGCTTTGGCCTCCTGAATGCGGGATATTGCGGATGCGGCGTCGCGGGGGGCGAGGCCGAAGAGAATGACGGCCGGGCCGGAACAACAGAGCGCCAGCGCGGGCAAAGCGGACAGCGTGCCGGCATGGATGCGCTGATCCCCGCGCGAGACGTTTTCGACCAGCGTCACCGGGGTTTCCGCCCCGGCGCCGTGCATCATGAGGCGGCCCTGGATGAAACGGGCGGATTTTTTGCCCATGTAGATCGCGGCCACTTCGCCCTCGCGGGCAAGGCCGCGCCAGTCCTGTTCGGCGAAACCTTCCATGTCATGGCCGGTGACGATGCGCAGGCTCTTGTTGCGGCCGCGGCTGGTCAGCGGCTGGCCGATGGCGGCGGCGGCGACCGAGGCCGCGGTCAGCCCGGGCAGGATGCGGAAGGCCAGCCCGTGTTCTTCCAGCGCGGTCAGTTCCTCGTCGAGCCGGCCGAAGATGCCGGGATCGCCGCCCTTCAGCCGCACCACGCGGGCGCCCGACAGGGCTTCGGTGACGAGGGTCGCATTGATCGCGCTTTGCGCGGCCGAGGGGCCGAAGCCTTCCTTGCCCATGTCGATCCGGCGCACATGGGCCGGGATCAGCGCCAGCACTTCCGCGCCGACCAGACGGTCGTGGATCACCACATCGGCGGCTTCCAGCGCGCGCAGCGCCCCAAGCGTCAGATGCGCGGCCGCGCCGGGGCCCGCGCCCACGAAAAGCACCGGAGTCTGCGCAGCGGAGGAGGGCAGGGTGTGAGTCATGACTTATCCCGGGTTTCCCGACTATATAGGACTTTTTCCCGTTTTTTGGCCAGACACCCTTGCAGATAAGGAAGAATGTTCCGATACTGCGCCGCGACGGAACGGGGTTCCGCCAACAGGGGGAAATCAGGAATGGCCGCCGCGCTGGACGATCTGGACCGGAAAATTCTGTCCGAACTGCAACAGGACGCCGAGCAGTCTCTGGACGAGATCGCGCGCAAGGTGGGGTCCTCGAAGACCCCGGTCTGGAACCGGATCCGGCGGATGAAGGAACAGGGCGTGATCTCGCGCCAGACCGTGATCCTCGATGCCGAGGCGCTCGGGCTGGAGGCGTGTTTCTTCGTGCTGATCCGCACCTCCGAGCATGAGGCCGAATGGCAGCGCAAGTTCCTGAAAGCGCTGAAGGAACGCCCCGAGGTGCTGGAGGCGCATCGCCTTGCCGGTGATATCGACTATATTCTGAAGGTCCGGGTGAAGAACGCCCGCGCCTATGACACCTTCTACCAGGCGCTGATTTCCGAGGTGAAGATCTACAATGTCACCGCGCTTCTGAGCATGGAGGAGATCAAATCCACCACCATGCTGCCGGTCTAGCGCGGGCGGCGGAGCGGCACGACCCCCTGGGCGATCAGAACGCCGATCCCCACCAGCACCGCCGCCCCCGCCTGGAGCCAGTTCCACCCGGCGCCGAACCCCAGATACATGATCAGCATGACATAGAAGGGCGAGGCATTGGTGTGCAGCGAGGACAGGCCGATTCCCAGCCGGTCGATCGAGACGATCCACAACAGCTGGCAGATCGCCAGCCCGCCGATGGCATAGACCGCCAGCGCCGTGACCTGCGGCCAGCCCCAGAGCGCGGGATCGGGCAGCGGCCCGCCCAGAACCATCCGCCCGCCCGCGATCAGCATCATGGTCAGCGCGGCCCCGGTCAGCGTCAGCGCGGTGCGCCCGGTCAGCGACAATTCGGGAAAGGCGGTGACAGTCAGCCGTGAGCCCAGCGTGTAGATCAGCACCGAGGCGAAGCAGAACAGCGCGCCGAGGCCGACCTGCGCCCCCGCCGCGCCGAAATCCAGCGCGAGCACGCCGCCCACGATCGACAGCACCAGCCCGAGAAGCAGCGCGGCGCTCAGCCGCCGTCCGTCGAACAGCACTTCCAGCGCGATGGCGACCACCGGCATGCTGGCGGTGATCACCGCCGCCGTCACCGGGCCGCCATGGCTCTGGCCGATGATCAGGAACCAGGCGGCGACACCGATCAGGCTGCCCACCGCCAGCCCCGCGGGCCAGCGCGCGTTGCGCAGCGCGGCGGCGCCGTCCAGCGCCAGCCAGACCGGCAGCAGCACCGCCGCCGCCAGCGCGATGCGGATTGCGCCGATCTGTTCCGAGGGCAGGATCGGGATCAGATATTCCGCCGCGGGCAGCCCCGCGGCCCAGGCCACCATCGAGGCCATGCAGATCAGATTGGCCGAAACCGCACCCGGCCCGGGTCCGCGCCCCGACCGCACCGTCTGCGGAATCGCCGTAGAGGAAACATCACACATCAGGCGAGACTCGCGCTCCGGTCGGAGAGGGTCTGTTCCTTGCGCGACGTTTTCTGTCGCGTTCCGGCCTGCGCTCTCAGGCCGCGGCCAGCGCCGCGACGATGGCGCCGAAATCCGCCGCTTTCAGACTGGCGCCGCCGACCAGCGCCCCATCGACATTCGCCACCGCGAAAATCTCGCCCGCGTTCGAGGCTTTGACCGAACCGCCGTAGAGGAGCCGCATCTCCCGCGCGCCCGCGCCGAAGCGTTCGATCAGGCGCGCGCGCAGGAAATCATGCACTTCGGCGATCTGTTCCAGCCCCGGCGTGCGGCCGGTGCCGATGGCCCAGACCGGCTCGTAGGCGACGACGGTGTTCGCCGCATCCGCGCCTTCGGGTAGCGATCCCGCCAGCTGCGCGCCGATCACGTCGAGCGTGCGGCCGGCATCGCGCTCGGCCTCGGTCTCACCCAGGCAGATCACCGCCGTGAGGCCCGCCGCGCGGGCGGCCAGCGCCCTGGCGGCGATCTGTGCGTCGGTCTCACCATGGTCGGCGCGGCGCTCGGAATGGCCCAGAATGACGTAAGACGCCCCGGCATCAGCCAGCATGGCGGCCGAGATGTCGCCGGTATGCGCGCCCGAAGCGGCCGCGTGGCAATCCTGGCCGCCGATCGTCAGCGCCGAGCCATTTGCCGCTTCCGCAGCGGCGGCGATCAGCGTGGCGGGCGGACAGATCAGCATCTCGCAGCCTGGCGCGGGATGGGCCCCGATCAGCGCGCGGATCTCCTCCAGCGACGCCTTCGTGCCGTTCATCTTCCAGTTGCCTGCGGCGATCTTGCGCATCTTGTTTCCCTTCGGTCCGGCCCCGGGGACTGGTCGCAAATTCCGCGGCCGGGCGCAATGAGGCTCAGAGGGCGGGCTGGTCGCCGAATTTAATCGATTCGCCGCAGCCGCAGGCTTCGGTCACATTCGGATTGCGGAAGACGAATTTCGATTCGAGCAGGCCGGTCTCGTAATCGATTTCGGTGCCGAACAGGAACATCTGCGCCATCGGGGCGATCAGCACCCGCGCGCCGTCCTGCTCGACCGCCTCGTCGAGCGGATTCACCTCGGCCACGTAATCCATGGTGTATTCCATGCCCGCGCAGCCGCCCTTCTTCACGCCGATGCGCAGGCCCTCTTTGCCGTCGCGCGCCATCAGCCGGGCGATCTGTCTGACCGCCGCAGGGGTGAGGGTGACGGGGGCCTTGCCTGGAATGCCGAACATTGCTGGAAATCCTTTATGCGGAATAAAGGTAATCCCGCAGCCGGTGGGTTTCAAGACGGGTGCGGGGGCTTACATGAAGCCGAGTTCCAGCCGCGCCTCGTCCGACATCATCTCCATCCCCCAGGGTGGATCGAAGGTCATCTGCACATCGACCTGCTTCACGCCGGGCAGCGGCTCGACCGCATCGGCGACCCAGCCCGGCATCTCACCCGCGACCGGACAGCCCGGGGCGGTCAGCGACATCAGGATGCTGACCGCGTTCTCGTCATCGATCTCGATCGTGTAGACAAGGCCGAGATCGTAGATATTGACCGGAATTTCCGGGTCGTAGACCGAGCGGCAGGCTTCGACCACCTGCTCGTAAAGCGGGTGATCGGTGGTCGAGGGCCGGATCAGCGGCGCGTCTTCGGTGGCAGGGGTATCCATCGCATCGGTTCCGGGATGAGAACTGTCGCAAGACATATAGGCTTTGCGCCGCCGCTGGTCCAGACCGGCGGCGCCCGGGAAGAGCACGGCCCTGCGGGCCGTTGCCTCCGGCGGGGATATTTAAGGACAGAAAATGACAGGGGCATGGCGTCTGGCGTGCCGGTCGTCCGTGGCGCGCGGCGCAATCTTACGGGTGGATACCGGGAGACAGCGAAAAGCGCTTGCCGGCGCGTTTTGCCGGTGGGAGGCAGGCCGGAGCCTCCGTCAGGGACGGCCTCCGACCTGCGGCCCTTTCATTTTCTGTCTGAAAATATCCCGGGGGTGAGCCGCGTAAGCGGCGAGGGGGCAGGGCCCCCTCTTCACGCCGCGGGGCGCAGGGCGGCGCGCAGAAAGGGCGCGCTGCCTGCCCGGCAAGTTCAGAACGGGATTTCGTCGTCGATATCGGAATTGCCGCCCGCGGGCGCGCCGCCGCCGTAGCCGCCGCGCGAGCCGCCGCCGCCGCTCTGGCTGCCGCCGCCGTAACCGCCGCCAGAGCCGCCGCCGCTGTAGCCGCCGCCCTGGCCGCCACCGTAATCGTCATAGGACGGGCCGCCCTGGCCACCACCACTACCACTGCCGCCGCCATCGCCACGACCGCCGAGCAGCGTCAGATTGCCCGAGAACGGGCGCAGCACCACCTCGGTCGAATAGCGGTCGGCGCCGGACTGGTCCTGCCATTTGCGGGTTTCCAGCGCGCCCTCGATATAGACGGTCGAGCCCTTGCGCAGATATTGCTCGGCGATGCGGCCCAGCGGTTCCGAGAAGATCGCCACCGAATGCCATTCGGTGCGCTCGCGCCGCTCTCCGGTGTTGCGGTCCTTCCAGGTTTCCGACGTGGCGATGCGCAGGTTCACCACCTTGCCGCCGTTGGGGAAGTTGCGCACCTCGGGGTCGCGGCCCAGGTTGCCGATGAGGATTACCTTGTTGACCGATCCCGCCATATGCGCCTCCGCTTCGGTTGCTGTCCGGTTCTGGACCGCACAGGGTTAACACTAGATTGAGGCCCGCTATAGAGCGCCGCATTTCCCGCCGCAACCGGACAGGACTGGCGGGGTTCCGCCTGGGGGCCGCGCGCGGGCGGCGATTCCCGGCTGGCGTCACGCGCCGGGATCCGTAATATGCGCGGCGGATTTCGCTCTCACGGATCACGGGTTTCCCATGCCGCGCCGCAGGATTTTCGCAACCGCCCTCATGACCCTGGCCCTTGCCGGGCCGGGCCTGACCGAACCGCTGAAGCTGCACGGCTCCAGCAAGTCGCGCAATTCGGTGTTCGAATCGCAAAAGGCGCTGCTCGACGGCAAACTCTCCAAACAATATTCCGGTTCCGTGAAGCTGACGCCCAGCTACAAGGCGGGCAAGGCCGAGGCGGCGGAGGGCGGTGAGGCGGTGCCGCGCTATGCCGGCAAATACAAGGGCGAACATCTGGAGCATGCCCGCGAGGCGGCGCGCAAACACGGTATCCCCGAGGATCTGTTCCTGCGCCTCGTGCAGCGCGAGAGCGGCTGGAACCCCAATGCCGTCAGCCACAAGGGCGCGACGGGGCTCGCGCAACTCATGCCGGGCACCGCGCGGCTTCTGGGGGTCGACATCAACGACCCGAAACAGAACCTGGAAGGCGGGGCGCGCTATCTGAAGATGATGCATGCCAAATTCGGCAGCTGGAAGCTGGCGCTGGCCGCCTATAATGCGGGCCCCGGCGCCGTCGAGCAGCACGGCGGCGTGCCGCCCTATGCCGAAACCAAAGCCTATGTGGCGGCGATCCTCGGCTGAGGCGGGTCATCTTCCTGCGACGGAACCGCCGTGCTGCGGCGTTTGGGCAACAGGCTTTTCCGCTCTGGCAAAAAACCGCTGTCCAGGGCAGAAAGACGGTCGTGTCGGCGTTGCTTTCGGGCGGCGCTCAAGGCATTCATTGGCAAACTAAACCGCAGGGTTCAGAATGAGCGACTTCGCCTCCCGCCGCATGATGATGGTCGATACCCAGGTCCGGCCTTCGGATGTGACCAAATTCCCGATCATCGAGGCGATGCTGCATATCCCGCGCGAGAATTACGTGCCCGCAGCGTTGCGTGATGCCGCCTATGCCGGGGCGCCGGTCGATCTTGGCCAGGGCCGGGTGGTGCCCGAGCCGCGGACGCTGGCCAAGATGCTGGACGCGCTGGACATTCAGCCGGACGAGCTGGTGCTGGATCTGGGCGCCGGGCTTGGCTATTCCACCGCCGTTCTGGCCCGTCTGGCCGAGACTGTGGTCGCGGTCGAGGAAGACGAGGCGCTGGCCGCCGAGGCCGCGCGCATCCTTGCCGCCGATGGGGTGGACAATGCGGTGGTGATCCGGGGGCCGCTGGCCGGGGGCGCCGCGAAACACGGCCCCTATGACGTGATCGTCATCGAGGGCGGGATCGAGGAGCTGCCCGAAGCCATCGCCGCACAGCTGAAAGAGGGCGGCCGGATCGCGGCGGTCGAGATGAGCGGCGCGCTCGGCACGGTGAAACACGGGTTGAAAACCGACGGGCGGATCGACTGGCGCTATGCCTTCAACGCCGCCGTGCCGGTGCTGCCCGGCTTTGGCAGGCAAAAGACCTTCACGCTTTAAGCGGGGCAGCAGGCGCGGGCGGCGTAACGCCCGGCCCGCAAGAGCAGAAAACAGGACGGAAACAGATGCGACAGTGGCTTAAGGTGGTGACATTCAGCGTGGCGGCGGCCCTGACGGCGCTGCCTGCAAAGGCCGAAACCCTCGCAGATGCGCTGATCGCCGCCTATCGCAACTCGAATCTGATGTCGCAATACCAGGCGGTGCTGCGCGCCGCCGATGAGGATGCCGCCATCGCGCTGTCCTCTCTGCGCCCGGTGATCAGCTATTCCGCCGGGGTGCGGTCGAACTATTCGGACACCAACAGCTACGCCAGCCTTTTCCCCTCGGGTGTGGTGCCGGTCTCGTCGTATTCCAAGAACTTCGCGGCCTCGTTCGAACTGAGCATGTCGCTGGTGCTGGTCGATTTCGGTCGCCGCGCGCTGGCGCTGGAAATCGCGCGCGAGAATGTGATGGCGACCCGGCAGGGCCTTGTCGGTGTCGAGCAGGACGTGCTGCTGGCCGCGGTGCGCGCCTATGTCGAGGTGCGGCTGCGCGAAGAGATCGTCCTTCTGCGCCAGTCGAACGTGCGCCTGATCACCCAGGAGCTGAGCGCGGCCCAGGACCGTTTCGACGTGGGCGAGATCACCCGCACCGACGTTTCCATCGCCGAAGCCGCGCTGGCGGCCTCGCGCGCCAATCTGGCGGCGGCCGAGGGCGATCTGATGGTCGCGCGCGAGAATTACAAGGCCGCGACCGGCGCCTATCCGGGCCGGCTTGCCGCGCTGCCGGGCAGCCCCGCCATCGGCCGTTCGCTGGACGAGGCGCGCAAGGTCGCGCTGCGCAGCCATCCGGTGATCCGCGAGGCGCAGCATACGGTGAAGATCGCCGATCTGAACGTGGAACTGGCCGAGGCGGCGATGAAGCCCACCCTCGGCCTGAGCGCCGGTCTGTCCGCCAGCCGCAACGAAGCCGACGGGCGGCTCCGCGATTCCGATACGCTCGGGGGCAGCATCGGGCTCAGCCTGAACCAGACCATCTATGCCGGCGGCGAGCTTTCGGCGCGCTACCGCAAGGCCATCGCGCAGAAGGAGGGCGCCCGGGCCTCGCTGCGCCAGACCGTGGTGACGGTGGATCAGAACATCGGCACGCTGTGGTCGATGCTGGCGGTCTATGTCGCCGCGATCGAGGCCTCGCAGCAGCAGATCGCCGCCGCCCAGGCCGCCTTTGAAGGGGTGCGCGAAGAGGCCGCCCTCGGGGCGCGCACCACGCTCGACGTGCTGGATGCCGAGCAGGATCTTCTCAGCGCGCGGGCCTCGCGGCTGGAGGCCGAGGCCAGCCGCTATGTCGCGGTCTATCAGATCCTTTCCGCCATGGGGCTGCTGACGGTCGAGCATCTGAACCTGGGCATTCCGACCTACGACCCGGAAAGCTATTACAACGCGGTGAAGAACGCCCCTGCGACCTCGGTGCAAGGCAAGAAGCTCGACCGCATTCTCAAGCGCCAGGGCGGCAACTGAGCCGCAGCGGCGGTCGGTTGGGGGCGCGGCAGCAGCCGCGCCTTTGTTTTTCCGCCGGGCGTTAACAACGGCCGCGCCATTTTCTTGTCTGCGGCAGGGGTTGCGACTAGACTGCGGCACAAAGCAAAACCCGCAGAGGGGCAGGGCAGTATGTCGGAACCACTCAGTTCGCATGAAATCGAGGATGTGCTGTCCTCCATCCGCCGACTGGTGTCCGAGGAGATGCGCCCGCTGAAACAACCCGATCCGCCCGCCCCCCAGGGGCCGGAGAAGCTGTTGCTGACCCCCTCGCTGCGGGTGGTGCCCGACCGCCCGGCTCCGGTGGCGGCCTCCGCCCCGCCAGTGCTGCCCGTCGCCGAGCCCGAGGTCTTCTTCGGCGAGGCCGTGCCGCTTGGCGCCTCGCCTGCCGGGGATCTCTATGACGATGCCGGGCTCGATCTGGGCGGCAGCGGGCTCAAGGCGGTGATCGACAGCCTGTCGGTGCCGCAACCGGCAACCCGCGACGACACGGATCCGCCGCAGCAGGCCGCGCTGTCCGCTCCCCCGGCCGAGGCCGCGCAGGGCGGTCTGCCGGAGGTGGACTGGATGCAACCCGGCGAGGAGGACGACTGGCCCGATGAGGGGCCGGTTCCCTTCGTCGCCCATCCCCGCGGCGCTCTGCGTACCGCAACCGATCCGCTGGCCCGGGCCTGGGCCGATAATGCCGAAGCCGAGGTTCGCGCGGAACTGAACACCGGGGCCACCCCCGTCCGCGAGGAAACGCCGGTGGCTCCGGTCGCGGTTTCTGTCGCCCCCGGGGCCTTTGACCAGGACGAGGCGATCCTCGACGAGGATCTGCTGCGCGACATCGTGCGCGAGATGATCCGCGAGGAGCTGGCCGGAACCCTGGGCGAGCGCATCACCCGCAATGTGCGCAAACTGGTGCGGCTCGAAGTTAACCGCGCCCTGACCACGCGCGAATTCGAGTAACCGCCTGCCGGCCGGAACCGCTTACAGGACGCGCCCCCCCGGGCGCGTCTTTTGGTTTCGCGGAACACCAGGATGCGGCAGTCGCGGCCCACAGCCAGGGATCTCCGCTTGCAAGAGGTTGCGCAGGCGGTGGACCGGGACAGTCAGGATATGCTGCGAGGCGGCGGTGACGGCAAAGACCCCCGGACGGCGGGGCGGAGCGTCCGGGCAAGGGAAGGAGTGTCCGGCACACGGCCCAGGCCCGGCGCAGGCTTGCGGTATCGACGGCGGCTGCGTTGCCCGGGCGAGAGCGGGGCGCGCGCTCAGATGCGGGTGAGAGCAGGGAGCATCGGCCCTGTGGCTGAAGGTAGGCGCTTCTGGTGCAGGGGGCAGCAATGGCCTGGCGCCGTGCCGTGCCGGGACTGCACAGGGGAAGGCCGGAAATGAAAACGCGCCCGCTGAGGGGCGCGTGTTTCGCTCGGGGGCCGTCGGCCCCGGCTGCTTTCTCAGGCGGCTTCGGCCTGATCCGATTCCAGCGCGGCGCGGCGCTCGGATTCCTCGCGCGACAGCGCGACCGAGGTGCGCACGCCCTTGCCGACGAATTCCATCAGCCCTTTGACCACACGCTCGTTCGGGTCGATCCCGGCGCAGGACAGCACCTCGCGGCCATCGCGCGACCGCGCCCAGCGGGCGATCTGCTCGGGGCCGTTGCCGTATTTCTTGTCATCAGCGATCGCGTCATCGAGCGCCGCCAGCACAACCGCTGCAAAGAGCTTACGCGCACGCTGGCCCTGCTCGAAGTTGAACGCCGTGCTGTCGATGGAATCCAGCATCACTCTTTATCCTTGGTCGTTTCTTGATCTTTCCGCGCAGTTGCGCTTGTAACGCCTGGATTACGATTCGGGCAGCCCTGTTTGGAATGCCTGCTATGCTTCTGGCGCATAGCTTGGCGAAGGGGCCACAGGATCTGGTTGTCATCCAGGGGCAGCGCCGCCGATATATAGGGGCGGTATCATGTTTTTCAAGGTATTTCAGGTATATGATTTCACCCGGGGTAAAGCTGACCCCTTGTGTCCGCCGCCGAAAAATGCCTGGTGCCGGTTTTCCGGGCACAGCGGCGGCGCGAAAACGGGCAGGCGGCGAAGGGCCTCAGCCTTCGGCTTCCAGCCGCGCCGCGCCCGCCTCAAGCGGCCCCGCCAGCCGGTCGAAGCGCATCTGCGCCAGCGCCCGGCCGCCGGACACCGTGCCGAGGACCCCGGCCTCGCGCCCGTCGGGCAGAGTGATCGCCGTTCCCGGTTCTGCCGCGCCTTCGATCTTCAGCCGCACGAGGCCTTTGCGCAGATCGGTCTTGTGCTTCATCCGCGCGGTGACTTCCTGGCCGACGTAACAGCCCTTGCGGAAATCGACGCCGTGCAGCCGCTCGAACCCCTGTTCCAGGATGTAGCTCTCGTTCGGGCGCAATTCGGCGGGGTATTCCGGGATCAGATGTCCGACCCGGATCGCCTCCCAGTCGGTCGGATCTTCCGCCGCCCCCTCGCCGTAAAGCCGCCAGCCGAGCGCGGGATGGCGCGGATCGGCCAGCGCGCCCGCGGGGGCAGGGCCGGTGCCGCGGCTGACCGCCAGCGGGCTGCGGGCGATCTGCACCGCGGCGCGCAGCCGGTAAAGCTGCATGAGCCGCATCACCCCCGGCGCCAGCCGCGCGTCGATGTCGAGCAGCAGGACCCCCGCCGGATCCTCGGCGCGCCGCGCGACGAAGAAATCCGCCAGATATTTGCCCTGCGGATTCAGCAGCGCCGCCCAGACCAGCCCGGGCCCGCGCGACAGCGGCAGGACATCGTTCGTCACCAGCCCCTGAAGGAAGCTGACGCTGTCCTCGCCCCCGATCTGCCAGATCTCGCGGGGGGCGGGCGGCGATGCGGTCATGACGGGCTCCTTCGCGACTCCGGGGCCGAATATGGGGGCGCCGTGCGGCGAAGGGAAGGGGCTCAGGCCTGGAACTGCAAGGCATGCAGCCGGGCGTAAAGCCCGCCGCGGGCCAGCAACTCCTCATGCGTGCCCTGTTCCGCGACCCGGCCCTGATCCATCACCAGGATCAGATCGGCCTCGCGCACCGTGGCCAGGCGATGCGCGATCACCAGCGTGGTGCGGCCTTCCTGCGCGCGGGCCAGCGCCTCGGTCACCGCGCGCTCGGAGGCCGCGTCCAGCGCCGAGGTGGCCTCGTCGAGAAGCAGCACCGGCGCATCGGCCAGCAGCGCCCGCGCGATCGCCACCCGCTGGCGCTGCCCGCCCGACAAGGACGAGCCGCGCGGCCCCGCCATGGCGTCGAGACCGCCGGGAAGGCGGCTCAGGAAGCCCGAGACATTGGCGTCGTCCAGCGCGCGCGCCAGCCGCTCTTCGGTGATCGTCCCGCGCCCGAGGATCAGGTTCTCGCGCAGGCTTTCGTCGAACAGCGCCGATTCCTGGCTGACGGCGGCGAAGAGGCTGCGCTGATCGGCGAGCGTCATCCCCTCGCTGGCGGCGCCGCCGATCAGGATGCGGCCCGATTGCGGCTCGGCCAGCGCGGTCAGCAGATGGAAGACGGTGGATTTCCCCGCGCCCGAGGCGCCGACCAGCGCGGTGACCCTGCCCGCGGGCGCCGTGAAGCTGAGCCCGCGCAGCACCGGCGTCTCGTCATAGCCGAAGCTCACCTCATCGAAGCGGATCTCCGGGGGCAGGTGGGCCGGGCGGGCGAGGCTGACCGCAGGGCGGATCGCCACGGCCCGCATGTCGAAGAGCCCATAGATCCGTTCCAGCGAGGCCAGCGCGATCTGGCGCTGCCCGGCAAGGTCCGACAGCCGGCGGATCGGCTGGAAGGTCAGCGCCATGGCGGTGAAGAAGGCCATGAATTCGCCGGTGGTGCGCTGGCCCGAAACCACCTCGCGCCCGCCAAGGATCAGCACCGCGAAAAAGCCGATGCCGGTCACCACATCCACAAGGGCGGGCATGGTGGCGCGGCCGAGGGCCGATTTCACCTCGGCGCGCAGGATACGGCGCACGATGGCGGCGAAGCGGCTGCTTTGGTAATCCTCCATCCGGTTCAGCTTGACCTGCTGGATACCGTGGAAAATCTCGTCCAGCCTTGTGGCGCGCAGGCCGGATTCGATCCGCATCTGCTGCGTCTTGCGCCGGATGTAGCGTTGCAGCGCAAGGGCGGGCATCAGCAGCAGCGGCGTGCCGATCAGCGCGACCAGCGTCCAGCGCAGGTCGATCCCCACCGCGACCACGAACAGCCCCGCCAGCGCCACCATATCGCGCCCGACGCCCGCGATCACCAGCTGCGTCGCGCCCTGCGCGGCCATGGTGTCGCCCTGAACGCGCTCGATCAGCGTGCCGGGCGGGTTCTTCTGGTAGAAGGATCCGTCCAGCGTCAGCAGATGGCGCACCAGCGCCTCCTGCATGTCGGTGGCGGTGGCCTGGTTGACCATGGCGATCAGCCAGCGCCCGAGGATAGAGGTGACGGCCCGGATCAGGAACAGCCCGAGGATGCCAAGGCCGACCCAGACCAGCGCCCCGGTCGAGCGCGCGCCGAACACCTCGTCGAACAGCGGCTCCAGCATCCAGGACAACAGGCCGAGCGTCGAGCCTTCCAGCGCGGACAAGAGCATCGCCAGCACCATAAGCCCGGCGCGGCGGCGCAGGAAATCGCGCCAGAAGCGGAGGATGAGGCCCTGCCCGGCGGCGGGGGCGGTCACGGAGGGATCTGCACTCACGGGCGTGGGCCCCTTTCGGTTGCCGTTCCGCGGGGTGTAGCGCAGCGCGCGCGCTCTCTCAAGCGGCGGCTGGCCCGGGGCTCAGAAGGCGTTTTGCAGCACGAAAAGCGCCGATTTCACCAGCGCGTAGCCCAGCCCCGCCACATAGACCAGCGCCCCCGCCGAGGCCAGCATCCCGATCCCGATCCAGAGCCCGTCGCGTTCCAGAATGCCCAGCCCGATCAGGCAGATCGCCGCCGAGGGCGCCAGATTGGCGAAGGGGATCGGCAAGGCCAGCGCCACCGCGAGGATCAGGCAGACAAGGCCCAGGAGGCGCTGCGCCAGATCGCCGGCCATGAACTCCAGCCGCGCATGCATCAGCCCCTCGGCCCGGCCAAGCCAGGGGGTGATCCGCTTCACCATCGCGGCGAAGAACACCCGGTCCATCGAGCGTTTCGCGATGATCTGCGGCAGCCAGGGCTCGCGCCCCAGCACCATCTGCACCGACAGGAACACGAGCGGCAGGCCGAGAACACCGGCCAGCCCCGGCGGCGAGGGCAGGATATTGGGAAAGGCGAAGATCAGCAGCAAAGCGCCGAAGGCGCGCGCGCGCATGGTCTCCAGCATATCGGAAATCGCGATCCTGTCGCGCGAGGCATCCTCGGCCAGGTCCGCCAGGATCGCCGAGAGCCGCTGGTCCCCGGCATGAGGATCCTGTCCCGGGGCGGCGGAAGCGGGGCTGGCGTCAGCTGGCGGAAGGTCTTGCTTCATCACATGCTCTGCCGGCGAACCGGCCCGTCTCCCATCTCGTCGCGGCGCGCGGGCGGCCGCCTGTTCCCCTGCACTCTGATGCGGGAAGGGCGGAAATCAAGCCCGCTCCGCCCCCTTGGGCGAACAGCCGCGGGGGCGGGTTATTCCTCTGCGGGCGCGTTCTTCGCCAGCCAGTCGCGCATCCAGGCGATTTCCTTCTCCTGCGCCGCGATCACCTCTTCGGCCAGCGCGCGGACTTCCGCATCCTGGCCGTGTTCCAGCACGATCCGCGCCATGGCGACCGCGCCTTCGTGATGCGGGATCATGCCGCGCACGAAATCGACATCGGCATCGCCGGTGTAGTCGATCGCCATCGCGCCGTGCATCTCCATCGCCGCTTCCCCGAAAGCCGCGGTCGAGGGCGAGGCATCGGCCCCGGTGCCATGGCCGGAATGGTCCTGCGCCGCCAGCGGCGCGGCCAGCGCAAGGCTCAGGCCAAGGGCGAAAGCAAGGGGATGGGCGGACATGGCGGTCTCCTTCGTGAGCGTTGCGGGCGTGATCGTTGCGGGGGGAAGCTGAAGGCTTCCGGCTGCGGGAAGGCAAGTCACGCTGCGGTGAGGCGCCTGCGGCAGGTCAGCGCGACCTGTGCAGACAGAGCCGGGCGACTGTGCGCGATCAGACGCTTCAAAGCCCTGAAATTGCGGGTTATGTTCAGACGGTATGCAGCAGTGGTTTTCGGAATATGCCTGAACAGAGCCGCCCGGTGATCGGGATCATCTCGAACCCGCATGAGCTTGAGACCGGCTATGAGGTTCATGGCAGCGGCGCGATCAACACGATGGCGGTGGCGCAGGTGGCGGGCGGTCTGCCGCTGATCATCCCCGCCGATCCGCGGCTGGTCGCGGTGAACGAGCTGCTGGATCTGTGCGACGGGTTTCTGCTGACCGGCGGGCGGCCGAATGTCCATCCCAGCGAATACGGCGAGGAGGAGACCCCCGCGCATGGCGCCTTCGACCGCGGCCGCGATGCGGTGACGCTGCCGCTGGTGCGCGCCTGCGTCGAGCGCGGCCAGCCGGTGTTCGGTATCTGCCGCGGCTTTCAGGAGGTGAACGTCGCCATGGGCGGCAGCCTGCATCCCGAGATCCGTGATCTGCCGGGGCGGACGAACCACCGCATGCCGCCCGAAGGCAGCATGGAAGAGAAATTCGCCTTGCGCCATCCGGTGCGCTTCACCGAGGGCGGCGTGTTCCACCGCCTGCTGGGCGCGAGCGAAGTGATGACCAACACGCTGCACGGCCAGGGCATCAGCCGCCCCGGGCCGCGGATCGTGATCGACGGCCGCGCGCCCGACACCACCCCCGAGGCGATCTATGTCGAGGGGGCGCCCGGATTCACCCTTTCGGTGCAATGGCACCCGGAATGGCGCGCGGGCGAGGATCCGGTCTCGCGCCCGCTGTTCGAGAGTTTCGGCCGCGCCGCTGCCGCCTGGGCAATGGGCCGCCGTCCGCTCCGGGTGGCGTGAGCCGGTGCTCTTCCACCCTTACGGGCGTCATCGCAAGCGAAGAGGCCCGTAAGGGCCGATGAGCGGGCAAGCAAAGAAAAAGCCGCCCCAAAGGGCGGCTTTTCGTTCTTTCCGGGTGTGGCTTACCGCGTCGGGCAATCCTCGCCTTCGCAGGCCGGTTTGGCCGGGGCTGCTGCTGCCGGAGCTTCAGCGGGGGGCGCCGGGGCAGAAGCCGCGGGGGCGGCCGGTTCCGCCGCCGGCAGGAGCGGCGCGGACCCCGCCGCGCCTGCGGCCGGGGTGGTCTCGGCAGCATCCGCGGCGGGCAGGGCGGCGCCCGGCATCATCGGGCCGATCATCATCGGCGGCATGGCGGCCGGGGTGACGGCGGGCTTCGGTTCGGCCTTTTTCTTCGGTGCCGGCGGTTTCGGGATCGACAGACCGTTCGGCATCTCGCCCTTCGCGGTCAGAACGACGACCTTCTCGCCGCCCTGCACCCGCTCATAGAGATCCATCACATCCTGGTTGATCATGCGGAAGCAGCCCGACGAGGCGTTGCGCCCGATCGACTGCCATTCCGGCGTGCCATGGATGCGGTAGCCGTAATCGCGCCCGCCCGAGGTCAGATAGATCGCCCGCGAGCCGAGCGGGTTGCTCGGGCCGCCGGGCTGGCCGTCCTTCCATTTCTCAAGGCTCGGCTTGCGTTCGATCATCTCTTTCGGCGGCGTCCAGGTCGGCCAGGGCCGTTTGTTGGCGACGATGGATTCGCCCGACCACTGAAAGCCCTCGGCCCCGACCGAAATCCCGTAGCGGATCGCCTTGTTCTTGCCGATCACATAGTAAAGAAACTTCGGGGTCGGGTCGATGATGATGGTGCCCGGCGGCTGGTCGGTCGGATAGTCCACGACCTGGCGGCGGTAGGCCGCGGGGATCTGCTCGACCGGCAGCGCGGGCACGGTATGGGCGCCGTCCGAACGCGCGGCATAGATCGTCGCATCGGTGCTGATCGCGGGCTGCTCCTCGACGGAAACGCCGGCCGGGGCGCCGGTGATCGGATCGACGCAGGCCGAAAGCAGCATCAGCGAGGCAAGCGCCGCCAGCGGGGCTTTTGCCGAAGTCCTGAAAGTGGCGACAAGGCCGGTCGTTCGCATCTGGGGTCTCACAATTCTTATATGGGCGCGGCATCGGCGAAGCCGCTCCCGTCAGGGCGGGACGCTATCCGACTGGCCGCGGAGCGTCAAACGCCCAGGCCTGCCGGATTGTTGACAGGATCGTGAAAATGCACCGATTGCGGCCGGGGCGTTGCCGATTTGCCCCGGGTCCGGCAGCGGCTCATGTCACCCTGGCGCGCCGATGGTATTCCGGGCGGTCCCATACACGCCCGCGCATGATTTCCGCAAGGGTTTCCACCGCGCGGGCGACATCGTCCCGGTCGATATAAAGCGGCGTGAAGCCGAATCGCAGGATATCGGGTGCGCGGAAATCGCCGATCACGCCGCGCGCGATCAGCGCCTGCATGATCGCATAGCCCTCGGGGTGGCGGAAGCTGACCTGGCTGCCGCGGGCGGCATGGTCGCGCGGCGTGGCAAGCGCCAGATCCGCGCAGGCGGCCCCGACCCCGGCGATGAATTGATCCTGCAACGCCAGCGAGGCGGCGCGCAGATCCTGCATGTCCACCCCCTCCCAGACATCGAGCGCGGCATCCAGCGCCGCCAGCGCGAGGATCGGCGGCGTGCCGACCCGCATCCGCTCGATCCCCCGTCCGGGCCGGTAGTCGAGGTCGAAGGCGAAGGGCGCCTCGTGCCCCATCCAGCCCGACAGCGCCGGGCGCGCGCGCGCCTGATGGCGGGGGGCGACATAGATGAAAGCCGGGCCGCCGGGACCGGAGTTGAGGTATTTATAGGTGCAGCCGACCGCGAAATCCGCCCCGTCGCGCGCCAGTTCGACCGGGAAGGCCCCGGCGGAATGCGCCAGATCCCACACCAGCAGCGCGCCCTTCTGATGGGCGATGCGGGCGAGCTCTGCCATGTCGTGGCGCCGCCCGGTGCGGTAGTCGGTTTCGGTCACCATCACCACCGCGACGCTGTCGTCGATGGCGCCCGCCACGGCTTCCGGCGCCACGGTGCGCAGGGCATAGCCCTCGCCGAGCGTGCGCACCAGCCCGTCGGCGATATAGAGATCCGAGGGGAAATTGCCGGTATCCGACAGGATCACCTTGCGCCCGGGCACCATTTCCAGCGCCGAGGCCAAAGCCTGCCAGACCTTGACCGACAGCGTATCGCCCATCACCACCGAGCCCGGCTCGGCCCCGATCAGACGCGCCACCCGGTCGCCGATGCGCGAGGGCATCTCCATCCAGCCGGCCTCGTTCCAGCCGCGGATCAGCATCGCGCCCCATTCGTCGCGGACCGCGCGCGCCAGCCGTTCCGGCACCGCCTTCGGGAGCGGCCCCAGCGAGTTGCCGTCGAGATAGATCACCCCTTCGGGCAGATCGAACAGCGCCTTTGTGGCGGCGAAATCGGTGGGCATGGCGGGCTCTCCTTCAGGGTGGCCGCTGTGGTCTTTCTGCCTGCTTTTATCCCTCTTCGCCATTTCGGCAAGGCCCCGGCCGTGCAAAGAGCTTGCAAATCGGCGCGATCCGCCTGCACTTTCCCCGGGCCGGGGATGGGGCCAGCCCGGGGCGGGTCTGGCCCGGTTCTGCGAATCCAGAATGCAGGGCAATAAACCGCATTGTGCATTTGCAGCATTGAAATATTGTTGCGCGGCTATATACCGGATTACTGAACAGAACGGGGGAGACGGCATTTGAAGATCGGAGCATTGACCGAGGTTGCCTCTGGGGAGTGTCGTGTTGCTTTGACGCCTGAATCTGCGTTGCAGCTTCAGAAGCTGGGGCATGACTGCGTGATCGAGGCGGGGGCCGGGCTGCGGGCCGGGTTCACCGATGCGGCCTATCAGGCGGCGGGGGTGAGTGTGCTGCCTTCGGCGCAGGCGGTGGCCGATGCGGCGGATGTGGTGGTGAAGGTGCGCGGGCCCGAGCCTGCGGAACTGGATCTGCTGCATGAGGGCCAGACGCTGATCTCGTTCTTCTGGCCGGCGCAGAACCCGGAACTGCTGGAGCAGGCGCGGGCGAAGGGCGTGACCGCCGTCGCCATGGATATGGTGCCCCGCATCAGCCGTGCGCAGAAGATGGACGCGCTGTCCTCGATGGCGAATCTCGCCGGTTACCGCGCGGTGATCGAGGCAGCGAACAACTTCCCGCGCTTCTTCACCGGCCAGGTGACGGCGGCCGGAAAGGTGCCGCCGGCGAAGGTGCTGGTGGTGGGCGCGGGCGTCGCGGGTCTGGCGGCGATCGGGGCGAGCGTGTCGCTCGGCGCGATCACTTACGCCTTCGACGTGCGCCCCGAAGTGGCCGAGCAGATCGGGTCGATGGGCGCGGAATTCGTCTATCTCGACTTCGCGGAATCCGCCCAGGACGGCGCCGCGACCGGCGGTTATGCCGCGCCCTCGTCGCCCGAATTCCGCGAGGCGCAGCTGAAGAAGTTCCGCGAACTCGCGCCCGATATGGACATCGTGATCACCACCGCGCTGATCCCGGGCCGCCCGGCACCGAAGCTCTGGACCGCGGACATGGTGGCGCTGATGAAGCGCGGCTCGGTGATCGTCGATCTCGCCGCCGAACGCGGCGGCAACTGCGATCTGACCGTGCCGGACGAGAAGATCGTCACCGACAACGGCGTGACCGTGATTGGCTATACCGATTTCCCCAGCCGGATGGCGGCGCAGGCCTCCAGCCTTTATGCCAATAATATCAGGCATATGATGACGGATCTTACGCCGAAGAAAGACGGCGTGATCGACCATAACATGGAAGACGACGTGATCCGCGGCGCGACGGTGACGAAGGCGGGCGAGACCACCTGGCCGCCGCCACCGCCGAAGATCCAGGCCATCGCGGCGCAAAAGCCGAAGGAAAAGCCGAAGGAACTGACGCCCGCAGAGCGCCGCGCGCAGGAGGTGGCGGCGTTCAAAGCCCAGACCCGCAACCAGATCGGGCTGCTGGCGATTGGCGGTGGTCTCCTGCTGCTGGCCGGCTGGTTCGCGCCCGCGAGCTTCATGTCGCATTTCATCGTTTTCGTGCTGTCGTGCTTCGTCGGCTTCCAGGTGATCTGGAACGTCTCGCATTCGCTGCACACGCCGCTGATGGCGATCACCAATGCGATCTCGTCGATCATCATTCTCGGCGCGCTGTTGCAGATCGGCTCGGGCAACTGGCTGGTGATCGTGCTGGCGGCGCTTTCGGTGCTGATGGCCGGGGTGAACATCTTCGGCGGTTTCCTCGTCACCCGGCGGATGCTCGCCATGTTCCAGAAGTCGTAAGGGAGGGGGGACCAGATGGAATTCGGTTTCACCACGGCCGCCTATGTCGTCGCGGCGGTTCTGTTCATCCTCTCTCTCGGGGGGCTCTCGAACCAGGAAAGCGCGAAACGCGCGGTCTGGTACGGGATTTTCGGCATGGGCCTTGCGGTCACCGCCACGCTGATCGGCCCGGGCGCCGGTCTGTGGTGGCTGTCGCTGGTGCTGATCCTTGCCGGCGGCGCCGCCGGCTGGGTGGTGGCGCAGCGCGTCCAGATGACCGAGATGCCGCAGCTTGTTGCCGCGATGCACTCGCTGGTGGGTCTGGCCGCCGTGTTCATCGGCTTCAACACCCATATCGAGATGGTGCGGCTCGCCGATCTGCTGGCTTTGGCGCAGGATCCGGCCGGGGCGGTCTTCGCCGACCTCGACAAGGTGATGGCGCTTTCCAAACTGGCCGAAGAGCTGACCGGCTTCGCGGCGGTGATCGCGCATAAGACGCCGGTCGAGATCTCGATCCTGCGGGTCGAGACCTTCCTCGGCGTGTTCATCGGCGCGGTGACCTTCACCGGCTCGGTGATCGCTTTCGGCAAGCTGGCGGGCCGCGTCGACGGCAAGGCGAAGAAACTGCCGGGCGGGCATGTGCTGAACGCGAGCGCGGCGGCGATTTCGCTGGTGCTGCTGGTGGTCTATCTGCAAACCGGCTCTTCGCTGGCGCTGATCGGCATGACGATTGCGGCCCTGTTCATCGGCTATCACCTGATCATGGGGATCGGCGGCGCCGACATGCCGGTGGTCGTGTCGATGCTGAACAGCTATTCGGGCTGGGCGGCGGCGGCGATCGGCTTCTCGCTGTCCAATGATCTCTTGATCGTGGTCGGCGCGCTGGTGGGCTCTTCGGGGGCGATCCTGAGCTACATCATGTGCAAGGCGATGAACCGTTCGTTCATCTCGGTGATCCTCGGCGGGTTCGGTGGCACCACCGGCCCGGCGATGGAAGTCACCGGAGAGCAGATCGCCATCGACGCCGAAGGCGTGGCGGCGGCGCTGAACGACGCGGATTCGGTGGTGATCGTGCCGGGTTACGGCATGGCGGTGGCGCAGGCGCAGCAGTCGGTCAGCGAGCTGACCCGCAAGCTGCGCGCGAAGGGGAAAGAGGTGCGTTTCGCCATCCATCCGGTGGCGGGCCGGCTGCCCGGGCATATGAACGTGCTCCTGGCCGAGGCCAAGGTGCCCTATGACATCGTGCTGGAGATGGACGAGATCAACGACGATTTCCCCTCGACCGATGTGGCCATCGTGATCGGCTCGAACGACATCGTGAACCCGGCGGCGCAGGAGGACCCGAACAGCCCCATCGCCGGGATGCCGGTGCTGGAGGTCTGGAAGGCGAAACAGGTGTTCGTCTCGAAACGCGGCCAGGGCACGGGGTATTCGGGAATCGAGAACCCGCTGTTCTACAAGGAGAACACGAGGATGTTCTACGGCGATGCCAAGAAATCCGTCGATGCGCTCTTGCCGATGATCGAGTGATCTTTTCGGGTTGTGCGAAAGCTGAGGGCCGCCCTTCGGGGTGGCCCTTAGCTTTGCGGGGCTCTGCCCCCATGCCGCCGGTTCCTTGAACCGGTGGCGAAACCGTCGGCATACCCCGGGGTATTTTCGTCAGGGTGAAAATCAAAGCGCGGCTTCGAGGATCCGTTCCAGCGCGTTTTGCGGCAGCGGCACCGGGTTGCCTTTCATCGAACTGGAACTGGCCGAGGCGGCGGCGATGTCGGGGATCTGGTCGCGTTTGAGGCTGAGCGCGGCGAGGCGGGGCAGGCCGGCGTCATGCGCCCAGGCGGCGAGGGCCTCGGGCGTGTCTTGGGGAGCGCAGCCGAGCGCCGGGGCGAGGGCGGTGAAGACCTCGGTCAGGCGGGCGGCGAAGGGGGTGGCTTTGGTGGCCGCATGGTTCGCGCGCAAGACCGGGCCGAGCAGCGCGCCGCAGATCGCGCCATGGGCCGCCGGGATCCGGCCGCCGATCACCCCGGCAAGGCCATGCACCGCGCCGAGCCCGCCATTCGCCAGCGCGAGCCCGCCGGTCAGACTGACATGCGCCATCATGTCGCGCGCGGCGGTATCCTCGGCCTGCATCAGCCGCATCAAAGCGGGCAGGCCCAGGGCCAGCGTCGGGCGGGTGATCGCGTCGGTGAAAGGCGTCGCGCGGCCCGACAGGAAGGGCTCGATCCCTTGCGTGATCGCGTCGAGGCCCGAGGCGAGCGTCACTTCGCGCGGGCAGCCGTCGGTCAGCGAAGGGTCAATGATGGCGACCCGCGCCAGCATCGCGGGATCGCGCAGCGAGACCTTGCGGCCATGTTCCGGCAGGCCGATCACCGCGTTCCGGGTGACCTCGGCTCCGGTGCCGGCGGTGGTGGGCAGCGCGATCCACGGCAGCGGCGGGTCCGAGAGCGGCAGGCCCCGGCCGACCACTTCCAGATGGTCCATCGGCGTGCCCGGCGCCGGGATCAGTGCGGCGAGCGCCTTGCCGAGATCGAGCGCCGCGCCGCCGCCCACCGCCGCCACCCAGTCGGGGCGGTGGGCGCGGGCCTCGGTCAGCGCCCCTGTCAGATCGTCCAGCACCGGCTCGCCCGGGCAGGCGATGGAGAGGATGGCATGGCCGGGCAGGGCGGTCGCGAGCCAGGCGGCGCGGGCGGCAGAGCGGCCATGGACGATCACGCCGCGCGGGCCGAAGGTGGCAAGGATGGCGGGGGCTTTGGCGGCCTCGCCGCGGCCGAACAGGATGCGGGGCGGGGCCTCGATGGCGTAGATCATCGGAAGTCCATACAGGCGGCGACCGCGCGGCGCCAGCGGGCATATTTCGCCTCGCGCGCGGGTTCCGCCATGGCGGGCGCGAAGCGGCGGTCGAGCGCCCAGGCGGCGGCGAACTCCCCGGGGCCGCCGCTGACGCCCGCTTCCATCCCGGCAAGGAAAGCGGCGCCGAGCGCGGTGGTCTCGGTCACCACCGGGCGGTCGACCGGCTGGCCGATGATATCGGCGAGGAACTGCATCGACCAGTCCGAGGCCGACATCCCGCCATCGACGCGCAGAACGCCCTCGGCCGCCGCGCCCCAGTCGGCGCGCATCGCTTCCAGCAGGTCGCGGGTCTGGTAGCCGACGCTTTCCAGCGCCGCGCGGGCGAGTTCCGCGGGGCCCGAGTTGCGGGTCAGGCCGAAAACTGCGCCGCGGCTTTCGGGTTGCCAGTAGGGCGCGCCGAGGCCGGTGAAGGCGGGGACGAGGACCACGCCCTGGGCCTCGTCGGCGGCCTCGGCCAGCGGTTGTGTCTCGCGCGCCTCGCGGATGATCTTCAGCCCGTCGCGCAGCCATTGCACCACCGCGCCCGCGATGAAGATCGAGCCTTCCAGCGCATAGGTGGTCTCACCCTTCAGCCGGTAGGCGATGGTGGAAAGCAGGCGGTTCTTCGACGGCACCAGGTCTGTCCCGGTGTTCAGCAGCGCGAAACAGCCGGTGCCATAGGTGGATTTCATCATGCCGGGCGCGAAACAGGCCTGGCCGATGGTCGCGGCCTGCTGATCGCCCGCGACGCCGAGGATCGGGATCTCGCGGCCGAAGAGGTCCGGGCGGGTCATGCCGAAATCGCCCGCGCAGTCGCGCACCTCGGGAAGAAGCGGCAGGGGGATGTCGAGAAGCGCGCAGATTTCTTCGTCCCAGCGGTTTTCGGCGATGTTGTAGAGCAGGGTGCGGGCGGCATTGGTGGCGTCGGTGGCATGGGTGCGGCCGCCGGTCAGGTTCCAGATCAGCCAGCTGTCCACCGTGCCGAAGGCCAGCTCGCCTTTCGCCGCACGGGCGCGGGCGCCGGGGATATGGTCGAGCAGCCATTTCAGCTTGGTGCCCGAGAAATAGGGATCGCAGAGCAGGCCGGTGCGGGCGGTGATCATCGGCTCATGTCCGGCCTCGCGCAACTCGGTACACAGCGGCGCGGTGCGGCGGTCCTGCCAGACGATGGCATTGTGCAGGGGCTGGCCGGTCCTGCGGTCCCACAGGAGCGTGGTTTCGCGCTGGTTGGTGATGCCGATGGCGGCGATTCCCGCGGCGCTGGCGCCCGCCTTCTCGATCGCGGCGCGGGCGGTGGCGGCCACGGTGGACCACAGCGATGTTGGATCGTGTTCGACCTGGCCGGGCGCGGGGAAGATCTGCGGAAATTCCTCCTGCGCCAAGGCGACGGGGCGCAGGCGCGCGTCGAACAGGATGGCGCGCGACGAGGTGGTGCCCTGGTCGATGGCAAGGATATGGCTCATGTCCGGCGCTTTCCCCTGATCGCGGGCCCCGGAATTTTCCAAAATTCCGGTCAAATTTCTTCCAAGAAATTTGCGGGCGGTCTGCGCCGCCCGCAAGAGCCTCTTACTGCCAGGACTTGATCAGTTCGTCATAGCTGATGGTTTCCGGCGCCGGATCCTCGTTCTCGAGCTTCGCCACCGGCGAGCCTTCGGCATCGAGCCATTCCTGCGGATCCTTCTCCTCGTTCAGCTTCGGGCCGATGTCGCCCTGAACCCCGGCGCGCTCCAGCCGTTCCATCACCCGCTCCTGTTCGGCGCAAAGCGCATCGAGCGCCTCTTGCGGCGTCTTGGCGCCCGACATCGCGTCGCCGATGTTCTGCCACCAGAGCTGCGCCAGTTTCGGGTAATCCGGCACGTTGGTGCCGGTGGGCGACCAGGCCACCCGCGCGGGCGAGCGGTAGAATTCCACCAGACCGCCAAGCTGCGGCGAACGCTCGGTGAAGCTTTCGTGGTTGATGGTGGAATCGCGCACGAAGGTCAGCCCGGTATGGGCCTTCTTCACATCGACCGTTTTCGAGGTGACGAACTGGGCATAAAGCCAGGCGGCTTTCGCGCGGTCGACCGGAGTGGATTCCATCAGCGTCCACGAACCCACGTCCTGATAGCCGACCTTGGTGCCCTCGGACCAGTAGGCGCCATGGGGCGAGGGGGCCATGCGCCATTTCGGCGTGCCATCATCGTTCATCACCGCGGTTCCGGGCTTCACCATATCGGCGGTGAAGGTGGTGTACCAGAACATCTGCTGGGCGATATTGCCCTGAGCGGGCACCGGCCCGGCCTCGCCGAAGGTCATGCCCATGGCCTCGGGCGGGGTGTATTTTTGCAGCCATTCGATCGCCTTGGTCACGGCATAGACCGCGGCCGCGTCATTGGTCGCGCCGCCCCGCGCCACGCATGAACCCACCGGGCGCGAGTTCTCATCCACCCGGATGCCCCATTCGTCGACCGGCAGACCGTTCGGCTCGCCCTTGTCACCGCCCCCGGCCATCGAGAACCAGGCATCGGTGTAGCGCCAGCCGAGCGAGGGGTCTTTCTTGCCGTAGTCCATATTGCCGAAAACGCCCGAAGCCGGCCCGCCCATATAGCTCATGTCGCGGCCAGTGAAGAATTCGGCGATATCCTCATAGGCCGACCAGTTCAGCGGCACACCGAGGTCGTAGCCGTAAGCCTCTTTGAAATCGGCCCTGGTCTTTTCGTCCGAGAACCAGTCGTAGCGGAACCAGTAGAGATTGGCGAATTGCTGATCGGGCAACTGGTAGAGGTCGCCGTCCGGGGCGGTGGTGAATTTCAGCCCGATGAAATCCTCAAGGTCAAGCGTCGGGCTGGTCACGTCTGCCCCGTCGCCCGCCATCCAGTCGGTCAGGCTGCGCGCCTGTTTGTAGCGCCAGTGGGTGCCGATCAGATCCGAGTCGTTGATATAGGCGTCATAGATGTTCTCGCCCGACTGCATCTGGGTTTGCAGCCGTTCGACCACATCGCCCTCGCCGATCAGGTCATGGGTGATTTTGATCCCGGTGATGGCGGTGAATGCGGGCGCCAGCACCTTGGATTCGTATTCATGGGTGGTGATGGTTTCCGAGACCACCTTGATCTCCATGCCCTGGAAGGGCCCTGCGGCGTCGATGAACCATTGCATCTCGGCTTCCTGCTGCTCGCGGCTCAGCGAGGACAGATCGCCGATCTCGGCATCGAGGAAGGCTTTCGCCGCGTCCATATCGGCCCAGGCCGGGGCGCCGAGCGCCAGCAGCGCCAGCGCCATGGCGGTGGAAGTGACTTTCCGTTTCATTGTTTCCTCCCGTTGAAAGTTGTCGTTGTCAGGGGCGGGGCGGCCCTCCTGCCGCCTGGCCCCGCTGCATTCCTTCCTCAGACCAGGGCGAAGACCGCCGCGGCCCAGAGAAGGCAGAGAACAAGCGCGCCCCAGACCGGCGGGCCCGCGAAGAAAAGCCAGATCAGCGCGATGAAGGCCGAGCCGAGCAGGCTGATGAACAGCCGGTCGCCCCGGGTGGTCTCGATCCCGAGGATGCCGATGCGCGGCGTCTCGGGGAAACGGATCGCAAGCAGGGTCATCACGATCAAGAGGCTTGCGATGATCCAGAAGAACAGAGCGACCGGGAAGGTCCAGGCCATCCAGCCGCCCGGGAACATCTGCCCGGTGATATTGCGCGCGCCGTCCTTCAGCGGCACCTCGATCCAGAGCGCGCCGAGGATCGCCAGCATGATCAGCGTGGTGACGGCGTAGAGTGCGAGCCAGCGGGTTTGCGTCATGGCCATCCTCCCTCAGACCCGGCCCAGGGCGAAGCCGCGGGCGATGTAATTCCTCACGAACCAGATCACCAGGGCGCCGGGGATCAGCGTCAGGATCCCGGCCGCCGCCAGCACGCCCCAGTCCATCCCACTGGCCGAGACGGTGCGGGTCATGGTCACGCCGATGGGTTTGGCGACCGTGGTGGTCAGGGTGCGGCTGAGCAGCAGCTCCACCCAGGAGAACATGAAGCAGAAGAAGGCGGCGACCCCGATCCCGTTCGCGATCAGCGGCATGAAGATGCGGGCGAAAAAGCGCGGGAAGGAATAGCCGTCGATCCAGGCAGTCTCGTCGATCTCCTTGGGCACGCCGCGCATGAAGCCCTCAAGGATCCAGACCGCCAGCGGCACGTTGAAGAGGCAATGCGCCAGCGCCACCGCGATATGGGTGTCGATCAGGTTCATCGCCGAATAAAGCTGGAAGAACGGCAGCGCGAAGACCGCGGGCGGCGCCATCCGGTTGGTCAGCAGCCAGAAGAACAGATGCTTGTCGCCAAGGAAGCGGTAACGGCTGAACGCATAGGCCGCGGGCAGAGCGACGGTGATGGAAATCACCGTGTTCAGAACCACATAGATCAGCGAGTTAACGTAACCCATATACCAGCTTGGGTCCGACAGGATGGTCGCGAAATTGCGGAAGGTCAGGTCGCGCGGCCAGAGGCTGAAGCCGCCGGTGATCTCGGCATTGGTCTTCAGGCTCATATTCAGAAGCCAGTAGATCGGCAGCAAAAGGAACAGGATATAGACCGTCATGACGATGGCAGAGGGGCGGATGCGCATCACTTCGCCTCCCCGCTGGTTTCGTCACGGTCGAGATTGGTCATCACGGTATAGAACACCCAGGAGATCAGCAGGATCACAAGGAAATACATCAGCGAGAACGCCGCCGCCGGGCCAAGGTCGAACTGGCCGGTGGCCATCTTCGCCAGATCAATCGACAGGAAGGTGGTGGCATTGCCGGGGCCGCCTCCGGTGACGACGAAAGGCTCGGTGTAGATCATGAAACTGTCCATGAACCTGAGCAGAACCGCGATCAGCAAAACGCCCTTCATCTTCGGCAGTTCGATATGGCGGAACACCGCCCAACGGCTGGCCTGGTCGATTTTCGCTGCCTGGTAATAGGCTTGCGGGATGCTTTGCAGGCCCGCGAAGCACAAAAGCGCGACCAGCGAGGTCCAGTGCCAGACATCCATTACGATCACGGTGATCCAGGCGTCGATCGGATCCGAGACGTAGTTGTAATCCACCCCGAGCGCCGAAAGCGTGCGGCCCAGAAGCCCGATGTCCACCCGGCCGAAGATCTGCCAGATGGTGCCGACCACGTTGAACGGGATCAGGAGCGGCAGCGCCATCAGCACAAGGCAGAGCGAGGACCAGAAGCCCTTGTTCTTCGGCATGTTCAGCGCGATGAAGATGCCGAGCGGCACTTCGATGGCGAGGATGATCGCCGAGAACAGGATCTGCCGCCCCAAAGCGCCATGCAGGCGCGAGGAATGGATCATCTCGTCGAACCATTCCAGCCCCGCCCAGAAGAACTGGTTGTTGCCGAATGTGTCGTTGAAGGCGTAGTTCACCACCGTCATCAGCGGGATCACCGCCGAGATCGCCACCAGCGCCAGCACCGGCAGCACCAGAAACCAGGCCTTGTTGTTCCAGGGTCTGTCCATGGCTCACACCTTCCCGGGCGCGACGCGCCAGTCGTCGTGGTAGACATTGATCCGCCCCGGCACGAAGCCGAGGCGGGGCTCTGCGGGCAGGCTCTCGCCTTCGTGGAGGATGGCGTTGACCGGATGGCCGGCAAGCCGGCCGCGCAGGATGCGGTGGCGGCCGACATCCTCGACGGATGAGATACTTACCGGGTGTCCCTGATCCGAGATCTGAACATATTCCGGGCGGATGCCGATCTTCGTCTCACCCGCCAGCGGGGCGTAATCCGCGCCGAGGTCGATCCGCAGACCGCCCAGATCGGCCTCGCGCCCCTGCACCTTCGCGGGGAACAGGTTCATCCCCGGCGAGCCGATGAAATAGCCCACGAAGGTGTGGGCCGGGGTCTCGAACAGCTCTTCCGGCGTGCCCATCTGCACCACCCGGCCGTCGTGCATCACCACCACCTTGTCGGCGAAGGTCAGCGCCTCGGTCTGGTCATGGGTGACATAGATCATCGTATGGCCGAACTGGCGGTGCAGTTGCTTGAGCTGGGTGCGCAGCTCCCATTTCATATGCGGGTCGATCACCGTCAGCGGCTCGTCGAACAGGATGGCGTTCACATCCTCGCGCACCATGCCGCGCCCGAGGCTGATCTTCTGCTTGGCATCCGCCGTCAGCCCGCGCGCCTTGCGGTCCAGCCCGTGCTCCATCCCGATCATCTGCGCGATCCGGCCGACGCGGGCGGCGATATAACCCGCGTCCTTGCCGCGGTTGCGCAGGGGAAAGGCCAGGTTTTCGCGCACCGTCATCGTGTCGTAGACCACCGGGAACTGGAACACCTGGGCGATGTTGCGCTCGGCCGTCGGCGCATGGGTCACGTCGCGGTCGCCGAACAGCACCCGGCCCTGGCTGGGGGTCAGGAGGCCCGAGATGATGTTCAGCAGCGTGGTCTTGCCGCAGCCCGAGGCGCCGAGCAACGCATAGGCGCCGCCGTCGTCCCAGATATGGGTCATCTGCTTCAGCGCGAAATCCGCGTCCGAGACAGGTTTCGGCAGATAGGAATGGGCAAGATTTTCCAGCGTGATCCGGGCCATGTCAGGCGACCTTCTCTTGCGGGGCGAGGGCATAGCCGGCGGGAACCACCAGCTCACCGTCGGGGCCGAAGACATAGACATGCGCGGGGTCGAGCCAGACCGACAGCGGCGCCCCGGCCTCAAGGTTGTGGATGCCGCCAACGAGGCCGATCCAGCGGTCCTCGCCATGGCCGACATGGATGAAGGTCTCGGAGCCGGTGATCTCGGTGACGAGAACCTTGGCGTCAAATTCCACCGCCGCGCCGGAATGTCTGTTGATCCGCAAGTGGTTGGCGCGGAAACCTGCGATGTAGCGGCCTTCGGGCAGAGCGGCCAGCGCGCCCTCGGCGGGGGCGTTGGCGGTCGCGCCGAAGCAGATGCGGTTGCCCTCGCGGAAGATCGGGACGAAATTCATCGGCGGGTCCGAGAACACCCGGGCGGTGGTCGCATCTTTCGGCTGGCGGTAGACCTGCGCTGTCGGTCCGAACTGGGTCACGCGGCCCTGCCACAGCGTCGCGGTATTGCCGCCGAGCAGCAAAGCCTCCTCGGGTTCGGTGGTGGCATAGACGAAGATCGCGCCGGAAGCCTCGAAGATCTTTGGAATTTCCATGCGCAATTCCTCGCGCAGCTTGTAGTCGAGATTGGCCAATGGCTCATCGAGCAGCACCAGCCCGGCGCCCTTGACCAGCGCCCGCGCCAGCGCGCAACGCTGCTGCTGGCCGCCCGACAGTTCCAGCGGTTTCCGCTCCAGCATCGGGGTCAGCCGCAGCATTTCGGCGGTCTCGCGCACGCGCCGGTCGATTTCCTCGCGCGGGCGGCGCAGGATCCGCAGGGGCGAGGCGATGTTTTCGTAAACCGTCATGCCGGGATAGTTGATGAACTGCTGGTAAACCATGGCGACGCCGCGGTCCTGGACGCGGCGGCCGGTCACGTCCTCGCCGTTCTGGAACACCCGCCCGGTGGTCGGCTGGTCGAGCCCCGCCATCAGCCGCATCAGCGTGGTCTTGCCCGACAGAGTGGGGCCGAGCAGCACGTTCATCGTGCCGCCGTCCAGCCGCAGATCGGTGGGGTGGATATGGGGGCGTCCGGCCACGGATTTGCCCACACCCTTCAGTTCCAGCACCATGTGTCCTCCGTCATCCCGCGCTCAGGCGGCGGTTGTTGTCTGCGCGCCGTGCTGCGCCATATGCTCGGCGAGGGCGGCGATCTGGTCCGCGCTCAGCCGCAGCCCCAGTTTCGTGCGCCGCCAGATCACATCCTCGGGCGTGCGGGCGTATTCCTTCTCCATCAGCCAGCGCAGTTCGGCCTCAGTCAGGCCCGCGCCGAAATCCCGGCCCAGATCAGCCGCCTCGCGGGCATTGCCGAGGATCTGCGCGGCGTCAGACCCATAGGCGCGGGCGAGGCGGCGGGCCCCGGCTTCGCTCAGGAACGGATGCGCGGCCCTCAGCCCGGCGATCAGTGCGGGCAGGCCGTCATGCGGGAAATCGCCGCCCGGCAGCGGCGCGTCCGCGGTCCAGGGCCGGCCCGCCTGCGGGAAGAACGGCGCGAGTTTCGCCATCGCCTGTTCCGCCAGCCGGCGGTAGGTGGTGATCTTGCCGCCGAACACGTTCAGCAGGGGGGCGCCGTCGCGGTCCAGCGAGAGCACATATTCCCGCGTCGCCGCCGTCGCCGATTTCGCCCCGTCGTTGTAAAGCGGGCGGACGCCGGAATAGCTCCAGACCACATCGGCGGGGGTGACGGGGCGGGCGAAACAGCGGCTGGCGAAGGCGCAGAGATAATCGCGCTCGGCGTCCGAGCAGACCGCCTCGCCCGGGGCGCCCTGGTGGTCCTGGTCGGTGGTGCCGATCAGGGTAAAATCACCCTCATAGGGGATGGCAAAGATGATGCGGCCATCCGGGCCCTGGAAGAAATAGGCGCGGTCGTGATCGAACAGGCGCCGGGTGACGATATGGCTGCCGCGCACCAGGCGCACGCCCTCGGCGGTGCGCAGATGCAGCGTGTCGCGGATCACATGGCCGACCCAGGGGCCGCTCGCGTTGACCAGCACACGGGCGCGGTGGGTCGCGGGCCCCTCGGGCGTTTCGGTGCGGATCAGCCAGTGCCCGGCCTCGCGCTTCGCTTCGCTGACCCGGGTGCGGGTCAGGATCCTTGCGCCCCGCGCCCCGGCGTCGCGCGCGTTCAGCACCACGAGCCGCGCATCGTCCACCTGACAGTCGGAATATTCCCAGGCGCGGGTGAAGCCGGGCTTCAGCGCCTGCCCGGCGGGGTCGGTCCGCAGATCGAGGCTGGCCGTGCCGGGCAGGATCCTGCGCCCGCCGATATGGTCGTAGAGGAACAGGCCCAGCCGGATCAGCCAGGCCGGACGGCGCCCCCGCATCCAGGGCATGACATGGCCCAGAAGCCGCGAGGTGGGCGTATCGCTTTCGAACCGCATCGCCGGATCGTAAGGCAGCACGAAGCGCATCGGCCGGGCGATATGCGGCATGTTCCTCAGCAGCACCTCGCGCTCAGAGAGCGCCTCGCGCACCAGGCGGAACTCGAAATATTCCAGATAGCGCAGCCCGCCGTGGAACAGTTTGGTCGAGGCCGAAGAGGTCGCCTGCGCCAGATCGCCCTGTTCGGCCAGCGTGACCGAAAGCCCGCGCCCCGCCGCGTCGCGCGCGATGCCGCAGCCGTTGATGCCGCCGCCAATCACGAAAAGATCCGCCGTTTCCGGCTGCATCTGCGCGCTCAAATTCCGGTCCTCCCCCGCTTCTCAGCCTGCGCCACAGGGGCCGGAATCGTCAATAGCCTGTTTTCGTTTTTTTTCGTTTTAGGGATAAGTCGAAATTTTTCGCATATGCGAGATGCGAAGATCCATCATATCAAATGCTTGTCTGCGCGCCTTCGCGTATGCGGCGAAAAATCGCGGGAAAACGAAGGCAAGGGCGCTGCGGCGCGCCGATGACAAACCCGTCCATCCGTGGCATGAGCGCCTGAAAAGACAGGGAGACCGGCCGATGGCGCTCAGCTTTCGTCAGAGCGAGATTCTCGATATCGCCCGCGCCGAGGGGCGGGTGGTGGTCGAGGATCTGGCCAGCCGGCTCAACGTGACCTTGCAGACCATCCGCCGCGATCTGGCGGAACTGGCCGAGGCCGGGCATCTGGAACGGGTACACGGGGGCGCGGTCGCGCGCACCGGCGTGACCAACATCGCCTGGGAAAGCCGGCGCAAGATGAACGACAGGGCCAAGGCGCGGATCGCCAGGGCCTGCGCCGCGCATATCCCCGACAATTCCAGCCTGATCCTGAACATCGGCACCACAACCGAGGCGGTGGCCCATGCGTTGTTGCAGCATCAGAACATCACCGTGGTCACGAACAACATGAATGTGGCGAATATCCTCGCCGCCAACCCGGCCTGCGAGGTGGTGCTGGCGGGCGGCACGCTGAGGCGCTCGGACGGTGGCCTCGTGGGCGAGCTGACCACGCAGTTCCTTGCGCAGTTCAAGGTGGATTTCGCGGTGATCGGCTGCTCGGCGGTGGATGGCGACGGCGACATTCTCGACTATGATCTGGCCGAGGTGCGGGTCTCGAAAGCGATCCTGAAACAGGCGCGCCGCGCGTTTCTGGTGACGGATCACTCGAAATTCCAGCGCTCGGCCCCGGCGCGGCTGGCCTCGCTTGCCGATCTGGATGCGGTCTTCACCGACCGGCCCTTGAGCGAGCATCTGACGCGGGCCTGCGAGGACTGGGGCACCGCGGTGCATCTGGCCGGCGAGGGCTGAGGGGGCGCCGCCCCCTCCGGCGCGTTCCGCGCCTCCTCCCCCGGGGTATTTGGGTCAGGATGAAGATCAGACCGCGAGCAGGGTTTCAGTGAGCGCCGAGGCCGGGTCGGTCAGCGCGTCGATCACGTCGAAATGGTGGCACCCGGGGGCAGCGGTCCAGGGGCAGGCCCATTCCTCGGACAGCGTGCGCGCCTGCCACAGGAAGGCCGGGCGCTCATTGGCGCCGACCTGGATATGCGCCGAGGTGCCGGGGGAAAGCGTCAGCCGGGCCGGGCTTTCGGTCGCGGCCTCTGCGGTGTCGAGGCGCAGATCCTTATTCATCTTGCAGGCCATCAGCGGCCCGAGTTCGGCCAGCGGCGAGATCGGCACCACCCGCGCCACCGGCAGCGCCAGATCCGCGCAGCCCATCCGCGCCGCCAGATGGCCGCCGGCGGAATGGCCGGTGACGGTGACCGGCCCCGGCCGCGTCGCGGCGATCAGCCGGGTCAGCCGCGCCATTTCCGCCGTGATCTCATGGATGCGCGCGGCGGGGGTGAGCGTATAGGACGGCATCGCCACCGCCCAGCCCCGCAGCAGCGGCCCGCGCGCCAGATGAGAGAAATCCTCGCGCCCGAAGGCCAGCCAGTAGCCGCCGTGGATGAAGATCACCGTGCCCTGCGCCGTGCCCTCGGGCAGGAACAGGTCATAGCGCTGGCGCGCGCCCGGGCCGTAGTCCAGATCCGGCTGCGCCCGGGCGCCGAGGCCTGTGCGAAACGCCGCAGCCTCCGCCCGCCAGCGCGGCGGGAAATCCGCGGCACCGGGGATGAAATCGCCGTTCGCATAATCGCGGTCGGGGGAGGGCCAGGAATAGGGCGGGCGGGTCATGCGGGGTTCTTCGCAAGGAGAAGGGGCATGGCCGCGCCACGCCCCCGAAAAGCGTCACATCGGGCCGGGATCAGTCCTTGGCGCGCTCGACATAGGAATTGTCGTCGGTGTTGATCACGATCCGCGTGCCCGGGCCGATATGCGCCGGCACCATCACCCGCAACCCGGAATCGGTCATCGCCGGCTTGTAGCTGGAGGAGGCGGTCTGGCCCTTCACCACCGGCTCGGTCTCGGCGATCTCGACGGTGATCTTCTGCGGCATCTCGATGGCGATCGTCGCGCCCTCATAGGTCTTCAGCCAGCAGCGCATCCCTTCCTGGAGATAGACCTTGTTGTCGCCCATCACGCCTTCGGTGACGACGAGCTGCTCGTAGGTCTCGGGCTCCATGAAGTGATAGCCTTCGCCGTCCTCATAGAGGTAGTCATAGGCGCGCTCGTCCACATTGGCCTTTTCCACCTGGTCGGTGGTCTTCCAGCGCTCGGACACCTTCACGCCGTCCGAGATCCGGCGCATCTCGACCGAGGTGGTCGGCGTGCCTTTGCCGGGGTGGAAGTTGGTGGCGGAGAGAACCGCATAGAGACGGCCGTCGACTTCGACGACATTCCCTTTGCGCAGCGAAGAGGCGATGACTTTCACGGGCGAGGATCCTTGTATAGGGATGCGCCGCGAGAAAGGGGCCTCTGGCTCCGGGCGGCGATTGCGCCGCCAGATAGCGCAAGCGTTGCAGGATTTCCAGCAGGAATGGCCGATATGACCCGCGAAACCGATGAAACCCTCCATGAGACGCCATGGTGGCACCCGTCGCGCCATGCCGACAGACGCCCGCTTCTGCTGGAGCGCAACCGCATCCAGGCGGCGATCCGGGCCTGGCTGGCGGGTGAGGGTTTCACCGAGGTCGATCCGGCCGCGCTGCAACTCAGCCCCGGAAACGAGGCGCATCTGCACGCTTTCCGCACCACGGCGATCGGCAATGACGGGGCGGGGCGCGAGCTTTATCTGCATACTTCGCCGGAATTCGCGATGAAACGGCTGCTGGCGGCGGGAGAAACCCGGATCCACGCCTTCTCGCATGTCTGGCGCAACCGCGAGCGCGGGGCGCTGCACGAGCCGGAATTCACCATGCTGGAATGGTATCGCGCGGGCGAAAGCTATGAGCGGCTGATGGAGGACATCGCCGCCTGGGTGCGGCTGGCCTGCCCGGACGGGCTGCTGCGGTTCCGCGACCGTGTTTGCGATCCGGCGCTGCCCTGTGAGCGCGTGAGCGTCTGTGAGGCTTTCGCGCGCCACGCCGGGATCGACCTTCTCGCGACGATGGACGCCTCGGGCGCGACGGAGGCGCAGGCGCTGGCGGAGCAGATGGACCGGGTGGGCTTGCGGCACATGCCGGGCGAAAGCTGGTCGGATTTGTTCAGCCGGGTGCTGTCGGAACGGGTCGAGCCGCATCTGGGGCAGGGGCGGCTGACGGTGCTCGACCTTTACCCGGCGGCCGAGGCGGCGCTGGCGCGGCGCTGCCCCTCCGACCCGCGGCTTGCCGAGCGGTTCGAGGTCTATGCCTGCGGGGTGGAGCTGGCGAATGGGTTTGGCGAGCTGACCGACCCGGAAGAACAGCGCCGCCGTTTCGCGGAGGAAATGGAGATCAAGGCGCGGATCTACGGCGAGACCTATCCGATCGACGAGGATTTCCTTGCGGCGCTGGCGCTGATGCCCGCCGCCGCCGGCTGCGCGCTCGGCTTCGACCGGCTGGTGATGCTTGCGACCAGCGCGCCGCGGATCCGCGATGTGATCTGGGTGGCGGCGGGGTAAGAAGAGAGGGGGCCAGCCCCCTCGGGCGCGATGCGCCCTCACCCCCGGGATATTTAGAGACAGAAAATGACGGGAGCGGTTCATTTTCTGTCTCTGAATATCCCCGCCGGAGGCTCCTCCGGCTTGCGGTGGCGAAAGCGGCGGGCCGGGGCGTGGCGCTTGCAAAATCCGCGCTTTGGCGCCAGGAAGACCCCACTTCCCTTTTTCGCAGGATGCCGCGTCATGACCTTCCGCATCGCCATTCTCGGGGCCTCGGGCTATACCGGGGCCGAGCTTGTCCGGCTGATCGCCACCCATCCGCAGATGGAGATCGCGGCGCTTTCGGCCGACCGCAAGGCGGGGATGGAGATGGCGGCGGTCTTCCCGTTCCTGCGCCATCTCGATCTGCCGAAACTGGTGAAGATCGATGAGGTCGACTTCTCGCGGATCGACCTCTGCTTCTGCGCTTTGCCCCATGCCACCAGCCAGGAGGTGATCGCGAAACTGCCGCGCGATCTGAAGATCGTTGATCTTTCCGCCGATTTCCGGCTGCGCGATCCGGCGGAATACCAGAAATGGTATGGCCAGCCCCACGCTGCGGTCGAATTGCAGAAGGAGGCGGTCTATGGCCTGACCGAATTCTACCGCGACGAGATCCGCAAGGGGAGGCTGATCGCCGGGACCGGCTGCAATGCCGCGACCGGGCAATATGCTTTGCGCCCGCTGATTGCCGCGGGCGTGATCGACCTCGACGACATCGTGATCGACCTCAAGGCCGGGGTTTCCGGCGCCGGGCGCTCGCTGAAGGAGAATCTGCTCCATGCCGAGCTGTCGGGCGGCACCCATTCCTATTCCGCGGGCGGCAAGCACCGGCATCTGGGCGAATTCGACCAGGAATTCTCGAAACTCGCCGGGCGCGAGGTGCGGGTGCAGTTCACCCCGCATCTGCTGCCGATGAACCGCGGCATCCTTGCCACCGTCTATGTCAAGGGCGACCCGGCCGCGGTGCATCGCGCGCTGGAGGCCGCTTACGCGCAGGAAACCTTCCTTCAGGTGCTGCCTTTTGGCGCACTCCCCTCGACACGCGACGTTGCGGGCTCCAATTATTGTCATATCGGGGTGACCGGCGACCGGATTCCGGGCCGGGCGGTGGTGATCGCGGTGCTCGACAATCTGACCAAGGGGTCTTCGGGCCAGGCTTTGCAGAACGCGAATCTGACCCTCGGGATCGAAGAGACCACGGGGCTGATGCTGGCGCCGCTCTTCCCCTGAGGGATTTGATCGCGGTCAAGACGGGCGGGCGGCGGATCTGCCAGGATCGCCCGGCGAACGAAAAAGGGTAAGCCATGCAGAGCACAGCAAAACCGCAGTTCCGGGGGCTCAAGGGTCTCAAGAAGCAGCGGCGCATCCAGGTCGTCCTGCTGGCCTTCGTCGCGCTGATCCTCGCTTCGGTCTTTGTCGGCTTCGCGCTGAAGGACGGGATCAACTTCTTCCGCAGCCCGACCCAGGTGCTGGAAGAAGCCCCGCCCGAGACCGAGGTGTTCCGCCTCGGCGGCCTCGTCAAGGAGGGCTCCATCGTCGGCCGCGGCGGGGTGCGGTTCGATTTCATCGTCACCGACGGGGGCGCCGAAGTGCCGGTGCGCTACATCGGCGACAACCCGCGCCCGGATCTGTTCAAAGAGGGGACCGGCACCATCGCCACCGGCCGCCTGGTCGATGGCGTGTTCGAGGCCACCACGCTGCTGGCCAAGCACGATGAGACCTATATGCCGAAAGAGGTGATGGACGCGCTGAAGGAACAGGGCGTCTATAAGGAGCCCGATACCTGAGGTCTGTCCGGGGCCGCTCACGCGGTGCTTGCGGCAGAAAGGGCGGCTCTTTCGGGCCTGAGTCCTGTGATGATGTACCGGGGCGGGAGGGAAACCCGGGGCGAGGGGTCCGATCCGGGTCCGTCCGCCGGTTCTGCCGGGGCCTATCGGTCGGGCGGCAGGATGCCGAGGCCGCGCAGATAGATGCCGATCGCGGTTTCCAGGAGATCCTCGGGGGGCCAGGGCAGGCTGGCGCCGTTTCCGCGCAGGAAGAGTTCCACCACGCCGTGGCTGGTGGCCCAGACATGGGCTGAAACCATGCTGGCAGGCGGGCGGCGCGCGGGCGGCAGCGCGGCGATGAGCGCCTCGGCCGCGCGTTCCATGATGGCGCGGGCCTTGCCGGCGACATTGGCCAGATCGGGATGGCGGCCGGGCTGGAGCCCGCTTTCAAACATTGCCTGGTAATGGCCCGGATATTTGCGCGCGAAGGCCAGATAGGCCCGTCCGGTCGCCTCGAACGCCGCCAGCGCGCCGGGGCGGCCCTCATCCCAGGCATATTCCAGCAGCGCCGCGAAGATCTCGAAGCCCTGGCGCGCGACCTCGGCCAGCAGATCGTCGCGGCCGGCGAAATGGCGGTAGACCGCGGCCGGAGTGACCTCGGCGGCCTTGGCGGCCTCGGAAAGCGTAAAGCCCTGCGGCCCGCGGCCCGCGATCAGCGAAAGCGTCGCCTCGACCAGGGCCTGGCGAAGATTGCCGTGATGATAGCCGCGTTTCACGCCCCTGTTCCGCTCAGTTCCGCGGCATCTTCTCGGGCCCGCCGCAGATCGCTGCGTCGATTCCGCCGATCAGAGCCGGATCCTTGCCCCGGAACTCGGTGCTGAGCAGGATCTTCTGAATCGCCGCGATCCGGGCGCGTTTCTTGTCGTCCGACAGGATCACCGTCCAGGGCGCATCGAGATTGTGGCTCAGCGTCAGCGTCTCGGCGATGGCGGCGGAATATTCGTCCCATTTCGCCAGGCCCTGCACGTCGATGGTCGAGAGTTTCCACTGTTTCAGCGGATCCTTCTCGCGCTCAAGAAAGCGTTTGAGCTGCTCGGCCCGGCCGACCTCAAGCCAGAGCTTGATCAGGACCACGCCCTCATCGACCAGCATCTTCTCGAATTCGGGGACCTGGCGGAAGAAGGTGGCGCGCTCGGCGTCGGTGCAGAAGCCGAACACCTTTTCCACCACGCCGCGGTTATACCAGCTGCGATCGAACAGCACCATTTCGCCCGCCGCGGGCAGCCAGTCGATGTAGCGCTGGAAATACCATTGCGATTTCTCGCGGTCCGAGGGGGTGGGCAGCGCCACCACATTGGCGACACGCGGGTTCAGGTTTTCGCGCACCCGGTCGATGGTGCCGCCCTTTCCGGCGGCGTCGCGGCCCTCGAACACCACCACGATGCGCTTGCCGGTCGCCCTGATATCGGCCTGGAGGCGCACAAGCTGGCGCTGCAACCCCTCCATGATCCGCTCGTAATCCTTCTTCCCCATTTCCTCGCGGTAGGGGTAGGAGCGGGTCAGGATGTCGTCGCCATCATGCTTTTCAATCGCCTTGCGGATGTCCTCGGGCGCCTCTTTGCGGAAATAGCGGCTGATCGCGCCGTCGAATGGCAGATCCATCATATCCTCCGTTTGCGCCCGAGTGTGGCGGCGGGAAGGCCCCGCCGCAACCGGCTTTCAGCCGCCGATTTCTGCAGGGTCGAACGGGGTGCTCTGATAGATCTCGTTGATCCAGTTGCCGTAGAGCAGATGCGCATGGCTGCGCCAGCGGTTGCGCGGCGGGCGCGAGGGATCGTCCTCGGGGTAGTAATGGCGCGGCACGTTGATCGGGGTGCCGTTGGCGGTGTCGCGGTCGTATTCCTGTTTCAGCGTGTCGTTGTCGTATTCAAAATGGTTGAAGATATAGAGCGCGCGGCGGCCCTCATCCTCGACCAGGCAGGGGCCGACCTCGGGGCTGTCGAGCAGGATCTTCAGCCCCGCCGCGCGGATCTCGGCGGCGCGCATCTCGGTCCAGCGCGAGACGGGGATGAAGCAATCATCCGAGAAACCGCGCAGATAACAGGAGGTTGGCGCGACATTCTCATGCAGGAAGCAGCCGAAGGCCTTTTGCGGCAGGATATGTTTCTGCACATTGTGGAAATGGTTGATCATCGCCATCCCGCCCCAGCAGACGCCGAAGGTGGAATGGACATGGCTCTGGGTCCAGTCGAACACCTCGCGCAGCTCGCTCCAGTAGGTCACCTCGTCGAAAGGCAGATGCTCGATCGGGGCGCCGGTGATGATCAGACCGTCGAATTTCTCCTGCTTCACCGCCTGGAAAGGGCGGTAGAAGGTTTCCATATGTTCGGTGGCGGTGTTCTTCGTCTGATGCTCGGTCATGCGGATCAGATGCAGGTCGATCTGCAATGGCGTCGCCCCGATCAGCCGCGCGAACTGGGTCTCGGTCTGGATCTTCTTCGGCATCAGGTTCAGCAGGCCGATCTTCAAAGGCCGGATGTCCTGCCGTGCCGCCCGTTCGGGCGACATGACCATCACGCCCTCGTTCCGCAGAACGTCATAGGCGGGAAGGTTTTCGGGCAGGGTGATGGGCATTGGCTTGGTTCCTGAGGGCCGGGATGGGTGAGAGTGCCTGACCTAAGCGGTCAGTTTCTTGCGATCAATGGCGCGGGCGATCAGCGCGGAGAAATCCGCGGGCGAGGCGACACCGGCCACTTCTTCGGCGGTGACGGTCACGCCCCATTCCGCCATGGCCGCATAACGCGGCTGGCGATGCGCCAGCGCCCGGGCATAGGTCCAGCGGACGAAATGGTCAGGGTCACAATTTTCTTCAGAAACCGAATGCGTTGCGCGGTATTCTTCCCACATCATATGAAGAAAATCGGGCTGATAATACATCGGCTTCGGCGCGCGATCGAAACGGCGGATCAGTTCCTCGGTATGCGCCTCTGATCCCTTGATCCAGACCAGCAGCAGCGTTTCCGAGAGTTGCTTCATCACCGGATCGGCCGGGTTCCAGGGATCGACCACCTCGCAGATCGAACCCGAGGTGTCGCAGATGAAATTGCGATAGCCGTAAAGCTCCTGCGCCCGTTCGATGAACCAGCGGGTGTCGAGCGTGGCGGCGATCTCGGCCTGGCGGTGTTGTTCCTGGCGCTTCATGTATTCCGCGAAGGGCAGGCCGCCCTTCGCCGGATCGCCGGGCTTGCCGAGATAGGTCGACAGCGGCGCCAGGTTGTTGAAGGTGATGTTCGAGGCGATATAGACCGAATCCGACATCAGCAGTTCCCGCAGAAGCGGGATCTTCATCGCCTCGCGCTTGAAGTTGTCGGCGATGAACTCGCCCATGTAGCGGGTGCCGATCCGGTAATCGACCGAGTAATGGAACCAGCCGCCCTGGTCGGCGGGGGCGTCGCGCAGCATGTTCGACAGATAGGTCTTGCCAAGGCCCGACATGCCGAACAGCAGCACCTGCTTGTTTTCGGCCTTCGCCCAGGTCTCACTGGTAGAATAGATCATGCGCGCCTCATGCGGAAATCCTTCCGGAGGTAGCCCGCGACCGGCGGCGTTGCAATGGAAAACCCGCCCCCGAAGGGGCGGGTTCATGCGCAAAGCCCGGGGGCTCAGAAGCGGTAGCCGACCTTGATCTGCGCGGCGACGGCGTGGTTGTCCTCGAACAGCCCGACCGGGGTGCCCGCGCTGGAGGCGATGGCATTGCCCAGATCCATATAGCGCACCCCGGCGGTGACCTTGATATTGTCCTGGGTGTAGACCACGCCGAGCCCGATGCCGCGATAGCCCGAATAGGGCGAGAGCGCGGTGGTGCGGTCGTCGCCCGCATCCTCATAGGTGATGAAAACCGAGCCCGACCAGTTCTCGTTGAACCGGCGGCCGACGCCGAGGGTGTAGGTATAGCTGTCCTCGAAATCGACGAGCCCCTGCGGCAGCCAGGGCGCCGCGCCGCCGGGGGCGATGCGGAACTCGGACCAGTCGGCCCAGCGGAACTGGAAGAAGGCCAGCGTATCCTTCGCTATCCCGGTTTGCAGGTCGATGTTGACCGCCTGGGGCGTGGTGACCTCGGTGTCCTGGTTCAGGTTGCCGGGCGGAACCATGCCGGTGACCGGGCCGCTTTCGGTCGTCGGCATCGAATGGTCGACATCCGAGAAATAGGTCACGGCGGCGCGCAGCGCGATATCGGGCCGCTCATAGGCACCGCCGAGCACATAGCCCGCGCCCCAGGCCGATTCCAGATGGGCGTTGTAGATCGGCACCGCCGTGGTCAGACCCATGTTCCAGATCGTGACATCGCCCCCCGCTTTCGAGGCGCGGATCCCGCCATGGACCGACCAGTTCTCGTTGAACTTATAGCGCAGGAGCGCGGTGAAATTGTCGGATTTCACTTCGGCCGTGGTGCCGGCCAGCGGCTGGAACGCCGCGAATGAGCCACCATAGGCCACATCGGCGCCATAGGCGTGATCGTAAGAGATCATGCCCGAGAGCTGCTCGTTGAACTGATATTTCAGCGCAAGCGAGGGCAGGCTGTAATTCCCCAGGACATTGCCGGTCGGCTGGCCGGTGGAGAAATAGGTGCCGCCGACATCCGGGCGGATCTGGCCGAAGCCCAGTTCGAAATAATTGCCCTCTTCGAACAAGACGCCGATCGGCTGGCCCGAGCGGTCGATCCCGCCCGCCTGCGCCACGCCTGCCGTCAGCGCGGCAATGGCGGCGGAGGTCATAAGAACTCGCTGCATTTTCCTCATCCCTTAAAGGGTTCCCCTGAGAAAAGGCTAGGCAGCGTTGCAATTTGCGTCAATCACTGACGCGGCGTCACGAAAGGGTGACCCGTGACCCGCGTCGTGCGCACATCGGAGGTTGAGCGGGCGGGCACCCGTTCGCCGCTCTCCGGTTCGCCCTGTTCCCGGCCGACTGTCTGCCCTGTAATATAACTTATTGAAAAAATATAAATATTTTGAGGGATCATATGCCTCCGCTCCCACCGTCAAAAGCTATCCCTCTTGAAGTCGTTGATTTTTGGCGGAGAGACCCGAAAATATCGCCATCTGTCTCCGGTGACGCTCGCCGCTTCAGTTTGCAGAACAGAGCGAATGTCCTCGCAAGAGCTGCATCATAATGACTCGCGGTTCTATCTACATCCCACCCGGCAGAGTCCATCGTGAGCCGAGCCAGACTTCGTCTTCGCAGCATGGTTGACCTTCCCGTCGGTCGTCCCACGTTCATAACGGGAGTCTGCCGGTTTGGGATTGGTAGTCGGCAGATGGTTTCCGTGCAAGCGCGCCGGGCGCGGAGCCCTCGGGTGGCGCAAGCGTCCGGCGCGCTTCGAGCGGCCTCAGGTTGCCGGGTGAGGAGTGCGGCCCGACAGCGTTGCAGTCGTAGCGCCAGAGGGCGATCTTGTGGCGCGCGTCGTCCAGGGTGACCCCACGTCCTACACGCGGGCGGAACTCGCCGCCTTCGCGGTGCCCGAACTGCAACGCCTCGCCCGATCCGGCAAGGCCACGCTGGCCGCGCATGGCTTCACGGAATCGGAAAGATTCGCTTTGAACAGGCTGGCTTGGCCGCTGCCCAAGTTGGTGCAGATGGAAGCCAGCCCGAAGAAGCTGCCACCCATACTGGGTGGGCCGACCTTGCCGACCCCGAGGATATGGAAGTGCTGCGCCGGGTGACGCGGTTCCTCAATCCTGAGGGGTGAAAAAGGCCGGTTTCCGCATCATGGCTGGAACCGTACATTGTTATTGGTAGTATAAGTTCGCGTATTACACGAGCGGAGCCTTAGGTGACGTGGGAAGCATTTTTGATTGACCCTGTGGCGACTTATGCAGCCGCACTATCGACAGTTACAGCTTTGGCAGGCGCTGCCGCTGTGCTGTACAAGTGGCTCACAACCGGACCCAAAGCTTGGGTGGGGGTACTAAATCCCAAAGAGGTTGCGGCGCTCGATTATAGGACGATTGAAATCATCATATCCAACGCCGGTGCAGAGCCGTTTGTCGTGCGAGAGGTCGCTGTCTCTTTTCATAAAGACAGAGGAAGCACTCCATATCACGTATCGCGCTTCAACCACCGCTCATGGTGGAACCCGGCTATGGAGACGATTCCCAACCCCAACGGCAAGCCGAACAACGTGATCAGGGTGGCAAAGGTGCTGAAGCCCAGAGAAGAGACTCATCACCACATGAAGCCGAGTGCATCATACGAACCTTCTACTGACTGGATTTGTGTAGAAGTATTTCTGAGGCATAAACGATCATCAACCAAAGCTTGGGCGGCACCTATTCTGGAGGCAGTGAACCCAAATGAGTACGCTCTAGAAGACTGAGCTTTACGGCCATGCTGTCAGAAGGTGGCCGGGGTGCGAGTCAATCCGCCGCACCGTGCCGAAGCGACTCTGTAAGTACGCCCGTTCCCCGTGAGTATTTTGTGAGTACTAGCCAAATGAAGAAGGGGTCAGCTTTTCAGCTGACCCCTTCTTCATTTGGCTCCGGCGGTAGGGATCGAACCTACGACCAATTGATTAACAGTCAACTGCTCTACCGCTGAGCTACGCCGGAACACGGGGCGGCATATAGCAAGCGCCTGTGGGGGCGGCAAGGGGCAAAACGGCTCGTTTCGCAAAACTGTTTCGCACTTTGCCGCGGCGGGTCAGATTCGCCGGAATACCGCTTCGGGGCCGGGCCAGCCGGTGCCAGTGACGATCCCGCGCGTGATCAGATCCGCGAGATGCGCCAGCAGGTTACGGCCGGCGGCGGGCCAGAGCGCGGGCGGCGTGTCGTGGTAGATTCGCGGCGTGAGCGTCTCGACCGTGCCGGGCGCGCGGGCGAGTTCTTCGAGGATCCGGGCCTCGCGCGCGGCGCGGTGCGCGATCAGCTCGGTAAGCCGCGCGGCGGGATCCCCGACCGGATCGCCATGGGCGGGCAGCCAGCGGCGCCAGCGGGCCTCGCGCAAAGCGTGCAGCGAGGCGAGATAGGCGCCCATGTCGCCATCGGGCGGCGAGACGAGGCTGGTCGACCAGGCCATCACATGGTCGCCGCAGAACAGGATGCCATTCCAGCCGAACGCCAGGTGCTCGGCCATGTGGCCGGGGGTGTGGACCACCTCGATCCGTTCGCCGGCGAGGTCCAGCGCCTCGCCGCCCGCGAGCCGCAGGTCCGGGGCGAAGCCATGATCCACGCCCTCGCCGCCGCCCAGCCCGGCTTTGGCCAGGTGCCGCATCAATGGGCTGCGCCCCGATCCGGCGGGGCCGAAGCCGTAAATCCTGGCGCCGCTTGCCCCGGCCAGCGCGGGGGCGAGCGCGGAATGGTCGAGATGCGGATGCGTCACCAGAATCGCCGCGATCCGCTCACCGGGATCCAGCGCCGCCAGAATCGCGGCAAGATGGCCGGGCAGGGCGGGGCCGGGGTCGATCACCATCACCTCGCCCTGGCCGAGCAGGAAGGTGTTGGTGCCGGGGCCGGTCATCGGCGAGGGATTCTCCGCACGGACGAGACGCAGCGGCAGGTCTTCCGGCACCAGCGGCGCGCTGTATTCGCTCATCCTGTCCTCCGTCGCGTGTTCTTCCGGCCAGGGCGATGCGCCAGCGGCTGCTCCGGCACGGACCGGGGATGATCGCCCCTGCCACTCCCCGCCGCGGCAGATTCGGCCGGGAATCCAGGCAGATGTCTGCCGCGCGCGTCCGTTCCATGCCGGGCCACGCGGTCGGCAGCTTCTGCTGGCCGGCCGGTGGCGGTCCGCTGCGGCGATCCCGGGGTAAGCCCGCGGTGGTGGCCTCGGACCCGCCGGAACGGGCGCGCGCCGGATCCCGGCTTCCGCCCCCGGGCCAGCCCGTGCTTTCCTTCATCCGCCGACACCGCTAGCCTTCCCTTCATGTTCAGACTGAAACATCTGCTTCCGCGCGGGCTTTACGGCCGTGCTGCCCTGATCCTGATCGTGCCCATCGTCACGATCCAGCTTGTCGTGTCCATGGCTTTCATCCAGCGCCATTACGAGGGCGTGACCGGGCAGATGACGCGGGGCGTCGCCATTGATCTGCTCTATGTGCTGGCGGAATTCGACAAGGGCGAGAGCGCCGCAGAGGCCTTCGCCCGGGCGGATGCGGTGGCGCGCCCGTTGCAGATCGAGCTCGCCGCGCCGCCGGATGTGCAGGTGCCGACGGACGATCTCGCCGCCACCTTCGATTTCTCGGGGCAGGAGATCATCCGTGCCCTGCATGAGGAGATCCCCGGTCTCACCGCCGTGGATGTCACCGGGGGGGACCGGATCGTCCGGCTGCGGATCGCCACCCGTTTCGGCGAGATCGGCGCCGATATCGCGCGGCGGCGGATGTCGGCGACCAATCCGCACCAGCTTTTGGTTCTGATGCTGGCCACTTCGGTTCTTTTGACGGTGATCGCCTATATCTTCCTGCGCAACCAGCTGCGCCCCATCGCCCGGCTTGCGGGCGCCGCCGAGGCCTTCGGGCGCGGCGAGCGGATCGCGTACCGCCCGCGCGGCGCGCTGGAAGTGCGGGCGGCGGGGCGGGCCTTTCTTGAGATGCGCGACCGGATCGAGCGCCAGATCGAACAGCGGATGCTGATGCTCTCGGGGGTCAGCCACGATCTGCGCACGCCCCTGACGCGGATGCGGCTGGCGCTTTCGCTGATGCCCGAGGACGAGGATACCCGGGCGCTTCAGGCCGATGTGATCCAGATGGAGCGGCTGGTGGACGAATTCCTCGCCTTCGTGCGCGGCGATGCGACCGAGGGCGAGGACGAGACCGATGTCATCTCTTTGCTGGAAGAGGTGATCCAGGACGCGCGCAGGGGCGGCGGCGAGGTGGCGCCGCTGACCGTTACCGGCTGGCCGCGCCGGCTGCGGCTGCGGCCCCAGGGGCTGCGCCGCGCGATCGACAACCTGGTGGCGAACGGGCTGCGCCACGGCCGCCGGGTCGAGATCGGCGTGGCCTTCCACCCCGAAGAACTGCGCATCACCGTCGAGGACGACGGGCCCGGCATTCCCGAGGATCAGCGCGAGCGTGCGGTGCAGCCCTTCACCCGGCTGGGGAGCGAGCGTGATCCGAACAAGGGCGGCGGCGTCGGCCTCGGGCTGTCCATCGCCGCGGACATCGCCGCCAGCCATGGCGGCGGGCTGAGGCTGGGGCAGGGCAGGCGGCTTGGCGGGCTGATGGCGGAACTGCGTCTGGCACGCTGATGCGCTCTGATCTCACTCGCGCCCTTGCGGCCCCCGTGCCGCATCACTAAGACTCTCGAAACCTTACGGCGATAACGCTTTCAGATGAAGTGAAGAGGCAGGCCCGATGCGCGATCCCGCAGAGCACTACATGAATACGCTGGTCCCGATGGTCGTCGAACAGACGAGCCGGGGGGAGCGCGCCTACGACATCTACTCGCGCCTGTTGAAGGAGCGGATCATCTTCCTTTCCGGCCCGGTGCATGACGGCATGTCCAGCCTGATCTGCGCCCAGCTTCTGTTTCTGGAAGCCGAGAACCCGACCAAGGAAATCTCGATGTATATCAACAGCCCCGGCGGCGTTGTGACCTCGGGCCTGTCGATCTACGACACGATGCAGTATATCCGCCCGAAGATCTCGACGCTGGTGATCGGCCAGGCCGCCTCGATGGGCAGCCTCCTGCTGACCGCGGGCGAAAAGGGGATGCGGTTCAGCCTGCCGAATTCCTCGATCATGGTGCACCAGCCCTCGGGCGGCTACCAGGGCCAGGCGACCGACATCATGATTCACGCCCGCAACACCGAACGGCTGAAGCGGCGCCTGAACGAGATCTACGTCCGCCACACCGGCAACGATTACGAGACGGTCGAAGCCGCCCTGGAGCGCGACAATTTCATGACCGCCGAGGAAGCCAGGGCCTGGGGGCTGATCGACGAGATCGTCTCGGATCGCGGCAAGGCGGAAGACGCCTCGAAATAAGGTGTTTCCCCGGTCGCCGGACACGGCGGCCGGGGGACGGTTCTGTGATCTCTCGCGCGCTCCGGGCGCCGGTTATGCCGGGGGCGATTTGGCGTTGTGGTGGCCCGGGCCTTGGCCTAGACTTCACAGCGGAAGGGGCCGCGAAAAAATCTGGCGGCGGACGGCAAAGGGTTACGCATGGCATCCAACTCGGGCGACAGCAAGAACACGCTTTACTGCTCGTTCTGCGGCAAAAGCCAGCATGAGGTCCGCAAGCTGATCGCGGGGCCGACCGTGTTCATCTGCGATGAATGCGTCGAGCTTTGCATGGACATCATCCGCGAGGAGACCAAATCCTCGGGCCTGAAATCCGGCGAAGGCGTGCCGACCCCGCGCGAGATCTGCAAGGTGCTCGACGATTACGTCGTGGGCCAGTCGCATGCCAAGCGGGTGCTCTCGGTCGCGGTGCACAACCATTACAAGCGGCTGAATCACTCGTCGAAGCAGGATATCGAACTCTCGAAGTCGAACATCCTGCTGATCGGCCCGACCGGCACCGGCAAGACGCTGCTGGCGCAGACGCTGGCGCGGATTCTCGACGTGCCGTTCACCATGGCTGACGCGACCACGCTGACCGAAGCGGGCTATGTGGGCGAGGATGTCGAGAACATCATCCTCAAGCTCTTGCAGGCCAGCGAATACAACGTCGAGCGGGCGCAGCGCGGCATCGTCTATATCGACGAGGTCGACAAGATCACCCGCAAGTCCGACAATCCCTCGATCACCCGTGACGTGTCGGGTGAGGGCGTGCAGCAGGCGCTCCTGAAGATCATGGAGGGCACCGTGGCCTCGGTGCCGCCCCAGGGCGGGCGCAAGCATCCGCAGCAGGAATTCCTCCAGGTCGACACCACCAATATCCTGTTCATCTGCGGCGGTGCCTTCGCGGGGCTCGACAAGATCATCGCGCAGCGCGGCAAGGGCTCGGGCATCGGCTTCGGCGCCGAGGTCAAGGGCCCGGATGAGCGCGGAGTGGGCGAGCTGTTCAAGGAACTGGAGCCCGAGGATCTGCTGAAATTCGGCCTGATCCCGGAATTCGTCGGCCGTCTGCCGGTGGTGGCGACGCTGGAAGATCTCGACGAGGCGGCGCTGGTCACCATCCTGACCGAGCCGAAAAACGCGCTGGTCAAGCAATACCAGCGCCTGTTCGAGATCGAGAACGTCAAGCTGAACTTCACCCCCGAGGCGCTGTCGGCCATCGCCAAACGCGCGATCAAACGCAAGACCGGCGCCCGGGGCCTGCGTTCGATCATGGAGGACATCCTGCTCGACACGATGTTCGAACTGCCCGGGATGGAAGGCGTCCAGGAGGTGGTGGTGAACGAGGAAGTGGTTGGCGGCAAGGCCGTGCCGCTGCTGGTTCACGCCGAACGCAAGAAGAAAGAGGCCGCCTCGGCCGGCTGATTGAGCGAATCGTCTCAGAAAAAACTCGGGATGCGCGCGCGCTCCCGGGTTTTTTCATGCCCGCCGCCGCCCGGTCATCTTCCCGGCCTCAGCCTCTGTCCTTGTGGGTCTTATTGCTGTAACTCTGGGTCCGGCAGGGCCGGAGCAGCGGACGGAAATGACGAGAAAAGTTATAACTTACGGGACATTCGATCTTTTTCACATCGGCCATATCCGGCTTCTCGAACGGCTGGCGGAACTCGGCGATCATCTGACGGTCTGCGTTTCGACCGACGAATTCAACGCCGTCAAGGGCAAGACCGCCGTCATGTCCTGGGAGCAGCGTGCGGCCCTGGTCGGCGCCTGTCGCTATGTCGACCAGGTTCTGCCCGAAAAAGGCTGGGGCCAGAAGCGCGAGGACATCATCCGCGAGAAGATCGACGTTTTCGCCATGGGGGACGACTGGGAGGGCAGGTTTGATGACCTGAAGGATCTGTGCGAGGTGGTCTATCTGCCGCGCACGAAGGATGTGTCCTCGACATCGCTCAAGACCGCGATCCGCGAAATGCCCGCCCCGGAGCCCACATCCGGAGCAGGCGTCGGGCCGGACACGCTGACGGCGATCCTGGAGGCCGCCCGGCAGGGAGAGATCGGTCGCAAGGCGTATGACGGCTTTTCGACCTGCTGACCCGGCACGAGGACAAATCCGACCCCGACTGGCTGCGCGCCTGGATCCTGCTGCATTGCCTTGCGAAAAAGCGGGCCTTCAAGACCCAGGGCTATATCTCCAAATACAACCGGATCAGCCGGCGCAAGAAGAAGACCGCGTAATACGCTGATTTCATGGCGCTTTTGTTCGGAGAGATGGGGCTGCTGCGACCGATCGGCGGCAAGTTCTCGGCCTCGTTCGGGGCAGAGAACATCCGCGAGATCCTTGATCAGTGCAGGACCATCGCCGAGGGCCTCTCGGGGTATGGGCGCGAGATCTTCGCCAATTCCGGCACGCTTCTGGGGCTTGTGCGCGAGGGCACTCTGCTTGCCCATGACAACGACATCGACCTCGGGATCCTGTTGCAGGCCGGGGACGCGGCCGGTGCGGCCAGGGAATGGATCGCGCTTACCGACCGGATGATCGCCGACGGCGTGGCGGTGCAGCGCAGCAGCTGGAGCCAGGTCACGCTCAAGCTGCACAAGATCGGCGGTTTCGGCGTGGATCTGTTCCCGGCCTGGTGCGGCGCCGACGACAGGCTCTGGATCTATCCCCACACCGCCGGAAATCTGACGAAAGCCCAGCTTCTGCCGCTGAAATCCGATCCGATGACCGGCCTCGCGCTGCCGAGGGATGCCGAGGCGGTGCTGGTGTCGAATTACGGCAAGGACTGGCGCACCCCGGACGAGGGCTGGAGCTTCGACTGGCCTGCCTCGCGCGAGAGGTTCGCGGATTTCCTCGCCTGTATCGCGGCGCCCGGCGGTCCGGCCGAAGCCGCAGGCTGAGCGCTGCCGCCGCCCGCGCGCATTTCAGGCGAAACCCCGTCCGCGCCGCGCCCCGGCCCGGCTTCGTGCTGGACCTTCGGCCTCAGTTGCGCCATACCCGGGCCGTGAGATGCCCGGAGGACTCGGCCGATGAAGAAGTTCCTGCTCAGCTTTCTGACCTGGTGGAACAGCGAGACGCTGAACACCCGGTTCTTCACCTGGCGCAAGGGCGTGAAAGTCGGCGAGGATGAAGAGGGCAATATCTATTACCGCTCGCATGACGGCAAGAAACGCTGGGTGATCTTCAACGGCGAGATGGAAGCCAGCCGCGTGCCGCCCGACTGGCACGGCTGGCTGCACCACACCTACGAGCAGCCGCCGACCGAGGCGCCGCTGCCCCACAAGCCCTGGGAAAAGCCGCATAGCGAGAACCTCACCGGCAGCGATCTGGCCTATGCGCCGCCCGGCTCGATCCGCCGCGGTGCGCCGGTCGCGCGCCAGGACTATGAGGCCTGGCAGCCGGAATGAGCCGGTCGGTTGCAGAGATCGCGACCGGGGCCGTGGTGCTGGCGCTGGCGGCGGGTTTCGCCTTCTATGCCGCCAGCGGCGCCGGGATCGGCCCGGGCGGCGGCAAGACCTATCCGCTGACCGCCTCGTTCCGCGCGGTGGACGGGATCCGGGCGGGCTCCGATGTGCGGCTGGCCGGACTGAAGGTCGGCACCATCACCAGCCTGAAGCTGAACCCCGACACGTTCTTCGCCGATGCGACCATCGCCATGCAGGACGGCATCCTCTTGCCGGCCGATTCCGCGATCCTGATCTCGCAGGACGGGCTTCTGGGCGGCAATTACGTCGAGATCCTGCCCGGCGGCGCGCTGGAAACCCTGGCCCCCGGCGAAGAGATCGAGGACACGCAGGGCTCGGTCAGCCTGATTTCGCTCCTGATGAAATTCGTCGGCGGCGAGGGCGGCTCCCCGTCCGGGGAGAGCGGCGGATGAGGGGAATTGCCCTGGTCCTCGGCCTCGGGCTTGCGGCACCGGCCTTCGGTCAGGGCTTCGTCGACGCCCAGGGCGGCGTGATCCGCTGGCTCGACACGCTGACCGGGCGCACCGGCGATATCGAACTGGCGCGCGGCCAGTCGGCCACCAACGGGCGGCTGACCATCCAGCTCGACGCCTGCCGCTATATCGAGGACAACCCGGCGGCCGAGGCCGAGGCGCATCTGACCATCCTCGATTCCAGCCGCGAAGGGCCGGTGTTCTCGGGCTGGATGATCGCCTCAAGCCCCGCGCTCTCGGCGATGGATCATCCGCGTTATGATGTCTGGGTGCTGCGCTGCGTGGTGCCGGGCTATACGCCGCCGGAGACCGAGGAGTCGCCGGAGGAAGAAACCGGGGACGGATCGGCCGAATAACCCGGCGGATCGAACGCGGCCTCGGAGTCCAGCGCGCGGCGCAACCGGCGGTGATATTCGGCCCGCGAAATCTCGACCGCGCCGAGGCTGGCCAGATGCGCGGTCAGGAACTGGGTGTCGAACAGCCGGAAGCCGCCCGCCCGCAAGCGGTGCGTCAGGTAAGCCAGCGCCAGTTTCGACGCATCCCGGCGGCGTGAGAACATGCTTTCGCCGAAGAAGGCCGCGCCGAGCGTCACGCCATAAACGCCGCCGACCAGGTCCTCGCCCTCCCATACCTCCAGGCTGTGGGCGAAGCCCATCCCGGCCAGCCCAAGATACAGATCGAGGATTTCCGGGTTGATCCAGGTCTCGGGCCGGTCGGAACAGGCTTCGACCACGGCGCGGAAGGCGCGGTCGGTGGTGATCTGCCAGTCGGCCCGGCGGATGCGGCGGGCAAGGCTGCGCGAGATATGGAAGCCATCCAGCGGCAGCACGCCGCGCCGGCGCGGATCGACCCAGTGGATATCCGGGTCGTCGCGCGAGCCTGCCATCGGAAAGACTCCCGCCGCATAGCCATGCAGCAGGAGTTCCGGTGTCACCTTCGTCATCGGCTGTTGCGCTTTCAGCGCCCGTCGCGCGAGAATTGCGCTTCAAGCCATTTTTCCAGCCAGTGGATGTTGTAATCCCCGGTCTGGATGTCGGGCTCGTTCAGCAGCGCGGTGAACAGGGGGATCGTGGTCTCGATCCCGTCGACCACCAGCTCGGACAGCGCCCGGCGCAGGCGCGACAGCGCCTCGGGGCGGTCGCGGCCATGGACGATCAGCTTGCCGATCAGGCTGTCGTAATAGGGCGGGATCGAATAGCCGCCGTAAAGCGCCGAATCCATCCGCACGCCAAGGCCCCCGGGCGCGTGGAAGGTCTTCACCCGGCCCGGCGAGGGGGTGAAATTCGGCAGTTTCTCGGCGTTGATCCGAACCTCGATCGCATGGCCGCTGACCTCCAGCTCGTCCTGGCGGAACGACATCGGCAGGCCGGCGGCGACGCGGATCTGTTCACGCACGAGGTCGACGCCATAGATGAATTCCGTCACCGGATGCTCGACCTGAAGCCGGGTGTTCATCTCGATGAAGTAGAACTTGCCGTCCTCATAGAGGAATTCGATGGTGCCGGCGCCGATGTAGTTGATCTTCGCCACCGCCTTCGCGCAGACATCGCCGATCTCGGCGCGCAGCTGCGGAGTGATGACCGGGCCGGGGGCTTCCTCGAACACCTTCTGGTGGCGCCGTTGCAGCGAGCAGTCGCGCTCGCCCAGATGGACGGCATTGCCCTTACCGTCGCCGAAGACCTGGATCTCGATATGGCGCGGCTTTTGCAGGTATTTCTCGATATAGACTTCGTCGTTGCCGAAGGCGGCCTTTGCCTCGGAACGCGCGGTGCGGAACGAAATCTCCATCTCTTCGGGATTGCGCGCCACTTTCATGCCGCGTCCGCCGCCGCCGGCGGTGGCCTTGATGATGACCGGATAGCCGATCGTGGTCCCGACCTTCAGCGCGGTCTCCAGATCCGGCACGCCGCCGTCCGAGCCGGGAACCACCGGGATCCCCAGCTCCTTCGCGGTCTCTTTCGCGGTGATCTTGTCGCCCATGATGCGGATATGCTGGGCGTTCGGGCCGATGAAGGTGATGCCGTGATCGTCCAGCGCCTGGGCGAAGGCGGCGTTCTCCGACAGGAAGCCATAGCCCGGATGCACGGCCTGGGCGCCGGAAATCTCGCAGGCCGAGATGATCGCGGCCTTGTTCAGATAGCTGTCGGTCGAGGACGCAGGCCCGATGCAGACCGATTCATCGGCCAGACGGACGTGCATCGCATCGGCATCAGCGGTGGAATGCACCGCGACCGATTTGATCCCCATCTCCCGGCAGGCGCGGATCACGCGCAGCGCGATCTCGCCCCGGTTGGCGATCAGGAGTTTCTCGAACATGCCCCGCCGCCCTTATTCGATGATCATCAGCGGCGCACCGTATTCGACCGGGGTGCCGTCGTCGACGAGGATGCGTTTCACCGTGCCCGATTTCGGCGCCGGAATGTGGTTCATCGTCTTCATTGCCTCGACGATCAGCAGCGTCTGGCCCTCGGACACCTGGGCGCCGACCGAGACGAAGGGCGTGGCGCCGGGTTCGGCCGAAAGATAGATGGTGCCGACCATCGGCGAGGTCACCGCGCCCGGATGCTGGCTCGGGTCTTCCGCCGGGGCTGCGGCGGCCGGGGCAGGCGCGGCAGCCGGGGCCGCGGCGGGCGCGGCCCTCGCCCAGGCGGGGGCCGGGGCGGCGACGGTGGTGGTGACGATGTTCGACTGTTTGACGACGCGCACCTCAAGGCTGTCGTCTTCGCCGTATTCGCGTTTCACGGCGATTTCCGTCAGATCGTTCCTGTTCAGCAGTTCGGCGAGGGCCGAGATGAAATCGACGTCCGCGTCGGAAGAATGTTTGCTCATGCCGTCCTCTGATGGCTTTGTTTCGCCGCTTTCTCTTTCCGGGTGGCGATGTGGCGGCCCGGGAAGGCAGGCGCAAGGCCCGCTTTGACTGCCAGTGCTTATAAGGCAGCCCGTTCCCGGAGAAAAGCGCCCATGATCCCGCTTGTTGCCGGCGATCTGCCGGGGGCGGGGCGCGGGGCCGGTTTCACCTTGCCCTTGGCCTGCTTCTCGTCCACATCGGGGCGCGAAACCCGGAGCGTGCATGTCGGACTGGATCGACCAGATCATCGCGTTTATCGAGCGCCATCATGCGCTTGCGCCGTGGCTGATGGCGGTTTTCGCCGCCGCCGAGACCACGGCTTTCCTGTCGATCCTGATCCCCTCGACCGCGATCATGGTGGCGGTGGGGGCTTTTGCGGCGAATGGCGTGCTGAATTTCACCACGCTGTGGATCGGAGCGTCTCTGGGTGCGATGGCGGGTTCGTTCTTCTCGTTCTGGCTGGGGCGGCGCTATGGCGTCACGATCCTGACCATGCGGCCGCTGAAGGATCATCCCGACTGGGTGACGAAGGCCGATGCCGCCTTTACCCGGTGGGGGCCGGTGACGCTGTTCGCGGGCCATTTCACCACCGTGCTGCGGCCGGTGGTCTTCCTGATGGCGGGGATGAGCGGCATGACGCTGTTCCGCTTCGCGTTCTGGAACGTGCTGGGCTGCCTGGCCTGGGCCTTCGTCGTGCTGAAATTCGGCGAGGTCGGCGGCATCGCGATCAGCTGGATCTGGGAGCGGCTGGCGGGCTGAGGCCGTGCGCCCTCAGTCCCGGTCGGGGGCGCCCAGCGGAAAGTAAGGGCGGAAGTCGCGCGCCTCATTCACCGCGCGGGCGAAAGCGGGGCGGGCCAGCAGCCGCGCGCGATAGGCCCTGAGGCCCGGACAGCTTTCCGGGATCGGATGGACCCAGTCGGCATAGAACAGCGCGGGCGAGGCCGCGCAATCGGCCAGCGAGAAAACCGCGCCCGCCGCCCATTCCCGGCCTGCCAGCCGGGTTTCCAGCCAGGGCCAGGCCCGGTCCAGCTTGTCGATGCTGCGCGCCAGCCCCTCGGCGCGGCGGACCGGATCGCCGGTCAGCGCGCCATCCACCGCATGCTGCGCCGCCTCCATCACATGCAGATCGAAGAAACGGTCGAGAAAGCGGACCTCCAGCGCCTCCATCGGAGCCGCGGGCAGCAGCGGCACCGCCAGCGGGCGGCTGAGGTGCAGATATTCGAGGATGATGCTGCTCTCGGCGATCTCGCGCGTGCCGTCGAGCAGCAGCGGGAATTTGCGGATCGGCCAGCGGCGCGCCCAGTCGGCGGTATGCGCGGGCGTCTCGGGGCCGATGCTGCGGAAGTCGAAGGGCAGCGCATTTTCGTAAAGCGCCAGCAGCACCTTCTGGGTGTATGAGGAAAAACGGTGGCCAAAGAGGACAAGCGACATCGGGGGCGGGCCTTCTGCTGCTGCGCAGCCAGCCTGCGCCCAGAGCAGGCCGGGCGCAAGCCCCCTCTGCCGCGGCCCCTCAGGGGGCCGGATTGATCAGCGGATTCACCCCCGCCGCGCGCAGTGTCATCATATAGGCGCGCTGCGCCGCCACCACTTTGGCGCGGGCGGATTCGCGCAAAGGCCCGTCCTCGGTCAGCGGCTGCGCCGCGCGCGCCGCGCCGGAAACCTGCGCCACCGGCTGCGCGGTTTCCGCCGCCGCCGCCGGGGCGGTCCGGCTGCCGTTCTGCGAGGCCGACCCCGGTCCGGCGGAGCCCGCTCCGCCCTGCGCCACATGCCCCGTCACCGGCGCGACCGGCCGGACGGCTGAGACCAATCCCATCTCAGTCACTCCAGAAAAATTTACCCCAGGCTCAGCATAATCCGTTAACCGCCTTTGCCACAGCGGTTAATGCTTTGCATTCGTTTCAATTCCGCCCGTCGCCAGCAGGCGGCGGAACAGGGTGTCGAGGAATTCCCCGGCCTCGGCATAGGGGTCGCGGCCGGGGCCGAGGATGACGCGCACCTGCATGTCGAAATCGGCGTAATGCTGGGTCAGCGTCCAGACCGAAAAGATCAGATGCACCGGATCGCTGCGCGCGATGCGGCCCTGATCCATCCAGGCCCGCAGCGCCTCGGCCTTTTCCATCACCAGATCGCGCAATTCTCCGGCGATCGCGGCATGCAGATGCGGGGCGCCTTGCAGGATCTCATTGGCGAAGAGCCGGCTTTCGCGCGGATAGTCGCGCGAAAGATCCAGCTTGCGCCGCATATAGCCGAGGATCTCGTCCAGCGGCTCGCCCCCGGCGCGCAGGGCGCGCAACGGATCGAGCCAGTTCTTCAGCAGCCCGGTCAGCAACTGGCGGTAGATCTCTTCCTTCGAGGCGAAATAATAAAGCAGATTGGGCTTCGACAGCCCCGCGGCGGCGGCGATCTGTTCGAGCGTGGCGCCGCGGAAGCCCCGGGCGGAAAAGAGTTCCAGCGCCGCGCCGAGGATCGCCTGGCGGTTCTTTTGCTGGATGCGGCTCTGGCGCACCGGGCGCGGGCTGTTCTGATCCATGGTTTTTCTTACACATCCGGCGCGGTCCGGGTCAAATCCGGCCATGGTTAACAAGGGGGGGAAATCTGTTGACCCTTTCCCCCGGCTGTGGTCGCCTTCGCCCGACCGGACAGGGGTTCGCGGATTCGTCCCGCGCGGCCAGCGCCGGACGACAGGGAGTGCCTTCATGCCTGCACCCGGGGAAAATCTCCGCATCAGTTCCGAACGCCTCTGGGCCAGCCTGGCCGATATGGCGCGGATCGGCCCCGGGGTCGCGGGCGGCAACAACCGCCAGACCCTGACCGATGCCGACAACGAGGGGCGGCATCTGTTCCGCTCCTGGGCCGTGGCGGCGGGGATGGAGATGGGCGTGGACCGGATGGGGAACATGTTCTTCACCCGCCCGGGAACCGATCCCGACGCCCTGCCGGTCTATATCGGCAGCCATCTCGACACCCAGCCCACCGGCGGGCGCTATGACGGGGTGCTGGGCGTTCTGGGCGGGCTGGAGGCGGTGCGCACGATGAACGATCTGGGCATCCGCACCCGCCGGCCCATCGTGGTGGTGAACTGGACCAACGAGGAAGGCGCGCGTTTCGCGCCGGCGATGCTGGCCTCGGGCGTCTTTGCCGGCGTGATCGACGAGGATTTCGCTTATGCGCGCCGCGACGCCCAGGGGAAGAGCTTCGGCGAGGAACTCGGGCGCATCGGCTGGATCGGCGGGGAAGAGACCGGCGCGCGGAAGATCCACGCCTATTTCGAGCTGCATATCGAACAGGGTCCGATCCTGGAGGCCGCGGGGCGCGACATCGGCGTCGTAACCCATGGCCAGGGGCTGTGGTGGCTGGAATTCACCCTGACCGGGCGCGATGCCCATACCGGCTCGACCCCGATGGCGATGCGCAGGAACGCGGGCCTCGCCATGGCGCGGATCTTCGAGATGGTCCAGACCGTGGCGATGGAGAACCAGCCCGATGCGGTCGGCGGCGTGGGCCAGGTGACGTTCTCGCCCAACAGCCGCAACGTGCTGCCGGGGCAGGTGGTGTTCACCGTGGATATCCGCTCGGTCGATCAGGCGAAGCTTGACCGGATGCGGGCGCGGATCGAGGCGGAAGCCGCCGCGATCTGCGAGGCGCTCGGTGTGGGCTGCGCGGTGGAGCCGGTCGGGCATTTCGATCCGGTGACCTTTACGCCGGAACTGGTCGGGCGGGTGCGCACGGCGGCGGAGCGGCTTGGCTACAGCCATCTGGATGTGGTCTCGGGTGCCGGGCACGACGCCTGCTGGATCGCCCGCGTCGCGCCGACGACGATGATCTTCTGCCCCTGCGAAGGCGGGTTGTCGCATAACGAGGCCGAGGCGATCACCCCCGAATGGGCGGCGGCGGGCACCGATGTGCTGCTGCACGCGGTGCTGGAGACGGCGGAGGTGGTGGCGTGAGGCGGGCGGCGCTTCTCGCCGGGCTTTGCCTCGCCGCCTGCACCGATGCGGGGCTCCCCGATCCGACCGGCGGCAGGGCCACCGGCCAGGCCGACCGATTCTCGGCCATCGCGGCCCCGGATGCGGTGGCCTTGCTGCCGTCGGGCGTTCCGGCATCGGCCTTACGCCACGGCAATGACGGCTGCTATTACTACGAGACCGCGGCGGGGATGCGGCCGGTGCGCTATGACAATGACCCGGAGCATTATTATTGCATCGGCTGAAGGGGGCGCCGCCCCCATGCTGCCGGTGCCCGGCAGCATTCCCCCGGGGTATTTGGGTCAGGATGAAAGGGTATGAAGCAGGGGATTTAGCCTGCCGCCCCGTTTCCGCAAGCGATCCCTCGCAAGACGGGTAAATCCGGCAAGGCGCGCGCGACCGGAGTGAGCACCGTTCCGGTTGACGGCACGGAAAATGAGATGGTTGGTTTCGATCCGCAGGGGAATGTTCCCTGCTATCCGCTATGGGGATCGAGCGCGCGTTTGTTGCCATTGCGGGCCGGCCTCTGCCCGATCCGGCGGCCCGGGCCCCCTCGGTGGCTTTGCAGCTGTTGTAAAGTTTACGCCGAGAGGTAAACTCGGGCGGGCCGCGGCGGGCGGCCTGTTCCGGGGGAAGGAATGACGCCATCGGCTCTCATCGGCACGAGGCTGCGCGAGCGGCGGCTGGCGGCGGGGATCCGGCAGGCGGATCTGGCGGCGGGGGCGGCGATCTCGCCCTCGTATCTGAACCTGATCGAGCACAACCGCCGCAATGTCACCCCCGAGGTGCTGGAGCGGCTTGCCGCGGCGCTCGGGCTTTCGGCGAAGGAATTCGGCGACAGCGAGCCCGCGGCGCTGGTGGCCGATCTGCGCGCGGCCGCCGCCACCCTGCCCGAAGCCGGGGCCGAGGCCGAGCGTGCCGAGGATCTGGCCGGGCGCTTTCCCGGCTGGGCGCGGCTGATCGCGCAGTTGCAGACCAATAACGCGGTGCTGCGCCAGGCGGTGGCGGCGCTGAACGACCGGCTGGGCCACGACCCGCATCTGTCCTCGGCGCTGCATGAGCTGCTCTCGGCGCTGTCTGCGGTGCGCGCGACGGCCGAGATCCTGGTTGAGACCGAGGATCTGACGCCGGACTGGCAGCGCCGCTTCCACCTGAACCTGCATCACGACAGCGCGCGGCTGGTGCAGGGCGCCGAGACGCTGATCTCCTGGCTCGATCATTCCGAGGTCGAGACCGAGACCGTCGCCGCCGCGCCCCAGGACGAATTCGAGACCTGGGCGGCGGCGCGCGGCTGGTCGGCGGAGCCCGGCGGGGACGATGCGCCCTGGCCGGCCTCTCCCGCCGCGCGCGATCTGGCGCGGGCCTGGCTTGATCAGGCCGGGCGCGACCGCGCCGCCATGCCGCCCGGCGCCTTCGAGGCGGCGCTGGACGAGAGCGGGCCGGATCCGGCGCTGCTGGCGGCGCGGTTCGGCAGCGACGTGCTGGCGGCGATGCGGCGGATCGCCTTTCTGCCCGACTCGGCCGCCGGGCTGGTGCTGTGTGACGCTTCGGGCACGCTGTTGTTTCGCAAGCCCGCCGATGGATTCTCTTTGCCGCGCTTCGGGGCGGCCTGTCCGCTCTGGCCGCTGTTCGCGGCGCTCGCCCGGCCCGGCCAGCCGGTGCGCGCGCTGGTCGCCACTCCGGCGCCCGGGGCCCGGCGGTTCATCTGCCTCGGCTTTTGCGAGACGCGCCAGCCCTACGGTTTCGACGGGCCGGAACTGCGCACCGCCGCCATGCTGATCCTGCCCGCCGATCCGCGCGACGCCGGAGCGGCCATCGCGCTCGGCCCCACCTGCCGGATCTGCCCGCGCGCACCATGCCCGGCGCGGCGTGAGCCCTCGATCCTCGGCACCGCCGCCGTCTGACCTTTTGACAGCGCCGTCAAAATCATAGGATACTGCCGGTCCGGGCGGCGCAGACCCCCGGACCGGGGGGAGGGACAGCGACCGATGGGAACCGGACAAAGCCGCCGTGTGCTGCTGATCGAGGATGAGCCGAACATTGCCGAGGCCATCGTCTTCATCCTGTCGCGCGATGGCTGGGAGGTGACCCATATCGCCGATGGCGCCGCCGCACCCGAGGCGGCGCGCAGGCTCGACCCGGCGCTGGTGATCCTCGACCATATGCTGCCCGGCATGTCGGGGCTGGAGATCCTGATCGCGCTGCGCGCCGATCCGCTTACCGCGGCGGTGCCGGTGCTGATGCTGACCGCCAAGGGCCTGCCGCGCGACCGCGAGGCGGCCGAACGCGCGGGGGCCAGCCGGTTCATGACCAAACCCTTCTCGAACGCGGGGATCCTCGCCGAGGTGCGGGCGCTGACCGGCGGCGGCACCGATGCGGCGGCGGGGCAGAGATGAAACCGCTTCGCCGCGCGCCGCTGTTCCTGGCCCCCAGCCCCTATCGCCGCCGCCGTCTGCGCGATGCCGCGCGGATCCTGCCGGTGGCAGGGGTTCTGCTGATGATCCTGCCGATGCTGTGGACGCCCGCGGGCGACGGCAACCGGCGGCTTTCGGGCGATGTGATCTGGTTCTTTCTGACCTGGGCGGGGCTGATCCTGACCGCGGCGGTCTTCGCTCCGGGCCTTGCCCGCCCCGAGGACAAGTGGCCGGGCGAGGGGCCCGCGGGCGGCAAGGGCGACGAGGACGAGGACTGAGCGGCCGATGTCCTTCAACCTGCTCGTCGCCTCCTGCCTCGCCTATGTGATCTTTCTGTTCGCGGTGGCCTTCCTGGTCGAGCGCCGCTCGGGGGCGGGGCGGCCGGGCTGGCTGCGCTCGCCGCTGATCTATACGCTCTCGCTGTCGATCTATTGCACCGCCTGGACCTTCTACGGCGCGGTCGGCTATGCGGCGCGCTCGGGGCTGGAGTTCCTGACGATCTACCTCGGGCCCACGCTGGTGTTCATCGGCTGGTGGTGGATCCTGCGCAAACTGGTGCATATCGGCCGCCAGCAGCGGGTGACCTCCATCGCCGATCTGATCTCGTCGCGTTTCGGCAAGTCGAATTCGCTGGGCGTGATCGTCACCCTGATGGCCATCGTCGCCGTCACCCCCTATATCGCGCTGCAACTGCAATCGGTGGTGCTGGCCTTCGACGTGTTCGCCCGCGCCGCCCCCGCGGCCGAGGCCCGGCCGGCGGGCGGCCAGATCGCGATCTGGGTGGCGGCGGGGCTGGCCCTGTTCACCATCCTCTTCGGCACCCGCAACCTCGACGCCAAGGAACAGCATACCGGCATCGTCACCGCCATCGCGGTCGAGGCGGTGGTCAAGCTGGTCGCGCTGATCGCCGTTGGCGTCTTCGTGATCTGGGGGCTTTCGGGCGGGGTTTCCGGCATCATCGCCAGGATCGACGCCTCCAGCCTGCACGACTGGCAGCTTCAGCCCGGGCGCTGGACCGCGCTGATCTTCCTTGCCGGTGTCGCGGTGATCTGCCTGCCGAGGATGTTCCAGGTCATCGTGGTCGAGAATTCCGACGACGGCCAGCTTGCCCGCGCCTCCTGGGCGTTCCCGGCCTATCTGATGGCGATGAGCCTCTTCATCGTGCCGATTGCGGTTCTGGGGATCGAGCGGCTGCCCGAGGGCGCCAACCCCGACATGTTCGTCCTGACCCTGCCCCTGGCCGAGGGGCAGGGCGGGCTTGCCATGCTCGCCTTCCTCGGCGGGTTTTCCTCGGCCACCTCGATGGTGATCGTCGAGGCGATTGCGCTGGCCACGATGGTGTCGAACCATATCGTGATCCCGACCTGGCTCAGGCTGCGCCGCTCGGGCGCGATCTCGGAGGACGTGCGCTCGCTGGTCCTGAACGCGCGGCGGCTGTCCATCGGCATCGTGCTGGCGCTCGGCTATGGCTATTACCGGGTCTCGGGCGGCTCGGGGGCGCTGGCGGCCATCGGGCTGATCTCTTTCGTCGGCGTCGCGCAATTCCTGCCGGCGATGATGGGCGGCATCTTCTGGCGCGGCGCCACCCGCACCGGCGCGCTTCTCGGCCTGATCACCGGCTTTGCCGCCTGGGCCTATTGCCTGTTCCTGCCGTCCTTCGGCGCGGGGGCCTTCATCCCGGCCCATGTGATGGAGCAAGGGCCATGGGGGATCTCCTGGCTGCGCCCCGAGGCATTGTTCGGCACCGACATGAGCGACCCGCTGGTCCATGCCCTGTTCTGGTCGTTGCTTCTGAACAGCGCGGTGTTCTGCATCGGCTCGATCCTGTCCTTCCCCGGCCCGGTCGAGCGGCTGCAAAGCGCGGCCTTCGTGAATGTCTTCGAGGGGCCGGTCGGCCCGCAACGCTGGGCGCAGGGCGCGGCGGAACCCGAGGCGCTTCTGGTGATGACGCAGCGCATCATGGGCGAGGAGGATGCGCAGATCCTGTTCGAGACTGCCGCCCGCGCCCAGGGCAAGAGCGAATCGATGCTGCCCGATCCGACGCCCGCCTTCCTCGCCAGCCTTGAGGAGAAGCTGGCGGGCTCCATCGGCGCGGCCACCGCCCATGCGATGATCTCGAAACTGGTGGGCCGCGATACGGTGACGGTCGAGGATCTGATGGTGGTGGCAAGGGAAAGCGCCCAGCTGATGGAACATTCCGCCCAGCTTGAGGAACAGCGCGAGGAACTGGCCCGCACCGCCACCGCTCTGCGCGAGGCGAACGACAAGCTGACCACGCTCTCGGTGCAGAAGGACGCCTTCCTCAGCCAGGTCAGCCATGAGTTGCGCACCCCGATGACCTCGATCCGGGCGTTTTCCGAGATCCTCGCCGAGGGCGATCTGCCGCCCGCGACGGTGGCGCGCTCGGGCGGCATCATCCGCGACGAGGCGGTGCGGCTGACCCGGCTGCTCGACGACCTGCTCGACCTTTCGGTGCTGGAAAGCGGCAAGGTGCAGCTTTCGGTCAGCCTCGTCAGCGTGCGCGACATGATCGAGCGCGCCATCCTCGCCACCGAGAAGATCAAGCCCGGGCGCGACATCGCCTTCATCCGCGACACCACCGCCGAGACGATCTGGATGCGCACCGATGCCGACCGGCTGACCCAGGTCTTCATCAACCTGATCGCCAATGCGCGGAAATACTGCGATTCCAGCCATCCGGCGATCCGCATCGCGGTGCGGGTGCGCGGCGGCCGGGTCAGGATCGACGTGGCCGACAACGGCAAGGGGATTCCCAAGGCCTCGCAGCCGGTGGTGTTCGAGAAATTCTGGCGCCTGCCCGGCGAGGCGCGCGCCAGCGGCGCCGGCCTCGGTCTTGCGATCTGCCGCGAGATCGTCACCAATCTGGGCGGCACCATCGACTATCTGCCCGGCCAGGGGGGTGCCGCCTTCCGCGTGGCGCTGCCGTTGCGGATCGGAGAAGGCGGCGGCGCTTAACCGGGCGCTAACCTTCTGCTGCCAGGATCGCATCAGGACGGCGCGGGACCGGAATTATCAGCAGGTGGGACGCGGCCCATGAACGAAACGCCATGAATGAAACCCTTCGCCGCAAGCTCCGGCGGATCACCCCCGAGGATACGGCAGCCGTTCCCGGGGGCGAGGATCATGCCTGGCGCCTCGCGCTGGCGCGCGCCACCCGCGAAGGGGCGGGGCTGGCCAGCGAGATCACCTCGCTTGCATCGTCCCGGCGCGATCTGGCCGAACTGCCGGAATTGCTGCCCGACCGCGCGCTGATCGCCTTGCTCGACGGGCCTGCGGGGGCGATGGGGATGATCGCGCTTTCGCCCGGGGTGATGTCGGCGCTGATCGAGATGCAGACCATCGGCCGCGTGGGTGCGGCCGCGCCCGCCGCCCGCCGCCCGACCCGCACCGATGCGGCGATGGTCTCGGTGGTGATCGACCGCGCGCTCGGCCATTTCGATCTGCTGCTGCGCGGCCGGGATGAGACCGCGCCGGTCGCGGGCTTCCGCTATGCCTCGTTCCTGGAAGACGCGCGCTCGCTCGGGCTGTTGCTGGAGGATCAGCCCTGGCGGGTGAGCCTGGCGCAGCTCTCGCTGGCCGATGGCGCGCGCTCGGGCGAGGTGGTGCTGGCGCTGCCGGAAAGCACTTTCACCCGCCGCGCCGACAGCCTGAAGGCGCAGGAGCCCGCGGGCGAGGGTCAGAACCCGTCGCTGGCGCCGGTGGTCGGCCCGGCGCAATGCGTGTTGCGCGCGGTGCTCGCGCAGCACCGGCTCAGCCTGCACGAGGTGCTGGATCTGGCCGAGGGCCAGGTCCTGACCCTGGCGGGGGCGGCGCTGGACCGGATCACGCTGGAAGGCGTCGACGGGCTGCCGCTCGCGCTGGCGCGGCTCGGCCAGCAACGCGGCTACCGCGCATTGCGGCTGACGGAGCTGCCGCCCGGGGACGCGGCGGCCACCCCCACGCCGGTGACGAAATTTGCCTCCCATGCGGTGGTATCGTCGCCTCCCGCGCCTGGCCTCGAAGAGGGGGGAGGCCTGGAGCAACCCCTCCTCGGGGCGACCGGCTGAGCCTGAACCATGCGGGCGGGTTCCGCGCGACAGAAGGAGAACCGCATAGAAGGGGCGAAGCAGCGTGAGAACCCGGGGCCTTTCCGGCCATTTCCCGCTGACCTCACGTCAGGCCGGGATGGGAGGAAAGGCATCGCATAAGAGAATGCCGTTGCCCCGGGGCTGGCGGCTCAGCCGGGTTTCGCGCAGGCTCTGGCCGGTTGGCGCGGCCAGGCGACGCCAAACTGCGTCACCGGCAGGGACCGGCCCCGATAGCGGGGTATGAAATTCCCGCGACGAGTGGCGCCGCGTTTGTGCGGCGGGTAAGTCAGGTTTTCGCCGCAACGCATCTGCTCGTAGGGAAATTCACCTGCCCTCGTTTCCGCGCTGAAAGGCAGCGCAGAAAAAAGATCCGGCTCTTGCGAAAGCCCCGGCAGCGATCTTTCCCGGCACCGGGCGGTCTGCAAGGTCTTCATCCGTCCGGCGGTAAGTGTAAGAGCCCGGGCCGGAGGCGAAAGCCGGGCGGCGCCCGGTTTTCCGGCGCCGGGATCCGAAACGGCGCCTGGTTTCGGCGGACTGCGAAAACGGATGGCGTGAGATCATGCCGCCCGGGCAAAGCCCCTATGGAAGGTTGGCGAAAGCCGGTGCCGGTTCCGCCCGCGTTTGGCGGCAGCGTCTCGCCCCCGCTCATTGGCCATGAGCGGGAAAGACGTGTCGGGGGCGGACAGAGCACTGGGCGGCAGGGCATGTCCCTGAGATTCGCCGGGCAGTAGAACAGCCGGGCGCAGGCTCAGCCGACGGATTTCTGCGCGGCGAGGGCTTCGATCTGCGGCTCCAGATGGCCGATCTGGTAGCCGTGCCGCGCCGCACGGGCGATCAGCTCTGCCGCCGGCAGCGTGCCCGCCTGGCTCAGGGCCCAGACGATGGACGAGCGGTTGCCGCTGGCGCAATAGGCCAGCACCGGGCCGCGCGCGGCGGCGATGGCCCGGCCCTGGGCCTCGACATTCGCCATCGTGAGCTGGCCGCCCACCACCGGATTCGTCACGAATTCCAGCCCGAGCGCGAGGGCCGCGGCGCGCATCGCTTCGGTCTGCACCTCGGAGGGAATCTCGCCATCGGGGCGATTGTCGATCACCGTCGTGTAACCGGCATCGCGGATCGCGGGCAGATCCCCGGGCGAGATCTGCGGCGAGACGGCATAGGTTTCGCTGAGCGGACGGATATTCATCGCTTCATCCTGACTGGTTCGCGGGCGAGATTACCCTTTGGGCAGCGGCGGGAAAAGACCCCGCAAAGCCCCGGGGGGAAAGTCTGCGGCGCTTGACCTGGGTCAATCACCGCCACAGGGTTTCATGCAAGAAATACCGCAGGAGGGCGGCAGAAACAGAGAGGGGGAGAACCATGGCACCACAGCAGGAACTCAGGGAAATGGCACGACTGGCACAGGAAGCGATGGAACTGGCGGCAACCGGGCAGAAGGCGGCGCTGTCGGTTCTGCTGGCCGAGATGCGGGCGCTGGCGGCGCTGTTGCCGGTTTCGGAAACCGGCCCGGAAAGTGCCGCGGAAGAGGCCGAACGGCGCCGGTTGCACGAGGCCGAGGTCGAGGCCGGTTTCGACAATATGCCCGTATGAGCACGCGGCGACAGCAGGCGGCTGGCCAGGTCTGAGCTTTGAGCGAAGACGGTCGCCGTGGCCTCGCAGGGATGCGGAGCGGGTGAAACTTCGTCGCTGCGCGTTCGCTGGCACCGCCGCGGCCTGGACAAATGGAAAAGGTGCCCCGGTGGCGGGGATGTCTGCTACGGGAGGCGGGAGGCAATCCGCGGCGGGGACGGCTCGTCCGTGCGCTCTTCCGCCCTTACAGGCGTCATCGCAGGCGAAGAGGCCCGTAAGGGCCGATAAGCCGTTCGGGCCGTCGCTTCCCATGCCCGTTGTTTCCGGCTTTTCCGGCGAATGGCTTGTCAGAGGGAGGTTTTCTCCTGTTAACTCGGCCAGGAAATGGCCGGACGGGTTGGGGCAGGGTGATGGTGCAGGTGATCGGGGCGGCTTCGGGGATCAGGGTGGAGGCGGCGGGGCCGGAGGGCGCGGTGCTTCTCCTCGTGATCGACAACCCGCCGCTCAATGCGCTCGGCCCCGCGGTGCGGGCGGCGCTTGCCGGGGCCATCGCGGATGCGGCGCCCGGGCGCCCCGTCGTGATCGCCGGGGCCGGGCGGATGTTCTCGGCCGCGACGCTGATCGATCAGGGCGACGGCATCGCCGACGGTCGCCCCTCGCTGGCCGAACTTTGCCTTCTGATCGAAAACCATTCCGGGCCGGTGGTGGCCGCGGTCGCGGGCCGCGCGGTCGGGCCGGGGGCGGAACTGGCGCTGGCGGCCCATGCCCGGGTGGCCGGGCCCTGGGCACGGTTCATCTTTCCCGGCGCCGGTCTGGGCCTGCCGCCCGAGGCGGGGGCCAGCCAGCGGCTGCCGCGGCTCGTCGGCGCGCAGGAGGCGCTTGAGATGCTGTTGCGCGTCCATCCGGTCGGCGCGGATGAGGCGCTGGCGATCGGGCTGGCCGATCACCTTGCTGACGAGGATGTCGTCGCGGCTGCCATTGATCTGGCCCTGTCGATGACGGGGCCGCGCCCGGTCAGCGCCCGCAACGAAGGGCTGTCCGATGTGGCGGCCTATACCGCCGCCATCGCCCGGGCCCGCGCGCGCGAGGCCCGCAACCCCTTACCCGCGCCCGCCCGGATCGTCGATTGCGTCGAGGCCGCGCTCTGCCTGCCGCCCGCGAACGGCTATGCGCTTGAAGCGGTGGCTTACGAGGATCTGGCGGCAGGCGAGGAAAGCCAGGGCCTGATCGCCGCCGCACGGGCCGAGCGCCGGGCCTCGGTTCCGCCCGAAGACATTTTGCGCGCCGATGCGGAACTGGTTACGGTGCTGGGGCTGAACGGATCCATCCCGCAGCAGGCCGCGCTGGCGCTGATGGCGGTGGAGCGCGGGCTGCGGGTGATCTGGTCCGCCGGGCCCGATCCGCAAGCCCATGCCGCCCAGGTGAAGGCGGTGACCGCGCGGATGGAGGCCGGTCTGCGCGAGGGCCGGCTGAGCCGCGAACAATATGACGCCGATCTGTTGCGGCTCGAAAGCGACGCGGGGCCGGAAGCGCTTGGCGAGGCGGGGCTGATCCTTCACGCCGGGCCCGTTCCGGCGGGGCTGGTCGACCGGCCCGGGATCGTGCAGCTTTTCTACGGCGGTGGCCCGGGGCCGGGGCTGCTGCTGGCGCCCTCGGGGCGGATCGCGGAACTGGGGCCGGTTCTGGCCGCCGCGCCGGGGCAGGTCGCCACCGCGATCCGGCTTCTGCGGCATCTGGGCCTGCCGCCGGTGCTGACCGGCGGTCCGGTCGGGATCGGCCGGGCGGTGACGGCGGCCGGGCGGCGGGCGCTGGCGCTGATGGCGCAAAGCGGGGTGCCGGTGCGGCTGATCGCGAGGGCGCTTGAGGATTTCGGCGAAGTCCCGCCGGAACTGACCGATACGGGCGTCAGCGGCACGATGCGGGCGATGACCGGAGACGAGGTTCGGCACCGCTGGCTCGCGGCCATGGCGAACGAGGGTTACCGGCTGCTCGCGGCGGGGGTGGCGCTGCGGCCCTCGGATATCGACCATATCCTGATCCAGGGCCATGGTTTCCCGCGCTGGCGCGGCGGGCCGATGTATCAGGCCGCAAGGCGCGGGCCTATGGTGCTGCGCGCCGATCTGCGGCGCTGGCAGTCCGAGGGCGATGTCTGGACGCCGCATCCGGTGCTGGACGAGCTGGTCTCGAAAGGCCGCGGCGCGGTGGCCTGACAAAGGCGCCCGGAAGCGGGCGTCAGCCGAGAGCGATCCCCGCCACCACCAGCGCCAGCCCGAGCGCCGAGACGCCGAGGGCCGCGAAATTCACCGCGAAAAGGCGCTGGAGTTCGCTGCGCATCCTCGCCTCATCGGCGCCCGAGCGGCGGATCTTCAGCCCGCGCAGCACGCACCACACCAGCCCCCCGAGGCCGAGAAGCGAGATCAGGGCTCCGGTCCAGATCAGGATTTCCATGGCGCGGCCCCCTTTTGCTTTGCCCGCTGGCTAACCCGTGGCGATTGCGCTTGCAAGCCCGGCCCCGCAACTCCGTCTTGAAAGCCGGGGCCGGGCCGCGTTATCTGGCCCCCGAGGCAAACCGGAGAGCAGAAGATGAATGATGCCTTCAACGTCACCGCCGATGAACTGCGTCAGTTCATCGAGCGGATCGAGCAATTCGAGGCCGAGAAGAAGGATATCGGCGATCAGATCAAAGAGATCTACGCCGAGATCAAGGGCCGCGGGTTCGACACCAAGGCGATCCGCAAGATCGTCTCGCTGCGCAAGAAAGACGCGCAGGAGCGCCAGGAAGAGGATGCGATCCTCGAAGTCTATATGTCCGCGCTCGGGATGCAGTAAGCGGCCGGTGGGGGTCCGGGGGGCTTTGCCCCCCGGCCTCCGTCCGGGGCCGCCGGCGCGCGTCAGCGCGGCGCAGCGGCCCCGGACCGGTCTTCCCGACGGCTCTGTGCCCGGATCTGAAGGCTGCGGCGCAGGAAGGCGATCAGGAACATCGCCGTCAGCACGAGGATGATCGTCGCCGCGGGCGAGGAATCCAGCCAGAAGCTGAGCCAGACGCCGAGGATCATCGCGCTCAGACAGGCGAGGGTCGCGACCACCAGCATCGCCCCGAACCGGCGCACCATGAGGAAGGCGATGGCTCCGGGGGCGATCAGCAGCCCCACGGCAAGGATCAGCCCGGTCGCCGACAGCGTGGCGACGATGGTCAGCGACAAAAGCGTCAGCAGCCCGTAATGCAGCAGCCCGACCCGCAGCCCCGAGGCTTTCGCCTGGGCCGGATCGAAGGCATGCAGCATCAGATCCTTCCATTTCAGGATCAGCGCCGCGCTGACGAAGGCCGAGATCAGCCCGGCGTTCCACAGATCCGCGCCCGAGATCCGCAGCATGTTGCCAAACAGGATATGGTCGAGATGGGCGTCGCTCTCGATCGAGGTGTAGAGCACGATCCCCAGCCCGAACATGCCGGAGAACACCACGCCCATCACCGTATCCTGTTTCACCCGGCTGTTCTGGGCCAGCCAGCCGGTGGCGATGGCGGTGAACATCCCCGCGCCGAAGGCGCCGAGGATCAGCGGAAAGCCCCCGACATAGGCCAGAACGATGCCCGGCAGCACCGCATGGCTGACCGCATCGCCCATCAGCGCCTGGCCCTTCAGCACCAGAAAGCACGACAGAAGCGCGCAGGGCGGCGCGACCAGAGCCGCGATCAGGAAGGCGTCGCGCATGAACGGAAACTGGAACGGGGTCAGCAGGGTCTCGATCATGGCGCGTCCTCTGCCAGCGCCTCGGCCGCGCGCCTGCGCGCCGCCAGCAGCCCGTGTTTCGGCGCCAGCACGAAGACCACGAGGAAGATCAGCGTTTGCAGGCAGACGATGATCCCGCCGGTCGCTCCGTCGAGGAAATAGCTGATATAGGCGCCAAGGAAGCTCGTCCCCGCGCCGATGGCGACCGAGAGCGCGATCAGCCGCGGAAAGCGGTCGCAGAGCAGGTAAGCGGTGGCGCCGGGGGTGACGACCAGCGCGATCACCAGAAACGCCCCCACCGTCTGCATCGCCGCCACCACGCAGGCCGAGAGCAGGACGAAGAACACCGCTTTCAGCAGCCCCGGTCGCAGACCGATGGAGCGCGCATGGCTCTCGTCGAAGAACACCACCATCAGATCCTTCCATTTCGCCAGCAGCACCGCCAGCGAGACGAAACCGATGATCGCCAGTTGCAGCGTGTCCTCGGGCGTGATGGCGAGGATATTGCCCATGGTGATGGTCTGGACCGAGATCGCCATCGGATTGAGCGAGACCATGAACAGCCCCAGCCCGAAGAACGAGGTGAAGATCAGCCCGATCACCACATCGGGTTTGAGGCCCGAGCGGTCGGACAGGAACAGCATCGCCGCCGCCGCCAGCCCGCCCGACAGAAAGGCGCCAAGCGCGAACGGCAGGCCCAGGAGATACGCACCCGCGACGCCCGGCACCACCGAATGCGAAAGCGCATCGCCGATCAGCGACCAGCCTTTCAGCATCAGGTAAGCCGAAAGAAACCCGCAGACCCCGCCGACCAGCGCCGAGACCCACATCGCATTGGTCATATAGCCATAGGCGAAAGGCTCCAGCAGCGTCATTCGCCGTCCTCGCGGGTGCGGGTGCGCTCGCCGTATTGCACCAGGGGGCGCTCGTCATCGGTCAGGATCGAGATCCGGCGCGGGTCGTCGTCGTCATGCAGCACGTCGCCGCCCAGTGTGAAGCGGCGCAAGACGCCGCCGAAGGCCTTCTCCAGATTGTCATGGGTGAAGGTGGCGGCGGTCGGGCCATGGGCCAGCACCGTGCCGCGCACCAGCACCACCCGGTCGCAGAACTCGGGCACCGAGCCGAGGTTGTGGGTCGAGACCAGCATCACCCGGCCCTCGTCGCGCAACTCGCCGAGCAGCCGGATGATCTGCTCCTCGGTCCTGACATCGACGCCGGTGAAGGGCTCGTCCAGCAGGATCACCCGCCCGTCCTGGGCCAGCGCGCGGGCGAGGAAGACGCGCTTCTTCTGGCCGCCCGAAAGCTCGCCGATCTGGCGGTGGCGGTATTCAAGCATGTTCACCCGCGAAAGCGCGGCCTCGACCGCGGCGCGGTCTTCGGCGCGCGGGCGGCGCAGAAAGCCCATATGGCCGTAGCGCCCCATCATCACCACATCCTCGACGAGGACGGGGAAAGACCAGTCCACCTCCTCGGCCTGGGGCACATAGGCGACGAGGTTCTGCTTCAGCGCCTCTTTCACCGGCAGGCCCAGAAGCCGGATCTCGCCGCGCGCGAGCGGCACGAAGCCCATGATCGCCTTGAACAGGGTGGATTTTCCGGCGCCGTTCACCCCGACCAGCGCGGTGACGGTGCCCTTCGGGATCTGGAAACTGGCCTGGCGCAGGGCGGTCAGGCCGTTGCGGTAAGTGACGGTCACGTCGCGGGCGAAGATGCCGCCGCCGGGATCCTCGCCTGCGTCCTGCCCCGGATTGTGCTGCGGATCTGACATGATGCTCCTGGCTTTTGCCGGTTCAGGCGAACTCTGCCACGGCGATGCGCGGCAGAGAAGTGCTTTTGAGACGCGTTCTCAGTTACCCTCGCCCTCAAGCCCGGCGGCGATGGTTTCCGCCGTGACTTTCAGCAGATCGAGATAGGTCGGCACCGGGCCGTCGGGTTCGGACAGGCTGTCGACATACAATTCGCCGCCGTAGCGGGCGCCGGTCTCGCGGGCGACCTGTTTGGCGGGGGCGGTGTTGACGGTGCTTTCGCAGAACACCACCGGGATCTCCTGCCCGCGCACGCCGTCGATCACCGCGCGCACCTGCTGCGGCGTGCCCATCTGATCGGCGTTCATCGGCCAGAGATAAAGCTCGTGCATGCCGAAATCGCGGGCCAGATAGCTGAAAGCGCCCTCGCAGGTCACCAGCCAGCGCCGGTCCTCGGGGATCGCCTGCACGCGCTCGCGCAATGGCCCGATGGCGGCGCGCAGCTCGGCCTTGTAGCTTTCGGCATTGGCCTTGTAGGCTGCGGCGTTCTCCGGGTCGTGTTCCGCGAAGGCATCTGCGATATTGTCGATATAGATCAACGCGTTGTCGAGCCCCATCCAGGCATGGGGATTGGCCTTGCCCTCATAGCTGCCCGAAGAGATCGCGATCGGGACGATCCCGTCGCTGATGGTGACCGAGGGCACATCGCCCAGGTTTTCCAGAAAGCCCGCGAACCACAATTCCAGGTTCAGCCCGTTCCAGAGAATCAGATCCGCGTCCTGGACGCCGACCAGATCGCGCGGGGTGGGCTCGTAGCCATGGATTTCGGCCCCGGGTTTGGTGATCGAGACCACCTCGGCCGCGTCGCCGGCCACATTGCGCGCCATATCGGCCAGCACCGTGAAAGTGGTGACCACCTTCATCCGCTCCCCGGTCCGGGCCAGCGCCGGGGCGGCGATCAGCGCGGCAAGCGCGGCAGTGCCTAAAAGACGAAGAAGGGGGCGGGGCATCGCGATCTCCTGCTGTTGCGCGATCACATGTAAATGCAAATCATTCTCATCTGTCAACTCTTCCGACGGTTCTGGCCGCGATTTCGTCGATTCCGCCGTGCCGGTGTCGGTTCCGGCGGCGGCAAATGTCGGTTTCCGCGTAAAAGTGACGTAAACACCAGGCGGATCCTCTGCCCTGGGGTTTATTTCAGGGTCGGAAAGCCGTTCAGGAGGATGACATGTCGGAAGTGATCGAAGGCCGCCGGGCGCGTGGCGGCGGCGCGGCTCGCAGGGCCGAACGCACCGCGGTGAGCTTCGAGACCGCGAAGTTCATCACCCGCAACATTCCGAATTTCGAGGTGCTGAACGAAGAGGCGCTTCAGATCATCGAATACAACGCCGAGACCGTTCTGGAAGAGATCGGCGTGAATTTCGTGGAAAACCCGGCCGCGCTGGACCGCTGGCGCGCGGCGGGTGCCGATGTGAAGGGCGAAAGGGTGCATATCCCGCGCGGCCTTGCGCGCAAGCTCTGTTCCACCGCGCCCGCGAGCTTTACCCAGCACGCCCGCAACCCCGGGCGCAATGTCGAAATCGGCGGTCGCAATCTGGTGCTGGCCCCGGTCTACGGCCCGCCCTTCGTGCGCGACGCCGAGGGCGGGCGGCGTTACGCCACCATCGAGGATTTCCGCAATTTCGTGAAGCTCGGCTATATGTCGAAATGGCTGCACCATTCCGGCGGGACGGTCTGCGAGCCGACCGACGTGCCGGTGAACAAGCGCCATCTCGACATGCTGCTGGCCCATATGACGCTTTCGGACAAGCCCTATATGGGCTCGGTGACCGAGCCGTCGCGGGCGGCGGATTCGGTTGCGATGTCGAAGATCCTGTTCGGCGACGATTTCGTCGATCAGAACACGGTGATGACCTCGCTGATCAACATCAACTCGCCGCTGACCTTCGATGGCATCATGATGGGCGCGCTTGAGGTCTATGCGGCGGCGAACCAGGCGGCGATCATCTCGCCCTTCATCGTCGGCGGCGCGATGGCGCCGGTGACGGTGGCGGGCACGCTGACCCAGGTGCTGGCCGAGGTGCTGGCGGGGGTGGCCTATAGCCAACTGGTGCGCGCCGGTGCGCCGGTGATCGCCGGGGCTTTCGTGACCTCGATCGACATGAACTCGGGGGCGCCCACCTTCGGGACGCCCGAGGCCGCCCATATCACCTGGGGCGCCGGGCAACTGGTGCGCCGTCTGGGGCTGCCCTACCGCTCGGCGGGCTCGTTCTGCGGCTCGAAACTGCCCGATGCCCAGGCCGCCTATGAGACCGCGAACAGCCTGAACATGGGGCTCACCGCCGGGGTGAACTTCATGCTGCATGCCTGCGGCTGGCTGGAAGGCGGTCTGGTGTCGTCTTACGAGAAATTCGTGATGGATGCCGACCAGCTCGGCACGCTGCACGGGCTGGCGCGGGGCGTCGCGGTCGATGAGAACGCGCAGGCCATGGACGCGATCCGCGAAGTGGGTCCGGGTGGCCATTACCTCGGCTGTGCCCATACCCAGGCCAATTTCAAGACCGCGTTCTGGCGCACCGAAGTGCTGGATTACAAACCCTTCGAGACCTGGGAAGAGGAAGGCGGGCGCGACACCGCGCAGCTGGCCTCGGTGCGGGTGAAGAAGATGCTGGCCGATTACGTGCCCCCGGCGCTGGACGAGGCGAAACGCGAGGCGCTTGATGCTTTCGTGGCAGAGCGCAAAGCGGAAATGCCCGACGCTTTCATCTGAGGTTTCCATAGCGGAAACAACCGGCCCCGCTCTGGCAACAGAGCGGGGCTTTTTCCTTCGCGCGGGGTCCGCTCATCGGTCTTCACAGACCTCTTCGCCGGCGATGACGCCCGTAAGGGCGGAAGAGCCCCCGCGGGGCCGCTATCCGGCCTGGACGGCGGTCGGGCGATACCAGGCCCGGGTCTCGGCCACCAGCGTCACCAGCACCTCGATATGATCCCGGATCGAGTAATTCGCATCCCCCCGCTGGCGGGTTTCCTCAAGCCGCGCCTCGGTTTCAAACAGCCGCGGCAGGATGCGTTCGGGCCGGGTCTCTTCGGGCGCCAGCCGTTTGAGCATGTGCTGGCGCTGATAATCGGCAAGACCGAAGCGCACGGCGCGCATCAGGATACCGGGGCGGCGCATCTCGGCCAGGAGGGTGCGGAAGTCGGACATGCGAACCTCATTCAGTCGGGGCGCATAGTCTTAGAGGGGCACAACCTTGCGTTGCGTTTCGTTTTGCACGGGCGTTCGGACGCTTCGCCACTGTTTAGGTTTTGGTTACGATTATGCACAGATCGTAAACAGTTAAGATCTGAGTAACCAAATCCCCCTTAGGTTGTGCAGACGCTTCGGCCGGATGTTCTGATGGAAAACATGGACCAGTCAGTCAGATATGAGACAAGACCAGCCCCGCTGGCCCCCACAGTCCTGGCTCCCGCTGCCCTGGCTTTGCCGGACTGGCTGCCCGAACGGGTCAGGCTGTATCTCGGCCATACCGAAGAGGGGAAATCGCTCAGGGCGCTGGCGCGGGACCGGGGTTTGCATGCCTCGACCGTGCTGCGCCAGGTGCGCCGCTATGAGGGCCGCCGCGACGATCCGCTGATGGATTCGGCGCTCGACCGGCTCAGTCATGCGGCGCGCCGGCCAGAATTTCCCGCCGGCTCAGAGGATCCCACCGGAATGACAGCTCATATCTCTCCCCGTTCCCCTTCGTTCCAGGCCGTGCCCCGGCCCGTGAAGGCGCCCGCGGCGCCGTCCCTGCCCGACGAGACCCGGCTGCGCGAGGAGGGGCGGCGGATCCTGCGCCGTCTGGCCGAGCCGGGCGCGGTGCTCGCCTTCGCCAGCGATATGGAAAAGGCGGTGGTGCTGCGCGAATTCCCCGACGGGCGCGCGGCGAAGACCGCGGTGCTGGATCGCGAGATCGCCCAGGCCTTCTGCCTCAAGGACTGGATCTCATGTCGCAAGACCGGGCGGATCTCGACCTATGAGATCACCCAGGGCGGCCGCGCGGCGCTGAAGCGCATGATGGACGAGGACGGCCGCGCGGCCGGCGGCATGGCCGAGGCCGCCCAGCCCTTCGCCGACCAGCACCGGATCTGGGGCGAGCGCGAGGTGGCGGACGAAGAGGGGCCGCGCCGCACCCGCTACAACCTGGCCGAAAGCCCGGTCGCGGTGCTGGGGCGGCGGCGCGAGAAGAACGGCCAGTTCTTCCTGAGTGCCGATCTGGTCGAGGCGGCCGAGCGGCTGCGCGAGGATTTCGAACTGGCCCAGATGGGGCCTCGGGTGGCGCAGAACTGGGAGAAATTCCTGACCGGCGGCGACCGCGGCGGCTTTCGCGCGAATTCGGGGCTGGCCGAAGGGCCGGGCCGCGCGCGCGACCGGGTGGCGGCGGCTTTGCGCGATCTGGGGCCGGGCCTGGGCGATATCGCGCTGCGGGTCTGCTGCTTTCTGGAAGGTGTCGAAAGTGCCGAGCGCCGCATGGGCTGGGCCGCGCGTTCGGGCAAGATCGTGCTGCGGATCGCGCTGCTGCGCCTGCGCCGCCACTACGACGAGACCTATGGCCGCTCGGGCCCGCTGATCGGCTGACGGAAAAGGGGCCGCATCTGCGGCCCCTTTGATTCACTCTGCGCGGCCAGCGCCTGCGACCGGAACGGTTTCCGCCGATGCGCGGTCGATGCAGGAGGCAATGCCCCGCCGGGGTGGCGCGGGGAAAGACTGCGATGCTCTGTCCGTTGCCTTGGCGCCGGGATCGGCCTATGTTTTGCGGGTGCCCCGCGTCAGGGGGAAAAACCACAAGGGCCCGCCCATGCGCGATCTGAAGATCCCCGATCAGCGACACCCGGAAAAGGCGCATCGCCCCGATCAGGCGCAGCCGAAGAAACCGTCCTGGATCCGGGTCAAGGCACCCACCTCGGACGGCTACCGCAAGACCCGCGACATCATGAAGGAAAACCGCCTGGTGACGGTCTGCGAGGAAGCGGGCTGCCCCAATGTCGGCGAATGCTGGTCGCAGGGCCATGCCACCATGATGATCATGGGCGAGATCTGCACCCGCGGCTGCACCTTCTGCAACGTGGCGACCGGCAAGCCGCAAAACCTCGATGCGTTCGAGCCGGGGCGGGTGGCCCATGCGGTCTCGAAGCTGGGCCTTGCGCATGTGGTGGTGACCTCCGTCGACCGCGACGATCTGGAGGACGGCGGCGCCGAGCATTTCGCCCAGACCATCCGCGCGATCCGCCACCGCTCGCCCGCGACCACGATCGAGGTGCTGACGCCCGATTTCCTGAAATGCGCGCCTTCTGCGCTGGAAAAGGTGGTCGAGGCGCGGCCCGATGTGTTCAACCACAATCTTGAGACGGTGCCGGGCCTCTACCATGAGGTCCGCCCCGGCGCGCGCTATTTCCACAGCCTGCGGCTGTTGCAGCGGGTGAAGGAACTGGATCCCACGATGTTCACCAAATCGGGGATCATGGTGGGGCTGGGCGAAGAGCGCCAGCAGGTGCATCAGGTGATGGACGACATGCGCTCGGCCGACATCGACTTCCTGACCATCGGCCAGTATCTGCAACCGACGCCGAAGCATCACCGCGTGGCGGCCTTCATCACGCCCGAGGAATTCGCGGGTTACGAGAAATCGGCCTGGAACAAGGGCTTCCTGATGGTTTCGGCGACGCCGCTGACGCGATCCTCCTACCATGCCGGGTCGGATTTCGCCCGGCTGCGCGCGGCGCGGCTGGAAAAGCTGGGCGGCTGAGGCTCAGGGCAGGGCCAGCAGATAGGCGGCGACGGCCTCGCGGTCTTCCACCGGCAGGCGGGCGAGGTTTTCGATCACCGCGACCATATGGCCGCCCGCCGAATCGTAGTCGGGGGTGAAGCCCGAGGTCAGATATTCGACGATCTCATCCGCGCTCCAGCCGAGTTCCCCGGGCGTGACGCCCGGGATCCGGCCGCGCCCCGAGGGGTTCGGCGCCCCGGTCAGCCAGCGCCCGCGGTCCATCCCGCCGAGCAGGTTGCGTGGCGTATGGCATTCGCCGCAATGCGCCATCGCCTCGACGATATAGCGCCCGCGCGCCGCCGGCTCCGGCAGATCGCCCGCCAGCGCCCAGTCGGTGTTCAGGAACAGGAGCTTCCAGCCGCCAAGCGCAAGGCGCTGGTTGAACGGAAAGCCGAGGCGATGCGGCTGGCTCGGGGTCGGATCGGCGGGCAGGGTCCGCATATAGGCGTAGAGATCGGCCACGTCCTGGAGCCGCATCTTCGCGTAAGAGGCATAGGGCAGGGCGGGGTAATAATGCTCGCCCGCGGGCGAGACGCCGCGCATCATGGCATTCGCGAGATCGTGCAGCGACCAGGCGCCGATCCCCTGCTCAGGGTGCTGGCTGATGTTCGGCGCGAGGAATGTGCCGAAATCCGAGGGGAATTCCTGGCCGCCCGAAAGCACCAGTTCCGCCTCGGGCGCGGCACCCGGCGCCTTGTGGCAGGATGCGCAGCCGGTGGCGAGGAAGACCTGCGCGCCGCGCGCCGCATCGCCTTCGAGCCCGGCGAGGTCCGCGGCATCCAGCGGGCGCGGCCGGGTGATCCAGAGGAAGGCCGCGGCCCCGGCGGCGATCAGGACGAGAGCGGCGAGGACAAGGCGCATGGTTCCCTCCGGCTGGCGTGTCGCTTGCAGGCCCGGCCAGAGTACCCGCGAAGGCAGGGTTTGTCAGGGCCGCATGCGGTTCACGGTCAGCCAGGCGGGCCAGCCCCAGATCCACTCAAACGCCGCGAGCGCCAGACAGGCCGCGATCACGCCCAGCACCAGAAGCACCCGGCGCATCGGCGGCGGATGTGCCGCCCAGCGTTTCGCGCGCAACAGCCAGCGCATCGGATCCATGCCGTCTACCCGTCCAGGAACCGCACCTTGCCGATATAGGGCAGGTTGCGGTTGCGTTGCGCAAAGTCGATGCCGTAGCCGACGACGAATTCGTCGGGAATCTCGAAGCCGGTCCAGGTCGCCCTGATCGGCACCTCGCGGCGCGAGGGTTTGTCGAGCAGCGCGCAGATCTCCAGCCGGCGCGGCTCTCGGCTTTCAAGCAGGTGTTTGACGTGGGTGAGGGTGAAGCCGGTATCGACGATATCCTCGACCACCAGCACGTCGCGGCCCTGGATCTGGCCGCGCAGATCCTTGAGGATGCGCACCTCGCGCGAGGATTGCGTGCCGTCGCCGTAAGACGAGGCCTCCAGGAAATCCACCTCGACCGGCAGGTCGATCTCGCGCACCAGATCGGCGATGAAGACGAAAGAGCCGCGCAGCAGACCGACAACCACCAGCTTGTCGGTGCCGCGGAAGGCTTCGGTGATCTCGCGCGCCAGCGCCTCGATCCGGGCGGCGATCGCCTTGGCGCTGATCATCTGATCGATCACATAGGGGCGGTCTGGCATGGCGGCTCCGGGGCTGAGACAGTCTTTTTCGCCGATCCGGCCCGGCGGGGAAAGGAAAATCGCGCAGGCGGCGGTGAGGGCTGCGGCGGGGGTTGCGGCGGCTGCGCGCGGGAGACGCTTCGGGCTTGAAATCGCGGCGCACCCGCGCGACATGGGGCGGGTGTCCGACCGAGCCTGACAATGCCGAAGCATCAAGAAACCCGAAAGCTGCCCTATAGCGCCGGCGAGATGTTCGCGCTGGTCGCCGATGTGGAAAGCTATCCGAAATTCCTGCCGTGGAACGCCGCGGCGCGGATCCGCTCGCGCAGCCCGGTCGAGGGCGGCGAGGTGATCGAGGCGGATCTGGTGATCTCGTTCAAGGTGTTTCGCGAGCGGTTCGGCAGCCGGGTGACGCTTTTGCCCGCCGAGAGCCGGATCCTGACCGAATATCTCGACGGGCCGTTCCGCTATATGCGATCGGGCTGGGCGTTCCGCGATCTGGAGGCGGGCGGCTGCGAGGTGGATTTCTTCGTGGATTTCGAGTTCCGCAATGCGATCCTGCAAGGGGTGATCGGGCTGGTGTTCAACGAAGCGATGCAGCGGATCGTGCGGGCCTTCGAGCGCCGGGCCGCCGAGCTTTACGGCGCGCGCTGAAAGAGCGGCGCGGTTCCCGCGCCTGCCTCCGGCGGGGGTATTTGGGTCAGGATGAAGACGGCAGGGTCAGGCCAGGGCCCGCGGTTGCAGGGCGGCGAGAAGCAGGCGCAGCGCGTGGAGCGTGCTCTGGCGGCGCACCTCGGCGCGGCCGGGGGCGCCGAAGTCCAGGGTCCCGGTGCGGGTGGGGCGGCCGGCCTGGGCGAGGCCGAAACAGACCCGGCCCTCGGGCTTGAACCCGCTGCCTCCCGGTCCGGCGATGCCGGTGACCGAGACCGCCAGCGTGGCGCGCGAATGCGCGAGCGCGCCCTCGGCCATCTCGCGCGCGACCTGTTCGCTGACCGCGCCATAAGCGTCGAGCGTGGCTTTGGCGACGCCGAGCATCTCCTGTTTGGCCTCGTTGGAATAGGTGACGAAGCCGCGGTCCACCACGTCCGACGAGCCCGGCACATCGGTCAGCGCCGCCGCGACCATGCCGCCGGTGCAGCTTTCGGCGGTGGCGATCCGCGCGGCTGCGTGCCGCGCGGCGTCGAGCACCTCAGTGGCGAGGGTCAGGTCAGGAGCCATGGTTCCAGCACCGCATGATAGAGGCCCGCAAGCAGGACCGAGGTAATGCCGGCGAAGAAACCCGCGATGATGTCGTCGAGCATGACGCCAGCCGCGTCGCCGCGCCGGTCGGCCCGGCCGATGATCCAAGGTTTCCAGATGTCGAACAGGCGAAACAGCAGGAAGGGCGCGACCCAGCCCGGCCAGGCGCCCGAGAAGAAGCCGAGCTCCGCCCCGTGGCGCCAGAGCGGAATCACGGTGAAGCTGATCGCGATCCACTGGCCCGCCACCTCGTCGATCACCACTTCGGAGGGGTCGCTGTCGTCGCGTCCGCGCAGATAGAGCGGCACCGCCCAGAAACCCGCCAGCGTGGCGAGGACGGCGGCGACCGGCACCGCCAGCGCCAGCCCCGCCTGAAAGGCGAGAACCGCCAGCACCACGGCGGCGAGCGAGGCCCAGGTGCCGGATGCCGGGCGCAGATGGCCGATGCCGAAGAAGGTTGCGGTCAGATTTATCATTCTTTCACCAGAACTGCGGTTGCGAGGGCGGCGATCCCTTCCTCGCGCCCGGTGAAGCCGAGGCGCTCGGAGGTGGTGGCCTTGACGCTGATGCGGGCGGGATCGCAGCCGATGATACGCGCGAGCGCCTCTTGCATCGCTGCGGCATGTGGTCCGATCTTCGGGCGCTCGCAGACCAGCGTCACGTCGCAGTTGCCGATCCGATACCCCTGACCGGCGGCGGATTTCACCGCATGCGACAGGAAAATATGGCTGGCGGCGCCCTTCCACTGAGGGTCCGAGGGCGGGAAATGCCGGCCGATATCGCCCATGGCCAGCGCGCCGTAGATCGCATCGGTCAGCGCGTGCATGCCCACATCGGCGTCGGAATGGCCGAGAAGGCCGCGGTCATGCGCGATCTTCACGCCGCAGAGCCAGACATGATCGCCTTCGGTGAAGGCGTGGACATCGTAGCCGTTGCCCATGCGGACATCCATGGCGGGGGCTCCTGTTCTGCGCGCGAGAATGGCTTCGGCGCGGGCGAAATCGCCGGGGAAGGTCAGTTTCAGATTGTCTTCCTCGCCGCCGACGATCAGCACGTCAAGCCCGGCGGCGCGGGCGAGCTCCACATCGTCGGCCGCCGTGCCCTGACGGTCGGCGCGATGCGCGGCGAGAATGGCGTCGAAATGGAACGCCTGCGGGGTCTGGGCGCGAAAGAGCCCGTCTCGCGGCTGAAGGCCCATGACCCGCCCGTCGCGCCCGCGCCAGAGCGCATCGGTCACCGCGAGCGCGGGGGCGGCCGCCGGGGCCTCATCGAGCGCGGCGATCAGCCGGGCGATCAGTGCGGGGCTGGTCAGCGGGCGCGCGCCGTCATGGATCAGCACCCGGGTGAAGCCTTTCCCGGCCATGGCCTCCAAGGCGTTGCGGATCGATTCCGCCCGCGTCCGCCCGCCCTCGACCAGCGGCACGCCGGGGGCGATGGCCTCGGCCAGAGCGCGGTCCTCGGGGTGGATGGTCAGCACCACCGGCAGGCCCGCGAAGGCCGCCAGCGTATGGGCGAGCACCGGCTTGCCGCCAAGGTCGCGCCATTGCTTGGGCGGCCCGTCGCCCGCGCGGGTGCCGCGCCCGGCGGCGGTGATCACCACGAGGATGGTGCTGGCATCTGGCGGGATCTGCGGCACGGCGGCCCTTGCGGCGGGAAAGCGGGTCGGCGCTTTCTATGCCAGAGCGCCCCGGCTGACAATCGGGGCGGCGGGAAGGCGGGGCGCTGTCAATCCGCTGCGAAAACGGGCATAAGTGCTTAAATATTGTGCGGTGCCCGTTTAAAGGGCAGATCTGCGCCGCGCCTTGCCTCTGAACCGCTTTCGGGCGGGCAGGGGCGGCGGTTACGCCTTTCACATGCTCAAGGAAACGCCATTGGACCTGAACCTCGGACCTTTCCGGCTCTCGCCCCCGGTTCTGCTGGCGCCGCTGGCCGGAATCACCGATCTGCCGAACCGCCGGCTGGTCGGATCCTTCGGCGCGGGGCTTGTCGTCTCGGAAATGGTGGCCTCGGACGAGGTGCTGCGCGCGCGGCCCGAGGCGCGGGCCCGGGCCGAGCTTGGCTTCGGCGAGGTCGCGACCAGCGTTCAGCTTGCCGGGCGCGACCCCGCGCTGATGGCCGAGGCGGCGAAATGGTGCGAGGGCCAGGGCGCGCAGATCATCGACATCAACATGGGCTGCCCGTCGAAACGGGTGACGACGGGGCTCTGCGGCTCGGCGCTCCTGAAAGACCCGGATCTGGCTTTGCGGCTGATCGGGGCGGTGGTCGGCGCGGTGCAGGTGCCGGTCACGCTGAAGACCCGGCTCGGCTGGGACGAGAGCAATCTGAACGCGCCCGACCTCGCGCGCCGCGCCGAGGGGGCGGGGGTTCGGATGGTGGTGATCCATGGCCGCACCCGCTGCCAGTTCTACAAGGGAAGCGCCGACTGGCGCGCGATCCGGGCGGTGAAAGAGGCGGTGACGATCCCGGTGATCGCGAATGGCGACATCCAGGACGCGGCCAGCGCCCGCGCGGCGCTGGACCAGAGCGGCGCCGACGGGGTGATGGTGGGGCGGGGCGCGCAGGGGCGGCCCTGGCGGCTGGCCGAGATCGCGCATGAACTTTACGGCACGCCCGCGCCGGTGATCCCCGAGGGGCGCGCGCGGGGCGAGATGATCGTTGCGCATTACGACGAGATGCTCGGCTTCTACGGCCGCGAACTGGGGCTGCGCTGTGCGAGGAAGCACCTCGGCTGGTATCTGGAGGCCGCGGGCCTCGATCATGCGCGTGAGGCGGTGCTGACCGCGACCGAGCCGGAACAGGTCAAACGCCTGATCCTGCGCGCGTTCGCGGAAGCGGAGGAAGCCGCATGAGCCGCTGGCGCGCGCCTTATCCGGTGCCGGGGGTGATCTGGGCCTCGCTGCCGCTGCCGGCGCTGCTGATCGGGCCGGACGGCTGCATCCAGGAGGCCAATCCCCAGGCCGAAGCCTTCCTGAACGCCTCGGCCAGGTCGCTGCATGGCCAGCCGGTGCTGGACCGCCTGGCCATCGACGCCCCGATGGAAGAGGCTTTTGCCCGCGCCCGCGCCAACCAGGCGCCGATGAAGATCAACGACGCCGATGTGACCAGCGGAGAGCGCGCGCCGGTGCAATGCGAGATCCATCTGGCGCCGATGCACGACAATCCGGGCACCATCCTGATGCTGCTCAGCCCCCGCGAGATCGCCGACCGGCTGGGCCGGGCAGGGGCATCCAAGACCGCGGCGAAATCGGCGATCGGCATGGCCGAGATGCTGGCGCATGAGATCAAGAACCCGCTCGCCGGGATTTCCGGCGCGGCGCAGCTTCTGTCGATGACGCTGACGGCGGAAGACCGCGAGATGACCGATCTGATCGTCGAGGAAACCCGGCGGATCGTGAAGCTGCTGGAACAGGTCGAGCAGTTCGGCAATCTGCGCCCGCCCGAGCGGCGCGCGGTCAATGTCCACGACGCGCTGGACCGCGCGCGGCGCTCGGGCCTCGTCGGTTTCGCCTCGCATATGCAGATCCTGGAGGATTACGACCCCTCGCTGCCGCCGACTTACGCCGACCCGGATCAGCTGATGCAGGTGTTTCTCAACCTGATCCGCAACGCGGCCGAGGCGGCGGGCCCCAAAGGCGGCACCATCCGGCTGCGCAGCTTCTACGACCTCAGCCTGCGGATGCGCCGCAAGGATGGCAGCCAGGCCGCGCTGCCGCTGAACATCGAGATCCAGGACGACGGGCCGGGCCTGCCGCCCGACATCGCCGCCGAAGTGTTCGATCCCTTCGTCTCTGGGCGCGAGAACGGCACCGGGCTCGGCCTCGCGCTGGTCTCGAAAATCGTCGCCGACCACGAGGGCTGGATCTCGGTCGATTCGGTGCCGGGACGCACGGTGTTCCGGCTCTCGCTGCCGCTGGCGCCGAAGGAACAGAAGAAAGGGTAGATCATGGATGGCACGGTTCTGGTCGCGGACGACGATCGCACGATCCGCACGGTTCTGACCCAGGCGCTGACCCGGGCGGGCTGCAAGGTCCATGCGACATCAAGCCTGATGACGCTGATGCGGTGGGTCGAAGAGGGCAAGGGCGACCTGGTGATCTCGGATGTGATCATGCCCGACGGCAACGGGCTGGACGCGCTGCCGCGGATCGGCCGGCTGCGGCCGGGCCTGCCGGTGATCGTGATCTCGGCGCAGAACACGATCATGACCGCGATCCAGGCCGCCGAGGCTGAGGCTTTCGACTATCTGCCGAAACCCTTCGACCTGCCCGATCTGATGAAACGCTCGGCGCGCGCGCTGGAACAGAAGCGCCGCGCCGCGCCCGCCGCCCCCGCCACGCGCGAGACCGGAGAGCTGCCGCTGGTCGGACGCACCCCCTCGATGCAGGCGCTGTACCGGCTGGTGGCGCGGGTGATGAACACCGATATCCCCGTGCTGATCACCGGGGAATCGGGCACCGGCAAAAGCCTGCTCGCCCGCGCGATCCACGACTTCTCCGACCGGCGCAATCTGCCCTTCACCCTGGCTCAGGCCGGGGATCTGCAAGGGGTCGAGGGGCCGTCCTCGCTCTTGGCGCGGGCGCGCGGCGGCTCGCTGGTCTTCGACGAGATCGGCGATTACGACGAGGATGCCCAGGCCCGGGTGGTGCGGCTGCTCGATCTGATCCAGGCCGAGGCGATGTCGGGCAAGGCGCCCCGGATCATGGCGACGAGCCAGGCCGATCTGACCGCGCGGATGGAGACGGGCCGCTTCCGGCAGGATCTTTACTACCGTCTGGGCGGCGTCATCCTGCATGTGCCCGCCCTGCGCGAGCGGGTCGAGGACATTCCGCTCCTGGCCGAGCATTTCATCGCCCGGGCCGAGCGCGAGTCGGGCACCCCGCGCCAGCTTGCGCCCGATGCGCGCGAGATGATCCGCAGCCATGCCTGGCCGGGCAACGTGCGCCAGCTTGAAAACGCCATCCGCCGGCTGATGGTGACCTCGGCCGATCCCGAGATCAGCCGCGCCGAGGTGGCCGCCGTTCTGGGCCAGCTGCCGGTGGCGGAACCCTCGCGCGGCGCCGGTGAGGGCGAGAAACTCTCGGCCACCGTCGCGCGCCATCTGCAACGCTATTTCGATTTGCATGGCGGCCAGTTGCCGCCGCCCGGCGTCTGGCAGCGCATCCTGCGCGAGGTGGAAATGCCGCTGATCGAGATCGCGCTGGACGCCACCGCCGGAAACCAGGCCAGATGCGCCGATCTTCTCGGGATCAATCGCAATACTTTGCGCAAGAAGATCACCGACCTGGATATTCGCGTGACACGGCGCCGCAAACTGATGTAAAACCGCAACATCAAGCGTGGCAACCCGGTCGCATCCGGCTCTGCCCACAAGATGTTGAAGGGTTATGTCAGCAACGGGTCGGGCGCTAAGCCGGGATGTCTGGGCCAGAATGTCGCGTTTGCGCCGCCAGCGGCGGATTCAGACCGCGGTGACGCTTGGCCTCGTCTTTCTCGGGCCGGTGCTGGTGGTGGCGACCTTCCTGCTGCTCGGGCCACTGAATCAATCCACCGGCTCTCCGGCTCTGCGGCTGATCCTGCTGGCGGATCTGGTCTATGTGCTGCTGATCGCGGCGCTGGTGCTGGCCAGGATCATGCGGATGCTGGCGGAACGCCGCCGCCGCTCGGCCGGATCGCAGCTGCATATGCGGCTGACCGGGGTCTTCGCCGGCATGGCGCTGGTGCCGACGATTCTTGTCGCGGTTTTCGCGGTGCTCTCGGTCAATCTCGGGCTTGAGGGCTGGTTTTCGGAACGGGTGCGTTCGGTGGTCGGCTCCTCGCTGTCCGCCGCCCAGGCCTATGAGGGCGAACAGCGCGCCAGCCTCTCCCAGGATTCGCTGGCGCTGGCCGGTTTCCTGAACGCCGCGCGCGAACAAAGCGTCTTTTTGCGCGACGACCAGCTTCGCCCGCTGCTGGCCAAAGGCCAGGAGGCGATCCAGCGCGGGCTGAAAGAGGCCTATCTGATCGACGGCACCGGCCAGTTGAAAACCCGGGGCGAGCGGTCCTATCTGTTCGGCTTCGAGGCGGTTTCCCCCGACGATCTGGCGCTGGCGCGGCAGGGCGAGGTGGTGCTGATCCCCGACTGGCAGAGCAACGAATTCCGCGCGCTGATCTGGCTGCCGGCCTATGCCGACCGCTATCTCTATGTCAGCCGCGAGGTGGACGGGCGGCTGCTGTCCTTGCTGGATGAGACCACCGAGACGGTGCGGATCTACAACCAGCTCGAATCCGAGCGCGGCAAGCTGCTGCTCAACTTCGGGCTGATCTATCTGGGCTTCGCGCTGATCCTGATCCTCGCCGCGATCTGGCTGGGGCTGTGGTTCGCCGAGCGGCTCGCGCGTCCGGTGGGGCGGCTGACGGGCGCGGCGCAGCGCGTGGGCGACGGCGATCTGGATGTCCAGGTGCCCGAGGAACAGGGCGACGACGAAATCGCCATGCTGGGGCGGATCTTCAACCGCATGACCCGGCAGCTCAAGGGCCAGCGGGTGGCGCTGGTCGCCAGCCACGCCGAGACCGAGGAGCGCCGCCGGCTGTTCGATTCGGTGCTGTCGAACGTCACCGCCGGGGTGATCGGTCTCGACCCCGGGGGGCGGGTCGATTTCGTCAACCGCGCGGCGGTGCGGGTGCTCGATCTGGCCGGCGAAAGCGCCGGGCAGCCGCTGGAGGATCTGGTTCCCGAATTCGCCGATCTGTTCCGGCGCCTTCGGGAAGAGCCCGGCCCGATGGCGCAGGAAGAGATCCGCCTGACGCGCCGCGGCCAGATCGAGAGCCTGCTGGTGCGCCTGTCGGAACGGCGCAGCGGCGAGGGGCTGGAGGGCTATGTCGTCGCCTTCGACGATGTGACCGATCTGGTCACCGCGCAGCGGATGGCGGCCTGGGGCGACGTGGCGCGCCGCATCGCGCATGAGATCAAGAACCCGCTGACCCCGATCGCGCTCTCGGCCGAGCGGGTGAAGCGCAAGTTCCGCAAACAGGTGCAGGATGTGGACGAGCTGGAAAGCCTGACCGATGTGATCGTCCGCCAGACCAACGATCTGCGCCGCATCGTCGACGAGTTCTCCAAATTCGCCCGCATGCCCGAGCCGGACCGGCGCGAAACCGATCTGGTCGCGGTCCTGCGCGATGCGGTCACGCTGCAACGCGCAGGCCAGCCCGGGGTGCGTTTCAGCGCCGAAATACCGCCCGGGCCGCTGCTGATGGATCTGGATGCGACGATGATCAGCCAGGCGCTCACCAATCTGATCAAGAACGCCGGAGAAGCCACGGAAACCCTTATGGAAAACGGTGCGCCCGCAGGCTATGAGCCCGAGATCCGCATCACCATGGACAGCGACGGGAACGACAGCGTGATCCGCATCGCCGACAACGGCACCGGCCTGCCCGAGGACCGCGCGCGCCTGTTCGAGCCCTATGTGACCACCCGCGCCAAGGGAACCGGCCTCGGGCTGCCCATCGTCAAGAAGATCATCGAGGAACACGGCGGCACGCTGTCTTTGCACGACGCGCCGGTGTTCGACGGAAATTCCCATCCCGGCGCGCTGGCCGAGATCCGGCTGCCGCGGCTCGCGCGGCGCCGCATGGGACGCAATCTTGGCCCTCAGGGCCAGGCCAATGCCGCCCCCGCCGGGGCGCCGAACACAAGCCCTTCCGGGCATGGAGGCTGAGATGAGCATTCTGATCGTCGACGACGAAAAGGATATTCGTGAACTGATCGGCGATATCCTGAAGGACGAAGGCTATAGCGTGCGCCTCGCCGGTAATTCCGACGAATGTATCAACGAAATCAACGCGGAACCGCCCGCTCTGATGATCCTCGACATCTGGCTGAAAGACAGCCGGATGGATGGGATCGACATTCTCAGGACCGTCAAACGCGACAACCCCGACGTGCCGGTGATCATCATCTCGGGCCATGGCAATATCGAGATCGCGGTGGCGGCGATCAAACAGGGCGCTTACGATTTCATCGAGAAGCCCTTCAACATCGACCAGCTGACCCTGGTGGTGGCCCGCGCGATGGAGACCTCGCGCCTGCGCCGCGAGAACCACGAACTCAGGCGCCGCGATGTGGCCTCCTCCGAGATGATCGGGTCAAGCCCGGCCTTCAAGGCGCTGAAATCACAGCTGGAAAAGGTCACGAAGTCCAACGGTCGGGTGATGCTGACCGGCCAGCCGGGATCGGGCAAGGAACTGGCGGCGCGCTATATCCATGCCAATTCAAACCGCGCCGCGGCGCCCTTCGTCTCGGTCTCGTCGGCCACGATCGAGCCCGAGCGAATGGAGGAGGTGCTCTTCGGCCGCGAAACGCCCGAGCGCGGGGTCGAGCCGGGCCTGCTGGAACAGGCCCATGGCGGCGTGGTCTATTTCGACGAGGTGGGCGACATGCCCACCGGCACCCAGTCCAAGATCCTGCGCGTGCTGACCGAGCAGCAGTTCACCCGCGCGGGCGGCACCGACAAGGTGCGCGTCGATCTGCGGGTGATCTCCTCGACCTCGCGCGATCTGCCGGCCGAGATCCGCACCGGGCGCTTCCGCCAGGAACTCTACGACCGGCTCAATGTGGTACCGATCCCGGTGCCGCCCTTGTCGGAACGCCGCGACGACATTCCCGAACTCGCGCGCCATTTCGTCGATTACTTCCATCGCAGCCAGGGCCTGCCCGCGCGCAATATCTCGTCCGATGCCGAGGCCATGCTTCAGACCATGCCCTGGCCCGGCAATGTCCGCCAGCTCAGGAACATGATCGAGCGGGTGCTGATCCTCGGCGAGAACGGCGGCGCCATCGAGGCGCGGGAACTGCCCGGCGCCGAAGGCGCGCCCTCGGGAGCGGAAAGCATGGTGCTGGGCGGTGCGGTGGCGACGCTGCCGCTGCGCGAGGCGCGGGAACTCTTCGAGCGCGAATATCTGCTGACCCAGATCAACCGCTTCGGCGGCAACATCAGCCGCACCGCGAATTTCGTCGGAATGGAACGCTCGGCGCTGCACCGCAAACTGAAAAGCCTCGGCGTGGTGACAAGCTCCAAATCCGGCGCCCGCGGCGCGCATTTCGAGGATGAGACGGAAGAAAGCGAGGCCTGATCGCCAGTTGAGAGCGCCGGGGGTTTCACACCCCCGGACCCCCGTGGGATATTTAGAGACAGAAAATGAGCATAAGCTGCGCTCCCCTATTTTCTGTCTGAAAATATCCTCTGGGGGTCCGGGGGGCGAAGCGCCCCCGGCGGCCGGTCAGTGATCGCCACCTCGGGAGTTTTGCGATGAAGGTCATCATCTGCGGTGCGGGCCAGGTCGGCTGGCAGATCGCCCGCCAGCTGGCGGGCGAGAAGAACGATGTCACCATCGTCGACATCAATGCCGAACTGGTGCGCCGCGCCACCGAGACGCTGGACGTCCAGGGTGTGGTCGGCTTCGCCAGCCACCCGGACGTGCTGGAGAAAGCGGGCGCGCGCGATGCCGATATGGTGATCGCCGCCACCCATTCCGACGAGGTGAACATGGTCACCTGTCAGATCGCCCAGGCCGCCTTCAACGTCACCCGCCGCATCGCCCGCATCCGCGCCCAGAGCTATCTGGAGACCGGCTATTCCGACCTTTACAACACCGACCGGCTGGCGATCGACGTCATCATCAGCCCCGAGCTGGAGGTGGCCGAGGCGGCGCTGCAACGGCTCGCCGCGCCCGAGACCTTTGACACCGAAGTCTTCATGCAGGGCCGGGCCCAGCTTCTGGGGCTGCAACTCAGCGCGGAATGTCCGGTGTTGAACACCCCTTTGCGCCAGCTCAACGATCTGTTCCCCACGCTCCGCGCCATCGTGGTCGGCGTGCGGCGCGAGGGGCGGCTGTTCGCGCCCGATCCGAACGACCAGCTTCTGGAAGAGGATCAGATCTATCTCTTCACCCATGCCGGAGACGTGCCGCGCAGCCTGGAGATCTTCGGCAAGAAGAGCCACAAGCAGGAGCGCGTGGTCATTATCGGCGGCGGCAATGTCGGGCTGACGGTCGCCCGGGTGCTGGAGGCGCGCTCCGGGCGGGTCAGGGTGCGGATGATCGAGAAGGACCGCGCCACCGCCGAGACCGCGGCCGATGCGTTGTCGCGCACCATCGTGCTGAATGGCGACGGGATGAACATGGATCTGCTGGCCGAGGCCGGGGTCGGCCGCGCCGATGCGGTGCTGGCGGTCACCGATGACGACAAGACCAATCTGCTGGTCGCGGTGCGCGCCAAACAGGCGGGCTGTCCGCTGACGATCGCGCTGGTGAACGATCCGACGCTGGCGCCTTTGATGGCGCCCCTCGACATCGACGCCTATATCAACCCGCGCGCCACCACCGTCAGTTCGATCCTGCGCCACATCCGCCATGGCCGCGTGCGTGCGGTCTATTCCATCGGCGACGGCGAGGCCGAGATGATCGAGGCCCAGGTTCTGTCGACCTCGCCGATCTCCGGCCGGCTGATCCGCGAGATCGCCTTCCCCGAGGGCGTGCTGGTCGGCGGCGTGATGAAGGGCGACCGGGTGCTGAAACCCGAACCCGCGATGCGGATCGAGCCGGGCGACGTGGTGGCGATCTTCGCGCTGACCAAAGACATCCCCGAGGTCGAGCGCCTGTTCCAGGTCTCGATCGACTTCTTCTGATGCGCGGGCGAACCGGGATCATGGCCTGGATGCGCGACCTGCCGCTGCTGGTGCTGGCGCTCGGCGTGGTGGCGCTGATGGCGCTGGTGCCCGCCGCGCATGCGGCCATGACGCGCGATCCCCACACTGCCCAGGCCTTCTTCTATTCGGGGCTGCTGCTGATGGTGCTGACCGCGATGCTGGCCATCGTCACCCGCGCGCAGCCCCGCCGCCAGACGGCGCACAGCCAGCTTGCCGCGCTGGCGGGGGCCTATGCGCTCTTGCCGCTGGCCTTCGCGTTGCCGCTGACCTGGATCCTGCGCGACAGCGGCGGGATGGATCTGTGGTTCGAGATGGTCTCGGCCTTCACCACCACCGGCGCCACGCTTTACGATCCCGCGCGCCTGCCGCCCGCGGTCCATCTGTGGCGGGCGATGGCGGGCTGGCTGGGCGGGTTCTTCGTGCTGCTCGCGGCCTATGCGGTACTGGCGCCGCTGAACCTTGGCGGCAGCGAGGTGATCTCGGGCAGCCTGCCGGGCCACAACACCGCCCAGGGCCGCGCGGGCGGCGGGACGGGCGATCCGCGCGAGCGGCTGGCGCGTTGCGCGGGCGCCATCTGGCCGGTCTATGCCGGGCTGACCTTCGCGCTCTGGCTGGGGCTTCTGGTCGCGAACGAGGACGGGCTGGTCGCGCTGACCCATGCCATGGGCACATTGTCGACCAGCGGCGTGGCGATGACCGGGGGCGGGGCGGTCGCGGGCTCGGGTCTTGCGGGCGAGGCGCTGCTCTGCGGCTTCATGCTGCTGGCGCTCAGCCGCCGCCTGATGCCGCTGCCGTTGCCGGGGCAGCGCCAGGGCCGGCTGCGCGACGATCCCGAGATCCGCCTCGGCCTTGCGCTGATCGCGCTGGTGGTGGTGGTTCTGCTGCTGCGCCATCTGGCGGCGGATGCGGCGACGGGCGAGGGCGAGAGCCTTGCCGGTCTGGCCCGCGCCTTCTGGGGGTCCCTGTTCACTGCCGCCTCGTTCCTGACCACCACCGGCTATGAGAGCCAGTGGTGGATCTCGGCCCGGGACTGGGCGGGGATGGGCTCGCCCGGGCTGTTGCTGATGGGGCTTGCGATCACCGGCGGCGGCGTGGCGACCACGGCGGGGGGCGTGACGCTGCTCAGGGTCTGGGCGCTGCTGCTCCAGGGCCGGCGCGAGCTGGAGAAGATCGTCCACCCCAGTTCGGTGGGCAGCGGCGCGGCGGCGCGGCGGCTGGCGGGCGAGGGGGCCTGGTATGCCTGGATCTTCTTCATGCTCTTCGCGCTGTCGGTGGCGCTGGTCACCGCGGCGCTGACGCTGACGGGGATCGGTTTCACCGAGGCGCTGGTGCTGTGCATCTCGGCCCTGACCACCACCGGCCCGCTGGCGGCGGTGGCGGGCGATGTGCCGGTGGCCTGGGCGCCGCTCGGCGCAGGGGCGAAGCTGATTCTGGGGCTGGCGATGGTGCTGGGCCGGCTGGAGACCCTGGCCCTGATCGCGCTGCTGGTTCCCGCCAACTGGCGCCGATAGCGGGCATTTACGCAACACCAGGTCGGGGGCCGGAAACCCTGCGCCGGGGTTTCGCTATTTCTCATCTGGAAACTGCCCGTATCCGCCCTATTATCCATCCGTCACGGCGGGCGAAGCCTGCCGGGGGCCTGCGGCCTTTGGCCGATCCTCTCAAAGACCGCGGCGAAGCGGCAAGCGCAAGGCAAAACAAAACAATGGCTGGCGACAAACAGAACCTCCAGGACGCCTTCCTGAACCACGTCCGCAAGGCGAAGGTTCCGGTGACGATCTTCCTGATCAACGGGGTCAAACTCCAGGGTGTGATCACCTGGTTCGACAATTTCTGCGTGCTTCTGCGCCGGGATGGCCAGTCGCAGCTGGTCTATAAACACGCGATCTCGACCATCATGCCTGGTGCGCCGATCAACCTCTATGAAGGCGAAGACTGATAAACGCCCCTGACGACGACGAAGACGATCTGATCCCGCTGCCCCTGGATCGCCGGGCGCAGCGCGGAGCCGCGCATGCCACCGCCGCGCAGAAGATGCGCGCCATCGTGCTGCATCCAGACATCCGCAGCCGGCCCGGCCGCCGCCTGCCCGAACACGGTCTGGCCGAGGCGGTCAGCCTCGCCGGGGCTTTGCCCGAACTCGACGTGATCTGGTCCGAGGTGGTGCGGGTGCCCCGGCTCCATCCCGGCATGCTGTTCGGCGCCGGCCGGATCGAAGAGCTGGGCGTGCGGATCAGGGCAGAGAACATCGGCCTCGTGCTGGTCGACGGCCCGGTCACGCCAGTGCAGCAGCGCAATCTGGAACGCGAGTGGAAGGTGAAACTCCTCGACCGCACCAGCCTGATCCTGGAGATCTTCGCCGACCGCGCCCGCACCCGCGAGGGGGTGTTGCAGGTGGAACTCGCCGCGCTGAACTACCAGCGCACCCGCCTCGTGCGGGCCTGGACCCACCTGGAGCGTCAGCGCGGCGGTTTCGGCTTCGTCGGCGGCCCGGGTGAGACGCAGAAGGAAAACGACCGCCGCGCCATCGACGAACAGGCGATCCGCCTGCGCCGCCAGCTTGAAAAGGTGGTCAGAACGCGCGAGCTGCACCGCGCCGCCCGCGCCCGCATCCCGTTCCCGGTGGTGGCTTTGGTCGGCTATACCAATGCCGGAAAATCCACCCTGTTCAACCGGGTGACCGGGGCCGAAGTGCTGGCGAAGGACATGCTCTTCGCCACGCTCGACCCGACCATGCGCGGCGTGGTGCTGCCTGCGGCGCAAGGCGCGGGGCGCAAGGTGATCCTGTCGGACACCGTGGGCTTCATCTCGGACCTGCCGACGCAGCTGGTCGCCGCCTTTCGCGCCACGCTCGAAGAGGTGCTGTCGGCCGATCTGATCCTGCATGTGCGCGATATCTCGCATCCCGAGACCGCGGAACAGGCGGCCGATGTCGAGGACATCCTCTCCGGCCTCGGCGTGAACCGCGTCACGCCGAAATTCGAGGTCTGGAACAAGCTCGACCTGGTGGAACCCTCGGCGCGCGAGGGGCTGCTGACCCAGGCCGGGACCCGGCCCGGGGTCTTCGCGGTCTCGGCCCTGACCGGCGAGGGGGTGGAGGAATTGCTGCTGGCGGTCTCCGCCGCGCTCGCCCCGGAAAAAAGCGCGGCCCGGCTGACGCTCGGCTTCGCCGAGGGCCGCAAACGGGCCTGGGCGCATGAGCAGGGCATCGTCACCGCGGAAAGCCAGACCGAGGACGGCTGGGATCTGGACGTGCTGTGGACGGAACGCCAGGAAAAGCAATGGCACGCGCTGCGGGGCTGAGGCAGGCGCTCAGGACCGCAGCGCCCGGCTTCGGGCTCGACACCGGCGGGCATTTATGTTCCTTGCGGGCGGTTGGCGCGGATATTTCATCCGCGCGGGCGGGACTCTGCCGCGACGCCCGGCCTGAGCGCGACCTGGGGCGCGCGCGCGCTGTTCCTGCAATGCGCGCTGGCGGCCCTGCCGCGGGCGCTGGCGACCGGGCTGGCCGCGCGCGTCGGGCGCGGGCTGGCCTGTCTCACCTTCGCCGCCTGCTGGCTCCCGGGCCTGTTCAAACCGCATTTCGACCATACCCGGGGCTTCGGCGACGGGCTGATGGAGCTTTACTGGCAGCCTGGCGTCACGCCCGCCGCTATCGCCGTCGGCGCCGGCATCCTGTGGATCGCGACTGACCGCGAACCAAACTGAGCCTTGCGCCTTTCATCCTGACCCAAATACCCCCGCCGGAGGCGTCACTCCGCCCCGCCCGCAAGCGGCGTCAGCATCATCACCCCCGCTGCGGCCGCATGGGCCAGATCGGGATCGAGGCTCATCGGGATATATTCGCCGCGCCGCCACAATTCGCCCAGATCGTCGTAATGGCGCGAGAGCGGATGGCCCGACTGGCCGGTCGCGGTGATGAAGATCGAACTGTCGGGGTCGGCGAAATCATAGACCCCGCGATAACCCGCGCCATGGACGTTGAGGAAGGGATTCGGCCCCGAGCCCTTCGTGCGGCCCCGCATCAGCGTATCGTCGCCGCCGCTGGTCGACTGGCGGATGTTGACGAACCATTTCAGAAGCGGAACCTCGCCCAGCACCGGATGGTCATGCGTGGCCTGATGCGCATCGCCCCACCGCCAGCTTTCCATATTCGGCCCATAGGTCTCGGCCAGCCGGATCAGCGCCTCGTCCAGCGCCATCCGCGCCATGTCGGTGCAGGTCTCGACCGGGGCCGACTGCACCACGTCGCACCATTTCGCGGCGCCGCCGACATCTCGGTAAACCCGTTCGATGAACACCGGATCGGGGCGGCTGAAATTCGTGGCCAGCGGCCCAAGCTCGTCCTGGATCAGCCGGTCCATCAAAGCGCGCAGCCAGGCCTCGGCGATCAGCGGCTCGGGCAGATGCTCGCTCATCTCGCCGTTCCATTTCGCCAGCAGATCCAGCGCGCGCTGGCGGAAATGCCCGGGCGTGCCCTCGGGCGCGGCCTCGCCGGTGAACCACAGATCGGCGCCGATCAGCGGCAGCAAGAGGCGCGCGGTCGGGTTTACCGTATCGAGCTGCGCCTCCATGAAGCTCTCGCGGGTATGGACCTCGCGGGTGCGGATCAGTGCGAGCCAGGCCTGGATGCGCTGCGTATCGCCCCAGGTGAAGCTGACGTGATGCGGGAAGGGCCGGTCCACCGTCTTGTTGTTGGTATTGCCGAGGATGCCCTCTTCGGGGTTCACGAAACGCGGGTTGTCCTCATAGGGGAAGATGCCCTTGAAGCCGGTCGCATCCAGCCAGCCGGGGGCGGGGATGCGGCCCTGGCCGGGGTGCTCCGGGTCGCGCGCGGGCATGGCGCCGATCAGTTGCAAAGCGATGCCGTCGGGGCCGGCCAGCATCAGGTTCTGCGCCGGCGCCACATGCAGCCGCCCGGCCTCGATCGCCTCGGCGACGGATCCTGATGTCATCACCCGGATCGCCGCGGTCATCGAAGTGTCTGCCGCGGAAAGCGCGGTCCAGGACAAAGCCGCGACATGGCCTGCCGGGGTGATGGATTGCAGATCGTATTGCCGCCCCGACAGCACCGGGCCGTTTCGCGACCAGCGGAGCGTCAGGGTCAGCGGCTCGCCGCCTTTGACCATCACCACGGTCTGGCGGGTGGTGAATTTCTCGTAACCGCCGCCCGGCAGCAGATATTCCTCGGGGTTTTCCGGGTTCAGCTTCTCGATCACGATGTCCTGGTCGTCGAGATAGGCCGTGGTCAGCCCCCATCCCATCTGCTCCGAGCGCCCGACAAGGATCGCCGGAATCCCCGGAATGGTGCCGCCGATCACGCCGCCGGATTCCAGCTCCAGCCGCGCGAGATACCAGATCGTCGGCGCGGTGAAGCCCAGATGCGGATCGTTCGCGAGCAGCGCGCCGCCAGCAGCCGAGCGCCCCGGCACCGCCGCCCAGGCGTTCGAGGCGCCCGCAAGCGCGGGGTCAAGCAGCGGCGAGAAGGGACCAAGGGCGAAATCGACCGGCTCACCCTCGGGCAGCGCGCCGGGGATCAGGCTGGCGTAGCTGGGCGAGGTGATGCCCTTGCCCGGATCCTCGGGCAGGATATCGGCCAGCCGCTCGGGCGGCAGCGCCAGCGAGAGCCGCGCACGCAGGACCTCGTTCTGGGCCTGGCCGGTCAGTTGCAGCGCCATCAGCTTCATCACCGCAATGGAATCCGCCGGGGCCCAGGCAGAAATCTCCGGCTCGAACAGCCAGAATTCCGGCGCACCGCGCCCGCGCGCGCCCGAGTTCACCTGTTCGATCCAGGCGTTCACCCCCGCGGAATAGGCTTCCAGCGCGGCCAGCGTCTGCGCGTCCTGCACCTTCACCGATTCCAGCGCCAGCCCGTAAAGATCGAGCCGCCGCGCCAGTTCGTCCACCGCCAGCGTGCGCGGGCCGAAGATCTCCGAGAGCCGCCCCTGCGCGGTGCGGCGCAGCATGGTCATCTGCCAGAGCCGGTCCTGGGCATGGACAAACCCGAGCGCGAACCAGGTGTCGCGGTCGTTCCGGCCGAAGATATGCGGCACGCTGTCGTTGTTCCTGACCACCTCGACCGGGGCGGTGATGCCCGCAAGCGTGAAGTCCTCGTTATAATCGACCAGCGAGCGCGACAGGAACCAGTAGCCGATGACGAGGGCCACGCCCGCGAGCACCAGCGCCCCGGTCAGAAGACGCAGCATCCAGCGAAAGAGGGTGAGCATCAGGGGCCTGTTCTTGACGTCCGCAATCGAAACAGGTCCTAGTCCATCCCGGACCGAAGGGCAATTCACGGCGCAAGGAGCAGGGCATGGCAAAGGTGGCGTTTCTGGGGCTCGGGGTGATGGGCTTTCCGATGGCGGGCCATCTGGCGGCGAAGGGCCATGAGGTGACGGTGTGGAACCGCTCGCCCGCGCGGGCCGGGGCCTGGGCGGCCCGGTTTTCCGGCCGGGTGGCGGAATCGGCGCGCGCGGCGGCGGAAGGCGCGGAATTCGTCATGGCCTGCGTCGGCAACGATGACGATCTGCGCGAGGTCTGCCTCGGGGCGGAGGGGGCCTTTGCGGGCCTGGCAAAGGGCGCGGTTTTCGTCGATCACACCACGGTCTCGGCCCAGGTGACGCGCGAACTGGCGGAGGTGCTGGCGCAAAGCGGCCGGGGATTCATCGACGCGCCGGTCTCGGGCGGCCAGGCGGGGGCCGAGAACGGCGTGCTCTCGGTGATGTGCGGCGGGACGGAAGCCGATTACGCCCGGGCCGAGCCGGTCATCGCCGCCTATGCAAGGATCTGCCGCCGGATCGGCGACAGCGGCGCGGGGCAGCTTGCCAAGATGATGAACCAGATCTGCATCGCCGGGCTGATGCAGGGGCTGTCCGAGGCTTTGGCCTTCGGCAGCCGGGCGGGGCTCGACGGCGAGGCGGTGGTCGAGGTGATCTCGCAGGGCGCGGCGGGAAGCTGGCAGATGGTCAACCGCCATAAGACCATGCTGGCCGACAGGTTCGATTTCGGCTTCGCGGTGGACTGGATGCGCAAGGATCTGAAGATCTGTCTGGAGACCGCCGACCAGATCGGCGCCAGCCTGCCGGTCACGGCGCTGGTCGATCAGTTCTACAAGGATGTGCAGAACATGGGCGGGGGGCGGAACGACACCTCAAGCCTGATCCGCCGCCTGCCGCGCTGACTCCGGTTCCTTTGAAGAAATCGGCCCGAAATCTTCGAAGATTTCGGAGCCCTGGTGGTCAGGGGATGATCCTTGTGTATTTCACCCCCGCCAGCGTCGCCCCGGCGATCAGCCCCTGCTGGCCGAAGACCAGCGCGATCACCGGCTCCATCTCGGTGGTGGCCTTGCCGATGGTGGCGCCTTCCTCGGGGGTGGCATAGCGCAGATCGGCCGCCGCCGCCCAGCCGGTCGAGCGGCGGAATTCCTCCAGCGCGGCCGGGGTCATGAAGAACAGCGCATGGGCATATTGCTGCGCGCCGATCTGCAAGCCCACGCTGGCCTTGGTGGCGGAATAATAATCCACCGTGGCGCCCTGGATCCTGAGCGCGCCGCGGCCGAAGGCGCCGCCCCAGACGAGGCCCGCCTCGGTCATCAGCGGCATGTAGAGCACGCCGCTTGCCCGCGAGGCCAGATCCCGGGTGCCGGGATAATGGCCGAAAAGATAGTTCTGCGTGGCATCGACCCTGGCGTCGATCTGCGCCGCGCCGTTCGAGCCCACGCCATTGCCGCAGGCCGCGGTCAGAAACGCCGCGGAACCGGCCCCGGCCAGCAACGTGCGTCGTGAGATCCTGTTCATGATACTGCCCTTTTTGCCTGCATCCGGGGCTCTGCGGCCCCATTGACGCAAAATCTAGCGTGATCCGAAGGCTTTGTCATGTGTTTCTCAGACAGGCCCCGGTGATCGGCGGGGTTTCGCGCGCGGGGCGCACGCGTCACGCCCTCAGCAGCCGGGCCATTTCCGGCGCGAAATAGGTGAGGATCCCGTCGCAGCCCGCGCGGCGGAAAGCCATCAGGCTCTCGGCCATCGCCTTTTCGCCGTCGATCCAGCCGTTCAGCGCCGCGGCCCGGATCATCGCATATTCGCCCGAGACCTGATAGGCGAAGGTCGGCGCCCCGAAGGCGTCCTTCACCCGGCGGCAGATGTCGAGATAGGGCATCCCCGGCTTCACCATCACCATATCCGCGCCCTCGGACAGGTCGCGCGCGACCAGCCGCAGGGCCTCGTCGCTGTTCGCCGGGTTCATCTGATAGGTCTTCTTGTCGCCCGTCAGCCGCGCGCTGGCGCCCACCGCATCGCGGAACGGGCCGTAGAAGGCGCTGGCGTATTTCGCGGCATAGGACATGATCGCCACATCCTTGTGTCCCGCGGCCTCCAGCGCCTGGCGGATCGCGCCGATCCTGCCGTCCATCATGTCGGACGGCCCGAGGATATCCGCCCCCGCCTCGGCCTGGGCCAGCGCCATCTTCACCAGCGCCGCCACCGTCTCGTCGTTCACGATCACGCCCTCGCGCACGAAACCGTCATGCCCGTTGGCGTTATAGGGGTCGAGCGCGATATCGGTCATCACCGCCAGCTCCGGCAGTTCGCGCTTGAGCGCCCGGATCGCGCGGTTGGTCAGGTTGTCGGGGCTCCAGGCCTCTTCGCAGCCCTCGGTGCGCAAGGACTGGTCGGTGTAGGGAAACAGGCAGATCGCCGGAATGCCGAGCGCCAGCGCCTCTTCCGCGCGCCCGAGCAGCCGGTCGAGGGACAGCCGGTTCACCCCGGGCAGCGAGGCGACCGGCTCTTCGATCCCTTCGCCCTCGCGGATGAACACCGGCCAGATCAGATTGCCCGCGCTCAGCAGGTTCTCCTGCGTCAGCGCGCGCAGGGCCGGGCTTTTGCGCAGGCGGCGCAGGCGGGTGGCGGGGAAGGGCGCATGGATCGGCTGCATCGTTGAAACCTGTCTGGCTTGCCCCTGTCGGGCGTCGCGCGCGGGCCGGATCGCCGGAGGCTGCGCGCAACATTTCAGGAGTCGCGGTGTCTTGAGAGTCGGAGGGGCTTGCGGCCCGTCTTCTTGCCTGCCATGGAAAGGGCCGGGCCTCAAGCGCAGACGGCCATGATCCCGCGGACCATGTGCTGCCAGAAAGGAACATCCGGGCGTGGACCTTTACCGTATCGTTTCCGAAGTGATCGACCTGCGATCCTTCTCGAACCTCTGGTATTGGGTCGCGCTGGCCGTGCTGTGGTCCTCGGTAAGCCATTGGGTGCTGGGTGTGCCCTATGACATGATCCAGCGCGCGCGCCGCCAGGGCGGCCAGGCGCAGCTCGATGTCGAGACGCTGGCCTCGATCAACGCGCGCCGCATGCTGGCGATCACCCGAACCGCCGCGGCGCCGCTGTTCTTCGGGCTGGCGTTTTTCTTCACGGTGCTGACGCTGCTGGCCTTCTGGTATTGGGTGGAATTCGCCCAGGCGGTGTTCTTCCTGACGGTCTGGATGCTGCCGGTGGCCTGGCTGTCGCTGCGCACCGCGCTGAAGATCGAGGGCGGCGAGGATCTGGGCGCGGGGCTTTACCAGCAGTTGCTGCTTCTGCGGCGGATGGTGCAGGTGGTGGGGATGTTCGCGATTCTGGTCACATCGATGTTCGGGATGTGGCGCAACCTCAGCCATTCGATTCTTTACTGATGACGGAACAACGCCCCATCCTCCTCGGCGGTGCGCCCGAGGGCTTCGACGGTTTTCTGCTGGCGCGCGAGCTGAAACACGGCCAGCCGGTGATCCATGTCGCGCGCGACGACAAGCGGGCCGAGGCGATGCGCGCGGCGCTGGCGGCCTTTGCGCCCGATGTGCCGGTGCTGGATCTGCCGGCCTGGGATTGCCTGCCCTACGACCGGATCTCGCCCAACCCCGACACCGCCTCGCGCCGGATGGCGGTGCTTGCGGCGCTGGCAGAGGGGCTTTCGGGCGCTTTCGTGGTCTCGACCACGCTCAATGCCGCGAGCCAGCTTCTCCCCGCGCGCGAGGTGGTGCGCGCATCCTCGTTCCGCGCGAAAGTGGGCGACCGGGTGGACGAGACGCGGCTGCGCGGCTTTCTTGCGCGGATGGGGTTCACCCCGGTTTCCACCGTGGCCGAGCCGGGCGATTTCGCGATACGGGGCGGGATCGTCGATATCTTCCCGCCGGGGCCGGGTGGTCCGGTGCGGCTGGATTTCTTCGGCGATCAGCTCGATGGCGCGCGGCGCTTCGATCCGGTCTCGCAGCGCACCACCGAAAAGCTGAAGGCGGTGGAATTCGCCCCGGTGTCGGAAGTGGTGCTGGACGAGGCCGCGATCACCCGGTTTCGCCAGAATTACCGGGTGGAATTCGGCGCCGGAGGCTCGGACGATCCGCTTTACGAGGCGGTGAGCGCGGGCCGCAAGCATCAGGGGATGGAGCACTGGCTGCCCTTCTTCCACGAGCGGCTGGAGACGATCTTCGACTATCTGCCCGATGCGGCGGTGATGCTGGACGATCAGGTGCCGGTGATGCAGATCGCGCGCTGGCAGGCGGTGGAAGACGCTTACGACGCCCGCAACGACGCCATGGCGGCGCGGGCGAAGATGGATACCGTCTACAAGCCGGTCGCGCCGCGCGGGCTCTATCTGGACGAGGCGGGCTGGCAGGCGGCGCTGGCGGGGCACCGCGAAATCCGGCTCTCGCCCCTGCCGCAAAGCCCCGGGCCCGGGGTGCTGGATGCCGGCGGTCGGGTGGGCCGCAGTTTCGCGCCCGAGCGGCAGCAGGAAAAGGTCAGTCTTTTCGGGGCACTGTCCGACCATGTTCGCGCGCTGCGCGAGGATCGCGACGTGGTGCTGGCCTCCTGGTCCGAAGGGGCGATGGAGCGGCTGAAGGGCCTTCTCGACGATCAGGGGCTGGCGAGCGAGACCATCGCCGATCTGCGGGGGCTGAGCCCGCCCGCGAAGGGCAAAGGCCGGATCTGCCAGATGGTCTGGGCGCTGGAATCCGGGTTCACCGCGCCCGGCCTCGCGGTGATCTCGGAACAGGACGTGCTGGGCGACCGGCTGGTCGCCAAACCCAAACGCCGCCGCAAGGCCGAGAATTTCCTGCGCGAGGTGGACAGCCTGTCGCCCGGCGATCTGGTCGTGCATGTCGAGCATGGCGTGGGGCGGTATCTGGGGATCGAGACCATCACCGCGCTCGGGGCGCCACATGCCTGCGTGATGATCGAATATGCCGATCAGGCGAAACTTTACCTGCCGGTCGAGAATATCGAACTTCTGTCGCGCTACGGCCATGAAGAGGGGCTGCTCGACCGGCTGGGCGGCGGGGCATGGCAGGCGAAGAAGGCAAAGCTCAAGGAACGTATCCGCGAGATCGCCGACCGGCTGATGCGGATCGCGGCGGAACGCGCGCTTCGCTCGGCCCCGATCCTGGAAACCCCGCATTCCGCCTGGGAGGCTTTCGCCGCCCGCTTCCCCTGGCCCGAGACCGAGGACCAGCTTGCCGCCATCCAGGATGTGGTGGCGGATCTGGAGAAGGGCTCGCCGATGGACCGGCTGATCGTCGGCGATGTCGGTTTCGGCAAGACCGAAGTGGCGATGCGCGCGGCTTTCGTCGCCGCCATGGCCGGGATGCAGGTCGCGGTGATCTGCCCAACGACGCTGCTTGCCCGCCAGCATTACCGCAGCTTCGCGGAACGCTTCCGGGGCTTTCCGCTCAACGTGCGGCCTTTGTCGCGCTTCGTTTCCGCGAAAGAGGCTTCTGCCACCCGCAAGGGGTTGGCGGATGGCACGGTGGATATCGTGGTCGGCACCCATGCGCTTCTGGCGAAGGGCGTCAGCCTGAAGAACCTCGGCCTCTTGATCATCGACGAGGAACAGCATTTCGGCGTCAGCCACAAAGAGCGGCTGAAGGAGATGCGCTCGGAGGTCCACGTCCTGACCCTGACCGCGACGCCGATCCCGCGCACGCTGCAACTGTCGCTGACCGGCGTGCGCGATCTGTCGATCATCGCCACGCCGCCGGTGGACCGGCTGGCGATCCGCACCTATGTGTCGGAATTCGACACCGTGACGATCCGCGAGGCGCTCTTGCGCGAGCGTTACCGCGGCGGGCAGTCGTTCTTCGTGGTGCCGCGGGTCTCGGACATTCCCGATATCGAGGCGTTCCTGAAGGAACATGTCCCCGAGGTCACTTATGTCATAGCCCATGGCCAGTTGGCGGCGGGCGATCTCGACGAGCGGATGAACCAGTTCTACGACGGGCGGTTCGACGTGCTGGTGGCGACGACCATCGTGGAATCGGGCCTCGATATCCCGACTGCCAATACGATGATCGTGCATCGCGCCGATATGTTCGGGCTCTCGCAGCTTTATCAGATCCGCGGAAGGGTCGGGCGCTCGAAAACCCGCGCCTATTGCTATCTGACCACGAAACCGCGCATCCCGCTGACGCCGCAGGCGCAGAAGCGGTTGAAACTGCTGGCGAGTTTCGACAGCCTCGGCGCCGGGTTCAACCTCGCGAGCCACGATCTGGATCTGCGCGGCGCGGGGAATTTGCTGGGCGAGGAACAGTCCGGCCATATCCGCGAAGTGGGCTATGAGCTTTACCAGCACATGCTGGAGGAGACGATCGCGAAGCTGAAAGCGGGCGAGATCGACGGGCTGTCCCCGATCTCGGACGACTGGTCGCCGCAGCTGAACCTTGGCGTGCCGGTGATGATCCCAGAGGAATATATCCCCGATCTCGACATCCGCCTCGGCCTCTACCGCCGCCTCTCGGGGCTGGCGACCAAGGTCGAGCTGGAGGGTTTCGCCGCCGAGCTGATCGACCGTTTCGGCCCGCTGCCGAAAGAGGTCAACACGCTGATGCTGATCGTGCGAATCAAGGCGATGGCGAAGAAGGCGGGGATCAACCGGCTGGATGCCGGGCCGAAGGGCGCGACGCTGACCTTCCAGGGCGACAAATTCGCCAATCCGGCGGGGCTGGTCGAATTCCTGAAGGCGCAGGGCGCGGCGGCGAAGGTCCAGGGCACGAAGATCGTGCTGATGGGCGAGATGAAGACCGAGGCCGAGCGCATCCGCGGCGCCTTCGCCATCGCCCGCGATCTGGCGGAGAAGGCGCGCGGAAAATAGACCCCGCGCGCCCTGATCCGCCGGATGCCTCCGGCGGGGGTATTTGGGTCAGGATGAAAGCGGCTTGCGGGTCAGCGCCATCAGCGCCAGCGCAAGGCCGAGGAAGATCACCGCGCCCAGCACCAGCGGCAGGTATGAGCCGTCGAAGGCCTGGCTGACCGGGGTGGCGATGATCACCGAGAGCACGGTCGACAGGCCCGCCATGATCGAGGCGGCGAAGCCCGCGATATGGCCGACCGGCTCCATCGCGAGGGCGTTCAGATTGCCCATGGTCAGGCTCATCATGCAGAACAGGCTGGTCATCCAGATCATGAACAGCGCGAAATCGGCCGTGGGGCTGAGGTCGCCCCAGGTCAGGCAGCCAAGCGTCGCGACCGAGACCGCCAGCACCGCGGCGAAGGTGATGGTGATCACCCGGCGCATCCCCACAGTCATCACCAGTTTCGCATTGGTGAACGACCCCACTGCCGAGAACACCGCGGCCATCGCGAACCAGTAGGGGAATTCGACGCCGCGGTCGAAATGCTGCTCGAAGATCGGTGCGATCGAGGACAGGAGCGAGACCAGCACCGCCATCACCAGCGCCTGGATCAGGATTGTCACCACCACGATCCGGTGCGAGAACATGTCCTGTGCCGACGCGAGCAGCGTGCGCGGGCTCAGCGGGATGCGGTCGGGGCGCGCCAGGGTCTCGGGCTGGCGCAGGCCGAGCCAGACGAGGCTGGTCAGCGAGAACAGCACGAAGGCAAGGAAGATCGCATGCCAGTCGGCGATGTCGATGATGGCCTGGCCGACCAGCGGTGCGATGGCCGGGGCGACCATGAAGACCATCATCGCGAAGGACATGATCCTGGCCATCTCGCGGCCGCGATACATGTCGCGCACCATGGCGAGCGACACGGTGCGCGGCCCGGCGGCGCCGATGCCCTGGATCACCCGGGCGACGATCAGCATCTCAAGCGAACCGGCGAAATAGCATGCCAGCGAGGCGGCGCAGTAGACCCCGCCACCCAGCATCATGATCGACTTGCGGCCGTAGGCGTCGGACAGCGGGCCCGAGACGAAGGTGCCCAGCCCCATGCCGAGGAAGAAGGCGCCGATGATCAGCATGGCGCGGTTCGGCGCCTCGGGCGACAGGAGCCGGCCGATATCCGAGATTGCCGGCAGCATGGCGTCGATCGAAAGTGCGATGGTGGCGAAGAGCATCGCGATCAGCGCGATGAACTCCGCCTGGCCCAGCTTTGGCCGGGCGTGGTATTGTTCGGTCATGAATCCGTCTTGTTCAGGTCTTTGATGACATCCGCCCAGAGTTCGGGCGGCTGCGCGCCGGTCACGACATAGTGGCGGGCGATGAGGAAGGTGGGCACGGAAGTGACACCCTTCTGGCGGGCGTCCTGGTCGCGGGCGATCAGATCCGAGGCGTCGGCCTCCGAGGCGAGCAGCCGCAGCACGGCGTCGCGCTCCATACCGTTGTCCGCGGCGATGTCGGCAAGCGTGGCATGCTCGCCGATGTCGCGGCCCTCGTCCCAATAGGCGCGGAACAAAGCGGTGACGATCTCGTTCTGGCGGTGCTCGATCCCGGCCCAGTGGATCAGGCGGTGGGCGTCGAGCGTATTGGGGATGCGCGCGGGGCGGTCGGGGTCCAGTTCGACCCCGGCGGCGCGGGCGGCTTCGCGCAGCCGCTCATGCACCGCATCGACCCGTTCCTTGCCGCCGAATTTCTGTTCCAGCCAGGCGCGTTTGCCCAGACCGCCCGGCGGCATGTCGGGGTTGAGCTGGAACGGATGCCACTCGACCTGGAACGGATGGCCGGGATGATCGGCCAGCGCGCGGTCGAGATTGAGCTTGCCGACATGGCACCAGGGGCAGACCGGGTCGGAAAAGATATCCAGCCGGACGGGCAGCCGGGGGGCGGGCGAGGTCATCTGTCGGCTTTCGAAAGCTGTTCCTGAAACAGGGCCATGAGGCGGCGGCGGATCACCTTGCCGGTCGGCCCGCGCGGGATCTCCTCGGTATGGATCCAGGCGCGCGGACATTTGTAGCGCGCGAGCCGGGCGGCCGCAAATTCATTCGCGGTGCTCTCCGGCACAGGCTGGCCTGCGTAAAAGCACGCGACGATGCGGGTGCCGGGGGCGGGTTCGACCTCGGCCACCGCCAGATCGCTGACGCCGGGCAGGGCGGAAAGCGCGGCTTCGACCTCGCGCGGGCTGATGCGGATGCCGCCGGGGTTCATCATCTCGTCGGCGCGGCCGTGGTAGTGGATCGCGCCGCGATGGTCCTGATGCACCAGATCGCCGCTGGTGAACCATTTGCCCGAGGGCGGCGCCTCGCCCTCGTAAGACAGCATCAGGCCGGGGTCGCTGGTCGCGACCGCGAGGCGGCCGATCTCGCCTGGCGGCAGCGGCTCGCCCGCGTCCGAGAGCACGGCGATGCGGCGGCCGGGTTGCGGGAAGCCCGAGGTGCCCTCGGGCGCGGGCCGGGTGGGGCTGCCGGAGAGAAAGGTGGAAATCTCGCTCATCCCGAAGGCTTCGTGGATATCGGTGCCGGTCTTCTCCTGCCAGGCGCGGCGCAGATCCTGGGGCAGGGCTTCGCCCGCGGAAAGCGCGTGGCGCAGCCGGGGCAGGCCGGGCATCTCGCCGCGCAACAACCGGCGGAACACGGTGGGAACCGAGGCGAAGATCGTCGCGTCATGGCGGCGCAGCACCAGCCCGAGGTGCTCGGTCGCGACCGAGGGCGCGGCGATCAGCGCGGTCGCGCCGACCGTCCAGGGATCGATGAGCCCGGTGCCCATCGTATAGGTCCAGTTGAAGGCTCCGGAATGCAGAAGCCGGTCGGAAGGCGTCAGCCCCTCCCAGGCCGCGTGCATCGGCGCGCGGCCCATGATCGCGCGATGCGCATGGCGCACCGCGAGCGGCGTGGCCGAGGTGCCCGAGGTGAAGACGATATAGGCCTCGCGGTCGGCATCTGCGAAATGCCATCCGCAGGGCGCGGCCTGTTCCCAGGCGGCAAGATCAGCGGGCCAGGGGGTGCAATCCTGAGGCAGAGCGATGCCGGGATCGGCCACGACCGCTTTTGCCCGGATGCGCGCCGCCATCCGGGTGATCTCGGGCGTGGTCAGAAGGGGCGAGGTGGCCACCGGCACGATCCCGGCGGCGATGGCGCCGAGGTAAAGCACCGGATAGCCCGGGCTGTTTCCCAGCCGGATCAGCAGCCGGTCGCCGGGCGTCAGCCCGCGCGACAAGAGCCAGCCGCCGCAGCCGAGAACGGCGCGCAGCAGCCGCGCATAGCTCCAGCGTTCGGCGCCGGTCAGCGTCAGGATCGCCAGCGCCACCTTGTCGGGCGTGGCGGAACCGGCCGCAAGAACATGCGCCGCCAGGTTGAAACGCGAGGGATCGTAATGCGCCATGACGCCCCCGGGATAAGCCGCCCCGCCTGCCTTGGCAAGCGTTCAGCCCCCGGCGTGCGCCCTCAGCCCAGCCAGCCCTGGACCGTGCGCGCGCCGCCCGAGACGTCGTCGCCCACGCCCGCGACCGTGTTGCACCCTGCGAGTGCGGCGAGAATTACGCCGATGAGGATCAGTTTCTTCATGCTCTGCCTGCCTTCTGCCAGACCCGGTTCCGGTTCATTCTTCCTGATACCACCAGATATCGGGCTGGAATCCGAGCCAATCCCCGTAGAGAGGAGTGTTTTCAGGATATTTCAACTCTTTTCGGTGGGCAAGCCTCGCGCGATCCGCATACCAGACCGGCACCACATAGCGCCCGGCGGTCAGAATCCGGTCCAGCGCGCGCACCGCGGCGGTGAACTCCTCCGGCCCGCGGCTTTTCAGCAGGGCGGCGATCATCGCATCGGCGGCGGGGACATCCATCCCCATCCAGTTGCCGGTGCCGGGCTCGGTCACGCCGTTTGAGCCCCAGTAGAGGATCTGCTCGTTCCCGGGCGAGAGCGAGAGCGAGCGGATGTAATGCGTCACCTCGAAAGCGTAGGTTTTGGTGCGCTCACGCATCTGGGCGGCGTCGATCATCGAGACGCGGGCGTCGATCCCAAGCGGTTTCAGCGCCTCGACCCAGATCGCGGCGACGGCGGCCATCTCGTCCTGGCCGACGGAAAGCAGGATCTCGAACCGGAACGGCTGGCCTGCGGCATCGCGCAAAACGCCGTCCTCGCCCACCTGCCAGCCGGCGTCTTCCAGAAGCGCCGCCGCCTCGCGCAGGTGGCGGCGGGCGCTGGCGCGGTCTTTGAACTCCGGCAGGCTGTAGCCCTCGATCACGCCCGGCAGCAGGCTGTCCGCGAAGGGGTGCAGCAATTCCAGCTCGCGGCCCGAAGCGGGGGTGCCGGGCTCCATCCCCAAAGGCGAGTTCGAGAAATACGAGCGGATCCGCGGTTGCACGCCGCCGTTCATCACCTGGTTGATGAAATCGAAATCGAAGGCGCGGATCAGCGCCTCGCGCACCCGCCAGTCGGCGAATTTCGGATCGCGGGTGTTGAAGACGAAACCCTCGATCCCCGAGGGGCGGCTGTGGGGGATCTCGGAGAGCACCACATCGCCCGCGCGCACCGCCGGGAAATCGTAGTTCACCGCCCATTTCGCCGGATTGGTCTCGCGGTAGCTGGTGACGTGCCCGGCCTTGAACGCCTCGAAAATCGCCTGCGGGTTGGCGAAATAATCGTAGCGGATCTCGTCGAAATTCCACTGGCCGCGGTTGAAGGGCAGATCCTTGCCCCACCAGTCGGGGTTGCGGCGGAAGGTGATGCGGCTGCCGGGCTCAAGCCGTTCCACCACATAGGGGCCGGAGCCGATCGGCGCGTCGAAAGTGGTGGCCTCGAAATCGCGGCCCTCCCATTGCGCCTTTTTCAGCACCGGACGCAGCCCGAGAATCAGCGGCAGCTCGCGGTCCTCGGCCGAGAAGGTGAAGCGCACCGAGCGCGGGCCGGTCTGCTCGGCTTTCGCGATCTTCTTCCACGCGGCGTGGTAGCGCGGATTGCCGATGGTGCCGAGGGTCTCGAACGACCAGAGCACGTCCTCGACCGTGACGGGCGAGCCGTCCGAGAACCGCGCCTCCTCACGCAGGGTAAATTCCGCGTAACTGCGCGAATCGTCGGTCCCGACCGATTCGGCGAGCAGGCCGTAAAGGGTGAAGGGCTCGTCGTAATTCCGGCCCATCAGAGTCTCGACCACGAGGGGGCTGATCCCGGTCGCGGGCTGTCCTGCGGTGATGAACGGATTGAGGCTGTCGAACCCCCCGGGCAGCGCCAGAGTGATGGTTCCGCCCTTCGGCGCATCAGGGTTCACCTGCGGCAAAGACACAAAATCCGGGGGGAGGGCGGGCTCGCCATACATAGCTATACCGTGCCGCGGCTCGGCCTGCGCGGAGAGAGCCGCCAGCACAACCGCAAGGCAGGTGCAGAGAGTCTTCACACTCGCCGGGACATTCACACGCATTCTGGAAACGATCCGCCTCTGGCCTGGGTCTGGCGGCGACCCTATGCGCCAGATCGTGCCTTTTCAAACTTTTAGCTTGGCCATCGGCAAAGAGAGGACTATATAGAACTTACTGCTCGATAGGTTTCTTGCCTGTATGAAACCTGCCTCAACGACTTAACGCCGGCCTTGAGCCGGCGTTTTTTTTGCCCTTTCGCTGCCCCTGGTCCGTCGGCGCTGGCATTCGCCGCGTGAGCGGATAGTCTTTCCGCGCAGATGCAGCATGGAGGGCGCAGCATGAATCTGAAGGGCAAACGCGCGGTGGTGACCGGATCGAATTCGGGAATCGGTCTCGGCGTGGCCGAGGAACTGGCGAAGGCCGGGGCGGATGTCGTGCTGAACAGCTTCACGAATCGCGACGAGGATCACGACCTCGCGAGGTCTTTCGGCGAGCGATTCGGGGTCAGCGCGCGCTATATCCAGGCCGATCTGTCGGACGGGGCGCAGGCGCGGGCGCTGATCGATGAGGCCGTTGCGCAGATGGGCGGCTGCGACATCCTCGTCAACAATGCCGGCATCCAGCATGTGGCGCCGATCGAGGAATTCCCGGTCGAGGTCTGGAACCGGATCATCGCGATCAACCTGAACTCGGCCTTCCACACCACCGCCGCGGCGCTGCCGGGGATGCGGGCGGCGGGCTGGGGCCGGATCATCAACATCGCCTCGGCGCATGGGCTGACGGCCTCGCCCTATAAATCCGCCTATGTCTCGGCCAAACACGGGGTGGTGGGGATGACCAAAGCGGTGGGGCTGGAGACGGCGGGGCAGGGAATCACCTGCAACGCGGTCTGCCCGGGCTATGTGCTGACGCCGCTGATCGAATCGCAGATCCCGGATCAGATGAAGGTCCACAACATGGATCGCGAGACCGTGATCCGCGAGGTGATGCTGCAACGCCAGCCCTCGGGCCAGTTCGCCACCACCGAACAGATCGGCGGCACGGTGGTCTGGCTGTGCTCTGATTACGCGGCCCAGGTGACGGGGACGACCATTTCCGTCGACGGCGGCTGGACGGCGTTGTGACATGAACCGCCGGGCGGGCCGCCAAATTCCTGTGAAGGAATTTGCAATTTTCTTTGAAGAAAATTGTGCCGCGCAGGGGAAGGGGGCGGCATGACGAAAATCTCGCTGGCGCTTCAGGGCGGCGGCGCGCATGGCGCCTTCACCTGGGGGGTGCTCGACCGGCTGCTGGAAGAGGAGGGGCCGGAGATCGCCGCGATCAGCGGCACTTCGGCCGGGGCGCTGAACGGCGCGGCGCTGAAGGCCGGGCTTGTCGCGGGCGGGCGCGAAGGCGCGCGCAAGCGGCTGCGCCGGCTGTGGGACGACATCGCCGATATCGGTGATTTCCGCCTGCTGCTGCCCTGGTTCCACCATCTGATGCCCGCGCTGCAGATGGCGCAGGACGCTGCCGCGGCCATGCTGCCGTTCAGCCCACAGGCCGTCGCGTCGCAGTTCTACTCGCCCTACGCCTGGGGCGCGGCCTGGCGCAATCCGCTGGAGCCGGTGGTGCGCGATCTGAATTTTGCCCATGTCTGCGCCGAAGAGGCGCCGCGGCTGTTCATCGGCGCCACCAATGTGCGCAGCGGCAAGGCGCGGGTCTTCGCGGGGCAGGAGATCACGCCCGAGGCGCTGCTGGCCTCGGCCGCGCTGCCTTCGGTCTTTCAGGCGGTCGGGATCGGCGACGAGAGCTATTGGGACGGCGGTTTCGCCGGCAATCCCTCGCTCTGGCCGCTTTACGACCATGATCTGCCCGACGACATCCTGATCGTCCATGTCAACCCTTTGCGGCGCGAAGAGGTGCCCCAGACCCCGCTGGAAATCCAGAACCGGGTGAATGAGATCAGCTTCAACGCGACGCTGCTGTCAGAGTTGCGCGCGATTGCCTTCGTCAAACGGCTGATCGCCGGGGGCCGCATCGTCCCCGGCCAGATGAAGGACGTGCGGGTGCATATGATCCTCGACGACGGGCTGATGAACGGGCTGACGGCGGCGTCCAAACTCCAGCCCTCGCGCGCGCTGATCGAACGTCTGTTCGGGGCGGGGCGGGCGGCAGCGGACAGGTTCCTCGCGGAATGCGGCGATCAGATCGGCAAGCGCAGCTCGGCCGATCTGGCGGCCCTGTTCGGCTGAGAGCGGTCAGCGCGGATCCTTGGGCACCGGATAGACGAGGCCGCCCGAGACGATCAGCTTGGCGGCATCGTCGATCCCGGTTTCCTCCAGGATCACCAGTTCCCTGGTCGGCACGAACAGCAGCACCCCGCTGGTGAACGGCGTCAGGCCGATGAACACCGCCGACATCTCCTCGCCCATATCCGCGAGTTTGCGCGCCAGCTCTCCCTTGGGCCGGGTCGAGAGAAAGCCGAGCGCCCAGGTGCCGGGCCGGGGGAACTCCACCAGACAGGCCTTGTCGAAGCTGGTTTCTTTCTTGTTGAAGAAGGTCTCGGCCACCTGTTTGATCGCGCCGTAAACCGAGCGCACCACCGGCATCCGGTCGACCAGATCCTCGCCCTTGCGGATCACCGAGCGGCCGATCAGCCCCTTGGCGATCCAGCCCACGCAGATCGTGAACACCAGAAACACCAGCACGCCCACACCGCGCACCGGGAATTCGTATTCCGGCCCGAGGTAGTAGCGCAGCATGGCATCGGGGCGGTAGCTGGCGGGGATCAGCGGCAGGATCCAGCCGTCGATCCAGCCGATCACCGCCCAGACCAGATAGAGCGTCAGCCCGATCGGCAGGACGACGACCAGCCCGGTCAGAAAGCTGGCGCGCAGACCGGCGAGGAAACTTCGGCGGGGGTGGATCGGATCGGACATGAGCTCTCCCTGGACCGGCTCAATCTAGGGGGCGCCGCCCCGCCCGCGCAATGGCCGATCAGAGAAAAGCCATGCTTTTCATGGGTTCATCACGAGGTCTTTTGCGATCCGCGCCGCAAGACGCGCATTGTTGAGCACCAGCGCGATGTTGGTGGCCAGCGAACGGCCCGCGCTCGCCTCGTATATATGCTGCAAAAGAAACGGCGTGACCGCCTTGGCAGAGATGCCCCGGGCGCCGGCCTCGGCCAGCGCGGCCGCGATCCAGGGAGCGATCTCATGCTGCGCGATCTCGTCCGCCGCCGGGACCGGATTGGCCACCAGCTGGCCCCCGGGCAGGCCGAGTGCTTCGCGCATCCGGTGCGCGGCGGCGATCTGCGCCGGCTCGTCCATCCTGAGCGGCGCCTTCAGCCCCGATGTGCGCGACCAGAAGGCCGGAAGCTCGTCCTGGCCGAAGGCGATCACCGGAACGCCCATGGTTTCCAGATATTCCAGCGTCTTCGGCAGATCGAGCACCGCCTTGGGCCCGGCGGCGACCACCGTCACCGGCGTCTGCGCCAGTTCCTGAAGATCGGCGGAAATGTCGAAACTCTCGGCGGCGCCGCGATGCACCCCGCCGATCCCGCCGGTGGCGAAGACCCGGATCCCGGCGGCGCGGGCGCAGATCATCGTCGCCGCCACCGTGGTCGCGCCGCTGCCGCCCGAGGCAAGGCAGGCCGCCAGATCGGCACGCGAGAGTTTCGCGACCCCCTGCACCTGCGCGAGGCCCCTCAGTTCCGCCCCGGTCAGCCCGATATGGATCCGCCCCTCCAGGACGGCGATGGTGGCGGGGACGGCGCCCGCCTCGCGCACCGCCTGTTCCACCCGCCCGGCGGTCTCCAGGTTCTGCGGCCATGGCATGCCGTGGGTGATGATGGTCGATTCCAGCGCCACCAGCGCGCTGCCCTGATCGCGGGCGCGCGCCACTTCGGGCGAGAAGCGGATCGGAAGCGTGGTCATGGCGGGAACCTCTCTCGGTCTGGCCCCGTTGTCTGCCAGCGGCGGGGGCATCGCAAGAGGGCAGGAAATCGCGCGCCCGTGTATCGTTCCTGCTTCGTTCGCAAAATGCGGTTGGATGTGGCGGGGATTTGCCCTATCTCTGGTGCCGGCAGTTCCCGGGGTGTGGTGATGACGGAGCAGAAGTTCATCGAGGTGCGCGGCGCGCGCGAGCACAACCTCAAAGGCGTCGATCTCGACATCCCGCGCGACCAGCTGGTGGTGATCACCGGGCTGTCGGGCTCGGGCAAGTCCTCGCTCGCCTTCGACACGATCTATGCCGAGGGGCAGCGGCGCTATGTCGAAAGCCTGTCGGCCTATGCGCGGCAGTTCCTCGACATGATGGGCAAGCCCGATGTGGATCATATCTCGGGCCTGTCGCCCGCGATCTCCATCGAGCAGAAGACCACCTCGAAGAACCCGCGCTCGACCGTGGGGACGGTCACCGAGATCTACGATTATCTGCGTCTGCTGTTCGCGCGGGTGGGAACGCCTTACTCGCCGGCGACCGGCCTGCCGATCACCGCGATGCAGGTGCAGGATATGGTGGATGCGGTGATGGCGATGCCGGAGGGCACCCGCGCCTATCTGCTGGCCCCCATCGTGCGCGACCGCAAGGGCGAATATAAGAAGGAATTCCTGGAGCTTCGTAAACAAGGCTTCCAGCGCGTCAAGGTGAACGGCGAATTCCACGACCTGGAAGAGCCGCCCGTTCTGGACAAGAAATTCCGCCACAACATCGACGTGGTGGTCGACCGGATCGTGGTGCGCGAGGGGCTGGAGACGCGGCTGGCGGATTCTTTCCGCACCGCGCTGAACCTCGCCGACGGGATCGCGGTGATCGAAATGGCCGACGAGACGGCCGAACGGAAGACCTATTCCGAGAAATTCGCCTGTCCGGTTTCGGGCTTCACCATCGCCGAGATCGAGCCGCGGCTGTTTTCCTTCAACGCACCCTTCGGCGCCTGCCCGAGCTGCGACGGGCTGGGGGTGGAGCTGTTCTTCGACGAGCGGCTGGTGGTTCCCGACCAGAGCCTGTCGATCCTTCAGGGCGCCATCGCGCCCTGGGCGAAATCGAAATCGGCCTATTTCACCCAGACGGTGGATTGCCTCGCCAAACATTACGGCTTCGACAAAAAGACCAGATGGCGCGACCTGCCGGAAAGCGTGAAGTCGCTTTTCCTTTACGGATCAAAGGGAGAGGAGATCGACTTCACCTATGACGAGGGCGGCCGCGTCTACAAAGTGCGCCGTCTTTTCGAGGGGATCGTCCCCAATATGGAGCGCCGCTACCGCGAGACCGACAGCTCCTGGTCGCGCGAGGAGATGGAGCGTTACCAGAACAACCGGCCCTGTTCCGCCTGCGGCGGCTACCGGCTGAAACCCGAGGCTCTGGCGGTGAAGATCGCCGGGCTGCATATCGGCCAGGTTGTCGAAAAGTCGATCCAGGAAAGCTACGACTGGATCGCCACCGTGCCCGGGTCTCTGACCGGCCAGCAGAACGAAATCGCCCGCGCCATTCTGAAGGAAATCCGCGAAAGGCTTGGATTTCTTGTGAATGTCGGACTGAACTATCTGACGATGGCCCGGAATGCCGGCACGCTTTCCGGCGGCGAGAGCCAGCGGATCCGGCTGGCGAGCCAGATCGGCTCGGGCCTGACCGGCGTGCTCTACGTTCTGGATGAGCCCTCGATCGGGTTGCACCAGCGTGACAACGACCGGCTGCTCGGCACGCTGAAAGGGTTGCGCGATCAGGGCAATACCGTGCTGGTGGTGGAACATGACGAGGATGCGATCCGCGAGGCGGATTATGTTTTCGACATGGGGCCCGGTGCCGGTGTCCATGGTGGCCGGGTGGTGGCGCGCGGGACGCCCTCCGAGATCCTCGCCGATCCCGCCAGCCTGACCGGCCAGTATCTTTCCGGCGCGCGCGAGATCGCGGTGCCGAAAGTCCGGCGCAAGGGGAACGGCAAAAAGCTCACCGTGGTAAAGGCTTCGGGGAACAACCTGCATGACGTGACGGTGGATTTCCCGCTCGGCACCTTCGTCTGCGTGACCGGCGTCTCCGGCGGCGGCAAATCGACGCTGACCATCGAGACGCTCTACAAGACCGCCGCGATGAAGCTGAACGGCGCGCATGAGACGCCCGCCCCCTGCGAAACGATCAAAGGCTTCGAGCATCTCGACAAGGTGATCGACATCGACCAGCGCCCCATCGGGCGGACTCCGCGTTCCAATCCGGCCACTTACACCGGCGCCTTCACCCATATCCGTGACTGGTATGCCGGGCTGCCGGAATCGAAGGCGCGCGGTTACGGGCCGGGGCGGTTCTCGTTCAACGTCAAGGGCGGGCGCTGCGAGGCCTGCCAAGGCGACGGCGTGATCAAGATCGAGATGCATTTCCTGCCCGATGTCTATGTCACCTGCGAGACCTGCAAGGGCCGCCGCTACAACCGCGAGACGCTGGAAATCAAGTTCAGGAACAAGAGCATCGCCGATGTTCTTGAAATGACCTGCGAGGATGCGCGCGACTTCTTCCAGGCGGTGCCCGCGATCCGCGAAAAGATGGATGCGCTCTGCGAGGTGGGGCTCGGTTACATCAAGGTGGGACAGCAGGCGACCACACTCTCGGGCGGCGAGGCGCAAAGGGTGAAGCTCTCGAAGGAGTTGTCGCGCCGCGCGACCGGGCGCACGCTCTACATCCTCGACGAGCCGACCACTGGACTGCATTTCGAGGATGTGCGCAAACTGCTGGAAGTGCTGCATTCCCTGGTCGAGCAGGGCAATACCGTGGTGGTGATCGAGCACAATCTCGACGTGATCAAGACCGCCGACTGGATCGTGGACATCGGCCCCGAAGGCGGAGACGGCGGCGGGCGGATCGTGGCCACCGGCACACCCGAGGCGGTGGCGAAGGCCGACTCCAGCCACACCGGCCGCTATCTGGGGCCGATGCTGAAGGCGAAACGGCTGGCGGCGGAATAGGGGCCGGCCGCCGGGGCTCTGCCCCGGACCCCGGGATATTTAGAGACAGAAAATATAGGAAAGTGCTGCTTTCATTTTCTGTCTGAAAATATCCTCGGGGGTGCGGGGGCAGACAGCCCCCGCTCCGACGGAAGCCATAAAGAGAAACGGCGCCCATGAGGCGCCGTTTTTCGTTCATTCCGTGCGGCTTGCGCGTTTGCGCTCATGCGGGTCGAGGTGACGTTTGCGCAGCCGGATGATCTTCGGCGTCACTTCGACCAGTTCGTCGTCCTGGATATAGGCGATCGCCTCTTCCAGCGAGAAACGCAGATGCGGGGTCAGCCGCACCGCCTCGTCGGTGCCGGAGGCGCGGACGTTGGTCAGTTTCTTGCCCTTCAGCGGGTTCACTTCCAGATCGTTGTCGCGCGAATGCTCGCCGATCAGCATCCCGGTATAGACCTGCTCCTGGGGCCCGAGGAACAGCTTGCCGCGTTCCTCCAGGTTCCAGAGCGCATAGGCCACTGTGACGCCGTTCTCCATCGAGATCAGCACCCCCTGGCGGCGGCCCTGGATCGGACCTTTATGCGCCACCCAGCCGTGGAAGATGCGGTTCAGCACGCCGGTGCCGCGGGTGTCGGTCAGGAACTGGCCGTGATAGCCGATCAGCCCGCGCGAGGGCACATGGGCGACGATCCGGGTCTTGCCGACGCCCGCGGGCTTCATCTCGACCAGATCGCCCTTGCGCTCGCCGGTCAGCTTGTCGATCACCGCGCCGGAGAATTCGTCATCGACATCGACGATGACCTCCTCGACCGGCTCCAACCGCTGGCCGTCTTCCTCGCGGAAGATCACCCGCGGGCGCGAGATCGAGAGCTCAAAACCTTCGCGGCGCATGTTCTCGATCAGCACGCCCATCTGGAGTTCGCCGCGGCCGGAGACCTCGAACGCTTCGCCGCCGGGGGTGTCGGCGACCTTGATCGCGACATTCTGCTCGGCCTCGCGCATGAGGCGCTCGCGGATCACCCGGCTTTGCACCTTGTTGCCGTCGCGCCCCGCCAGTGGGCTGTCGTTGATCCCGAAGGTGACAGTGATGGTCGGCGGGTCGATGGGCTGGGCGGGCAGCGCGGTCTCGACCTCGGGCGCGCAGAGCGTGTCGGCCACGGTGGCTTTGGTCATGCCGGCGAGCGTCACGATGTCGCCCGCGATCGCCTCGTCGATCGGCTGCTGACCGAGGCCGCGGAAGGCGAGGATCTTGGTCACGCGGAACTGCTCGATCCGCTCGCCGTCGCGCGACAGCGCCTTGAGCTGCGCCCCGGCGGCGATCCGGCCGCTTTCGACCCGGCCGGTGAGGATGCGCCCCAGATAGGGGTCGGCCGAGAGCGTGGTCGCCAGCATGGTGAACGGCTCGGCCTGGCGCGCGAGTTGTTTCGGCGCCGGCACATGTTTCACGATCAGCGAGAACAGCGCCGTGAGATCCTTGCGCGGCCCGTCGAGGCTCTCGTCCGCCCAGCCCGAACGGCCCGAGGCGTAGAGATGCGGAAAATCGAGCTGCTCGTCAGAGGCGCCGAGATTGGCGAACAGATCGAAGACCTCGTTCAGCGCGCGCTCGGGCTCGGCATCGGGCTTGTCGACCTTGTTCAGCACCACGATCGGGCGCAGCCCGAGCGCGAGCGCCTTGGCCAACACGAATTTTGTCTGCGGCATCGGGCCCTCGGCCGCGTCCACCAGCAGACAGACGCCATCGACCATCGACAGAATCCGCTCCACCTCGCCGCCGAAATCGGCGTGGCCGGGGGTGTCGACGATGTTGATCCGCATCCCCTGCCATTCGACCGAGGTCGCCTTGGCGAGGATGGTGATGCCGCGTTCGCGTTCGATGTCGTTCGAATCCATCGCGCGTTCGGTCGTTGCCTGGCCTTCGCGGAAGGTGCCGGATTGTTTCAGAAGTTCGTCGACCAGCGTGGTCTTGCCATGGTCAACGTGGGCGATGATCGCAATATTGCGAAGGTCCATAGGGGCGTCCTGTTTGCTGTGAGGCCGCAGATACAGGAAGAATATGGATTTGGCGAGTCTGGCGCGGTCAAAGTGCGATATAGCGGTCGCGGCGGTGGTTGATCGCCAGAACGAGGTTCAGGATCACCATCCCGGGAAGCGACCAGAGCACCCGGTCGAGGGGGATCCAGATCAGCGCCAGCACGAACAGCGCGATGTCGAAACCCATCTGAAGCCAGCCGGCGCGAAAGCCGCTGCGGTCCTGCACCATCAGCGCGAGGATGCCGATGCCGCCGAGGCTGGAGCCGTGGCGGAACAGCGCCAGCAGCCCGGCGCCGGTGACGAAGCCGAACAGGATGCCCGCGAGCAGCGGGTGCAAATTGTCGAAGCTCAGATACTGCGGCATGATCTGCGCCATGGCGGACAGCAGCGCCACCGCGATCAGGCTTTTCACGGTGAAGGCCAGCCCGAAGCGGCGATAGCCGAGCCAGTAGAACGGCAGGTTGATCACGAAGAACACCGGGCCGAAACCGTAGCCGCCGATATAGGAGATCAGGAGCGCCAGCCCCGCGGTCTGCCCGGTCAGAAAGCCCGCATGTTGCAGGAATTGCAGCCCGAGCGCGCACATCAGCGTGCCGAAGATCAGGCCCTGGGCGTCTTCAAACCGGGAATGGCGGTTGGGATCGGTCATGACGCGGTTTCTGCGCCGGTTTGGCGGCGATCCGCAAGGGGGATCAGCTTTGCTCCGCAGTGCTGCGGTAGTGCCGTTCGGTCGCGGTCGCCAGATCGGTCAGGGTGATCCCGAGCCCGTCACTCAGCGCCAGCAGCGCGGAAAGCGAGGGCTGGCGGCGGCCGGTTTCCAGAAAAGAGATGAAGCGCGCCGAGACATCGGCCCGTGCGGCAAGCTCTTCCTGAGTGAGGCCGAGGGCTTCCCGCCGCTCCGAGAGGGCTGCGGCGAAGGCAGCGGTCAGCCGTTCGTTGCGTCGTTCCATCCGGGCAGGCATCCCGCAGCCCTTGACAGAACGCCACGAACAGTTGTTCTGTTCCGGTGTGGTGCAGGTGTTTGCCTGGCCCTGGCGGCTGTGCGTCCGGCAAGGGCGGGTGAGCGGGGCGCGGCGGTTGCCCGCCGGGCCTGCCGCCGCCGTTTCGTATGCCATCCGGGTCGGCAGTGTCTTGCGTGACGGAGCGGGGCGGCACCTGCGCCATTCCTTTGCGGAACGGGGCGGACAGCCTCCCCGGCGCAAAGACAAAGGCCGGGGAACGCCCCGGCCTTTGCTTTCGATCCGGTCAGGCCAGCGCCTTGCCGATCAGGCCAGCGCCTTGTTCAGATATTCGTCGACCTTTTCCAGATAGCCCATGGTGGTGAGCCATTTCTGATCCGGCCCGACCAGCAGCGCGAGATCCTTGGTCATGAAGCCGTCCTCGACGGTCTGCACGGTCACTTTCTCCAGCGTTTCGGCGAACTTCAGGAGCTGCTCGTTGCCGTCCAGCTTGGCGCGATGCTTCAGCCCGCCGGTCCAGGCGTAGATCGAGGCGATGGAGTTGGTCGAGGTCTCCTTGCCCTTCTGATGCTCGCGGTAGTGGCGGGTGACGGTGCCGTGGGCGGCCTCGGCCTCGACGATCCTGCCGTCGGGCGTCATCAGAACGCTCGTCATCAGGCCGAGCGAGCCGAAGCCCTGGGCCACGATGTCGGACTGCACGTCGCCGTCGTAGTTCTTGCAGGCCCAGACATAGCCGCCCGACCATTTCAGCGCCGAGGCCACCATGTCGTCGATCAGCCGGTGTTCGTAGGTCAGGCCGGCGGCCTTGAATTTATCGGCGAATTCCTCGTCGAAGATCTGCTGGAACAGATCCTTGAAGCGGCCGTCATAGGCCTTGAGGATGGTGTTCTTGGTCGAAAGATAGACCGGCACATTGCGCACGAGACCGTAGTTCAGCGAAGCGCGGGCGAAGTCGATGATCGACTGGTCGAGGTTGTACATCCCCATGGCCACGCCGGCGGCGGGGGCCGAGAACACGTCCTTCTCGATGACGGTGCCGTCTTCGCCGACGAATTTCATCGTGAGTTTCCCCTTGCCGGGGAAGCGGAAATCGGTGGCGCGATACTGATCGCCGAAGGCGTGGCGGCCGACGACGATCGGCTTCGTCCAATGCGGCACCAGACGCGGCACGTTCTGGCAGATGATCGGCTCGCGGAAGATCACGCCGCCGAGGATGTTGCGGATGGTGCCGTTGGGCGATTTCCACATTTCCTTCAGGCCGAATTCCTCGACCCGGGCCTCGTCGGGGGTGATGGTCGCGCATTTCACCGCCACGCCGACCTCTTTGGTCTTGTTGGCGGCGTCGATGGTGATCTGATCGTTTGTGCGGTCGCGCTCTTCGATGCCCAGATCGTAGTAGAGCAGGTCGATGTCCAGATAGGGCAGGATCAGTTTCTTCTTGATGAAGTCCCAGATGATGCGCGTCATCTCGTCGCCGTCCATCTCGACGACGGGGTTCGCCACCTTGATTTTGGTCATCTCTTGCCCTCTCGGAGTTTGGGATTCGCCTGGGGGCCCTATAGCGGAAACCACGGGGCCGGGAAAGATGGTATGCGAAGGTATACCGAATTTACCGCGGATTTGCGGGCCGCTCATCAGCCCTTACGGGCTTCTTCGCTGGCAGACGGCGCCGTGGACGCAGCGAAGAAGCCCGTAAGGGCTGATGAGCGCCAGGGGCTCAGCCGAACCAGGGTCGGGCCTTTTCCTTCACCCAGTCCCACAGCCGCGGCGCGCCGCGGGCGATCTTCGCGCCCACCCGCGCCTCAAGCTGTGCCCAGGTGACGCCGTAGGTGGTCCAGGTGCCGCCGCCGCCGGCCAGGTTCTGCATCACCGGCTGAAGCCGGTCGAGGCTTTTGGCAAAGACCGCATCCGGGGTCTCTGCCGCCTCGAACTCATCCCAGAGCGCGCGGAAGGCGCTGGCCTGATCCCCGGGCAACAGGCCGAAGATACGCTCGGCGGCCTTTGCCTCGGCGGCGCAGATGTCGGGGCTGCCATGGGCGGTGCCGTTGGCGGAATGGATCGGCACGTCGCCCACGTCGATCTCGACCAGATCGTGCAGGATCAGCATGCGGATCACCCGGTCGATCCGCACCCCTTCGGGCGCCTGATCGGCCAGCACCATGGCGTAGAGCGCCAGGTGCCAGGAATGCTCGCCGGAATTCTCCTGCCGCGAGGCGTCGCAGAGCAGGTTCGCCCGCAGCACCGATTTCAGCCGGTCGGCCTCGGTCAGGAAGGCGAACTGCCGCGCCAGACGTTCGCCGTCCGGGATGGTCAATGCCCGAGGCTCACATCGGGCGGCGCGTCGGGGGCCGCGGCGCCCTCGCGTCCGGCTTTCAGCGCGCGGTTCAGGAAGTCGCGCCCGCGCGCCTCGGCCAGCCGGATGCGGATCGAGGTCATGAACGCCTCTTGCAGGGTGGGCGACGCCGCCAGCAGAACCCGGCCGACCTGTTCGTAGAACCGGTCGTCGCCGAGTTCGGCCTGGGCCTCCAGCACGTCGCGCGCCAGCGTGTCGGCCAGGTCCTGGATGAACGACATCAGCGGCTGCTTTCGGTCATCCGGCGGCGGACGTAATCGCTCACCGTGTCGATCATCGGCTTCATATGCGCCTCTTCGTCCTTGAAGAAGTGATCGGCGCCCTCGATCTCGGTATGGGTGATGGTGATCCCCTTCTGCTCGTGCAGTTTCGAGACCAGCGTGCGGGTGTCCTTCGGCGGCGCCACCTTGTCGCTGGAGCCGTTGATGATCAGCCCGGAAGACGGGCAGGGCGCGAGGAAGGTGAAATCATACATGTTCGCCGGCGGCGCCACCGAGACGAAGCCGGTGATCTCGGGGCGGCGCATCAGAAGCTGCATGCCGATCCAGGCCCCGAAGGAGAAGCCCGCCACCCAGCAATGCTTGGCGTTCTGGTTCATGCTTTGCAGATAATCCAGCGCCGAAGCGGCGTCCGACAGCTCGCCGATGCCCTGATCATATTCGCCCTGCGACCTTCCGACGCCGCGGAAATTGAACCGCAGCACATTGAAGCCGAGGTTGTGAAAGGCATAATGCAGGTTGTAGACCACCTTGTTGTTCATCGTTCCGCCATAAGCGGGATGCGGGTGCAGGATGATGGCGATCGGGGCGTCGCGCTCTTTCTGCGGATGGTAACGGCCTTCGAGGCGCCCGTCGGGGCCGGCAAAGATGACTTCGGGCATAGGTCTCGCCTGATTTGACCGGGGCAGAAACTTGACGGAAACGCCCGGATATTTTAGAATGGTTCTAAAGGGCACTGGCAAGGCCCCTGCGACCGGATCTGAGGTAATGTCCGCAGGCTGCGGCGTCAATGGAATTGCTTGAAAAGGCCGCTCTCGCGCGGCGGCGCCCCCGGCGGGCGCGGGAGGGGATCGAATGAAACTTTCTACCAAGGGCCGCTACGCGATGGTGGCGCTGGCCGATCTGGCGCTGACCGAGGCGAGATCGAAGGACGACGACGATCTGGTCTCGCTGGCCGAGATCTCGAAACGGCAGGACATCTCGCTGCCCTATCTGGAGCAGCTTTTCGTCAAGCTGCGCCGGGCGGGGCTGGTCGAGGCGGTGCGCGGCCCCGGCGGCGGCTATCGGCTGGCGCGCAGCCCCGATGCGATCCGGGTCAGCGAAGTGTTGCAGGCGGTGGAGGAGACCGTCGATGCGATGCATACCGGGGCAGGGGCCACGGGCGGCTCGTCTGGCACAAGGGCGCAGTCGCTGACCAACCGGCTGTGGCAGAGCCTTTCGGCGAATGTCTATGTGTTCCTGCATCAGGCCCGGCTTTCCGACGTGATCCGCAACGATCTGACGCCCTGTCCGGCGGTGCCGAACCTGTTTCGCGTGGTGGACGAGGAATGACCGGGGTTTTGCCGGTGGCAGGCCGCGCCGGGGGGCTGTCTGCCCCCCGCGCCCGCAGCCATGCTGCGGGCTCCCCCCGAGGATATTTGCGGACAGAAAATGGCTGATCGGCTTTATCTCGACTGGAATGCCACCGCGCCTTTGCGGCCCAAGGCCCGCGCCGCGATGATTGCGGCGATGGATGTGGTGGGCAATCCGTCCTCGGTCCATGCCGAGGGGCGGGCGGCGAAGGCGCTGCTGGAGAAATCGCGGGCGCAGATCGCGGCGGCTTTCGGGGCCGAGGGGGCGGATATCGTCTTCACCTCGGGCGCGACCGAGGCGGCGGCGCTGGTCTGCGCGGGGCGGGGCCTCGTCTGCGCGCCGGTCGAGCACGAGGCCGTGCTGGCCTGGTGCGATCCGGTTTTGCCGGTGGATGCAGCAGGCCGGGTGACGGTGGCGGATCCGGGGCGGAGCGCGCTTCAGATCGCCAATTCCGAGACCGGCGTGGTGCAGCACCTGCCCGAGGGGCTGGCGGTCAGCGATCTGACGCAAGGCCTCGGCAAGCTGCCTCTGGCGTTCAACTGGCTGGGCGTGCAGTTCGGCATCGCCAGCGCGCATAAATTCGGCGGGCCGCGCGGAGTGGGGGCGGTTTTCCTGCGCCAGGGACTGGATCTGCCGGCGCAGCTGCGCGGCGGCGGCCAGGAGATGGGGCGCCGGGCAGGGACCGAAAACCTGATCGCCATTGCGGGAATGGCGGCGGCATCTGAGGCCGCGGCGCGGGATCTGGCCGACGGGCTGTGGGAAGATGTCGCACGGATTAGAAATATTCTAGAATCAGCATTGTTTGCCGGATCGAACGGGATTATCTCGGTAGGGAAGGGTGCCGAACGGCTGCCCAATACGCTTTGCGTGATCGCTCCGGGCTGGCGCGGGGAAACCCAGGTCATGGCGATGGATCTGGCGGGCTTCGCGGTTTCCGCGGGATCGGCCTGTTCCAGCGGCAAGGTCCGGACCTCGAAAGTGCTGGGCGCCATGGGTTTCGGCGCCGACGAGGCCGGGCAGATGGTCAGGATCTCGATCGGTCCGGGCGTGAGCGAAGAAGATGTCCTGCGGTTCGCGGAGGCGTGGACCAAAGGATATGCGAAGGCTCGCGCGCGGGCCGCATGAGGATGGAGCTGAGATGATGAATACCCATGTGGCCGAAGACGACATCCGTGAGGGCGTGGACCGCGAGACGATCGAGACCGTCCAGGCCATGGCCGGCAAATACAAATACGGCTGGGAGACCGAGATCCCGACCGAATACGCCCCCAAGGGGCTGAACGAGGATATCGTCCGCCTGATCAGCGAGAAGAACGGCGAGCCGGAATGGATGCTGGACTGGCGTCTGGCGGCCTACCGGCGCTGGCTGAAGATGGAAGAACCCCGCTGGGCGATGCTGACCTATCCCGAAATCGACTATCAGGATCAGTATTACTACGCGCGCCCGAAAAGCATGGCGGTGAAACCGAAGTCTCTGGACGAGGTGGATCCGAAACTGCTGGCGACCTATGAAAAACTGGGCATTCCGCTGAAGGAACAGGCGCTGCTCGCCGGGGTCGAGATGCCCGAGGGCGAGCGCCGGGTCGCGGTGGATGCGGTGTTCGATTCGGTCTCGGTCGGCACCACCTTCAAGGCGGAGCTGGCGAAGGCAGGGGTGATCTTCTGCCCGATCTCGGAGGCGATCCGCGACTACCCGGAACTGGTGCAGAAATATCTCGGCTCGGTCGTGCCGCAGTCGGATAATTTCTTCGCGACGCTGAATTCTGCGGTCTTCTCGGACGGCTCTTTCGTCTACATCCCGCCGGGCACCCGCTGCCCGATGGAACTGTCGACCTATTTCCGCATCAACGCCGAGAACACCGGCCAGTTCGAGCGCACGCTGATCATCTGCGACAAGGGCTCTTACGTCAGCTATCTGGAAGGTTGCACCGCGCCGAAGCGCGACACCCATCAGCTGCATGCCGCGGTGGTCGAGATCGTCATCCTCGAAGATGCCGAGGTGAAATATTCCACCGTGCAGAACTGGTTCCCCGGCGATGAGGACGGCAAGGGCGGGATCTACAATTTCGTCACCAAACGCGCCGACTGCCGCGGCGACCGCGCCAAGGTGATGTGGACCCAGGTCGAGACCGGCTCGGCGATCACCTGGAAATACCCGTCCTGCATCCTGCGCGGCAACGAGGCCCAGGGCGAGTTCTATTCGATCGCCATCGCCAACAACGCGCAGCAGGCCGATACCGGCACCAAGATGATCCATCTGGGCAAGAATACCAAATCCCGCATCGTCTCGAAGGGGATTTCGGCTGGCAGGGCGCAGAACACCTACCGCGGGCTGGTCTCGGTCCATCCAAAGGCCTCGGGCTCGCGCAATTACACCCAATGCGACAGCCTGCTGATCGGCGACAAATGCGGCGCCCATACCGTTCCCTATATCGAGGTGAAGAACAACACCTCGCGCTGCGAGCATGAGGCCACCACCTCGAAGGTCGACGACGATCAGCTGTTCTACTGCCGCTCGCGCGGGATGGACGAGGAAGAGGCGGTCGCGCTGGTGGTGAACGGCTTCTGCAAAGAGGTGCTCCAGGCGCTGCCGATGGAATTCGCCATGGAGGCGCAGAGCCTGGTGGCGATCAGCCTTGAGGGAAGCGTGGGGTAACGGCAAAAATCTTCAAAGATTTTTGCAAATTCCTTCGAAGGAATTTGTGGGAGAGCGGATATGATCGTGACCACCACGCCCTCGGTCGAGGGCCGGGCCATCACCGGCTATCCTTGGATCGTCACCGGCGAGGCGATCCTTGGCACCGATATCTTCCGCGATCTGTTCGCGGGCATCCGCGACATCCCGGGCACCCGTTCGGCTGTCTGTGAGCAGGAAACGGGCACGGCGGTGCGCCTTGGCTGAGACGGCGGCCCTCCGGCGCCCGGCATTGACCATGCCCGAGGCGGAGGCCCGTGCCTGGGGCCAGGCCTGCGCAACTGCGCGGGTGGTGCTGGAATACGGCTCGGGCGGCTCGACGCTGCTGGCGGCAGAAGCCGGCGCCACGGTCTGGTCGGTGGAATCCGATGCCGCCTGGGCCGGGATGATGCGCGACTGGTTCGCGGCGCATCCCGCTCCGGTGCATATCCACCACGCCGACATCGGCCCGACGAAGGAATGGGGTCATCCGGCGGATGAGGCCGGCTTTCGACGCTGGCCGGATTATGCCTTGCAGGTCTGGGACTTGCCGGGCTTTTCGCATCCCGATGTGGTGCTGGTTGACGGCCGGTTCCGGCTGGCCTGTTTTCTGACCGTCGCTTATCGCATCACCCGCCCGGTGGTGCTGTTCTTCGACGATTACCTGCCGCGCCCGGCCTATCACAAGGCCGGGGAAATCGCGCGGCCGACCGAGATGATCGGGCGTATGGCCCGGTTCGACCTTGAACCCGTTCAACTGACACCGGACCGGCTGCGCGCCTATGCGCGGGCGCTGCTCCAGCCGGTCTGAGGAGAGAAGAAATGCTTGAGATCAAGAACCTGCACGTGAAACTTGAGGAAGAGGACAAGGTGATCCTCAGAGGCGTCGACCTCAAGGTGAACGCAGGCGAAGTCCATGCGATCATGGGGCCGAACGGCTCGGGCAAATCCACTTTGTCTTACGTGCTCGCAGGCCGCGACGGCTATGAGGTGACGGACGGCTCCGCCACGCTCGACGGCGAGGAACTGCTGGAGATGGAGCCCGAAGAGCGCGCCGCCGCCGGCCTGTTCCTCGCGTTCCAATATCCGGTCGAGATCCCCGGCGTCGGCAATATGACCTTCCTGCGCACCGCGGTGAACGCGCAGCGCAAGGCCCGCGGCGAGGAAGAACTTTCCGCCGGCGAGTTCCTGAAGATCATCCGCGAAAAGGCGAAAACGCTGAAGATCGACGCCGAAATGCTGAAGCGTCCGGTCAATGTCGGCTTCTCGGGCGGCGAGAAGAAGCGCAACGAGATCCTCCAGATGGCGATGCTGGAGCCGAAGATGTGCATCCTCGACGAGACCGACTCCGGCCTTGATGTCGATGCGATGAAGTTGGTCTCGGACGGGGTGAACGCCTTGCGCGACGCGGGGCGGTCTTTCCTTGTTATCACGCATTATCAAAGACTTCTCGATCATATCAAACCTGATGTGGTGCATATCATGGCCGCGGGGCGCATCGTGAAGACCGGCGGGCCGGAACTGGCGATCGAGGTCGAGACCAACGGCTACGCCGATCTCCTGGCCGGGGTGCAGTGATGGCGGTGCTTCAGGCGAAACAGGATGCGCTGGCGGCGCGGATCGCCGGGCTTAACCTTGAGCACAAAGGCTGGACTGCCGAGCCCCGGGCGGCGGCGCTGGCGCGGCTGACCGCCATGGGCCTGCCGGTGAAGCGCGACGAATACTGGCGCTATACCGATCCCGCAGTGCTGACCGCGGCGGCGACGCCTGCGGCCGCGCCGGTTCCGGCGCAGACCCCGGCTTTCGCCCCGATCGAGCGGCTGAAGGTGGTGTTTACCGATGGTGTGTTCGACGCGGCCGCCTCGGACGATCTCGCTCTGGCCGGGGTCGAGATCGAGCGCCTCGCCACGGCGGGGGCGAAGGATATCCACTGGGCGCAGGGCCTTTACGGCCAGTTGGAGACGCGCGGCCAGGTGCCGGTGGAACGCCCGCTTGCGGCGATGAACACCGCTTTCGCGACGGACGGGCTTTTGATCCGGGTGACGGGCAGGGCAGAGAAGCCCGTTGCGCTGATTTATCGGCACGAATCCGAGGGTTCCGATGCGATCCTCCATCATTGCGTGAAGGTGGAATCCGGGGCCGAATTCACCCTGCTGGAGAGCGGCGCGGTCGCGGCGCGCTACAATACCGTGCTTGAGGTCGATGTCGCGGCGGGCGGACACTTTCACCACATCCGCACTCAGGGCCGCGACCATGATCGCCGCTGCGTGACGCATCTCTTCGCCCGGCTTGAGGAAGAGGCGCTGGTCAAGAGCTTCACCCTGACCGCCAGCGGTCGCCTGACCCGCAACGAGGTCATCCTGGAGCTGAACGGCGACGACGGCGTGGCCCATGTCGCCGGGGCGGTGATGGGCGAGGGCGCGGCCTTCCTCCAGGACGACACCATCTTCGTCACCCATGCCGGAGAGCGCTGCGAGAGCCGCCAGGTCTACAAAAAGGTGCTCAGGAACGGCGCGACCGGCGTCTTTCAGGGTAAGATCCTGGTGAAACAGGGCGCGCAGAAGACCGACGGCTATCAGATCAGCCAGAGTCTGCTGCTGGACGAGGACAGCAATTTCCTTGCCAAGCCCGAGCTGGAAATCTACGCCGACGATGTGAAGTGCAGCCATGGCTCGACCTCGGGTGCCATCGACGAGACCGCCTTGTTCTATCTGCAATCGCGCGGCGTGCCGAAGGCGAAGGCGCAATCGCTGCTGGTGCTGGCCTTCCTCGCCGAAGCCTTGGCCGAGATCGAGGACGAGGCGATTGCCGGGGACATCCTCCACCGGCTGGAGCTTATGCTCGGCGCGATGGAAGACTGAGGCGCAGAAGATTGTAAAGGCAGGAAAATGTCCGTCACCACAGATATCGCCCAGACATGGCGCCATCCAGGCGCCGTGCTTCGCCGCAAGCTCGGCGACGGTATTCGCGAGGATCGCGCGCTGGTGACGCTGCTGGCGGCCTGTTTCCTGTTCTTCGTCGCGCAATGGCCCCGGCTGTCGCGCGAGGCGTATCTGGCGCTGACCCATGCCGAACAGACCGGCCAGCCGCTTGATCAGGTGCCGGGCCTTCAGGCGCTGATGGGGATCAATCTTTTCGTCTTCCTCTTCGTGGTGCCGCTGATCTTCTACGGTATCGCGATGCTTTCGGCGCTCGCGTTGCGCGTCATGGGCCGCCGGATCAGCCCCTATGCGGCGCGGCTTTCGCTGTTCTGGGCGCTTTTGTGCACGGCGCCCCTGATGCTGTTCCAGGGCCTGTTGGCCGGGTTCAGGGGGCCCGGGGCAGCGGTGAACGTGGTGGGCGGGCTGATCGCGCTCGCCTTCCTCTGGCTCTGGTTCCGTCTGCTGCGTGAGGCGATGCGCTGATGCCCTTCCTGACCGACACGCTCGTTCTGACTTTCCGCAATCCCCGCGCGGGGATGCGGCGCATTCTTGATCTGCCGCTTCCCAAAGGCGGCGAGGCGGTGGCGCTGGTGCTGATGGCGGTGGCCTCGACCATGCTGATCCATCTGAGCATCCGTATGATGGCGCCCGCCGATCAGGCGCTGGCGCTGCGGCTGTTCGGCAGCCCGTTCATGACCGCCGGAGTGCAGCTTGCGGTGCTGTTCGCCGCCGCCTTCCTGCTCTGGCAGGTCGGACGCTGGCGCGGCGGGCAGGGCAGTTTCACCGACGCCATTCTCGCCATGGCCTGGCTCCAGGCCGTGATGATGGCCTTGCAGATCGCGCAGATCCTGCTCGTTCTGCTTCTGCCGCCGGTCGCGCTGCTGGTCAGTTATCTGGCGATCGGGGTTTTCTTCGTATTTCTCAGCAATTTCACGGCTGAGGTTCACGGCTTCCGCTCGGTCGGCGGTGTCTTCCTCGGCGTGGTGCTGACGCTGGTCGCGGCGCTGGTGATCCTGTCCTTCCTGCTTTCCCTGTTCATCGACCCGGAGGCGCTGACCCATGGCCTATGATATCGCCCGGATCCGCGCCGATTTTCCGATCCTGTCGCGCAAGGTGAACGACCGGCCGCTGGTCTATCTCGACAACGGCGCCTCGGCGCAGAAGCCGCGGGCGGTGATCGACGCGATCACCGAGGCCTATTCGATGGAATATGCCAATGTTCACCGTGGCTTGCACTACCTTTCCAATCTGGCGACCGAGAAGTATGAGGCCATTCGCGGCAAGATCGCTCGCTTTCTGAACGCGCCTTCCGAGGAGGAGATCGTCTTCACCTCGGGCGCGACCGAGGGGATCAACCTGGTCTCCTACGCCTGGGCCGCGCCGCGGCTGCAAGCCGGGGATGAGATCGTGCTCTCGATCCTGGAACATCACGCCAATATCGTGCCCTGGCATTTCCTGCGCGAGCGTCAGGGTGTGGTGCTGAAATGGGTCGATTGCGACGACAAGGGTGTGCTCGATCCCCAGGCGGTGATCGACGCGATCGGGCCGCGCACGAAGCTGGTGGCGATCAGCCATATGTCGAACGTCACCGGCACGGTGGTCGATGTCGGCGCGATCTGCCGGGCGGCGGCCGGGCAGGGCGTTCCGGTGCTGGTCGACGGCAGCCAGGCCTCGGTTCATATGCCGGTGGATGTGGCGGCTCTGGGCTGCGATTTCTACGCGATCACCGGGCATAAACTATACGGACCAAGCGGTTCCGGCGGGATCTTCATCCGCCGCGAGCGGATGGAGGAGATGCGCCCCTTCCTCGGCGGCGGCGACATGATCCGTGAAGTCTCGCGCGAGCGCGTCACCTGGGCCGATCCGCCAATGAAATTCGAGGCCGGCACACCCGGCATCGTCAACCAGATCGGCCTCGGTGTCGCGCTGGACTACCTGACGGGCCTCGGGATGGCGAATATCGCAGCACATGAAACCCGGCTGCGCGACTATGCCCGCCAGCGTCTCTCCGGGCTGAACTGGCTGAACATTCAGGGCGACGCGCCTGATAAGGGGGCGATTTTCAGCTTTACGCTGCAAGGTGCGGCCCATGCGCATGATATCTCGACCGTGCTCGACAAAAAGGGCATCGCGGTGCGCGCCGGCACCCATTGCGCCATGCCGCTGATGGAGCGGTTTCGGGTAGGGGCGACCTGCCGCGCCTCCTTCGGCCTCTACAACACCGAGGCCGAGGTCGACGCCCTGGTCGAAGCCCTGGAATTTTGCCACGAGCTCTTCGCCTGAGCTTGCAGCGCCCCGGCGGAACGGCTAAGAGAGCGCACGACGCACCCGTAGCTCAGCTGGATAGAGTGCTGCCCTCCGAAGGCAGAGGTCACAGGTTCGAATCCTGTCGGGTGCGCCAATACTCTCCTAACATGCTAATTTTAGGATATTATTCCGGAGATTTTGGAAACTTTTTAACACGGTTTCCCATCTCGCGTTCTTTATTCGCCCCCAGAATCCCTTTCTGGTCTGCCTGTTTGGTGTAATGGGCGATCTCTGAGAGGCTCGCATGCCCAGTCCAGGCACCGATTTGTGAGGCAGTTGCCCCAGAAATGGCCAATGCTGCTGCTCTCGCCTTTCTTAGCCGATAACCGGCTTTGTTGCGCTATCCCTGTGACCTACGGATTCATGTTTGTGAGTCCGGGGGTTAGGTTGGCCCCATGAGCAAACCGATCCCTCTTTTCCGCACGACGAACTGGTCGAGCTACAGTCGAGCCTTGAAGCGTCGTGGCTCGCTGATGGTATGGTTTGACCCTGAGATGGCCTGGTTCGCGGTCCCGGGCGGCCAGGCGGGTCACCCTGAGAGGTTTTCTGCGGCGGCCATACAATTCTGCCTCTCGATCAAGGTGTTGTTCGGGCTGCCGCCACGTCAAACGACAGGGTTTGTGGAGAGCCTGC
>NZ_UXAW01000073.1 GCF_900609055.1 Pseudogemmobacter humi | reverse complement strand
CCCCGCTTCCTTCCGCTTGCGCTTCCGTTCGCTTCGTTCCGGCGTCCGTTCCGTTTCGGTGAGGCGGTATCTAGGCCCCACAGATGAAACCCGCAAGAGAAAAAATGCGCTTCGTGACGATTTTTTGTCAGGAGCCAATAAAACAAGCGATTTTTCCAAGGCCCCGTCAGAGGCCCGGCAAAGTTACCCCCAGGGTGACAGGGCAAAATGTGGATAAGTCATGGGAATCGTGGGGTTCGTCCGCGAATCTGACGGTGAATCATCGCGCGATTCTGTCCGATTCCCCCTCACCCGACCGATTCCACGGCCTCAGATGCCCGGAATCAGGCGACGGCCAGCGGGTGGGCGGTGCGGATGACGCGCTCGCAGTAAGCGGCAAGCTCTTTGCGGTTCGCGAAAGCGTCGACCGGCACCTCCGGATGCCAGATGATCTCGACGGCACCGCGGCGCCGCGCCGAGAGCACCTGGATCAGGTGGCTCGCGAAATCCATATCGGCCCACCAGCCATAGAAGCGCGGATCCTCGCCCGCGGGCGCGCGCCAGATCACCGTCACCGGCTGGATATGCAGCACACGGTCGAGGCCATGCGTATAGAAGGCCTCGAACAGGGTGGATTTGAACGGCAGCACCCGCAGCGCATCGGTCGAGGTGCCCTCGGGGAAGAAGCAAAGCCGGTGGCCCATGCGCAGCCGCTCTTCAAAGAGCTGCTGCTGACGCTTCGCCTCAGAGCCCCTGCGCGAGATGAAGACCGTGCCGGTGACCCGGGCCAGCCAGCCGATCCCGGGCCAGGAGGCCACCTCGGCCTTCGAGACGAAGAAGATGCGCTGACCGGCATTGAGGGCGAAAATGTCGATCCAGCCGGCATGATTGGCGACGACCGCGCCCTTTTGCTTCATCGGGCGGCCGCGCGTGCGGTATTTCAGCCCGAGGATCACGATGGCATTGCGGCAGACCAGCTGGGTGATCCAGGCGCTCAGCGGCCGGCTCTTGCCGAAGACCGGCCATTCTGCCAGCCGCACGATCAGATAGAGCAGGAAGCCCGCAAGGATATTGAGCGCGAGAAATGCCCCCCGCGACAGCACCAGCATCCAGCCGAGCGGGCCGATGGTGCGGGGCTCCGGCGGGATCTCGGTCCAGTCGCTCAATTCTGCCCCTGTTTGCGGGTGTAGAAATCGCGGTGGCGGGCCGACATCCGGCCGGTATCCATCAAGAGACAGACATCGGTCGTATTGAACGGCCGGTCGATGAAGGCGCCGTCGCCGACGAAACCGCCGAGCCGCAGATAGGCTTTGATCAGCGCGGGCATCGCCGCCATGGCGCGGGCGCGGTCGAGCCGGTCCTTCGTGATCAGATCCATCGCCGCCCGGCCCGGCTCCAGCGCGCGAACGCGGATCTCGGGGGGCGCGAGGTGATGGTGGTGCAGCCAGGACAGGGGCTCGGCCAGCGCCACGGGATCGGTGCCGTGGAACGAGGCCGGGCCGAACATGATCTCGATCCCCCGCTCCAGCACATATTCGGCAAGGCCGTTCCACAACAGGAACATCGCCGCGCCGCCGCGGTGGTCGGGATGGACGCAGGTGCGCCCCAGTTCCAGCAGTTTCCGCCCGCTGGCGCGCAGCGGCGCGAGATCGTATTCGTCTTCCGAATAGAACCGCCCCCCCGGCCCCAGCCGCTCCGACGGCAAAAGCCGGTAGGCCCCGGCGATATGATCGCCGGTTTCCGGGGCGATCCGGTTGTCGACCAGCACCAGATGATCGAAGATTTCGTCGAAAGCGTCGCGCTCCAGCCGCTGGTCATGGTCGATCATGCCGCCCGAGGCGCCCAGCTCCTCGACGAAGACGCGATAGCGCAGACGCTGGGCGCCCAGCAGATCCTGTGCATCCGCGGCCAGTCGGAGGGTGTATATCGTGTCTTCGGCAAGCATGTCGTCAGAAGGCGGTTTCACTTTACGTCTCTGGCGCTGGCGGGGGCGGCGGGCTTGCCCGCCCGGCCCGGTTCCCGGCTCGGTCTCTCTGACTTAGACAGACTGGGGCAGCATTGCAATCGAAAGCTCGGCCATGCGACCGGGACAGAGCGCCGCCGCCGAAGCGCCCGTTGCGCGTACGCTGCCGGAAAGACTTGAAAAAGCTGATGAATACCGACAGTCTGCCGCTCAGGCGCTGAAATCGGGCAGTAAGGTCACATACCTGCTGTCGATCACCTGCTTGCCTGCGTGCTCGAAGTTCACGGTAACCCGTCCGCCGATATTGGACTGCACCTGGCCCAGCCCCCAGTCGGGGCGACCGGGACAACGGACGAACATTCCAGGTTCCAGGAGCGAATTCACTGAAGCGACATCCAGAGGCATTTGATGCAGAATAAACCCGATCTCGCCGCCCTTATCGGTTCGCGGATCTGTCACGACCTTATCAGCCCGATCGGCGCCATCGGCAATGGGGTAGAGCTGATGATGATGGACCGCGCCAGCGCCTCGCCCGAACTGGCGCTGATCGCCGAAAGCGTGTCCAGCGCCAATGCGCGCATCCGCTTTTTCCGCGTGGCCTATGGCATGGCGGGCGCCGATCAGCGCATCGCCCGCGGCGAGGTGACCGGGATTCTCGCCGGCATCACCCATGGCGGGCGGCTGCGCATCGAATGGATCAGCGGCACCGATCTCGACCGGCGCGAGGTGAAGCTGGCGTTCCTGCTGCTGCAATGCCTGGAAAGCGCGATGGCTTACGGCGGGCAGATCCGGGTGGAGGAAACCGCCTCCGGATGGGAGATCCTGGGCGAGGCGACCCGCCTGCGCGTCGAGGCCCCGCTCTGGGACATGCTGGCCGGGCAGGAGGCGCGGGATCCGGTCCTGGCCGCCCAGGTCCAGTTCGCGCTGGTCGCGGCCGAGCTGCGCCAGCATCAGCGCCGGCTGGTGACGGAAATCGGCGAGACCGGCATCCGGCTGAGCTGGTAACGCGCCCAAGCCGCGCCACAAAACCCGGCCCCGCCCGCACAAGCCGCAGGCGGGGCTTTTCCATGAACGCGCGGCCCTGGCCGTCAGGCGCCGATGAAGCCGCGCACGAATTCGGTGGCCGGGCGGGCGCGGATATCCGTCGGCTTGCCGATCTGCTCGATCCGCCCCATCGACATCACCACCACCAGATCGGCAAGCTCCATCGCCTCTTCCTGGTCATGGGTGACGAAAACCGTGGTCAGCCCGGTCTCGTCATGGATATCGCGCAGCCCCTGGCGCAATTCCTTGCGCACCCGGGCGTCGAGCGCGCCGAAGGGCTCGTCCAGAAGCAGCATCCGCGGCTCGATCGCCAGCGCGCGCGCCAGCGCCACCCGCTGGCGCTGGCCGCCGGAAAGCTGGCTCGGGTAGCGGTCCCCGATCCCGGGCAACTGGATCAGTTCCAGCAGCTTCGTCACCCGCCGGGCGATCTCGGGGCGCGGGGGGCGCTGCGCGCGCGGCCGCGCCCGAAGCCCGTAGGCGATGTTCTCGAACACCGTCATATGGCGGAAGAGCGCATAGCTCTGGAACACGAAACCGGCGCGGCGTTCCTGCACCGACAGGCCGGTCGCGTCCTGGCCGTCGAACAGCACCCGCCCCGAACTGGGATATTCCAGCCCGCCGAGGATGCGCAGCAGCGTGGTCTTGCCCGAGCCCGAAGGGCCAAGCAGCGCCACCAGCGCCCCCGACGGAATGTTGAGCGACACCGGCGTCAGCGCGGCGGTGGCGCCGAAGTCCCTGGAAATCTCGTCGATCTGGATGTGCATCGGTCGTTTCCTCTGGCGGGCGGGAGAAGCGGGGGCCCTGCCCCCGCACCCCCGGGATATTTGGGTCAGGATGAAAGAGGCCGGGGGTCAGTGCGACTTGCGGCTGGCGGAAAGCCCGGCCGCGTGGCGTTGCTCCAGCAACGTCTTCAGGAGCAGCGTCACGAGCGCGAGGAAGGCCAGGAGCGCCGCCATCGAGAAGGCCGCGACCGAGAGATATTCGTTGTAGAACATCTCGATCATGACCGGCATCGTCGTGGTCTGGCCGCGGATCTTGCCCGAGACCACCGCCACCGCGCCGAACTCTCCCATCGCGCGGGCGTTGCACAGGAGAACGCCGTAGAGCAGCGCCCAGCGGATGTTCGGCAGCGTCACGGTGAAGAACATATGCCAGCCCGAGGCGCCGAGCGTCAGCGCCGCCTCTTCCTCGGCGCGGCCCTGTTCGATCATCACCGGGATCAGCTCGCGCGCGACAAAGGGGAAGGTCACGAAGATCGTGGCCAGCACGATTCCCGGCAGCGCGAAGACGATCGGGAAGCCCATGGCCACCAGCCACGAGCCGATCACGGTATTGGCGCCGAACAGCAGCACGATGCACAGCCCCGCCACCACCGGCGAGACCGAGAACGGCAGGTCGATCAGCGTGATCAGGAAGGCTTTGCCGCGGAAATCGAACCTGGTGATGAACCAGGCGGCGGCGATGCCGAAGACCACGTTCACCGGCACCGCGATGGCGGCAACCAGCAGCGTAAGCCGGATCGCCGCCAGCGCATCGCGGTTGTTGAGGCTGCTCAGCGCCGCCGACCAGCCTTTCGACAGGGCCTCGGCGAAGATCACGATGAGCGGCGCGAAGACGAGGATCGCCAGCGCCAGCGCCGCGAAGCCGATCAGCAGCCAGCGCGCCAGCGGCGCCTCGTCGGTGGGCGCGCGGAAGGCGCGCAGGTTGGTGGCGTCAGACATATCCGATCCTCCGGCGGCTCCAGATCTGGGTGAGATTGATGAAGAGCAGCATCAGGAACGAGATCACCAGCATGGCGATGCCGATGGCGGCGGCGCCGTCGTAGCTGAATTCCTCAAGCTGGATCACGATCAGCAAGGGCGCGATCTCGGTCACCAGCGGCTTGTTGCCGGCGATGAAGATCACCGAGCCGTATTCGCCGACCGCCCGCGCCAGCGACAGCGCAAAGCCGGTCAGCGCCGCGGGCATGAGCATCGGCCAGACCACCCGCGTCAGCGTATGGAACCGCCCGGCGCCGAGCGTGGCCGAGGCTTCCTCGACCTCGCGCTCGATCTCGGCGATCACCGGCTGGACCGTGCGGGTCACGAAGGGCAGACCGACGAAGATCAGCGCGATTAAGATGCCCCATTGGGTATAGGCGATGCGCCAGCCGAGGTCTTTGAACAAAGCGCCGAAGGCCCCGTTCGGGGCGTAAAGCGCGGTCAGTGCGATCCCCGCGACGGCGGTGGGCAGCGCGAAGGGCAAATCCACCGCGGCATCCAGGATGCGCCGGCCCGGGAAGCGGTAGCGCACCAGCACCCAGGCGAGGATCACGCCCAGCACCAGATTGAACATCGCCGCGAACAAGGACAGCCGGAACGACAGGAAAAGCGCCTGCCAGACCCTTTCGCGGTTCACCGTGGCCCAGATCCCCTCGGCACCATAGCTGACGCCCTGCAAAAGCAGGGCGCCGATGGGCAGAAGCACGATGAGGGAGAGCATCGTCAGGGTGATCCCCATCGACAGGCCAAGGCCCGGCATCGGGGATCGGTAAAGCAGGGGTCTGCCCATCAATCGCAAGCCTTATTTGGGAACGTAGATCTGGTCGAAAGTGCCGCCGTCGCCGAAATGCTCGGGCTGCGCTTTGGCCCAGCCGCCGAAATCTTCGATGGTCACCAGGTCCAGTTCCGGGAAGCGGGCGACATCCTCGGGATTGGCGGCCGACGCATCCCAGGCGCGGTAGAAGTTCCTGAAGGCGATCGCCTGGCCCTCGGGGCTGTAGAGGTAGTTCAGATAGGCTTCGGCCAGTTCGCGCTGCGTATCGGTTTTGATATTGCCCTCGACCAGCGCCACCGGCGGCTCTGCGAGGATCGAGACCGAAGGCACCACGATGTCGAACCCGTCCTCGCCCAGCTCCTTCAGCGCGAGATGGGCCTCGTTCTCCCAGGCCAGCAGCACGTCGCCGATCTCGCGCTGGACGAAGGTGGTGGTCGAGCCGCGCGCGCCGGTGTCCAGCACCGGAACATGGGCGAACAGCTCTTGCACGAACGCCTTCGGATCCTGACCGTTCTTCTCGGCCCAGGCCCAGGCCGCCAGATAGTTCCAGCGCGCACCGCCCGAGGTCTTCGGGTTCGGCGTGATCACCTCGACCCCGTCCTGGACCAGATCGCCCCAGTCATTGATGCCCTTCGGGTTTCCTTCACGGACGAGGAAGACGATGGTCGACGTATAAGGCGAGGAATTATGCGGCAGCTTGCTCTGCCAGTCGGCCGGCAGCTTGCCCGTCTCGGCCACCCGGTCGATGTCGCCGGCCAGCGCCAGCGTCAGCACCTGGGCGTCGAGCCCCTCGACCACCGCGCGGGCCTGGGCGCCCGAGCCGCCGTGGCTGGCTTCGATCACCGGGGCCTCATTGCCCTGTTCAACCCAGTATTTGGCGAAAGCCTCGTTGAACTCGCGGTAAAGCTCGCGGGTCGGGTCGTAGCTGACGTTCAGCAGGCTTTCGGCCTGGACCGGCGCGGCCAAACCGCCCGCCGCCAGCGCCAGCGCCGCCGCCGTGCCGCGGATCAGCCGCGAGACCGGCCAGCCGGTCAGCCGCCGCAACGCCGCCAGGAGGGTGACGCCGCCGTCGGCGTGGCGTCCGGCCGCGGGCCCCTGGGCGGAAACCGTTCTGCGGGTGTTGATCGTGGCAGGCATCTGTTTCTCCTCGGGGGTGTCGCGCCCGGGGGCGGCGAAGAAAAGGAAGGGGGCGAAGCCCGGAACATTGTGGTGATGACGGATCATGGCGGCCTCCGGCTCAGGGCTCGATCGGATCGACCCGGACTTCCCAGACCGAGCGGTCGCGGCCCGAGAGCAGTTCGGCGGCGGCCTCGGACGGGCGGCGGGTGAAGATCACCAGCGGCGTACCGTTGACCTTGTGGGTCAGCCCGGTGCGGCGGTCGATCAGACGCACGACACAGGTGCCGGTCATGCCCTGCATCGCGGCCAGGCGGCCGGCGGCGAGAGGATCATGATTGCCCGTTGCGGGCGTTCCGAAAGCATAGGCTGCGGTCATCCTGCAATCTCCTGTTGTCTGGCCCGGCACCTTACCCGGCCAATACACATAATAACGACAGTATTTATCGTTATTAGCAAAGGAAAATGCCTGGCTGTTTTGCCCGCCAAAAGGGAAGAAAATTCCATGGGGACCGGGAAGCACAGCAATGTTTTGTGCCGGGGGCCATGGCGGCCGCAGCCGCAGCCCCGCCGCGATTCCCGGCCGGCCCGCTGTTTTCAGCTATGTATCATGGGGGAATCCGGCGCGGCCTCAGGCGCCGATCACCTGCTCGGCCACCTTGACCGAACGCAGCATGTCTTCCAGAGTCAGCGACTCGATGATCAGCAGATAGGACCAGAACACCTCGGCAAAGACCTTGCGAATCCGGCAGCTCGCCTCGTCGGTGCAATCCTCGCAACGCTGATAGGCGCGGCGCGACAGGCAGGGCAAGGGCGCGATCGGCCCGTCGATCAGCCGCAGCAGTTCCGAGATCGAGACCTCGGACGGCCGCTTGATCAGGCTGTAGCCGCCCGAGCGCCCCCGCGTCGAGGCGATCACCCCGGCATTCCTGACCTCAAGCAGGATATGCTCCAGAAACCGCTTGGGCGTGCCCGAGCGCCGGGCGATCTCTTCGATGGTCAGGGCCGAAGGCTGCTCCTGGCGGGCCTCATCACCCAGCACCAGCAAGGCTTTCAGCGCATATTTCATCTTCTGGGTGATCATGCTGTCAGCCTGGAGCCCTGAAAATCGCGAATCAAGATCGGAATTGGCGGATTTCCCGACACACCAGCCCCATCTGGAATGAACGCCCCCGGAAAACAAGGGATTCCGGGTCGCTTTCCCTCAGTATCATTAAACACGACATTACCAGTAGACAAAATGTTATTTACTGCCCCACTATGAGGATATTCATTCTGCCCCGGGGCAGGCCCGAGACCAGGAGATCCAGATGGACGACCTCGACCTGATCGACCGCAAGATCGTCGCCGAACTGATGCGCGACGCGACGCTGCCGGTGGCGCAGATCGCCGACCGGGTAGGCCTGTCGCAGACGCCCTGTTGGAAACGGATCCAGAAGCTGGAGGCGAACGGCGTGCTGACCGGGCGGGTGGCGCTGGCCAACCCGGCGCGGCTCGGCTTCGGGCTGACGGTGTTCATCGGCATCGAGGCGCCCGACCATTCCGCCGAATGGCGCGAGGGGTTCACGAAGGCGGTGGCGGGCTTCCCCGAGATCATGGAAGTCTACCGTATGGCGGGCGAGATGGATTATCTCTTGCGGGTTTCGGTCGCCGATATGGCGGCCTTCGACGCGCTGTATAAGCGGCTGACCGATGCGATCGCGATCAAGAACGTCACCTCGCATTTCGCCATGGAGCGGATGAAATACACCACCGCCTATCCGGTCGACACCCGCAACCGCTGAAACCGCAACGGCTCAGGGCGCCAGTTTCATCGTGACCACAGGCCAGAGCGAGGCCACCAGCAGCGCGGCCATGGTCCGGTTGAAGACGCTCCGCCGGCGCGGATCGCTCAGCCAGCGCCGCAGCCCCTGCCCCGCGACCGTCCAGACCGAGGTCGAGGGCAGCGAGACCAACGCGAAGACCGCCGCCGCCAGCGTCAGCGAGACCGCATCGGGCCGCGGCACATAGGCCGCCACACCGCCAAGCGCCATCGCCCAGGCCTTGGGATTGACCCACTGGAACGCCGCCGCCTGCAACAGCGTCAGCGGCCGCGCGGCGCCCGACACGCTCTCGTCCGGGGCCGAGGACCGCGCGATCTTCCAGGCCAGCCACAGCATGTAAGCCACCGAGAGCACCTTGAGCACCGACAACGAGCCCGGCCAGGCCCGGAACAGCCCCGCCACCCCCAGCCCGGTCATCACCACAAGGCTGACCACGCCCAGCGTGATCCCCAGCATATGCGGCACCGTGCGCAGAAAGCCGAAATTCACCCCCGAGGCGATCAGCATCATATTGTTCGGCCCCGGCGTCAGCGTGGTGGCCATCGCAAAGCCCATGAGGGCAAGGAAGAGATCCTGGTTCATGGCGCAATCATTACCGCAGATACGTGGCATTTTATTGCGAAGATGCCAGGATTTCAGCTATCTGTGCAATCCATGACGGAAATGGACGCAACAGACGAAAAGATATTGCGCGAGCTGTCGCGCGACGGGCGGCTGACCAATCTGGCTTTGGCCGAGCGGATCGGGCTGTCGCCCTCGGCCACGCTGCGCCGGGTGCAGGAGCTTGAGCGGGCCGGCGTGATTCGCGGCTATCGCGCGGTGCTGGACCCCGAGCGGCTGGGAACCGGCTTCATCGCCTATATCACCGTGGGTCTGAACACCCATACCAAGGCCGCGCAGGAGGCGTTCGAGCGGGCGGTGACCCGCGCCCCCCAGGTGCGCGAATGCCATAACATCACCGGCTCGGTCGAGTATCTGCTGCGCGTCGAGACCCGCGATCTGGCCAGCTACAAACACTGGCATACCGAGATTCTCGGCGTGCTGCCGCAGGTGCGCTCGGTCACCACCTATGTGGTGATGGGCAGCCCGAAGGACGACCGCGCCTGAGCGCCCGAAGCGCCGCGCGGAAGGCTTTTCTTCCGCGGGCGGCGCAAAGGGAGAAAACCGCCGCCGCCCGGCCCCAATCTGCCGTTGCCGGGCGCAGGGGCTTTGCCTAACCTCGCGCGCAACGCATATCGGGAGAGAGACGAGATGACCGACAGACCCCAGGGCTTCGACACGCTGGCCATTCACGCCGGCGCCGCCCCCGACCCCACGACCGGCGCGATCAATCCGCCGATCTACCAGACCACCGCCTATCAGTTCAAAGACGCCGACCACGCGGCGCGGCTGTTCAACCTGCAAGAGGTGGGCAACATCTATTCGCGGCTGACCAACCCGACCGTCTCGGCGCTGGTGGCGCGGGTGGCGGCGCTGGAAGGGGCTGCGGGCGGCATCGGCTGTTCCTCGGGCCATGCGGCGCAGATCATGGCCTTGTTCCCGCTGATGGGGCCGGGGAAGAACATCGTCGCCTCGACCCGGCTTTACGGCGGCACCATCACCCAGTTCAGCCAGACGATCAAACGCTTCGGCTGGTCGGCGAAATTCGTCGATACCGATGATCTGGGCGCGGTGGCGAAGGCCTGCGACAAGAACACCCGCGCGATCTTTGCCGAGACCATCGCCAACCCGGGCGGCTATATCACCGATATCCCGGCGCTGGCGAAGATCGCCGACCGCAAGGGGATTCCGCTGATCATCGACAACACCACCGCCACGCCCTGGCTGTGCCGGCCGATGGAGCTGGGCGCGACCATCGTGGTCCATTCCGCCACCAAATACCTGACCGGCAACGGCACGGTGACCGGGGGGCTGGTGCTGGATTCCGGCAAATTCGACTGGTCGGCCAACGACAAATTCCCCTCGCTGTCGCAGCCCGAGCCCGCCTATCACGGCCTCGTGTTCCATCCGACTCTGGGCGGCATGGCCTATACGTTCCATTCCATCGCCATCGGCCTGCGCGATCTTGGCATGACGATGAACCCGCAGGGTGCCCATTACACCCTGATGGGGATCGAGACGCTCGGCCTGCGCATGGCGCGCCATGTCGAGAATGCGAAGATCGTCGCCGAATGGCTCGAATCCGATCCGCGGGTGGATTACGTCACTTATGCCGGACTGAAATCCAGCCCCTGGCACAAGCGCGTGAAGAAGATCACCCCGAAGGGCGCCGGAGCCTTGTTCACCTTCGCGCTGAAGGACGGCTACGATGCCTGCGTCAGCCTGATCAACAACCTGAAAATGTTCTGCCATGTGGCGAACCTGGGCGACACCCGGAGCCTCGTGATCCATTCCGCCTCGACCACCCACCGGCAGCTGTCCGAAGAACAGCAGATCAGGGCTGGCGCCGCGCCGAATGTGGTGCGGCTGTCGATCGGGATCGAGGATGTCGCCGATATCATCGCCGATCTCGACCAGGCGCTGACCGCCGCGACCGGCAAGAGCCGCGAGGCCTGAGGCGCGGACACAGCCTCACGGGCAAAGACTCACGAACAAAGACTCACGGCGGGCGGCAGGCCCGCCGTGTCAGTAAAGCGGCGCGGCGGGATACATGCCTTTCGGCATCGGCTCCATCCAGGCCCAGGTCACCTGGCCGGTGAAATCTTCGGGGCTGTCCCACTGCATGCTCATCTTCAGGATCCGGCAGGCCTGGCCCCGAGCCTCGACCTCGGCGCAGATCCCGGCGGCGGCGCGAATCGTGGCCGCCGCCAGTTCCATCGCATCGGCGCCTTCCAGTTCCTGCTTGCCAAGCCTTGCCGCGACATTCAGCCAGTCCTGCTGCATCACATGCGATTTCAGATCGGGCAGCGGCACCTCTCCCGGCTTTTGCGTGTAATAAAGCCGCAGTTCCAGTTCCACGGTTTCGGTTTCGGGATCGTAGCTCTCGCCCCGGACGCCCGCCTCCCCCATCCGGCACGAACCCGCCCAGGCGTCGAGCAGCATGCCGCACATGCCCGCCACCAGCCGGGGCGCGCGGATATCGGCGAAGACGGGGCGATAAACCGGATCGGGCAGCGTCTCGCCTTCCGCCAGAAAGGCCGTCATCGGCACCCGCATCGAGATACGGAACACCCGGTCCTCGACGAAACGGTCCTGGAGCAGGAATGCCGTCACCGTTTCGGTGTCCACCAGTTCGCCGGTGAGCGAGATCAGCCAGGTCTGCGCGGGCGTCTCTGCTGTGGGCGCCCCCGCCGCATCCGGCAGGGTTTCCGGCGGAGTTTCCTGCACGGCCGTCCCTGTCGCGGCGGCCAGTTCCGGCGCGGCGAAATTCTGCTGCCAGTATTGCCAGCCCGCCGCGCCCCCGGCGAACAGCATCAGCGCAACGCCGAGAATGAGGATGATCCGCACCAGCATCACTGGGTTCCCTCTGCTGCAATCGCCGCCAGATCGCCCCCGGCGAAAGCCGCGGCAATCGCCTCGACCCGTTTGCGATAGCCCGTCTCGCCTTTCGCATCCGAATAGGTTTCCAGATAGGTGTCGGCGCTCAGCCGGACCCTGGCACCCGCGATCGGGGTCCAGGCCAGCCGGGCGTCTTCCGCCGGAAGCGGCCCGATCAGCGCGGCGGTCAGATCATCCCACCGCCCCACCGCCGTGACTGTCGGATCATGGCCGAACATCTCGTGAAACCGCGCGCGCCAGGCGCGGGCGGCCTCGTTCCACGCCTCCTGCCGGTCTTTCGCCTCTTCGATCATCGATTCGGGCAGGCCGCCGGGAAGCTCCATCTTCGACGGGCCGCCCTTCTCGCCGGGAGCGGCTTCTGAAACATAGGTCGGGGCCGCACCGCATTTCGCCAGATGCGCGGCCGGGAAGATCTCGACCGGCACCTCTTCGGGCAGGCCCGCCACCCCGTGGTAAAGCCCGCCGATCAGCACCACCCGCTCGACCGTCGCGCCGGGCGCGAGGTGGAAATTCAGGATCCGCGAGGCGTCCCAGGACTGATAGCCGCGCTCGACCTCGGCCACCAGATAGACCGGCCGCGCGGTTTCGGTCACCGCCACGTCGAAACTGCGCCAGGGATACCAGCCCATGTCCGACAGGCGCGCGCTCTTGCGGCCGCGGATCTCGTCGACCAGCGCCTGGACGCCCCGGGCCAGTTCCGCCTCGCCATAGGTCGAAAGGCCGATCTCATGGCCGCTGTTGCCGGTCAGCACGATATGGCGGAACACCGCGCCCGCGGATGGCGGCACCGGCAGGCAGGCCTGCGCCGGTTCCAGCCGCACCAGCTTTGCCGGGGAATCTTTGGCCAGCCCGGTCAGCCGCCCTTCGATCACGTCGAGGATCATCGCCGCGCCGCCATCGTCGGTGACGAGGATCGGCCCGGTCACGCGCGGCGCGCGGTTCGTGCTGTCGACATAGCTCATCGGCTCCGAGGGGTTGCCCTTGTACCAGGCCCCGCCATCCATCGAGCGTATCGTGGAATTCATCGCGGTTTCCAGCCAGAGCATCGCGCGCTCGGGCAAGACCCGCTCGAACGCCCGCGGCCCCATCGCCACGAACAGAAACATCACCAGCGTGATCGCCGCAACCACCGCCAGGCTGACCGGACCGCGAACCATGAACACCCCCGAAAGCGCAACGCTTCAGCGCGTTCTGAGCGGGAATTGCGGCAGAAACGGGCCGGGATGGGGGAAAAACCGGATTCGCCGGCGGTTGCGCGGCCATGCGCGCACCCCTGGCGGAGCCCCCGCGAAAGCCGACTTGCCACGCGGCTTTCGCGACGAGGGCTCCGACGATCCCGGCCCGCCCGCGCGCCATCGCACTCCGCCCCGGCGATGACTCGCGGGCGGAAAACATGCAAAGGCCGCCCGGCGGCCGAAGTCGCCGGGCGGCCTCATCGCGTCAGCGACGCTGCGCCGCGCAGCTCACTCCAGTTCCCAGACCAGCGTGACGCTCGCCTGATAGCTGACCTCACCGCGTTCGACCGGCACTGAGGCGGCCTGTTCGCGGAACATCGGGGCCGGGCCGCCCAGGTAGCCGCTGCCCTCGGTCATCGAGACCAGATCGCCCAGCTTCACCCCGGCCGCCCCGGCCAGCAGTTCGGCGCGGGCGCGGGCATCGGCCACCGCTTCCTTGCGGGCCTCGTCCAGCGCCGGGCCCGGATCGATCAGACCGAAGGTCACGCCGTTGAGCGTATTGGCGCCGTCGGCCACCACCGCATCCAGCACCGCCCCCAGAGCGTCGAGATCGCGGATCCCCACCGTCAGCGAGTTCATCGCGGTGAAGCCGTCGATCTTCTCCGACGAGGCGCCGGAAGAATAGCTGGTCCAGTTCGGATTGACCGACAGGCCGGTGGTCTGCATGTCTTTCTCCCCGATGCCCGAGGCCCTCAGCCGCTCGATCACCGCCTGCATATCGCCGGAATTGGCGGCCAGCGCCTCGGCCGCGGTGGCTGCGACACTGGTCACCCCGATCATCACCGTCGCCATGTCCGGCGCGCGCGCCACGCTGGCCTCGCCGGTGACGGTGATCGTCTTCGGCGGCGTATCGGCCAGCACCGGCGCGGCGCTCATCAGCGCGGCGATCAGCGCCGCCAGCGGCAGGGATTTGCTCAGGGGGGGAAGCATACGCATGGAACTCTCCTTAATGACTGCGGCTACTTTTCCCATGTTAAACGCAGGCCGCAAGCAAATCCCTGGTGCGCTCACAGGTGTTTTTCTTTCATTCGGCAAAAAGCTGCTATAGGTATGAGCCACCCTGTCCGGGCGCATTTGCCGCGCCTCGTCGCCCTGTGCTAGACCTGTGGAATGAAACCAAACTTCGCCCTGAATTTCACCGACACCAGCATCGCGCTTCTGCACCGGACGGCGAAGGGCTGGCTCAAGGTCGGCGAAACGCCCTTCGACGCATCCGATCTTGAGGATGCCCTGGATTACATGCGCAAGACCGCGCTCGGGCTGGAGCCAGGCGGCTTCACCACCAAACTGGTGATCCCGGCGTCGCAGATCCTTTACACCGGGATCGAGGTCACCGGCGGGTCCGAGGCCGCGACGCGGCGCGAGATCGCCGAGGCGCTGGAAGGCCGCACCCCCTACAAGGCAGACGAGATCGCCTTCGACTGGTCGGGCGAGGGCCATGACCTCAAGGTCGCCGCCGTGGCGCGTGAAACCCTGGACGAGGCGGAATCCTTCGCCGTAACCCATCGCTTCAACCCGCTCGGCTTCGTGGCCATCCCCGACGAGGGGGCCTTCGACGGCGAACCCTGGTTCGGCGAGACCGCCAGCGCGGTGACGCTGCTGACCGAAGGCGAAGCGGTCGAGCGCGACAGTGCGGCCATCTCGCTGTTCGACGACAGCGCCCGCGCCGCGCGCCGCAAGGCCCGCGCCGCACGCGAGGCCGCCGAGGCGGAGGCTGCCGCAAAACCCGCTCCCGCCGAGGAAAGCCCGCAGCCCGAACTGGCGCTGTCGCAGCCGGCGGAACAACCGGCGCCGGTCGCGCCGAAAGACAGCGCGCCCGCCGTGGCCGCACCCTCTCCGGCTTCCAGCGCAAAGGACGAAGCCCCCGCCGCAAGCGAGGAGCACAGCGAGGAGCGGGCCGCCCCCGTGCCC
>NZ_UXAW01000062.1 GCF_900609055.1 Pseudogemmobacter humi | reverse complement strand
CCCTCACCACCACCGCCCGAACGCCCGCCACTTCTGGCACCGCCCTTGCCGCCCTGCCCCGGCCGGGTCGGGCCTTGCAGCGGGATTTCCACGTCGCCGGGCACCGGCTCCAGGTCCAGCGCCGCGCGGATATAGCCGCGCAGCGAGACCACCAGTTCCGCCGTTGCCACCGGGCGCCCCGAAGCCATGTCGCGGGCCGCCGCTGCGGCCATGGCGACCTGTTCGGCGGTGCCGAGCAGGATGATATCGGCCAGCGCCGCCTCGACCGCGTCGCGCATCTGGCGCGCGCGCTCCTGGTGCTGGCCCTCGGTCTCGATCCGCGCGGGATCGGCGCCTTCGGCCGTCAGCCGCTCGCGCAAAGCCCGCAGATGGGTCGGGTCCACCGTCAGCGTGCCGGTGAAAGAACCGCCCAGCACCTTGTAGGCGGCGATCAGCGTGCGCAGCCGCTCGTTGATCTGGCGGTTGATCCGCTGCTGGCGTTGCTGGATCGTCAGCATCATCAGGATGCGGATCCCGACGCCCAGCAGAGTCACCAGCACCAGCCCGCCCAAAGTGGTCAGCACGCCCTGCCAGGAGCTGAAATCCAGAAACCGCATCGGCCCTCTCCTTCATGCGGGGACGCCGGGGGTCCGGGGGCGAAGCCCCCGGCCTCCTGAACCGGCCCTATTCGCGGTGGAAGAAATTATAGACGGTTTCCGCCATCGCCTCGGAAATCCCCTCGACCGCCATCAGATCCGGCAGCGCCGCGCGGCTGACCGCCCGGGCCGAGCCGAAATGCTGCAAGAGCGCGCGTTTCCTGGCCGCGCCCACGCCCGGGATTTCGTCCAGAGGCGTCGCCCCCACCGTCTTCGCCCGTTTCGCCCGATGCGCGCCGTTCGCCCAGCGATGCGCCTCGTCGCGCAAACGCTGGATGAAATACAGCACCGGATCATTCCTTTGCAGCGCGAAGGGGCGCTGGCCGGGGCGGTGGAATTCCTCTTTGCCGTGGTCGCGGTCGATCCCCTTCGCCACGCCGATCACGGCGATATCCTCGACCCCCAGATCGCGCAGGATCTCCATCACCGCCGAGACCTGGCCAGCCCCGCCGTCGATCAGCAACAGATCCGGCCAGGTCTCGGACTGGCGCTCGGGGTCTTCGCGCATCAGCCGCTCGAACCGGCGCAGCATCACCTCGCGCATCATGCCGAAATCGTCGCCCGCGGCGCCGGCCTCGCCCTTGATGTTGAACTTGCGGTATTGCGATTTCAGGAAACCCTCGGGCCCGGCGACGATCATGCCGCCCACCGGATGCGCGCCCTGGATATGGGCGTTGTCGTAGACCTCGATCCGCTCGGGCGCGGTTTCCAGCCCGAAGGCCTCAGCCAGCCCGTCGAGCAGCCGGCGCTGCGTCGCACTTTCCGACATCCGCCGCGCAAGGCTCTCGCGGGCGTTCCGCGCCGCATTCTCGACCAATTCGGCCTTCTCGCCGCGCAAAGGCACCGCGAGTTCCACCTTATGCCCGGCGCGTTCCGACAGCGCCCGCGCGACCAGATCGGCATCCTCGGGCGGATGCGAGAGAAGAAGCAGCCGCGGCGGCTCCTTGTTGTCGTAGAACTGGGTGAGGAAGGCCTCGATGATCTCGGCCTCATCCGCGCCCGAGCCGGTGCGGGGATAGAAATCCTGGTTGCCCCAGCTTTGGTTGGCGCGGATGAAGAACACCTGCACGCAGGCCTGGCCGTGCTCCAGATGCAGCGCCACCACATCGGCCTCGGAGACACCGCGCGGGTTGATCCCCTGCGAGGTCTGCACCGCGGTCAGCGCCTGAATCCGGTCGCGCAGGGCCGCCGCGCGCTCAAATTCCAGCTCGTCCGAGGCTTTCTGCATCCCGGCGGCCAGTTCGCTCTGGATCGCCGAGGATTTCCCCGACAGGAACCGCTCGGCGTCGCGCACCAGCGCGTCATATTCCGCCTCGCCCACCTTGCCGACGCAGGGCGCCGCGCACCGCTTGATCTGATATTGCAGGCAGGGCCGGGTGCGGCTGGCGAACATGCTGTCCGAGCAGTTCCTGAGCAAAAACACCTTCTGCAACTGGTTCAGCGTGCGGTTCACCGCCCCCGCGCTGGCGAAGGGGCCGAAATAGCTGCCCTTCTCTTTCCGCGCGCCGCGGTGCTTCTTCAGTTGCGGGAAGTCATGCGCCTTGCCGATCAGGATATAGGGGAAGGACTTGTCGTCCCGCATCAGCACATTGTAGCGCGGCTTGAGCTGCTTGATGAGGTTCTGCTCCAGCAAGAGCGCCTCCACCTCGGTCCGGGTGGTCAGGAACATCATCGAGGCGGTTTCGGCGATCATCCGCTGGATGCGGATCGAATTGCCGGTCGGCCGGGCGTAGTTCGACACCCGCGCCTTCAGATTGCGCGCCTTGCCGACATAAAGCACCTCGGACTGCGCATTGAGCATGCGGTAAACCCCGGGGCTGCCGTCAAGCAGCTTCAGATAGTCCTGGATCACCTCATATCCGGTGCGGATCCTGCTGGTCATGACGAGAGGCCGGGCGGCTGGCTGAGAAGAGGGAAAAGACGGATCCGGCGCATCGCGATTCTGCCGCTCCGGCTGCAATGAACCACGGGCCGGGGCAAGAGGGAAGAAGTCCACCGTTTCTGTGGATAACCCTGCGGAGAAACTTTCGTGATCGCCGATTTTCCCTTGATTTCGGCTGACCTCGCCGGTTTGCCTGTTTTTTGTGCAGTTTCCCAAGCAGTTGATCTAAAAGGAAAGATTTTTATGCATTCGTCAAGGCGTTGAGAAATCAGGCCTTTTCGTAACACAACCGTGAAGCCCCGGCCCGAAGTGGACAACTTCCGCGCGTTCACTCTGTTCCCAGCACGTCGGGCGTCTTCCAGCCCAGGTGCTGCCCCCCGTCGGCGGCGATCATCTGGCCGGTGACCGATGGGCTGTCGAGGAAAAATCCAAGCGCCGCCAGGATGTCGCTCTCGTTCGCGCCGCGCTGCAAAATGGTGTTGGCGCGCTGGCGGGCGAAATGGTCCTCGCTCTGCCGCGCGCCGCGCAGGGTCGGGCCAGGGCCGATGGCATTGACCCGGATCTGCGGCGCCAGGCCCTGGGCCGCGGTGCGGGTCAGCGCCCAGAGCCCCATCTTGGCGATCGTATAGGTCGAGAACTCGGGCGTCAGCTTCCAGATCCGCTGGTCGAGCATGTTGACGATCAGCCCCGAGGCCATGATCTCGCCCGCCGCGTCGCGGAGCGCGGGCGGACATTGCCGGGCGAAGTTCTGCGTCAGCACATAGGGCGCGCGCAGGTTCGAGCCGATGTGGCGGTCCCAGCTTTCGCGGGTGGCGGTCTCGATCCGGTCGTATTCAAAGATCGAGGCATTGTTGACCAGCACGGTCAGCGGCCCGAGCGCGTCCTGCGCCCGCCCGATCAGCGCCTGGGTCTCGGCCTCTTCCAGCAGATCGGCCCGCAGCGCCACCGCGCGCCGCCCCAGGGCGGCGATTTCGGCCACCACGCCCTCGGCCCCCTCCTGCGATCCGGCGTAATGCACCGCCACGTCGTAGCCGCGCCCTGCCAGATACAAGGCCATGGCCCGGCCAAGCCGCTTTCCTGCGCCGGTCACCAGAGCCGCCGTCATGCCTTGCCCTTTCCGCAGGCACAGGGGCCGCGCCCGATCAGAGGCCGCCCGCAGGCCCTGCATGTCGCCTTGCGCCGCGCCTTGCCCGGAAACACCAGCTTGCCGATCATCGCGACCAGCGCCATGGCACAGAGAAACAGGATGATGATTTTCCAGAGCATCTAAAGCCCGTAACGCGCCCAGAGGGCACGCTCCTCCGCCAGCGCCAGCGCGGTATCGGCGAGGTTCAGCCCGAAGCGGCCCAGGAGACCGCGCCGGCGCTGGTAAGACACCAGCCGCACCTTCTCGCCGTAGAACTCTTTCAGCTTCGGTTTCAGATGCGCCACGCCATCCGCGAGGCCAAGCCGCACCGCGCCCTCGCCCACCCAGATATCGGCGTTGAACAGATCGGCGCCCTCCGCAAGCCGCGCGCCGCGCCGCGCCTTCACCCAGGCGATGAAATTCTCGTGCAGGGGCGCCAGCAAAGCATGGATGCGCTCCACATCCCCGGGGGTTTCCGGGCGGAACGGATCAGCGAAGCTCTTCGAGCGCCCGGCGGTATGAACGCGCCGCTCGACCCCGTGACGCGCGATCAGATCGCTCAGCCCGAAACCCGAATAGATCACCCCGATCGAGCCGAGGATGGAACTCGGGTCCACCCAGATCTCATCGGCGGCGCAGGCCAGCCAGTAGCCGCCCGAGGCGGCGACATCCTCGACGAAGGCATGGACCGGGATCTTCTTCTCGTCGGCCAGCCGCCGGATCCGCGCGGCGATCAGACTGGATTGCGCGGCCGAGCCGCCGGGCGAATTGATCACCAGCGCCACCGCCGCGGGCCTGCCGCGCACGAAAGCCTGCTCTATCACCCGGGCGAGCCCGGCATCGTTCAGCGCCCGCCCGCCCGCGCCGATCTGGCCCTGGAGCCGGATCACCGCGACCGTGGCCGGTTTGGGGATGAAAGGGATGAACCGCATCATGCGCCAGAGCTAAGCCTTTGCCCCCGCCACGGCAAGAGCGCGGTTGCTTCGCCTCTGGCTGGTGCCAAAAGAGGGGGCCCTGCCCCCGTCGCGTTCCGCGACTCCCCCGGGATATTTAAGGACAGAAAATGAACCTGGACCGGCTCTGTCATTTTCTGTCTCTTAAATATCCCCGCCGGAGGCTTCCGCCGGGCGCAGCAAACGACCGGACCGGCAGGGGCGAGGGATTTTCATCCTGCCTTGAATATCCCCGCCGAAGGCCGCCTGAGACGCAGGGGCGCGGGGCTTGCGCGCGGCCCGCGCGCGCGGCAGGGTTGGCGCATGATCGACAAGCTCCAGATGTTCATCGCTTTGGCCAAAGAACGCCATTTCGGCCGCGCCGCGGAATCCTGCGGGGTGACGCAGCCCTCGCTTTCCTCGGCGATCCGCCAGCTTGAAGAGCAACTCGGCGTGCAGCTCGTCCATCGCGGCTCGCGCTTCCAGGGGCTGACGCCCGAGGGCACAAGGGTGCTGGAGCGCGCGCTGAAGATCGTCGGCGACGTGCGCGCTTTGCGCGACGAGATGCGGGTGGCGCGTTCGGGGCTGTCGGGCCATCTGCGGATGGGGGTCATCCCCACAGCGCTCCCGATGGTGGCGGAACTGACCCGGCCCTTCCTCGCCCGCCATCCGAATGTCACGCTGTCGATCCTGTCGCGCACCTCGGCCGAGATCCTGAACGGGATCGAAAGCCTCGATCTCGACGCCGGGATCACCTATCTCGACAACGAGCCCCTGGGCCGGGTCGCCCAGACCCCGCTTTATACCGAATTCTACCGTTTCATCTGCACGCCGGATTCGCCCTGGTCCAGTTGCGAGAGCATCACCTGGGCCGAGGCCGCGACCGAGCCGCTGTGCCTTCTGACCTCGGACATGCAGAACCGCCGGATCGTCGATCAGAACCTTGCCGATGCGGGCGCGCTGACCTCGGCCAATGTGGAATCCAATTCCACCATCGTGCTGGTCAGCCATGTGCTGGGCGGGGGCTGGTGCTCGATCGTCTCGAAACGGCTGGCCGATATCTTCGCCATCGGCGGGCGCCTGGCCTCGGTGCCGCTGATCGGCCCCGAGGTGGAACATATTGTCGGGCTGATCTCGGCCCGGCGCGATCCGCAGACCCCGGTGATCGCCGCGCTGATGGAGGAAGCGCAGCGCTATCGGATCCGCGGGGCCTGATTTCGGGGGCTTGATAGAAAACTCCTATCAAACAACGGTCATTTTGTATTGATCTGCCTATCGCAGCGCCTATCTTTGGAGAACGCTAGCAAAAGGCCCGCCATGCTTGATTCCGTCGATATCGCCACTCGTGTCGAAGAGATCCTCGCACGCCACAAGGACTCCGAGGGCGCGCTGCTCCCGATCCTGCACGACGTGCAGGAAAGCTTCGGCTATGTCCCGGAACAGGCGCTGCCGCAGATCGCGCAACATCAGAACATCTCGAAGGCCGAGGCTTACGGGGTGATGACCTTCTACCACGATTTCCGCTCGAAGCCTGCCGGGCAGCATGTGCTGAAACTGTGCCGGGCGGAAAGCTGTCAGTCGATGGGCGCCGACCGGGTGGCGAAACACGCGCGTGAGAAACTGGGCCTCGACTGGCACGAGACCACGCCCGACGGCAAGATCACGCTGGAGCCGATCTTCTGCCTCGGCCTGTGCGCCTGCGGGCCCTCGGCCATGGTGGACGGCAAGGTCGTCGGCCGGGTCGACGAGGCGAAACTGGATGCGATTCTGGGGGGGCTGCGCTGATGAGGATCTGGATTCCCCGCGACGCCGCCGCGAAAGCCCTGGGCGCTGACGAAGTTGTCAAAGCGGTTGAGGCCGAGGCCGCCCGGCGCGGCATCGATGTCACCATCACGAGGAACGGCAGCCGCGGCATGATCTGGCTGGAGCCGCTGGTCGAGGTGGAAACCGGTCAGGGCCGCGCGGCTTTCGGGCCGATGACGCCGGAAGACGTGGCGCAGATCTTCGACGGCGGGCCGCTGTCCCTGGGCCTGACCGAGGAACTGCCCTGGCTGAAGGCGCAGACCCGGCTGACCTTCCAGCGCTGCGGCATCGTCGATCCGCTCAGCCTGGACGATTATCGCGCCCATGGCGGCCTGAAGGGGCTTGAGCGCGCGCTGTCGATGACCGGCGCCGAAGTGGTGCAGGAAGTGCTGAACTCGGGCCTGCGCGGCCGCGGTGGCGCGGGCTTCCCCACCGGGATCAAGTGGAAAACCGTCCATGACGCGCCCGGGCCGCTGAAATACATCGTCGCCAATGCCGACGAGGGCGATTCGGGCACCTTCGCCGACCGGATGATCATGGAGGGCGACCCCTTCACCCTGATCGAGGGCATGGCCATCGCCGGAATCGCGGTCGGCGCGACCAAAGGCTATATCTATTCGCGCTCGGAATATCCCGACGCCAACGAGGTGATGGCCGCGGCCATCGCCGTCGCACGGGTCGAGGGGGTTCTGGGCCAGAACATCCTCGGCTCGGGCAAGGCGTTCGAGCTGGAACTGCGCGTCGGCGCCGGGGCCTATGTCTGCGGCGAGGAAACCGCGCTGCTGAACAGCCTGGAAGGCAAACGCGGCACGGTGCGCGCCAAGCCGCCGCTGCCCGCGCTGCAAGGCTTCATGGGCCGGCCGACCGTGGTGAACAACGTGATCTCGCTGGCCACCGTGCCGGTGATCCTGGAGCGCGGCGCGGAACATTACGCCGGCTTCGGCATCGGCCGCTCGAAGGGCACGATTCCGTTGCAGATCGCCGGGAACGTCAAGCGCGGCGGGCTTTACGAGATCGCCTTCGGCCTGACGCTCGACCGGATCGTCAACGAGATCGGCGGCGGCACGGCCTCGGGCCGCCCGGTCAAGGCGGTGCAGGTCGGGGGCCCGCTCGGCGCCTGGATGCCGGTGAGCCAGTTCGACACGCCCTTCGGTTATGAGGAATATGCCGGGCAGAACGCGCTGATCGGCCATGCCGGTCTGACGGTCGCCGACGACACCGTGGACATGATGGCCATGGCGCGTTTCGCCATGGAATTCTGCGCCATCGAAAGCTGCGGCAAATGCACCCCCTGCCGGATCGGCGCCGTGCGCGGCGTCGAGACGCTGGACCGCATCGCCCAGGGCGATTCCTCGGCGATCCCGCTCTTGACCGACCTGTGCGAGACGATGAAATCCGGCTCGCTCTGCGCGCTCGGCGGTTTCACCCCCTATCCGGTGATGTCGGCGCTGACCCATTTCCCCGACGACTTCACCTCGCAAGCGCGGGAGGCCGCGGAATGAACCACCCGCAAAATTCTTCAAAGAATTTTGCCCGGATTTTTGAAAAAATCCGGGTTCAGCCCCGCTCCGCCGCAGTGACAGCCATTCCCAGCCGGGAGACCGCCAGATGAAAGACTTCATTATCCCCGACGACCGCGACATGGGCACGCCCGCGTCGAAGTCGAAGACCCTGATCACCCTGACCATCGACGGGTTCGAGGTCACCGTGCCCGAGGGCACCTCGATCATGCGCGCCGCGGCCGAGATCGGCATCACCGTGCCGAAGCTCTGTGCCAGCGACAATCTGGAAGCCTTCGGCTCCTGCCGTCTCTGTCTCGTCGAGATCGAGGGCCGGAACGGCACTCCGGCATCCTGCACCACGCCGGTCGCGCCCGGGATCAGCGTTAAGACCCAGACCAGCAAGCTCAAGCAGCTGCGCAACGGGGTGATGGAGCTTTACATTTCGGACCACCCGCTGGACTGCCTGACCTGCGCGGCGAACGGCGATTGCGAACTTCAGGACATGGCCGGCGCCGTGGGTCTGCGCGACGTGCGCTATGAGGCGCCCGAGGGCGGTGTGCTGGCGAACCATTTCAGCGCCAAGAACACCTCCGGCGCGGCCAATGCCGAATGGCTGCCGAAGGACAATTCCAACCCCTATTTCTCGTATGACCCGTCGAAGTGCATCGTCTGCAACCGCTGCGTGCGCGCCTGCGAGGAAGTCCAGGGCACTTTCGCGCTGACGATCGAGGGCCGGGGCTGGGATTCGCGGGTTCACGCCGGGGTGCGTGAGGACAACTTCCTGGCGTCGGACTGCGTGTCCTGCGGCGCCTGCGTCCAGGCCTGCCCGACCGCGACGCTGATCGAGAAATCGGTGTTCGACATCGGCACGCCCGAGCGCAGCGTGATCACCACCTGCGCCTATTGCGGCGTCGGCTGCCAGTTCAAGGCCGAGATGCGCGGCGACGAGCTGGTGCGGATGGTGCCCTACAAACACGGCAAGGCGAACCGCGGCCATTCCTGCGTCAAGGGCCGCTTCGCCTATGGCTACGCCAGCCACAAGGACCGGATCCTGAACCCGATGATCCGCGATTCGATCAACGATCCGTGGAAAGAGGTGTCCTGGACCGAGGCGATGGACTTCGCCGCAGGCCGGATGAAGGCGATCCAGGAAAAATACGGCCGTCAGTCGGTCGGTGTGATCACCTCGTCGCGCTGCACCAACGAAGAGACCTACCTGGTTCAGAAGCTGACCCGCGCGGTGTTCCGCAACAACAACACCGACACCTGCGCCCGGGTCTGCCATTCGCCCACCGGCTACGGGCTCGGCCAGACCTACGGCACCTCGGCCGGGACGCAGGATTTCGACTCGGTCGAACATTGCGACGTGGCGCTGGTGATCGGCGCGAACCCGCATTCCGGCCATCCGGTCTTCGCCTCGCGGCTGAAAAAGCGGCTGCGCCAGGGCGCGAAGCTGATCCTGATCGACCCGCGCCGCACCGAGATGTATGAAGGTGCGCATTACCGGGCCGCCCATCACCTGGCGCTGAAACCCGGCACCAACGTGGCCATCGTCACCGCGCTGGCGCATGTGATCGTGACCGAAAAGCTCTACAACGAAGAGTTCATCCGCACCCGCTGCGACTGGGACGAATTCCAGGATTACATGGAATTCGTCGCCGACGAGCGTCACAGCCCCGAGGCGATCGAGGCCCTCACCGGCGTTCCGGCCACCGAAGTGCGCGCGGCGGCCCGGCTTTACGCGACCGGCGGCAATGCGGCGATCTACTATGGCCTCGGCGTGACCGAGCACAGCCAGGGCTCGACCACGGTGATCGGCATCGCCAACCTCGCCATGCTGACCGGCAACATCGGCCGGCCTGGCGTCGGCGTGAACCCGCTGCGCGGGCAGAACAACGTCCAGGGCTCCTGCGACATGGGCTCGTTCCCGCATGAACTGCCGGGCTATCGCCACGTCAAGAACCCCGAGGTCCGCGCGATCTATGAAAACCTCTGGGACGTGCAGATCGACCCGGAACCCGGTCTGCGCATCCCCAACATGCTGGATGCCGCGGTCGAGGGCACGTTCAAGGGCCTCTACTGCCAGGGCGAAGACATCCTGCAATCCGACCCCGACACCCATCACGTCGCGGCCGGCCTTGCGGCGATGGAATGCGTGATCGTGCACGACCTGTTCCTGAACGAGACCGCGAATTACGCCCATGTGTTCTTCCCCGGCTCGTCCTTCCTGGAGAAAGACGGCACCTTCACCAACGCCGAGCGCCGCATCAACATGGTGCGCAAGGTCATGGCGCCGAAACAGGGCTATGCCGACTGGGAAGTGACCCAGATGTTCGCCAACAGGATGCTGGAAGATCAGGGCCGCGCGCCCTGGACCTACACCCATCCCAGCCAGATCATGGACGAGATCGCGATGACCACCCCCAGCTTCGCCGGGGTGAGCTTCGAGAAGATCGAGACCATGGGCTCGGTTCAGTGGCCCTGCAACGAGAAGGCGCCGGAAGGCACGCCGCTGGTCCATGTCGACGGCTTCGTGCGCGGCAAGGGCAAGTTCATCCGCACCGAATATGTGGCGACGGATGAGAAGACCGGGCCGAAGTTCCCGCTGCTGCTGACCACCGGCCGGATCCTGTCGCAATACAACGTGGGCGCCCAGACCCGGCGCACCGCCAACGTGGCCTGGCATCCCGAAGACGTGCTGGAGATCCACCCGCACGACGCCGAGAACCGCGGCATCCGCCAGGGCGACTGGGTGCGGCTGGCCAGCCGTGCCGGGGCGACCACCCTGCGGGCCGATATCACCGACAAGGTCTCGCCCGGCGTGGTCTACACCACCTTCCACCACCCGGACACCCAGGCCAATGTCATCACCACCGACTTCTCGGACTGGGCCACCAACTGCCCGGAATACAAGGTGACGGCGGTGCAGATCAGCCCCTCCAACGGGCCGTCGGAATGGCAGGAGGAATATGCCGCCCAGGCCACCCTGTCGCGCCGTATCCTGCCCGCCGCCGAGTAAGCGGGGGATCTCGCGATGACCGAGGGCGCAAGGCCCATACCGCGCCTCTTCTTCGGGGCGCGGTATGAAATCGAAACCGGGGAGCGCGTATTGCCCGAAGAGCGGGCGGTCGCGCTGTCGTTCAACGGCACCACCCAGGCGGTGATGATGGCGACGCCCGCGGATCTGGAAGATTTCGCTTACGGTTTCGCGCTGACCGAAGGCATCGCCACGCCCGCCGAGATCGAAGAGATCGCGGTGGTGCGGGGCGAGCGCGGGGTCGACGTGCAGACCTGGCTGGCCGATACGGCCGAGGCCCGGCTGAAGGACCGCCGCCGCACCATGGCCGGTCCGGTGGGCTGTGGCCTTTGCGGCATCGATTCCATCGACCAGGCCTTGCGCGAACTGCCGCCGGTGCCGCCGTCTGCGTTCCGCATGACGCCGGCCCAGGTCAAAGAGGCCATCGCCGCGCTGCCCGCGCATCAGCCGCTTCACGACCTGACCCGCGCCGCGCATTGCGCCGGGTTCTGGACCCCGGCGGGCCTCTTCGCCGCGCGCGAGGATGTGGGGCGCCACAATGCGCTCGACAAACTGGCGGGCCATCTGGTGCGCCATCCCCACCCCGAGGGCGCGGTGGTGCTGACCAGCCGTGTCTCGATCGACATGGTGCAGAAGGTCGCGGCCATCGGCGCCCCGGTCCTGATCGCGGTTTCCGCCCCCACCGCCGATGCCGTCGCCCTTGCCGAAAGGCTGGGCATCACCCTGATCGCGCTCGCCCGTCCCGAACGGTTCGAGCTTTTCACCCATTCAGACCGCCTGGTCACCGAGGAAAGCCATGTCCGCTGAAAAGATCGTCCGTATGGCGAACCAGATTTCCATGTTCATGGAAACCAAGCCCAAAGCCGAGGGCATCGAGGGTATCTCCAGCCATATCAACGACTTCTGGGAACCCCGGATGCGCCGCCAGTTCTTTGAACTGCTGGATTCCGGCGCGGCTGGCTTCCGCCCTCTGGTGGTAGAGGCGGCTGAGAAGATCCGCCGCCCCACCGCCGCCGCCTGACAGCGCCGCAGCGTATCACCCCCGGGGAGCACCTCCGGGGGGATGTTTCGCGGCGCCAATGTTGCGCAATACAGAGCTGCGCCTGAATACCGGACCGCGCTTTCCGGCTTGCGCCCGCCAGAGGCGGGAAGGGCCGCCGGTCACCGGACCCGGCACATCTCACAAACGCCGGTCGGTCAGCGGCAGGGTCAGCCGCCCGACTGGCGGACATGACGCCAGCGACCCGGGTCGCTGGCCCGCGCCAGTTTCAGATAGGTGAAAAGGCCGGTGAACAGGCCGAGCGCGGCCAGGATCATCGCCGTGGCGATCTGGCCGGTCTCTTCGACCCCGGCCGAAATCGCCAGATAGCCGAAGGCCCAGAAGCCCGACCAGCTGACGACGCAGACAATCGCGATCAGTTTCTTCATCATTCCCTCCCGGCCCCGCAGAAGTCGCGGCACCGTTCCCGGGCGGGATATTAGCGCGGGATTCACCCGTGTCGCGGCAAATCGTCGCGGTCGGCGAAGATTCACAGCCAGGCGACGGCGAGGACGTAGCCCGCGCAAACCCCGATGCGCCCGGCGATCTGCCCGCCTTGCGCGGAAGGTTCGCGCGAACGCGCGGTGAGATGCCCGCCCCGGATCGTCACCGCCAGCGCCTCGGGGCCGAGAATGCGGCGGGTCAGCGGATATTGCGCCTTGTAGACCGCTTCCTTGGCGCAAAAGAGCCACAGGCCCGGATCGCCCGCATCCTCCATCCGGTCGTCCTCGTTCTGGATCAGCGCGGTCAGTTCCGGCCCCAATGCCCGCAAAGGCTCCAGATCCAGCCCGATCCCGCGCCTTTCGTGCGACACGGCGGCAAGGCAGACGCCGCCCGCATGGGTGATCGACCCCGCCACGCCCCGGGGCCAGACGGGCGCGCGGTCTTCCCCTTTCGGGATCGCCACCGCCGCGCCGAGCGCCAGCCGCGCCGCATGCCGCCCGGCCGAGAACTCCGCCGCGCGTTTGGGCACCATGCCGGTCACATCCTCGCCCGGCAGCAGCGGATACGCCCGCGCGGGGTCGGCCCAGGCGACCGCGCAGCCCGGCAGCCAGCCGCCCGCCAGCGCCGCGAGGGCCGCGCCCGCCTCAGGCATCCACGCCGCGCCGCGCCAGCCGCATCGCCCGGCGGCGCGACATGGCATCGTCCAGCCCCTCGCCCCCCGGCGCCGGGCGGAACACCTGCGGCGCAGAAGGCGTAAGCACCGCCGCCGCCTGCGGTCCGGCGATATGGGCGGTCAGCGTCTCCAGCACCGGGAAGCGGAAGATGTCGGTGATCGAGATCTTCGCCTGCGGCAGCTTCTCGCGGATCTCGCGATGCGCCTGAACCGCCAGCAGCGAATGGCCGCCGAGCGCGAAGAAATTGTCCTTCGCGCCAACCCGTGGCACGCCCAGCACCCGGGCCCAGATCTGCGCGATCTCTTGCCCGATGCCGGTATCGGGCGCGGCGAAGACCGCCTCCGCCACCGGCTGCGCATTGGGCGCGGGCAGGGCCTTGCGGTCCACCTTGCGGTTCGGCGTCAGCGCGAACCGCTCCAGCCGGAGGTAATGCGCGGGCAGCATATGGGCGGGCAGTTCCGCCGCCAAAGCCGCACGCAGGGCGGATTCCTCTGCCGTGCCGGTGGTATAGGCCACCAGCCGCGGATCGCCGGGGCTGTCCTCGCGCACCATGACCACGGCCTGGGTGACACCGGGCTGTTCCTCCAGCACCGCCTCGATCTCGCCCGGCTCGATCCGGTAGCCGCGCAGCTTGACCTGCTGGTCGGCCCGGCCGATGTAATCCAGCCGCCCGTCGGCGCGCAGCCGCACCAGATCGCCGCTGCGATACATCCGGCCACCGTGGAACGGATTCGGAACGAACCGCTCGTCGGTCAGATCGGACCGCTTCCAGTAGCCCCGGGTGACCCCCTCGCCGCCGATCCACAACTCGCCGGGCGTTCCGGGCGCCACCGGCGCGCCGCCCTCATCCAGCACATAGAGGAACTGGTTCGCCAGCGGCCTGCCGATGTTGACCACCGGATCGGCCACCGTCACCTCCTCGGCCGAGGACCAGATCGTCGTCTCGGTCGGGCCATACATGTTCAGAAGCCGCCCGACGCCCGCGCGGTTCAGATCGGCGGCCAAAGCGCCCGGCAGCGCCTCGCCGCCGACCAGCATCGTGTCCAGCCGCGACAGCGCCCGGCGGCTGTCCTCGTTCATCAGGATCATCCGCGCCAGCGAGGGCGTGCATTGCAGATGGGTGACGCCATGGCGCCGGATCTGCGCCGCGATCGAGAAATCATCCTCGGCCAGCCCGCCGCTGTTCGCAAGCCGCACCACCTCGGCCAGCGGCTTCAGCCCCTCCAGCACCAGTTCGGGCGCGATGCCGTAGTCCACAAGGCAGGCCACCTCGCCCACACCGATGGCCTTGAGCTGCTCCACCCGCGAGAGCGCATCCTCCACCGTGCCGAACAGGCCCGAATCCTCGAAATAACGCTGGAAGGCGAAATCGAGGATCGCGGCGCTTTCCTCCTCCGACAAAGCGGTCAGGTCGATGTCCATCGGATGCGCCACGCCCGCCGGTTTCTTGAACGCCGGGAAGGCCCAGGCATATTGCTTCACCAGCCCGGCGGCCGAGGCGAGATAGGCTTTCATCGGCCCCTCGGCCAGGCGGCGCGCCTCGTCGCGCGTGGCCGCGAGGAAGGTGTGCAGCATCAGCGTCACGGTGAAATCCGCGGGGTCATGCCCGGCCTCGCGCAGGGCGGCATGGTAGAGACGGATCTTCCCCGCCACCTCTTCGACCGACTGGCCCAGAAGATGCGTCAGCACATTGGCGCCCACAAGGCCCGCCTCGCGCCAGGTTTCGGGGTTTCCGGCGGTCGTCACCCAGACCGGCAGTTCGGCGGAAACCGGGCGGGGCTGGGTGCGCACGGTGAACGTCGACCCGTCGCCCTTCGGGAAATCGACCCCCTCGCCGCGCCAGAGCGCGCGGACCTGGGTGATCGCATCGAACATCGCCGCCTTGTTGTTCGGCGGCGCGTTCTCCGGGCGCAGCACGAAATCGTCGGGATGCCAGCCGCTGGCGAAGCCAAGGCCCGCGCGGCCGTTCGTAAGATTGTCGATCACCGCCCAGTCCTCGGCGATCCGGGCCGGGTGGTGCAGGGGTGCCACGACCGAGCCCGCCCGCACGTCGATGTTTTTTGTCACCGCCGCCACCGCCGCGCCGGTCACGCCGGGGTTCGGATAGGGGCCGCCGAAAGCGTGGAAATGCCGCTCGGGCGTCCAGACCGCGCGGAAGCCGTTCTGATCGGCAAAGCGCGCGCCCTCCAGCAGCAGGTGGTATTTCCGCGGGCCGGGGCCATCGTCGTTGCCCCAGTAATAGATCGAGAAATCCATCTTCTGCTCGGACGTGATCCGCCCGGCCGAGACCAGAGCCCGGTTCTCATCCGACGAGATCACCAGCCGGAAGCCGCGCGAAAGCGTCCAGAACAGTTCCAGCACCGAGATGTCGAAGGACAGCGATGTCACCGCAAGCCAGGTGCCGGGCGTGGTCCCGAGGCGCTCGTCCATCCCGGCGAAGAAGTTCGCCACGTTGCGGTGCTCGACCATCACCCCCTTGGGCCGCCCGGTCGAGCCCGAGGTATAGATCATATAAGCCAGATCCCCGGGGCCGGCGCCGCTGTCGGGGTTGGTCTGCGGGGCCGCGGCAAGGCGCGGGTCGGCGTCCAGCGCCAGCTTCGCCACCCCTTCGGGCAGCGCGGGGATCAGGTCGCTTTGCGTCACGATCACCGGCGCGGCGCTGTCTTCGGCGAACAGCGCGAGGCGTTCCGCCGGATAGGCCGGGTCCATCGGAACGTAAGCCGCGCCCGCCTTGAGGATCGCAAGCGCGCCCACCACCAGATCGGGGCCGCGCCGTGTCGCCAGCCCGACCGGCATCCCCGGTCCCACCCCCATCCCGCGCAGCACATGGGCGGCACGGTTGGCGCGGGCATTGAGATCCGCGTAACTCAGCACCTCGCGCTCATAGACCAGCGCGGGGGCGTCGGGGGTGCGCGCGACCTGGGCCTCGAAAGCGGTATGGATCAGGGCGGTCCGGTCATGCTCGCGCGCGGTGTCGTTCACGCGATTCAGCACGAAATCGCGCTCGGCCGGGGTCAGGGCGGGCAGTTCGGCCAGCCTCGCATACCCCGCCGTCTCGATCCGTGCCGCCAGCCAGTCGATCCGGGTCGCCAGCGCCTGCGCGGTCTCGGGCGGGATGCGGCTCGCGTCGAAATGCAGCGCGCCGGGGGCAAGCGTCAGCGCGCTGCCCTGCACCGGGCCCGCGCCGGAAAGCGCCAGCGCCGGCACCGCGAGCGCAGCGAGCGCCCGGTCGCGGCTCATCAGATCCAGCGGCCAGCCGGTCCCGGGCGCGGCCAGGCTCGCGCCAAGCGTCTCACGCGCCGCCGCAACCGTCGCGCCGGGCTCCACCCGCACCGGCTCCCATGCCGAGAGATAGCCGGGCAGGCCCGGCACCGCCCGGGCAAGATCGCCACCATCCGCCCCGAAAGCACGAAGCGCAGCCAAAGCCAGCACCGGCAGATCGGTCAGCGCAAGGCCGAGCTTCCACCATTCCGCCGCCTCGCCGGTCTGCGCCGTCGGCAGCGCCAGCGGTTGCGGATCGGCAAGCAGCCGGTGCAGCCGAGGCTCTGCCCTTGCGGCCGCCGCCGAGGCCAGGGTCAGCCGCGCGGCTTCCTCCGCGCTCAGGAGCGGCAACGCCGCTGCGGCGACGGTCGAGGGGCAGACCACACCGCCCTTTTCCTGGCAGGTCAGACGGCTCAGCCGCACCGCGCCATCGAGGCAGGCCACCACCAGCCCCTCGGGCGAGGCCGCCAGCACCGCCCCCGGCGCCCCCGCGCCCTCGGCGCGCGCCGCGCTGCCCACGTTCAAAACCCGCGTTCCGGTGTCGATCTTCGCGGTGGCCACCGGGTTGGCATAGCGCCCGTGATCCAGCGCGCGCACCAGCCGCAACACCTCTGCCACCGGGCGGGCGAAGTCGATCCGGCCCATGGCGGGCGGGCGCTCGGATCGCAGATGCAGCCGCCCCTCGCCCGTCTGAGCGCGCGGCTGCGGGCCGGATTCCAGTTGCGCCACCACTTCGGGGAAGCTCTCCAGCCCGGCCTCGAAACAGCGGGTGTTCAGCGTCAGCGCGGTCTCATCCGGGGCGATGTCGAACCTGCGTTCCACCAGGATCCGGCCGCGATCGAGACCGCCCTCGATCAGGTGCCAGGTCACACCATGGCGCGGCTCTCCGGCCAGGATCGCCCAGACCGGCGCGTTCAGCCCGGCATGTTCCGGCAGCGGCCCGTCGTGGAAATTCACCGCGCCGCGCACGGCCTTCGCCAGCACCGCCACGGGCAGCACCGCCAGATTGGCGACCGACAAGAGCCAGTCCGCCCCCGGCAGCCGTTCCGCCAGATCCGGCCCGTAATCCGCGACCGGCAGGCCCTCGGCGGCGGCCCAGGCCCGCACCGGCGCGGCCTCGCTGACCACCACCGCGATGCGATGCCCGCGCGACAGCCAGAAGGCGCCGCACTGGCTGGTCAGCGTCTCGTTCCCGATGAGAATGGCGGAAAGGCTCATGATCGCCCCTTTCGGCTGGCTGCGGGAATCATCCGAAACCCGCGGCGGATATGATGGTTCAGCATGTCCCGCAGATAGCGCGGCGGATCGCCTCTGTCCTTGCGCTGGATCATCAGCCGCGCCCGCCACAAAGCGCCCGCCAGCACAGCGGCGGCGGTGGCGGCCAGGGCGTAACCGCGCCCGTGATTCTTGGCAAAATAATGCAGCCGCGAATCAAGCCAGAAGCCGGGGATCCGGCTCCAGGTCTTCATCCCCGTCGAGACCGAGCCGATATGCGCGACCCGGCTTGCGGGCAGGTAATCGGTGGGCCAGCCGGCCAGCGCGGCACGGCGGCAGAGGTCGGTTTCCTCGAAATACAAAAAGAACCGCTCGTCGAACAGGCCGATCCGGTCCAGCACATCCATCCGCATCATCAGGCTGGCGCCGGCCAGCCAGTCCACCCTTGTGGTCTCTACCGGGACCGGCAGCGGCACCACGCTGCCCGCCAGCCAGCGCGAGACGAGGCCAAGCCGCAGATGCGCCTCGAACTCGCCCGCGACCGAGGGAAAGCGAAAGGCGGTCTGATGCGGCGCGCCGTCCTCGCCGTGGATATGGCTGCCGGCAAAGCCGGTCTGCGGGTGGCGCTCCAGATGATCCAGCAGGATGCGGATCGCGTCCCGGGCCGGGAAGGCGTCGGAGTTCAGCACATAGACGTAATCCGGCCGCTCGCCGCCGGGCAGTCCGGCCCGGATGCCGAAATTGTTCCCCGCCCCGAAACCGCCGTTATGCCCCGATTGCAGCACCCGCACCGGATGCGCGCCCTTGTCCCAGCCACGGGCGGCGACTTCGGCACTCAGACGTTCATACGACCCGTCGCCGGAATCGTTGTCCACGATGGTCAGCGCCCCCCCGATCCCGTCGAGCGCCGCCAGCGCAGCCTCGGCCGCGCGGAGCGTCATCTCCGGCGTGCGCCAGTTCAGGATCACGCTCAGAAGCCGCGCCATCGCCTCACTCCGCCGCCGCCGCGAAGGCCGGGGTCTCGTCCGTCGCGATCAGCGCCTTCAGCCGCGCCGCCAGCACCCGGACGTTCGGCTCCAGCACCATGGAATCGTGATCGCCCGGCACTTCGATCACCTGCAACGCCGGCGCGAAGCGGGTCAGATCGTTGTCGGCAAAGACATATTCCCGCGCTGCGGACACATAACGCCCGCCCGACACCTTCCAGCGCAGATCGAGCGGCGGGCGGAACAGCACCGTCGCGCCTGCGCGCGGCTCCATCCGGTAGCCCGGCAGCGCCGCGCGGAAGGCGGCCTCGATCGCCGAGTTGTGAAAGCCGGTTTCCGCGGTCTCCGGCCTGGCGTGGCGCCCGCGCCTCTCCCATTCCCAGCGGTTCCTCGCCCATTCGGCCAGATAGCCCGGCCCGCGCGCGCGCAGCTCAGCCAGCTTGATCAGCACCTTGTCGCGGCGCGAAAGCGCGGGCCGCATCGGCAAGGGCGTGTCCAGCAGCACCAGCAGCGCCACCTCATCCCCCGCCGCCTCCAGCTGCCGCGCCATCTCCCAGGCGATCAGCCCGCCGCCCGAGAAGCCGCCCAAAAGATACGGCCCCCGCGGCTGCACCTGGCGCAGCTCGGCGATGTAATCGCGCGCGGCCCCGGGGAAATTGTCATGTGGTCTGTCCTCGCCGTAAAGTCCGCGGGCCTGGAGGCCGTAGAACGGCCGGTCGTGTCCTGCCAGTTGCGCCAGATGCCGCAGGTTCAGCACATTGCCGAACATCCCGGCCACCAGGAAGAACGGCGTCCCGGCGCCCCCTTCGCCCTGGTGCATCGGCACCAGATGGGTAAAGCGGCGGGCGGGTTTCGCGGGCGCCTGCGCCGCGCTGTCCTCGCCGATCCCCGCCGCCTCGCGGATCATCGCGGCGCAGGCGGCAACGGTCGGCGCCTCGAACAGGACCGAGATCGGGAAATCCACCGCCCAGGTTTTCCTGACCATGGCAAACAGCCGCACCGCGATCAGACTGTGGCCGCCGAGGTCGAAGAAACTGTCCTCGACGCCGACCTGACCCACCCCGAGCAGCTCCTGCCAGAAGCCCGCGAGGCTGCGCTCGATGTCGTCGCGAGGGGCTATGTAATCATTCTCCAACTCGGGCCGCTCGAAGGCCTGGCTCCCGGCCCGCATCTGCGGCGCGCCCGCCTGGCGGATCAGCGCCGGCAGGTCGAGCGAGGAGACCACGATCTGCGACAGCCCCGCGTTCAGCGCGCGCCCGAAAGCCTCGGCCCCCTCGGCGGGGCGGATGCCCTGGCGGAAGGCGGCGACCAGCCGCTCCTCGGCGGGCGAGAGCTCTGCCTGAGCCGCCTCGCTCTCCAGCCCGCGCGGATCGGGCGGCGGGAAGGTCAGCGCCCCGTCGAGCCGCCGGATGGTGAAGCCGCTGATCTCCGCCACCACCCGGCCCCCGGGCGTGGCCAGCGTGATGTCGAACACCGCCGTCGGCTTGTCCAGGCTGTTCGGCGCGGCGCTCCTGACATGGCTGACCAGATCGGCCGGCACCGGCCCGTAAACCCTGGCGCTGCCGTAGCTCACCGGCACCCAGAGCCGGTCCGGCCGGTAGCCCTGGATCAGCTCCATCGCCCAGCCGGTCGCCAGATCCATCAGCGCGGGATGCGCCAGCCAGCCCTCGCCCGGCTCGGCGCGGAACGCCGCGGGCAGCGTGAGCCGCGCGAGCCCCTCGCCCTCGCCGAACGCGCGCGATTGCAGCACCCGCCAGCGCGCGCCGAAGGAGAGGAATCTCTCCTGAGGACTGGCGAGCCCCTGGCCGGTTTCGGGCGCGCGCAGCCGCGCCGCGATCCTGCCGGGGTCGATCCCCGGCGGGATCGCGTCCTGCGGCAAGAGGCGCGCGCTGGCATGGGTCTGCCAGCCGGTCCGCCCGGCCACCGTCACCTGCGACTGCACCTCGAATCCATAGCCCTCGCCCGTGCGGCTCAGCCGCACCCGAACCGCGCGGCGCTCTCCTTCGGCCAGATCCAGCGCGCGGAAGAAGGTCAGATCGCGCAGCTCGAACCCGCCCGCCTCGCCCTGTTCCGCCCAGGCCTCGGCGGCAAGTTCCAGATAGCCGGTGCCCGGCAGCAGAGCCTGGCCCTCTGCCGTGCGATGGCCGTCGAACAGCCAGTCCCGGGTGGAAAACTCGCCGTAAAACACCCGGTTGCCGCGCGCGTCGAACCCGGCCTCCGTCAGCATCGGCCGGGCGACCGGCAGACGCGGCGCCTCGGGCCGGCCCAGCCGGTCGGCGAGGTTTTCGGCCGCCATGCCGACGCCCTGCCAGATCCCCCAGTTCAGCGCCACCACCCGCGTCGCGCCCCCGGCGCGCGCCTTCGCATAAGCGTTGAGATATTCGTTCGCGGCCACGTAATCGACCTGCCCCGCCGGGCCGGTCAGCGCCGAGGTCGAGGAAAACAGCACCATCAGCGCGATGGACCCGTCCGGGAACAGCCGGTCCAGCACCTCGGTCCCGTGCAGCTTCGGCGCGAAAACCTCTTCCACCTCGGCCGCTGGTTTCACCATCAGGGGCCCGTCGGCGACCACGCCCGCGGCATGGATCACCGCATGAACCGGCCCGAAGCGGCGCATCCCCTCGTCGCGCGCGGCCTGCATCTCGAACAGATTGGCCACATCGGCGCGCGCAACATGGACCTCGCCGCCCAGAGCCTCCAGCCGCGCCAGCGCCATAAGGCGGCGCGAGACCGGATCGTCGGGCGCATGGCCCGCCAGCCAGGCCGCGCGGGCCGCACCCTCGGGCAGCGCGCCGCGGGCGATCAGGGTGATCTTCACCCGATGGCGGCGGATCAGATCCTCGGCAAGCGTCAGCCCGATGCCGCCGAAGCCGCCGGTGATCAGCACATGCGCGCCCTCGGGCAGGTCCAGCCGCTCCTCGGGCAGCGGTGCGGGCTTCACCCCCTGCTCATAGCGCCGCTCGCCGCGCAGCGCGGCAACGGCAGAACCATCGGCCAGCGCCTCTTCCAGCACGAAACCCGCAAGCCGCGCCGGGTCGCGCAGTTCCAGATCCAGCGCCGACACTTCCACGCCGGAAAACTCGCGCGGCGCCACCCGCACCGGGCCCATGACCATCGCCTTCCCCGGCCAGGTCAAAGTCTCGGCCCTGACCTGCGCCGCGCCATTCGTCAGCACGGTGATCTTCAGATCGCGGGCGAGGTTTTCCCCGGCCAGCGCCTGCAACAGGAACAGCACCGACCAGAACCCCTGTTCCAGGTTGCGATGCCCGAAACTCGAGCCAGGGCGGAAGCTCTCGTCTTTCGTCACCAGCCAGCCGTGCAGGATGCGCGAGGGCACCAGCCCCCGCCCCGCCAGATCGCGGATCAAGAGGTCATAACCCTCGCGCCCCCGCTCGGGCGCCAGCGTATAGCGCTCCTCGCCCATGCGCGCGAAAGTATCGCCCGGCAGCACCCGGATCACCCGATGGCCCACCGCCGCCAGCCGTTCCGCCGCAGCCCCGCAAAGCCCTGCCGCATCCGCGAAGATCAGCCAGGTCTCCGGCGGGCTTTCCGCCAGATCCTCGATGTCGAAACCGGCGGGGGCGGGTTTCCAATGCGGCTTCCAGCCCCAGGCGGTGAGATCGTCGCTCCGCTCGGGCTCATCCGGCGCGGCAACCGCGGTGCGGCCCGGCTCGATGAACCAGGGCTTGCGCTGGAAGGCGTAGCCCGGCAGCGGCACGCGGTTGCGCGTCCGCCCGCCCCAGATCTGCGACCAGTCCGCCGCCACGCCGCAGGCCCAGAGCCGGGCGATGCTGGCGACATGCCAGGCATCGTCGCCCACCTCCTGCCCGGGGTGGCGCAGAGCGGGAACGACACAGCCCGCAGCCACGCCGTTGGCCTGCGCCAGCGAGGACAGCGCCCGGCCCGGCCCCATCTCGACGTAAACCCGGCCCGGCACCTCGGTCAGCGTCGTAAGGCAGTCGCGGAAATACACCGTGCCCCGCAGATGCGCGACCCAATAGTCGGGGCTTGTCGCCTCGGAATCGGTAAGCACCCGGCCCGAGCGGTTCGACACAATCGGGATGCGCGGCGGGTTCAGAGAAATCCCGCGCAGATAGTCGCCGAAAGCCGCGAGGATCGGCTCCAGCATCCGCGAATGGGCGGCGATGTCGATGGCGATCCGTTGCGTCTCGATCTCATCCGCCGCCAGCCGCGCCGCCAGCGCGTCCAGCGCCGCATCCGGCCCCGAGACCACGCAGAGCCCCGGCGCGTTGACCGAGGCCATGTCGAGATCCCCGGCCCAATACCGCGCCAGATCGGACTCCGGCAGCGGCACCGACAGCATCCCGCCCGCGGGCACGGTGTCGAACAGCCGCCCGCGCAGATGGACAAGGCCGATGCAATCCTCGAACGACATCACCCCGGCCAAAGCGGCGGCGGTGTTCTCGCCCATCGAATGGCCGACGAGGATTTCCGGCGTCACGCCCCAGGCCTCGTATAGCTTCGCCAGCGCATATTCCACGATCATGATCAGCGGCAATTGCACCGAGGGGCGTTTCAGCGCGGCCTCTGCCGCCGCCTCCTCGCCCTTCGCGGGCAGCCAGAGCGCGCGCAGATCGTAGTCGAGCCTCGGTTGCAGCACGGCAAGGCCGCGGTCGATCCAGTCGGCGAACACCGGCTCGGTCTCGTAAAGATCGCGCGCCATGCCGGCATATTGCGCCCCGCCGCCGGGGAACATGAAGACGACACCGGGCGCCTCGCTGAGATGGTCGTGGCTGAACACGAGGCGCGGATTGGCGCCTTCCAGCAGGTCGGCGGTCTCGGCATGCGAGCGTGCCACCAGCACCCGGCGCATCCCGAACGCCCGGCGGCCTTCCTTCAGCGTGAAAGCCACATCGGCCAGCGGCTGCTCCGGGTGGGCGCGCAGATGCGCCGCCAGCCGCGCGGCCTGGGCGTCGAGCGCCGCTTTGCTGCGCGCGGAAATCACGATGGGCTGGAACGGCCAGTCGCTGTCCTCGGCGGCCGCGCGGGCGGGGGCTTCCTCCAGCACCGCATGGGCATTGGTGCCGCCGACGCCCAGCGAATTGACCCCGGCGCGCAGGACCGGCGCCTGCCACGGCGTCAGCCGGTCGTTCACGAGGAACGGCGAGCTTTCAAAGTCGATGGCGGGGTTCGGCGCCTCATAGCCGAGGCTCGGCGGCAGTTCGCGGTGATGCAGCGACAAAGCCACCTTGATCAGCCCCGCCACCCCGGCGGCGGTGTCGAGATGGCCGATGTTGGTCTTGACCGAGCCGATCCGGCAATGGCCCTTGGCATCCGCGCTCTCGCGGAAGGCCTGGGTCAGCGCCGCCACCTCGATCGGATCGCCCAGATAGGTGCCGGTGCCGTGGCATTCGACATAGCTCACCGTGTCGGATGTGATCCCCGCCAGCGCCTGCGCCTCGGCGATACAGGCGGCCTGGCCATCGACCGAGGGCGCCAGATAGCCCGCCTTCGCCGCGCCATCGTTGTTGATCGCGCTGGCCTTGATAATCGCCCAGATATGGTCGCCGTCGCGCAGGGCATCCGTGGCGCGGCGCAGCACCACGCAGCCCGCGCCCGAGCCGAACACCGTGCCCTGCGCCCGGTGGTCGAAAGCGTGGCAATGGCCATCGGGCGACAGGATCTCGCCCTCCTGGTGAAGATAGCCGCGGCGGTGCGGCAGTTCGATGGTCACGCCGCCCGCCAGCGCCATGTCGCATTCGCCCGTAAGCAGCGCCTGCGCCGCGTAATGCACCGCGACGAGGCTGGTGGAGCAGGCGGTCTGGACGTTGACCGAAGGCCCGCGCAGATCGAGGATATGGCTGACCCGGGTGGCGAGGAAATCCTTGTCGTTGCCGGTGTGGCGCAAGAGGAACATGCCGGTCTGTTCGACCAGATCGCGGTTCGAGCAGAGGTTGAAGTAAAAGTAAGACCCCATGCCGCAGCCGGCCCAGACCCCGATCGCGCCGGGGAAGCCCTCGGGCGGGTGGCCGGCGTTTTCCAGCGCCTCCCAGGCGACCTCCAGGAACTGGCGGTGCTGCGGATCGAGGATCGCCGCCTCTTTCGGCGAGAAACCGAAGAAATCCGCATCGAACGTCTCGAACCCGTCGAGCGGCGCGGCGGCGGGCACGTAATTCGGGCGGCGCAGGGTCTGCGGGCTCTCGCCAGCCGCCAGCAGCTCGGCCTCGGTCAGGACGCGGATCGATTCGACCCCGGCTTTCAGGTTCTGCCAATAGGCGCCGATATCCGCCGCCCCCGGCAGATGCGCCGCCATGCCGACAATGGCGATGTCGGTGGCAGTCAGGCCGGAAGGGTCGTGCGTCTGATCACTCATCATATCGTCCCGGGTCCGAGGCTGTCCGGCGGTCATCGCCGGAGCCCCTGCCGCATCCGCGGAATCTAGCCTGAATCGCGCCCCGGTCCTACCCCGCAAGCCCCCGGCGCGGCTTCTTGTCCGCATTGGCGACAATGCCGGGGGAAATGCCGCAATCCCGCCACAATTCAGGGGATTACCCGCCCCAGGGTTGTCCGCGCCGCCCGCTTTCGCCTGCCACTGGACGCTGTGAGGCGACAATCGCGGGCGCTCAGACCCCGTTCAGATCCCCGCTCAGATCACGGTGCGGCGCCCGGCCGCAGCCCCGGCTTGCGGCACCGCCCGCCGCGCCGCGCTCAAAGCCTCGGCATGGCCCAGCACCGCCCCGGCGATCAGCCAGGTCAAAGGCGTCAGCGTGGCATTGGGCAAAAGATCGACCAGGTTGAACGCCAGCATCAGCGCCAGCGCCGCCGCCTGCGGCGCGATCCGCGCCCCGCGGACCAGCGCCTCGCGCGCCATCAGCCACAGGGGCAGGCACAACAGGCCGAATTCGGCCAGGTAGCCCAGCCAGCCATAAGCGCCGATCTGGATGATCCAGGCGCCGTCGGCGATGGTCAGATGGGCGCCGGTCTCGATGTTGAAGAGAAAGCCCCGCCCGTAGCCGCCCCAGCCGAACAGGGGCCGCTCGGCCGCGCGCGCAAGCAGCGCATCCTCGTTCGTCAGGCGGAAGTGGAAGGAAAGCGCGCGCTCCTCGCTCAGCCGGGCGGCGAAATCGACGATGCTCTGCACCGGCACCAGATGGGCGCCCCGCAGAAGCGGGTAGAGCATCACCATCGCCGCCAGCCCCGCCGCGATCAGCACCTGCTGGCGCGGGGTGGCGACGAACAGCAGCGGCAGTGCCAGCAGCGCATAGGCCAGCGGGCCGAAGGATTTGCAGATCACCAGCAACGCGCAAAACAGCAGGAACACCAGCAGCAGCGCAGGCCGCCGCGGCGCCGGACCCATCCTCAGCAACGCCACCGAGGCCATCAGACAGCACAGCATGAAGAACGCCACCCACAGCCCATGCGGCATGAAGACGAAGGGGCGGAAGCCGCCGAAGCGCAGGGCCTGGGCGAAATCGTGCTGGAAATAGCCGTAGATCCAGGTGTGAAGCTGCGGCGACAGCTCGGCCTCGATCAGCAGGGGCAGCGTATAGAGCAGCCCGCCGGTCAGCAGCGCGATCAGCAGGTCGCGCAGGGCCTCGGGGCTGGCCAGATCGCGCCGCGCGAGGAACAGCGGCAGGACATAGAGCCCTTGCATCGCCACCGTGGCGAGGCTGTCGTAGGCGCGCAGGCCCGGCACCTCCAGCCCCGGGCGCAGCACGATGGGATCGGTGTTCCCCAGAACCGTGACGAAGGGCGAGATCACGAACAGCCCGATCAGAAACGTGGTCAGCCGGCTGCCGGTCAGCACCGGCAGCGTCCGGCCCAGCCTGCGCCAGGAGATCACCGCCGCCGCCAGCGCGGGCAAAGTATGCTTGTCGAAATCCGGCAGCATCGGCAGATCGAGCCGCAACAGCTCCGGCAGGAACATATAGGCGCCCAGCACCGACCAGATCAGCGCGCGCCCCGGCCCCATCCGGTCGTAAAGCACCCAGACCACCGCGGGCCAGGCCAGCAGCGCGATCCAGGCGATCGGGGTGGGGGTGATGTCCAAAGCGGTCTCATCCGGGCGGCGACAGGCCTTGGGATAGCACGGATCTCGCCGGCCCGTCACGCCGGCGCGCAGCGGGAAACATTCTGTTGCCATGCTGGGGCGGTCGATTTCGCCGGCTCTGCCGGGTAGGCTCTGCGCGAAAGGGGGCCGGATGCGGTTCAGGGTCGGGACGACAGAAATTGCGATCACCCATGCCGCCCGGCCGGATCTTCTGGCCGGGGTTTCCGCGCGTCTGGCGCGGGGCGAGGGCTTCGCGCTGGCGACGCTGAACCTCGATCACCTGGTCAAGCTGCACCGCGACCCGGGGTTCCGCACCGCCTATGCCGCCCAGGACATGGTGGTGGCCGACGGCAATCCCATCGTCTGGCTGTCGCGCCTGGCCGGGCAGCCGGTGGAGCTGATGCCCGGCTCGGATCTGGTGCTGCCGCTGTGCGAGGCGGCGGCGCAGGCGGGCCTGCCGGTCTCGATGCTGGGGGCGAGCGCAGAGGCGCTGGACGCGGCGAGCGCGGACCTCGCGCGGCGCATTCCGGGCTGGCGCCAGGGTCTGCTGATCGCGCCGCCGATGGGGTTCGATCCCGAAGGCGAGGCGGCGCGGGCCGCGCTGGCGCGGCTGGCGGAACTGGGGCCGGGCCTGTGCCTGATCGCCCTCGGGGCACCGAAGCAGGAGCGCCTCGCTGCGCTCGGGCGGCGGCTGGCGCCGCAGCTCGGCTTCGCCTCGGTCGGCGCCGGGGTCGAGTTCCTGTCAGGCCACCAGCGCCGCGCGCCGCAATGGATCCGGGCGCTGGCGCTGGAATGGCTGTGGCGGGCGCTGTCCTCGCCGCGCCGGCTGATCCCGCGCTATGCCGCCTGCGCCGCCATCCTGCCGGGCGAGGCTTTGCGCGCGCTGCGGCGGCGCTAGCGTCACTTGTATTCGATCAGCCCACGCCTGCGGCCCCGCAGCCGGTCGCGCCAGTAGCCGAGGGCGCCGAGCGCCTCGGGGATCTTGCCCAGCACGGTGAAGAACGCCGCCTGCGGATCGCGCCAGCGGATCGTCAGCCGCAGAACCTGCAAAGGCCAGGCCGCAAGCACCAGCCAGCCCAGCGGATGGATCAGCCCGAGGACCACCGCCGCCAGCGGCAGACCGAGGCCCCAGAGCAGCGCACGCCACGTCTCGGCCCGCCAGTGCCGCTCGGGCGCGCCGCCATGCAGCGCCGCCCCTTCGGCGAAAGCGTGGCCCGCGCGCCGCGACCGCCGCCACCATTGCGAAAACCGGGTCATCGCCGCATCATGCAGCGTCATCTCGGCGTCGATCCGCCAGATCTGGCCTCCGGCGCGGCGCAGGCGCAGGCACAGTTCCGGCTCCTCGCCCGCGATCAGATCCTCGCGGTAGCCGCCCGCATCCAGCACCGGGCCAAGCCGCATCAGCGCATCGCCGCCGCAGGCCCGCGCCTCGCCCGGGGGCGTGTCCCATTCCCGGTCGCAAAGCCGGTTCCAGACCGAGGCTTCCGGCTGCCGCTCGCGCCTGCGGCCGCAGACCACCACCGCACCGGGATGCGCCGCGAAAGCCGCCAGCGCGGCCGCGATCCAGCCCGGCCGCATCTCGCAATCGCCATCGAGGACCTGGACGTAATCCGCGCGCGGGCGGGCCGCCTCCAGCACCGCCAGCCCCGCATTGCGCGCCCGCGCGGCGGTGAAGGGGCGGCGCATGTCCAGCGCCACCACTTCGGCCCCCGCCGCCTGCGCCGCCGCCGCCGATCCGTCGGTGGAACCGCTGTCGACATAGACCACCCGGCGCACCCTTCCTTGCAGCGAGGCGAGGCAGGCCAGGAGCCGCAGCCCCTCGTTGCGGCCGATCACCACAGCATCGACCACAGGGGCATCGACCACGGGGGGCGGGGAAGAGGAAAGCGCGCTCATGCCCGCCAGCTAACGCCCCCGGACCCCGGCTGTCAAAGCCCGCGAGCCAAGGAGGTCGGGGGGCGCCGGGGGGCCTCAACCCCATGCGCAGACTTTATTTTCCGCGCGCGATCTGCTATCCGATGATCCTCGGGCGGGGGCCCGGAACGACCGGAAAACCGATGCCGCGGGCCGCTGCGCCCGGGCGCCGTTTCCGGCAATCTCCGGCGTCATGCCCGCCATCCGGCGGGAGGTGTCTTCTCTGTGCGGCGCGTTGCGGCGCCTTTTGTCGGGGTCAGAACGAACCATGAGCCGCCACGAGATCCTGGGCTCCACCGGAAAAACTCACCTGGATGAAGGACTTCCCCTGATGTCAGGCGGAAAAGGCGACCCCGGCAGCAAATCCCGCAGCGCGGTGCGGCCGGGCTATGTCTCGCTGTTCCGCCCCGGCCATCCGCGCATCGAATCCGCCGTGACGCTGGACCAGCGCACCGGACGCGAGATCATGCTGGCGCCGGAAAACTTCGCCGCGCCCAACCCCTCGCGGGTGTGGGAATCGATTGGCGAGGTGCAGGTAAACCCCGACCGGCTGGCCCGAAACGGTCTGTTCCCAAAAGCGGAACAGCACCCGGCGACCCGCATTTTCGACATGCTGCGCACCCGCATCGCCCAGGCCATGACGAAAGAGGGCTGGAACCGGCTTGCCGTCACCTCGCCCGGCCCGGGCTGCGGTGCGAGCTTCGTCGCGGCCAATCTGGCGCTGGCGCTCGGCCGGCTGCCCTCGTGCCGCACCGTGCTGATGGATCTCGACCTGCGCGAACCGAAACTGGCGGACCTGTTCGGCCAGACCGACGCGCAGCCGCTGCTCGATTTCCTGATGGGCGAGCAGCCGCTGGAATCGCAGTTCCGCCGCATCGGCGGCAATCTGGCGCTGGCGCTGAACGGGGCGCCGGTCTCCCGCGCCGCCGAGACGCTGCAAGACCCCCAGGTCGCCGACACGCTCCGCGCCATGGGCGAGGTGCTGCAACCCGACATGATCATTTTCGACACGCCGCCCGCGCTGACCTCGGACGATGCGATCTCGCTCGCGGGCAGGGTCGACGCGGTGCTGCTGGTGGTGGACGGCACGAGGACCACGCCCGCCGAGATCACCGCCTGCGAGCGGCTGTTCGAGGGGCGGATTCCGCTGCTCGCGGTGGTCCTGAACCGCGCCCAGGATCCGCAGCCCCGCCCGGCCCGGGGGAAACGCTGATGGGCCATATCCAGACCCTCGGCGATCTGATCGCCTTCTTCTGGCGCCGCCACAGGGTCATCCTCGGCACGATGTGCCTCTGTGCCCTTCTCGCCGCGCTGTATGCGCTGCAACGGCCGCATCTTTACACCGCCTCGGCCTCGATCGAGGTGCAGGGCGCCCAGGTCAGCGGCGCCGCGCTGACCCCGGATGCGGGACCGGGGGCCGAGGCGCTCCAGATGCTGCAATCGGTGCGCCACCGGCTGACCACGCGGCAGAACCTGATCGCGATCGCGGAACGTCACGGCCTGTTCGCCGATCAGCCCGCGCTGTCCACCGACCAAAAGGTGCAGATCCTGCGCGAGGCCATCGGCTTCCACACCATCCATGGCACCGGCGAGCCGACCTACGGCCTTGCGGTGCCGGTTTCGGCCATCGTGATCAACGTCACCTTCACCGATGCCGTGCTGGCCGCCCGCATCGCCAACGATCTGGCGCAAAGCGTGCTGGACATGTCGGCCTCGGGCCAGATTACCCGGGCGCGCGACAACCACGCCTTCCATGCCGGCAAACTGGCCGCGATCGAGGCGGAAATCCGCGGGCAAGAGGCCCGGATCGCCGCCTTCCGCGGCACTCACGCCAATTCCCTGCCGCCCTCGACCGGAGCGATCCAGGAAGAGCTGGTCGCCATCGGCAACGATATCCGCGCGCTGGATCAGCAACTGGTGGCGCTGGCCGAGGAACGCCGCCAGCTGAGCCAGCGCGAGAATCTGCGCCCGACCGACCGCCAGCGCCTGCGCGAGCTGGACGACCTGGCCGCGACGCTGAACCTGCAAAAGAGCGCGATGACGGCGCAGCGCGAGGGATTGCAGACCGCGCTGGCCGGGGTGCCCGCGGTGCAGCGCGACCTGGCGGATCTGGAGCGCAGTCTCGAACAGATGAAGCGCAATTTCGACGCCACCAACAGCGCGCTGGCCGAGGCGGAATCGGCGCTGCGGCTGGCCGAATTGCAGCAGGGCGAGCGTTTCGCCATACTCGACCGCGCGCTGACGCCCGAGCATCCCACCGGCCCGAAGCGCCGGATGCTGGTGCTGGCGGGCGCGCTGGCGGGGGGGCTTTTCGGGCTGGTGCTCGGCTTCCTGCTGGATCTGATGCGGCCGGTGATCCGCACCTCGGCGCAGATGGAGCGTGAACTGGGGCTGCGGCCGATCATCGCCATTCCCGAACTGGATCTGAGCGAAGGCAAGACCCGGCGCAGGCTGGCGGTGGGCGGCTGAGCCTGTCACGCGCTCCGGCCGGAAACCCGCGCGCCGCCCCTGAGCGCGGCGGGGCTCCGCCTGCGTCTGACGGCAGGAGATCACAACGGGAGTGACTCTGCCTGCCGGTATCATGACCGGATGCCAGCCTGCGGGCGGTGGCAAATCCCCGGCAGCAAGCCCGGGCACAGACGATCTGAAAACTGCTCCCCTGTCCGCGACTGTGAACGAAGGGAAAGCCTTGTCGGCGACGGGTGGTCTGGGTCGTGCCGGCGAGATCGCCGTCAGTGGCTGCGAGCCCCGCGCCGCGGGGGCACGTCCGCCCCCGTCTCAGCAGCCGGTGCCTTTCAGCACCACGGTGATGGTGCGGGCGAGGATGCCGAGATCGGTCGCCAGCGTCAGGTTCTCGTCATAGATCGCGTCGTATTCCGCCCGCGCCTCAAAGCTGGTGCGGTTGCGCCCGGCGGTCTGCCAATAGCCCGTCACCCCGGGGCGCAAGGCGTAATAAGCCTTGCCCGGGTAGATCTCGCGCTGGTTCAGCATCATCGGGCGCGGGCCGACCAGGCTCATGTCGCCGCGCAGCACATTCCAGAGCTGCGGCAGTTCGTCCAGCGACGAGCGGCGCAGGAAATGACCGAATCGGGTGATGCGCGGATCGTTGCGCAGCTTCTGCGTCCTGTCCCATTCCGCCCGCGCCTCGGGATTGGCTTCGAGATAGGCTTCCATCCGCTGATCGGCATCGGTCACCATCGAGCGCAGCTTCCACATCCGAAAGGATCTGCCGCCGCGACCGACCCGAAGCTGGCTGTAGAACGGGCGCCCGCCCTCACGCGCGACGATCACGGCAAGGCCGAGGATCACCGGAACCACCACCGGCAGCGTCGCGAGGATGGCCAGGATGTCGAAGGCGCGTTTGAAGACATTGCGGTAGACCCCGCCGCGCCGCGGCACCCGCACCAGCCCGCGCTCCGGCGGGCTCAGCGGCATCGGAACCGCCTGGACACGGACCTGCCCGCCGGCCTTGGTCTGTTCGTTCATGATGACCGACATTGTCAGCGGCCGATCAACAAATGTGGCAATTTCACGGCCGCGCACCCATGACAAGGGCGCGAGCCTGCCACCCTCCGCACACCCGCCGGATGAAAATTATCATACATGATCAGAACTCTTACCGAATGGCCCCATCGGGGATTCTAGCGGATCGCCCTGGGCCGGGCTATGGGAGACACCACCCGTTCACCACAATTCCGCCATCATCCAAATCGAATTTTGCCATAGCAATGCAATGGGATCTTACCGTGCGGCGCCAAAACAACCGAGGATTGCGCGCGAAACCTCTGCGCGCCTTAGAGGCGAGGCATGATTCGCGGTGGCGGCCGCCCCACCCCGGACAGCGACGCCGCAGAGACCGGCGGCTCCGGGTTTCCAAAGGAGCGACAACCCGGCGGGACGCCGCTCAGGCCGGATTGTGCTGCCGGATCTGCATCAACACCAGCGCGAGCAGGCTGACCACCCCCGCGAGGCTGTAAGCGAAAGGCCAGGCCAGCGGCGGCTGGCCCGTCAGGACCGAAACCGCCAGCGACACCGCCGCCACGACAATCGAAACGAAAATCTTTCCTGCCAGCATCCGCCCCTGCGCCCCATTGTGTTCTGTTTTCCGCCATTGTGCCGGAAAACAAAACATTGCCCAATGTATTTTTGGAATTTGACGCCTACCGGTTAACAAATGTTTAGCGCGGGCGTCAGACCGGATCGTCGTCCAGTCCGGCGAGGTAACGGCCGTAATCGTTCTTGCCGAACAGCTTCGCCCGCCCGATCAGCGCCTCGCGGCTGATCCAGCCCTGGCGGAAGGCGATCTCGTCGGGCGAGCCGACCTGAAGGCCCTGGCGCAATGTCAGCGTGCGCACGAAATTCCCCGCGTCCAGCAGGCTGGCATGGGTGCCGGTGTCAAGCCAGGCATAACCGCGGCCCATCCGTTCGACCCTGAGGCTGCCCTCGGCGCGGTAGATCTCCAGCAGATCGGCGATCTCCAGTTCGCCCCGGGCCGAAGGCTTCACCCGCGCCGCCAGTTCGGGCGCGCGGCCGTCGAGGAAATAAAGCCCGGTCACGGCGAAATGCGACGGCGGCTGCGCGGGTTTCTCGACGATGGCGCGGACATTGCCGTTCTCGTCGAAATCCACCACGCCGTAACGCTCGGGGTCGGCGACGTGATAGCCGAAGACCGTGCCGCCGTGCTCGCGCACTGACGCCTGCGCCAACACATCGGGCAGGCCGTGGCCGAAGAAGATATTGTCGCCCAGGACCATGGCCGAGGGCGCCCCGGCAAGGAAATCAGCCGCCAGCAGATAGGCCTGGGCGAGACCGTCGGGCGAGGGCTGGACGATCCATTCCAGCCGCAGCCCCCACTGGCTGCCGTCGCCCATCAGCCGCTGGAACTGGCACTGATCCTCGGGCGTGGTGATGATGGCGATCTCGCGGATGCCCCCCAGCATCAGCACCGAGAGCGGATAATAGATCATCGGCTTGTCGTAGAGCGGCAGAAGCTGTTTCGAGACGCCCATGGTGATCGGGTAAAGCCTGGTGCCCGATCCGCCAGCCAGAATGATCCCTTTGCGCGTCATACCGTCAACTCCTTCACCACCTCAGCCAGACCCTGCCGCCAGTCGGGACGGGGGATCGCGAACGCCGCTTCCAGCGCGGAACAGTCCAGCCGCGAATTCAGCGGGCGGCGCGCGGGCGTCGGGTAATCGGCGGTCGCGATCCGGTCGATGCGGCAGGAGAGCCCCGCCTGCTCCATGATCGCCGCGGCGAAATCCGCCCAGGTCGTGTCAGGGGCGCCCGAGAAATGATGCGTCCCGCCGGGCGCGCCCGCAGCCATCTGCGCGGCGGCGCTCAGCAGCGCATCGGCGATGGCCGCGGCCGGGGTCGGGCCGCCGTGCTGGTCGGCGACCACGTTCAGCGCCTCGCGCTCGCGCCCGAGCCGCAGCATGGTTTTCACGAAATTCGCGCCATGGGCCGAGAACACCCAGGAGGTGCGCAGGATCAGATGCGCCCCCCCGGCCGCGCGCACGCCTTCCTCGCCTTTCAGCTTGGAGCGGCCATAGGCGCCGAGCGGCGCGACCGGATCTTCGGGGCGGAACGGGGCCTCGCCCTCGCCGGCGAAGACGTAATCGGTCGAGACATGCAGGAAGGGGATGCCGAGGTCCGCGCAGGCCCGGGCCATGGCGGCGGGGGCCTCGCCGTTCACCACGGTCGCCGCGGCCTCGTCAGCCTCGGCCTTGTCCACCGCGGTCCAGGCGGCGGCGTTGATCACCGCATCGGGCCGCTGCGCCCGGATCGCGGCGGCGCAGGCGGCGGGGTCCATGAGATCCGCCACGTCGCGGCCGAGGAACCGCGCCTCCGGCGCGCGCCGCGCCAGTTCCGTCGCGACCTGGCCGGTCCTGCCGAACACCATGAGCTTCATGCCTTGACCCCCAGCCTCTCGCCCACGCCCTTGCGCGCGAGCAGCGGGCGCCACCAGACCTCATTGTCGAGATACCACTGAACGGTGCGCTCCAGCCCCTCCTCGACCGTGACCGAGGGACGCCAGCCGAGTTCCTCGCGGATGCGCCCGGGGTCGATGGCATAGCGCGCATCATGGCCGGGGCGATCAGTGACAAAGGTGATCTGATCTGCGTAGCTGCCCGCGGCTTTGGGCCGTTTGCGGTCAAGGATTGCGCAGAGAGCCTTCACCAGATCCAGGTTGGTGCGTTCATTCTCGCCGCCGATGTTGTAGCTGCGGCCCAGAGCGCCCTTCTCGACCACCAGCAAAAGCGCGTCGGCGTGATCCTCGACGTAAAGCCAGTCGCGGATGTTCGCGCCGGTGCCGTAGACTGGCAGCGGCTTGCCGGCCAGAGCGTTCAGGATCACCACCGGGATCAGCTTTTCGGGGAAGTGATACGGGCCGTAATTGTTCGAGCAATTCGTCAGCACCACCGGCAGGCCGTAGGTCTCGTGCCACGCCCGGACCAGATGGTCCGACGCCGCTTTCGACGCCGAATAGGGCGAGCGCGGATCGTAGGGCGTATCCTCGGTGAACTTCACCGCAGGGTCCGCGGGCAGTGAGCCGAACACCTCATCCGTCGAGATATGGTGGAAGCGGAACCCCGCCGGCCGCCCCTCGCGGGTCCAGAAGGCGCGGGCGGCTTCCAGCATGTTGTAGGTGCCGGTGATATTGGTCTCGACGAAATCGCCGGGCCCGTCGATCGAACGGTCGACATGGCTTTCCGCCGCCAGGTGCATCACCGCATCGGGGCGGTGCGCGGCGAAGATCCGGTCCAGCGCCGCGCGGTCGCGGATGTCGGCATGCTCGAAAGCGTAGAGCGGGCTGTCCGCCACGGGGGCGACGTTTTCGAGGCAAGCCGCATAGGTCAGCGCGTCGAGGTTGACCACCCTATGCCCGCGCGAGACCGCCAGCCGCACCACGGCGGAACCGATGAACCCCGCCCCTCCGGTCACAAGGATCTTCACGCGGCCCCCTCCCAGAGGAACGGGCGCGGCGCATCGCGCAGCAAGGGCGCGGCGCGGTCCTTGTCGGACAGGACCGGCGCGGCGACGCCCCAGTCGATGCCGATCTCAGGGTCATCCCAGCGGACCGCGCCGTCATGTTCGGGCGAATAGAAATCGCTGCATTTGTATTGCACTTCGGTATCCGGGGTCAGGGTGACGAAACCGTGCAGGAAGCCTTTCGGGATCAAAAGCTGCCGGCCGTTTTCCGCCGACAGCTCCACCGCCACCCATTTGCCGAACCGGGGCGAGCCCGCGCGGAAATCCACCGCCACGTCGAGGATCGCGCCGCGCGAGCAGCGCACCAGCTTGTCCTGGGCGCGGGGCGGCGCCTGGTAGTGTAGCCCGCGCAACGTGCCCTGCGCGGCGGAAAACGAGTGGTTGTCCTGCACCCAAGGCGCATCCAGCCCCGCCGCAGACATCCGCGCCGCGTTGAAGGTCTCGGAAAACCAGCCACGGGCATCGCCGAAGCGCGGCGGTGTCACGAGGATCACTTCGGGCAGGGCGGTCGGTTCGGTCTGCATACTCGGCACTCTCCTCGGGATCAGCGGAACAATCCGGCCAGTTCATCCCATCGCCAGAAGCTGATACCGGCGATCAGCACGAACGCAAGCCCGCCCGCGATCAGATCGTGGCCCGGGTCCCAGGCACGGTGCTTTCGCGCCAGCGCGATGACGGGCAGATGCGCCAGCGCCAGCGCCGCTCCAAGGCCGAGCAGCGCGCCGCCAAGGCCGCCATACCAGGTGCCCGCAAGCAGCGCCCCGGTCTGCAACGCCGCCCGCGCGGCCTGGAGCAGGAAGAACCCGCGCCCGTCCCCCGCGGCCAGCGCGGCCTGGTCGTAGGTCAGCCCCACCACGCCCGGCATCTGCGACAGCGCGACGGCGGTGATGATGATCCCCACATCGTGATAGCGCGCATCGTAAAGGATCCGCGCCAGCAGATCGCCGCTGACCGCCATCACCGCCAGCATCACCAGCGTCGTCAGCGACAGCCCGTAGCGCAGAAGGCGCAGCCGGCGGTCGGTCAGGGGCGAACTCCCGGGCGGATGATCGCGGTAGAGCGGGATCATGATCCGCCCGTTCACCACCGCCGCCATCAGCACCGGAAACGAGGCGAGGAAAAAGCCGATGTTGTAATGGCCCAGTTCCCCCATGGTCAGCCATGCGCCGAGGATCGCCTTGTCGCCCTGCGACAACAGGAACCCGCAGGCGGTGGAGACGAGGATCCATTTGCCGAAATGCACCAGCTCCTGCAACGCGCCGCGCTCCCAGTGGAAGCGGTTGGCCTCGCCCGGCAGGAACATCCAGGACAGGACCAGCCTCGCCAGCACGCCCAGGACCGTGCCGATCACCAGCGCCCAGATCGAGCCGGTCGCCAGCGCGAGGGCGATCATCACCACGATGCCGATCAGCTGCGAGGCCAGATCCAGCAGCGTCACCCGGCCAAGCAGCAGATGCCGGTTGGCGGTGTCGATCCGCGTCGGAAAGAACCCGCCGATCAGCAACGTGAGCGCGCCCACCGGCACCAGGGCTGCCAGCGAGGGCTCGGCGTAGAACCAGGCCACCGGCCAGGCCAGCGCGCAGGCGATCAGCCAGAGCGCCGCGCCGCGCACCACGTTGATCGTCCAGGCGGTGTTCAGGAAAGCCGGATCGTCACCCCGCGCGCTGCGGGTGATCGCCGGGCCGATCCCCACGTCGGAGAACAGTTGCAGCCCTTGCAGCACCACGAAGACCAGAGCCATGATGCCGAAGGCTTCGGGGAACAGCAGCCGCGTCAGGATCAGGTTCGACACCAGCCGCGCGAATTGCGAGACCGCATAGGCCCCCGCGACCACCGCCCCGCCGCCGAGCGCCCGGCGGAACAGGCCGCCTCCCCCGGTCTGAACCTCTGTCATCGGCTTCCTTTCCCGCCTCTCGCGTGCCGCAAGCTACGGCGAGGATGCAACGGCCGCAATCCGATCTCGCGCACCGCCCGGCTTTGCGCTTGCAACGTCCCGGCGCGCGCCCGATCCTGCCCTCCGATCCGCTGCCGCGCCCTGTTCATGAAACTCGCCTATCTGGTCAACAGCTATCCTCTGCCCTCGCAGACATTCATCCGGCGCGAGATCCACGCGCTGGAACGGATGGGCTGGCAGGTGCATCGTTTCGCCATGCGCTCGGACCGCGAGCGGCTGGTCGATGCCGCCGATATCGCCGAGGACACCCGCACCGAGCATCTGCTGAAACAGGGGCTGTGGCGGCTGGCCCGCAACGCCCTGCCCTTCGTGGCCCGCAGGCCCCGCAGCGCTTGGCGGGCGCTCCGGCTGGCACTCTCCTGCGGCGCGCGCGGTGCCGGGGGCGCGCCGGGGACCGGCGGGCGGCTCAGGCATCTGGTCTACTGGCTGGAGGGTGCCGAGGTTGCCCGGCGCTGCCACGAGCTGCGTCTGCCGCATATCCACGCTCATTTCGGCACCAATTCCGCCACTGTCGCCATGCTGGCGGCCGAGATCGGCGGCCTCGGGTTCTCCTTCACCACCCACGGCCCCGAGGAATTCGACGCGCCGCGGGCGCATAGCTTAGGCGAAAAGATCGCGCGGGCGGATTTCTCGGTGGCGATTTCGTCCTTCGGGCGCTCGCAGCTTTGCCGCTGGTCGGGACTGGCGGACTGGCCCAGCCTGCATGTCGTCCATTGCGGGATCGAGCCCTGGCGCTTCCCCGACCCCACGCCCCTGCGCGAGGGGCCGCGCCATCTGGTCGCCATCGGGCGGCTGTCGGAACAGAAGGGCTTTCCCCTGCTGATCGAGGCGATGGCGCTGGCCGCGCTGCCCGATCTGCATCTGACGCTGATCGGCGACGGCGATCTGCGCCCGGCGCTGGAAGCGCAGATCGCGGCGGCAGGGCTGTCAGAGCGCGTCACCCTCACCGGCTGGCTGGACGAGACCGGGGTGCGCGATCATCTGGCGCGGGCGCATGCGCTGGTGCTGCCCTCTTTCGCCGAGGGGCTGCCGATGGTGGTGATGGAGGCTTTCGCCGCCGGCCGCCCGGTGATCGCCAGCGCCATCGCCGGGGTTCCCGAACTGGTCACCTCCGGCACCGGCTGGCTGGTGCCCGCGGGCGATGCGCGCGCCCTCGCCCAGGCGATCCGCAATTTCGCCGCGGTGCCGGTCGATGTGCTGGCGCGGATGGGCCACGAGGCGCGCGCCGCCGTGCTGGAACAGCACGATATCGACATCGAGGCCGCGCGGCTTGCCAGCCATTTCCGCGCCGCCATTGGCTTGTCGGGGGGGCTGCCCGATGAGGTCAGCGGCCCCGCGTGAACCCCTTGCCCGCCCGCCCGACCCTGACCGCCCGCGACA
>NZ_UXAW01000032.1 GCF_900609055.1 Pseudogemmobacter humi | reverse complement strand
GGAACGGCGCTCCCCGGCCCCTAAGGCGCTGGGGGGGGCTAACGGGGGGGGCGGGCGCGCTGGCCGGGGCGGGTCTATGGCCAGGAGGCGGGGCTGGTCTGCGCCCATGCCTGGGGGCCGCGGCTGACCAGCCCGGCCGAGGTGATGGCCTGGCGCAGCATGGGGGCGGATTTCATCAACCATTCCTTCGCGCCCGAGGTGACGCTGGCGCGCGAGATCGGGGCCTGTATCACCAATATCAGCTTCGTGACGGCGGCGTTCCAGAGCTATTTCGCGCCGGCGGGAGTGAAGATCCTTGGCGATGATCCGTATAAGGTGCTGGGGCCTCTGGCGTCGAAACTGGCGCTGATGGTGCTGGCGGCGCTGCCTTTGGAGGCCGGGTGCGGTTGCGCGGGATTGCGCAGCGAACAGCCGCCGGAACATTACGCGCGACGGTAGGCCGGGGGGCGCTCATCGGTCCTGACGGACCTCTTCGCTGGCGATGACGCCCGTGAGGGCGGAAGAGCGGATCAGGGTGATCCGGCTGCCGGGGCCCAGGCCAGTGAGCGGGATTTCCCGGGGGCCGCGGGGCTGCGCCTCGCCGTTTACGAACAGATATGCGGTATCGAAGGCGGGCGGGGGGATGAGGGTTCCCTGCCCTTCGCCTTCGGGCCACAGGTCGAGCGAGATCCGGTCGGGACCGGCGGCGATCTGCGTCAGCCGTCCGCGCCAGCCGTCTGTGCCGAACAGCGCCTCAGCGCCGCGGCTGAGGTGCATGGAATCGCCCCGGCAGGTCAGCGTCACGCGGCCGGGCGGCATCAGCACCGGGCCAAGGTTCACGTCCTCGCCGGTCAGGGTGATCTCCCAGCCGTGCCAGGGCGAGACATCCATCACCTCGCCGAGGGCGATCAGCGGCAGCATCGCCGCCCAGGCGTAAAACGGATCGGCGTCAAGCTGGTCCTGGCCCTCGCCGGTGGTGGCGTTGTAGTTCTCGGCGGCGATGCGCGCGGACCAGTTCTTCATGAACAGGCGCAGGGATTTGTCGGCGAAGCGGCGGGCCTCGTTGAGACGCCCCTCGCGGCGCAGCGCCTGCCAGGTGAACCAGTTGACATTGGCCCAGATCCGGCCGCGCCAGTAGACGTTATCCCCGAACGCCGGATCGTCACGCGAGACGTTCGGGATCACCCATTCGCCGCCGAAGGTTTCGGGGTTTTCCAGATGGGCGATCAGGTGCTCCGCCTGTTCGGGCGAGGCCGCGCCGCAAAGCATCGGGTAAAAGCTGGTCGGCCCCACCGAGCGCACGAAGCCGCCGCCGCGCTGACGGTTGGCGAAGATCTTGCGGCTCTCGTCCCAGAGTTCGCTTCGGATCTTCGCGCGGCTCGACCCGGCAAGGACGGTGAACTCTGCGGCATCCTCGCTGTGGCCCAGTTCCGTGGCGATCTTCGCCAGCATCTCGGCATCGAGCGCCAGCGCACAGTTCAGCCCGAGGTCGATCAGCGACAGGGTGCGGGTTTCCGGGTTCCAGACCGCCTCGTCATGGGTGGGGGAATTGTCCATCCCGGTCTCGTTGCGGGCGCCGAAATGGCTGCCCTTGTAGAGACCGTCGCCCACATCGGACGAGCCGCAGGAGACGAGGCCGATCCCCTCCGGGTCGCGATGCGCGCGCCACCAGCGTTGGTTGGCGGCAAGGGCAGGGTAGCAAAGCTCCAGCAGGCTGCGGTCGCCCGCGCGCAGGAACATCAGCCAGGCCATCAGCGCGCCGTGGGGGGCCTGCGAGCGGTCCACCCAGATGTCGTTCGAGGTGGCGATGCAGGCGATATTGCCCTGCGGCGTGGCCGAGGCCAGCGCGGCCACCATGTTGTCGCGGGCGAGGGCCTCGTCGAACAGCCCGCACATCAGCGCGTTGAAGGTGGCGTCGTTATACCAGACCGCGAAATCGCCCAGGTGCCAGATCCGGCTGACGGCGGTCCAGGGGCGGCGGTTGGTGCCGTCCCAGAGCGTGTTCCAGCCCATAACGTCGCGGATCGCGTCCAGCGCGCCCCCGGCCCGGCCCTGATGGAGGGGCAGGGCGGCGGGGGCCTCGCGCGCAAGCGCGGTGCGGGCCTTTTCGACGGCGAGAGGGATGGAATCGGCGACGGCGGCGGCGAAGCGGGCCGCGGGCATCATTTCCAGGTTGAAGCGCAGGGCGATGCAGGGGGCGTGGCTGCCGCGCGCGGCTTTGGTGAAATAGCCGTTGGTCTCGTAATCCTCTGCGAGCGCCCCGGGGCTGGCATGGGCGGTGACCTGGACCGGGGCCTGGTCGCAGACGAGGGCGACATGGCGCTGGCCGAAGCTCAGGATCGCGGCGCTCAGGCCCTCGTCCCAGCGGGCCTCTTCTCCGGTCTCAGACGACAGGCAGAGCGTCACCCAATAGCGCAGGGCCCATTCGCCGAAAGCCCGGCCCTGCCAGCGCCCGGTGAAGGCCCAGGGGTCGGCCTTGTCGTAAGCCCAGTCGATCCCCGTTCCGGCGTGGCTGGTCTGGAACCTGATCAGGCTGCCGTCGGTCGCGTGCTCGCCGAAAGTGATGTCCTGGCCCGCGGTGATGAGCGACGCCCTGCGCGTGCTGGTGGCGTAAAGCACGGGCGTCACGCGGGCGCCGAGCGGCAGGAACACCATCTCGGCCGGGCGGGTGGACCAGGTGTTCCAGGCGCGGGAAAGGCCGATGTTCGGGCCGATCAGCATGGGCATTCCTTCCGGGGGAAGCGGCGGCCTCGGAAAGCCGCCGCGCCAGGGTCAGCGGGCGAATTCGGTCTTCACCTCGGCCCACATCTGCTGGAAGGCCTGACGTTCGGCATCAGAGAGCGGCCCCATGAAGCGCAGCTTTTCGGCCACCGCCGGGTCGCCCAGCACGTCGCGGTTGAAGCTGCCCTCGGGCAGGGCTTCCAGCGCCTTCGGGTTCGCGGAAGTGGCGGCGCCGATCTCGGTATCCCAGCGGGTGTAGAACCCGGGCGAGATCATGTAGTCGATGAATTTCGCCGCGCCCTCGGGGTTTTTCGAGCCTTTCGGGGTGCCCAGCACGTCGAACCAGGCGATGACGCCCTCATCCGGGATGACGAATTCGACCGGCAGGCCGAAGGTGGTCTTGGCCCGCATCGCGCCGCCGGCCCAGATCTGGCCGATGTCATAGGCGCCGTTCGCCATGCCCTTCATCCATTCGTCTTCCGACATCCAGAGCGATTTGACCTGGGGTTTCAGCTCCAGGAGCTTCGCCTTGATCGCGGCCAGATCCTCGGGGTGGTTGATGTCCTGGCCGAGAACCAGCGCGGTCTGTTTCACCTGCCATTCGGCATCGTCGCGCAAGGACACGCGGCCGGCATGGGCCGGATCCCACATCGCATTGGCCGAGGTGATGGGCGTGGTGATCCTGTCGCTGTTATAGGCGAGGCCGTTCACGCCCCAGACCCAGGGCACACCCCAGTAAGTGTCGTTGTTGTAGACGGATTCGTTTTCCTTGAAGGCCTGGGTCAGATCGTCCCAGCGGGTGATCTGCGCGGTGTCGATGCCCTGCAAGAGGTCCAGTTCGCGGATCGTGTCGATCATCGCGCCGTTGATGATCACCACGTCATAGGAGCCCGCGCCGGTCTGGAGCTTGGTCACCGCCTCCTGCTCCGAGGTGAAATAGTCGTGCAGCACCCTGATGCCGGTCTGGGCCTCGAACTCCTGGATGGCGAATTCGGCGTCGGTGCCGTAGCTGTTCCAGTTCAGCACGCGGATCTCTTCGGCAAGGGCGGGGGCGGCCAGGGCGGCGGTCAGCGCCGCGGCGGCGGCGTATCTGGTGATGGTCATATCTCTTCCCTGTTGATGGCGGCGGTGTTTTCAGGTCACTTAACCCCCGGAAGGACCGGGCGGGGGCCGGAAAGACCCGGTTCATTGCGGTATCTTGAGACATGAATGACCGCCCGGCGCAACAGGGAAGGCGCGCGAGATGACGACCACCGCCGCACGCAACCGCGCGATCCTGTGGCTGGCCGGGCCGGCCTATCTGTGGCTCCTGGCCACCGTGCTGCTGCCGCTGGCGGCGATGCTGTATTTCAGCTTCCTGACCGTCTCACCGCTGAGCGGGACGCCCGAATTCACCCTGGCGCATTACCGGACCTTTTTCACCCAGGAGGTCTATCTGGTGAACGCGGGGCGCTCGATGATGCTGGGGCTGCATGTCACCCTGCTGTGTCTGGCCTTCGGCTATCCTGCGGCCTGGGTGCTGGCGCGGGTGATAAAGAACCGCTGGCGCGAGGCGATGCTCTTGCTGGTGGTGCTGCCGTTCTGGTCGAACGGGCTGGTGCGGACCTTTTCCTGGACCATGGTGCTGACCGATTACGGGCTGATCGGGCGGGCGCTGCATGCGGTCTGGCCGGGGGCGCCGTCGATCGAGATCATGAACTCTTACCCCGCGATCCTGGTCGGGCTGACCCATGCCTATCTGCCCTATGTGGTGCTGACCTGCTATGTCTCGCTGCAAGGGATCAACCCCTCGCTGACCGAGGCGGCGCGGTCCCTTGGCGCGTCCTGGGGGCAGGTGTTCCTGCGGGTGATCCTGCCGCTGAGCCTTCCGGGGATCATCGCCGGGGCGATGCTGACCTTCGTTCCGGTGATGGGCAGTTTCATGGAGCCGCGGATCCTTGGCGGCACCCAGGCGATCATGCTGGGCACGCTGATCGAGAACCAGTTCACCGCGGCGTTCAACTGGCCGCTCGGCGCCGCGCTTGGGTTTGTCATGCTGGGGGCGGTGTTCCTGTTGATGGCGCTGTTCTGGCCGCTGATCCGGCGGCATGTGCAGGGGGTGGCGGCATGAGCCGGATGTTCGGGGTGCTGGCGCGGTCTTATCTGGGGCTGGTGCTGCTGTTTCTGTATGTGCCGATCCTTGTGATGATGATCATGGCCTTCAACAAATCGCCGCTCTACATGCTGCCGTTCCGCTTCGATACGGTCTGGTTCGGGAAGCTGGCCGAGAATGAGCGGCTGCTCCGTGCCACCTGGAATTCGGTCTGGATCGCGCTGGCCAATATGGCGATCGCGACCTCGCTGGGCACGATGGTGGCGCTGGCCTTCGCGCGCTACGATTTTCCGGGGAAGCGGTTCTTGCAGGGGCTGTTGATGCCGCCCCTGGTGATCCCCTGGCTGATCACCGGCACGGCGATGCTGATCTTCTTCTTCTGGACCGGGATCGGGCGCGGGCTGCATTCGATCCTCTTGGGCCATGTGGCGCTGTCGCTGCCCTATGTGGTGATCGTGATCTCGGCCCGGATGCAGAGCTTCGGCGCGGTGTTCGAGGAGGCGGCCGCGAGCCTCGGGGCCACGCCCTGGCAGGTGTTCCGCCGGGTCTCGCTGCCCCTGATGGCGCCGGGGATCGTGGCGGCGGCCTTGTTCGCCTTTGCGATTTCCTTCGATCAGTTCGTGATTTCCTATTTCCTCGCTCCGGTGGGGATCTCGATCCTGCCGGTCGAGATCTATTCCTCGATCCGTCAGGGTTTTACCCCCGAGATCAACGCGATTTCGACCATCGTCATCCTGGTTTCCATGGCGCTGATGATCGCCTTCGCCCGGCTGTCGAGCTTTTCAGGAGAGCGCTGAATGGGGTCCGTCGATCTGCAATCCGTCACCAAAACCTATGGCGCCACCCGCGCGCTGGACGAGGTGACGCTGACCATCGCCGAGGGCGAGTTCTTCGGGCTGCTCGGCCCCTCGGGCTGCGGCAAGACCACGCTTCTGCGCGCCATCGCCGGGTTCGTGACGCCCGACAGCGGGCGCATCCTGATGGACGGCCAGCCGGTTGAGAGGGTGCCGGTGAACCGCCGCGACATAGGGCTGATGTTCCAGAACTACGCGCTTTTCCCGCATCTGAACGTGCGCGAGAACCTCGGCTTCGGCCTGTCGGTGCGCCACCGCCCGAAGGCGGAAATCGCGGCGCGGGTAGAAGAATTGCTCAGGCTGGTGCGGCTGGAAGGGTTCGGCGAGCGCAAGCCGCGTGAGCTTTCGGGCGGGCAGCAGCAGCGGGTGGCGCTGGCCCGCGCGCTGGCGACCAATCCGCGGGTGCTGCTTCTGGACGAGCCGCTCGGGGCGCTGGACAAGAACCTGCGCGAAGAGATGCAGATCGAGCTGAAACAGATCCAGCGCGAGTTGGGCATCACCACGATCTTCGTCACCCACGACCAGGAAGAGGCGCTGACGCTCTCCGACCGCATCGCCATCATGCGGGCGGGCAGGGTCGAACAGATCGGCGCCCCGCGCGCGATCTATGAGCGCCCGGCGACGGTGTTCGCGGCGAATTTCCTTGGCGCGGCGAATCTCTTCACCGGCATGGTCGAGGCGCGCGAGGGCGGGCTGACCCGGGTGCGGCTGGAGGACGGCAGTCTCGTCACCACCCGCGACGAGGCCGCCCCTGGGCGCCAGGTGACGCTGGCGGTGCGGCCCGAGAAAATGCAGGTCGCCGCGCCCGGAGAGGGGCCGAACCGGCTGAGCGGCACCGTCTCGCATGAGGTGTTCACCGGCACGGCGGTGATTCTGCGGATGGACTTCCAGGGCCGCGCCATTTCGGTCTTCGCGCAGAACGACGGCGGCCCGCTGCCCCGCGCGGGAGAGGCGCTGACCGCGGCTTTCGACCCGGCCAATGCGGTGATTCTGACCGATCCGGCAGGGTGAGACCGTTTCCCGCCGAAGCGGCTGCGGCATGACGTGCCATGTCGCAATAGCCTGATAAAGGTCGCGTGAGGCGCCGAGCCGGGGCGGTTTTCCGTTGATCTTCCGCCGCGGAAGTTTCACGATCCGACATGACCGAAGACAATGACAGCACGGTCGATCCGCAAGGGCACGCCCGTGCCGGCGAGAGCCGGGGTCCCGCTCCCGTCTTCGCTGCCGGAGCGGGATCCGTCCGCAAGATCCGAAACCTGACGGCAGAAGCGGTGTCGCCGCCAGGTTCATCCACAAACCGCAATCGGGAGAAATTCATGAAGAAATTGTCTGTATCCGCGCTTCTGTCGCTGGGCGTCAGCTTTGGCGCCACCGCCGCCATGGCGCAGGATTGCGGCGATGTCACCATCGCCAGCATGAACTGGCAAAGCGCCGAAGTTCTGGCCGCGCTTGACGCCTTCATCCTCAAGGAAGGCTATGGCTGCAACACCAGCGTGATCACCGGCGACACCGTGCCGACCATCACCTCGATGGTAGAAACCGGCGCCCCCGACCTCGCCCCCGAGGGCTGGGTCGATCTGGTGCCCGAAGTGATCGCCCGCGGCACCGCGGAAGGCCGCCTCGTCCCCGGCGCGCTGGCGCTGTCGGATGGTGCGGTCCAGGGCTGGTGGATCCCGAAATACCTCGCCGACGCCAATCCCGATCTGAAGACCATCGACGATGTGCTGAAGCGCCCCGACCTGTTCCCCGATGCCGAGGACGCCTCGAAGGGCGCGGTGCACAATGGCCCGGCCGGATGGGGCGGCACCGTGGTCACCGCTCAACTGTTCAAGGCCTATGGCGCCGAAGCGGCCGGGTTCAAGCTGATCGACACCGGCTCGGCCGCGGGCCTCGACGGCTCCATCGCCCGCGCTTACGAGAATCAGCAGGGCTGGGTCGGCTATTACTGGGCTCCGACCGCGCTTCTGGGCAAATACGAGATGGTCAAGCTGGACCATGGCGTCGAGTTCAACGCGGAAGAATGGGCGCGCTGCAACTCGGTCGCGGAATGCCCCGATCCGCAGAAGAACGACTGGCCGGGCGACACGGTGCAGACGCTGATGACCTCGGGCTTCGCCGAGCGCGCCCCGGCCGATGTGAAAGCCTATCTCGACACCAGGTCCTGGTCGAACGCCACCGTCAACGCACTGATGGCCTGGATGACCGACAACCAGGCCGCGGGCGAGGATGGCGCGCGGTATTTCCTTGAGAACAACGAGGAAATCTGGACCCCGTGGGTCACCCCCGAGGCCGCCGAAAAGATCAGATCGGCGCTCTGATCAAAGACCTGTCCGGCGGTTTCCATGCCGCCGGACAGCCTTCCCTGAGGGCGCCGGCAAAGCTGGCGGACCACAGGGAAACCGACCGCAGCCCAGGACGGTTTTTGCGCATTCGTGTCGCATTAGGATGAAACCGCCGGTCGCTCTTGCGGCAGAAAGCAGGGCAAAAAAAACCGGCCGCGCACAGGCGCAGGCACGGCAACAACAAGCGAACCCGGGGGTCTTTTGATGGATTGGTTTTATAATTTTCCGCATATGAGCGACAGTTCATTGCGGGATTTGCGGAAGGTCATCGACGACGGTTTCCGGGAATTCACCCGGGCCTGGGGCGGCACGTTCGAGACGATCTTCGAGCCGCTGCGGCAGTTCCTGATCCATTCCGAGCGGCTGATGCTGGCCACGCCCTGGCCGGTGATGCTGGCGCTCGTCGCGGCCATCGCCTGGTTCGCCAGCCGCAGCTGGAAGATCGTGATCGGCGCGGTGATCACGCTTCTGCTGATCGGCTGGTTCGACATGTGGGAAGACACGATGCGCACCGTGTCGATGATCTTCGTCTGCACCGTGGTGGCGATCGCGCTCGGGATTCCGATCGGCATCCTGATGGCGCGCTCGAACCGGATGCAAAGCGTGATGAACCCGATCCTCGACGTGATGCAAACCATGCCGAGCTTCGTCTATCTGATCCCGGTGGTGATGCTTCTGGGCATCGGCCGGGTGCCGGGGGTGATCGCGGTGGTGATCTACGCCATCCCGCCGATGATCCGGCTGACCAATCTGGGGATCCGCCTCGTCGACAAGGACGTGCTGGAGGCGGCGGATGCCTTCGGCTCGTCGTCCTGGCAGAAGCTGAAGAACGTGCAGATGCCGCTGGCGCTGCCGACGATCATGGCCGGGATCAACCAGACCATCATGATGGCGCTGGCCATGGTGGTGATCGCCTCGATGATCGGGGTGCAGGGGCTCGGCCAGCCGGTGCTGCGCGCGATCAACAACCAGTATTTCACCATGGGCATGTTCAACGGTCTGGCGATCGTCGGCATCGCCATCATCTTCGACCGCGTAAGCCAGGCCTACGGCCGGCGCCTGCAAAAGCATCTGGAGATCGTCCATGGCTGATCCGGCAATCAACGAATACGGCATCGCGATCCGGCGTCTCTACAAGATCTTCGGTCCGAAGGCGGCGGAACTGGTGTCGCTGGTCGAGGGCGGCATGTCCAAGGCCGAGCTGAACGAGAAGCACGGCCATGTGCTGGGGCTGCGCGACATCAACATCTCGATGCCGGCGGGCGGGATCCAGGTGATCATGGGGCTGTCGGGCTCGGGCAAGTCGACGCTGATCCGCCACATCAACCGGCTGATCGACCCGACCTCGGGCGAGGTCATCGTCGGCGGCGAGGATGTGGTGAAGATGTCCCCCGACCAGCTCCGCGAATTCCGCCGCCACAAGACGGCGATGGTGTTCCAGAAATTCGCGCTGCTGCCGCACAGAAATGTGCTGGAGAACACCGTCTACGGGCTTGAGGTCCAAGGCGTGGCGCGGGCGAAACAGGTGGAAACCGCAACCTACTGGCTGGAGCGGGTCGGCCTGAAAGGGTTCGAGCAGAAATATCCCAACCAGCTTTCCGGGGGCATGCAGCAGCGGGTGGGCCTTGCCCGGGCGCTGACCAACGACGCGCCGATCCTTCTGATGGACGAGGCGTTCTCGGCGCTCGACCCGCTGATCCGGGTCGACATGCAGACGATCCTGCTGGACCTGCAAAAGGACATCCGCAAGACCATCGTCTTCATCACCCACGACCTGGACGAGGCCCTGCGCCTCGGCGATCAGATCGCCATCCTGCGCGACGGCGAGATGGTGCAGCAGGGCACCGGCCAGGACATCGTGATGCACCCGGCCGACGATTACATTTCCAGCTTCGTGGAACATGTGAACCGCGGCAAGGTGATCCGGGTCGGAACGCTGATGACCAGGGGCCCGGCGGATGCGGATCTCCCGCAACTGCCCGAGGGTACGCTGCTGGACGAGGCCGCGCGCCGCATCATCGCCTCGGGCCAGGAGCGTTTCGCGGTGACCGACGCCGAAGGCCGCCCGCTCGGCACCATCGACATGGCCGCCATAACCAGAGGCATGTTCACAACACACGCCGCCTGACCCCCCGGGACGGGGCCCCCGGGCCCCGCCCGCTCTCCCGCGCGGGCCGCGGACCTGCTTGGCAGCTCCCCGCATCCGGGAACAGCCTCCCGCGCCAGACCGCGGCGCGCAAAACGACCTGCCTCATTTTCTGTCTCTAAATATCCCGGGGGGATTGCCGAAGGCAATCGGGGGCTGGCCCCCCTCCGGGGCTTCAACAGATACCGAGGGTGATACAGCCGCCACGGCCCGGATCCTCACAAGCACCGCCACGCCGAAACCGGGGCCCGAAATCGCGGCGGAACCGGCGGGCGGCCCCTTGCGTTCAGCATCGGGGACGAGGGGCCGATGCAAGAGAGCCGCATAGTGATGGAACCGGGCCGGAACTGCTGGCGCATCGAGCCCGCGGAGCGTTTCGCCTTCATCGTCGATGCGGCGGATTATTTCGTGGCGGTGCGCAAGGCGATGCTGGCGGCGCGGCGCTCGATCCTGCTGATCGGCTGGGATTTCGACGCGCGGATCAGTTTCGGCGATCACTCAGACGGTGGGCCGGAACGGCTGGGGGATTTCATCCTCTGGCTGGCAGACCGCACGCCTGCGCTGGAAATCCGCCTGCTCCGCTGGGACACCGGCGCGCTCAAGACGCTGTTTCGCGGCACGACCCTGTTCACGATCCTGCGCTGGAAGGCCCATCCGCGCATCACGCTCCGGCTGGACGCGGCGCATCCCCTGGCCAGTTCGCACCATCAGAAGATCGTGGCGATCGACGATTGCATGGCGTTCTGCGGCGGGATCGACATGACGATGAACCGCTGGGACACCCGCGAGCATCTGGACGACGACCCGAAGCGCATCAGCCCCGGCGGTCGGCACCATCCGCCCTGGCATGACGCGACCAGCGCCTTCGACGGCAAGGCCGCCGGCGCCATCGCCGATCTGGCGCGCGCCCGCTGGAAGGCGGCCACCGGCGAGGTGCTGGAGCCCTGCGAGGATTGCCACGACTGCTGGCCCCCGGGGCTGCCCGCGCGGCTGAGGGATGCGCCGCTGGCCATCGCCCGCACCGTCCCGAAGATGGAGGGGGTGGAGCCGCGCCACGAGATAGAAGAGGCCTACGCCGACATGATCCGCGCGGCGCGGCGCTTCATCTATCTGGAAAGCCAGTATTTCGCCTCGCGCCGCATCGCGCGGGCGGTGGCCGAACGGCTGCTTGAGGAGGACGGGCCGGAGATTCTGGTGATCAACCCGCGCGCCGCCCATGGCTGGCTGGAGCCGCTGGCGATGGACACCGCCCGCGCCCGGCTGGTCAAGGCCCTGCGCAGGATCGACATGCACGGACGGCTTGGGATTTACCATCCGGTCACGGCAGGGGGCGCGGATATCTATGTCCATGCCAAGGTGATGGTGGTCGACGATGCGGTGCTGCGGGTGGGCTCGTCGAACGTCAACAACCGCTCTTTGCGGCTGGATACCGAATGCGACGTGATCCTTTCCACTGACGCGCCCGGCTGCGCCCATCTGCGCGAGGGGATCGCGGCGTTGCGCGACGATCTGCTCGCCGAACATCTGGGGGTGACGCCCGGGGTCGTCGGCGAGACGCTGGCGCGGACCGGATCGCTGCTGGCCACGGTCGAGGCTTTGCGCGGGCCGGGCCGCAGCCTGCGGCCCTATGAGCTGCCCGATCTGAACGGTTTCACCAAATGGCTGGCCGACAACGAGATCCTCGATCCGAACGGCCCCGACGAGATCTTCGAATCCCCCGCGAAACGCGGGCTGTTCAAAGGGTGGGAGCGGCTGCGCGAGCGGATCCGCCGCGCCCGCTCTACTCTGCGGCGGCGGCCTCGCGCCGGTTCCAGCGGATCGAGGAGATGAGCGCCACCCCGATCAGGCAGGCGCCGCCGAGGCCGGTGATCACCTCGGGGATATGGATCAGCGCCTGGAGATACATGATCACCGACAGGATCATGATCGCCCAGAAGGCGCCGTGCTCCAGATAGCGGTATTCGGCGAGCGTGCCGCGCTCGACCAGCATGATGGTCATCGAACGCACATACATCGCGCCGATGCCCAGACCGATGGCGATGACGAACAGGTTCTGCGTCAGGGCGAAGGCGCCGATCACGCCGTCGAAGGAAAAGCTGGCGTCCAGCACCTCAAGATACAGAAAGGCGCCGAAACCGCCTTTGGCCGCGCCCTCCAGCATCTGCTGGCTGCGGTCGAGCACGCCGCCCACCACCTCTACCAGAAGAAAGGTCAGAAGGCCCCAGACCGCCGAATAGAAGAAGGTGTTCGCCGCCACCGGCCCCAGATGGGGCGCGTCCGAATCGCCGATGATGCGGGTGAAGATCATCATGATCACCAGAACCACCGCGATCTCGACCCCTTTGACCGAGGAATATTGCTGGGCTTTCTCTTCGATCCAGCGGATCCAGTGCACGTCTTTCTCATGGTCGAAGAAGAAGCTCAGCGCCACCATCATCAGGAAGGTGCCGCCGAAGGCCGCGATCGGCAGATGCGCCTCAAGCATGATGCGAGAATATTCCTCGGGCTGGCTGGCGGCCATGGTCAGCGCGGTCCAGGGGCCGACATTGGCGGCGATCACCACGATCATGAGCGGGAAGATCACCCGCATCCCGAACACGGCGATCAGGATGCCCCAGGTCAGGAAACGGCGCTGCCATTTCGGCGTCATGTCCTTCAGCTTGTTCGCGTTCACGATGGCATTGTCGAACGAGAGCGAAATCTCCAGCACCGCCAGCACGGCGCAGATGAAGAAGACCGAAGCCATGCCGCCCAGGGTGCCCGTCATCTGCCAGCCAAGCCAGGCCCCGAGCGCAAGGCCGAGGACCGTGACGATGATCGCCACCGTCAGATAGGACAGCACCGAGCGTTCCGTTCTTCCCGTCATCGCCTTTTCCCCTGTGCCGCGACCGCCGTTCCGGCTGCGCTTTCTGTTAGCCGGATCGGATATTCCCTGCCAGAGGCGATTTTGCCCGCGCCGCGGCCCCGCAGGCGGCCTGCGGGAAATCGCCGCTTATCACCGCCCGCGGGCTCGCGCATAGTGCGCCAAACGGCGGGGGAAGCGGATGGAAGACCTTCACGACAAGACGCAGGGCGCGGCGGTGTTCGACGTGGCGGAGTTCCTGTCGCAACTGATCCGGGTGCCAAGCTGCGATCCGCCCGGCGGCGAGCTGGAGGTGGCGCGGCTGGTGCACCAGGCGCTGCTGTCTCTGGGGATCGGGGCGGAGCTGGACGAGTTCCAGCCCGGCCGCGCCAATGTCCTCGGCCGCATTCGCGGGGCGGGGCGGCGCAAGGCGATGGTGTTCTCGTCGCATATGGACACGCTTCCCCCCGGCGCCACCGGCTGGAGCCGCGATCCGTTCTCCGGCCTGATCGAGGGCGGGCGGGTGCATGGCCGCGGCGCCAGCGACATGAAATCCGCCCTGGCCTGCATGGTCGCCGCCGCCGGGGAAATCGCCGCCTCGGGCACGCCGCTGGAAGGCGATCTCGTGCTGGCCTTCACCGCTGGAGAGAGCAACGACCTGCTCGGCGCGCGCCGTTTCGCCGCGCAGGGGCTGAAGGACGAGATCGGCGCTTTCCTCTGCGGCGAGCCGAGCGATCTGGATATCATCGTGGTGGAAAAGGCGGTGCTCTGGCTGCGGCTGAGCGCACGCGGCCGGATCGGCCATGTCTCGGGCGAGGGCGGCGCCAATGCGATCCACGCGCTGATGGCAGGGCTGGAGCGGCTGAAGACATTCACCTTCGATCTGCCCGCGCATCCGCTGCTGGACGGGCCGACGCTCAGCCTGAACCGGATCCAGGGCGGCTCGGCCAACAATATGACGCCGGAATATTGCGAGGCGGTGGTGGATATCCGCCTGCCGCCGGGGGTGCCCGCCGATGTGATCCTCGACCGGCTGGCCGCGCATCTGGGCGAGGGGATCGCGCTTGAGGTGATCGACTTCAAACCCGCGGTCGAGGAACGGGCGGATTCGCCCTTCGTCGCCCTCTGCGCCCGGATCTGCGAGGAGGAGCGGGGCGAGCGGCCGAAGATCCTCGGCGTGTCCTATTATTCCGACGGGGCGGTGCTGATGGACGGGGTGGAGGCGCCTTTCGCCATCATCGGGCCGGGGCATCTGGGCGCCAGCGGCACGGCGGATGAATCGGTGCCGGTGGAGAACCTGCACTGCGCGGTGGCGATCTGCCGCCGGATCGCCCTGGCCTGGCTGGGCTCCGGAGCGTAACCTTGCGATGATCGCGCCCGCAACCACAGGAGGCATCATGCAAAAGCGTCAGCTTGGCCGCACCGATCTGCATATCGCGCCGCTGGTCCTCGGCACCAACACCGCCGGATGGACGGCGGACGAGGCCACATCCTTCGCAGTGTTCGACGCATATCTCGCCCAGGGCTTCACCGCGCTGGACACGGCGGATGTCTATTCCCGCTGGGTGCCGGGCAACGACAGCGAAAGCGAGAAGATCATCGGCCGCTGGATGAAGGCGCGCGGCAACCGCGACAAGGTGCATATCTTCACCAAGGTCGGATCAGACATTGGCCAGGGCAGGATCGACCTTTCGGCCAGATGGATCGAGACGGCGGTCGAGGGCTCGCTGAAACGGTTGCAGACCGATTACATCGACCTCTACCAGAGCCACTGGTTCGACCCCGCCGTGGGCCAGGAGGAAACGCTCATGGCCTATGAGCGGCTGGTGCAGGCGGGCAAGGTGCGCTGGATCGGCGCGTCGAATTTCGATGCCGGTCAGTTGGGCGAGGCGCTCGGGATTTCCGCCGCGAAGGGGATCGCGCGCTATCAGACCATCCAGAACGAATACAGCCTGATGCGGCGCGACGCTTACGAGGGCGCGATGCAGGACCTGGTGCTGGCGGAAGGGCTGAGCCTGATCCCCTATTACTCGCTGGCCGCGGGTTTCCTGACCGGCAAATACCGTCGGCGCGAGGATCTGGAGGGGCGTGCGCGGGCCAGCAGTCTGGAGCGCTATTTCACCGACAAGGGCCTCGCGGTCCTCGCCGCGCTGGACGAGGTGGGGGCGGAGCTATCGGCGACGCCTGCCGAGGTGGCGCTGGCCTGGGTCTCGGCGCAGCCCGGGGTGATCGGGCCGCTGGCCTCGGCCACCTCGGTCGCGCACCTCGACTCGCTTGCGCGCGGTGCGCGGCTGGACCTGAGCGCGGATCAGATCGCCCGGCTGAGCGCCGTCTGAGGAGGAAAGCATGACAGAGCTTCCCGCCAGCGTGGCGCCCCTGTTCACGCCGTTCCGCCTTGGGCCGCTCACGCTGCCGAACCGCTTCGTCATGGCGCCGATGACGCGGGGCTTCTCGCCCCATGGCCTGCCGGGCCGCGACGTGGCGGAATATTACGCCCGCCGCGCGGCGGCCGGGGTGGGGCTGATCGTCACCGAGGGCGTCTATATCGACACGCCCTCGGCGGGCAGCGCGGACAACATCCCGAGGCTCGACGCCGCCACCGTCCCGGCCTGGGCCGGGGTGGTGCGGGCGGTGCATGAGGCCGGGGGGCATATCTTCGCGCAGCTCTGGCATCTGGGCGCGGTGCGCGACGAGGGGGCGCCGCCCTTCCCCGACGCCCCGGTCCTCGGCCCCTCGGGGCTGGCGCTCGACGGCAGCCCGAAGGGCCGCGCGATGAGCGAGGGCGAGATCCGCGACACCATCGCCGCCTTTGCCCGCAGCGCGGTTTTCGCGCGCGAGGCCGGGTTCGACGGGGTGGAGCTGCACGGCGCGCATGGCTATCTGATCGACCAGTTCTTCTGGGACCAGACCAACCGCCGCAGCGACGCTTGGGGCGAGGGCCCCCGTTTCGCGGCCGAAGTGACGGCGGCGGTCCGGGCGGCGGCGGGGCCGGATTTCCCGGTCATGCTGCGGTTCTCGCAATGGAAGGGCGGCTTCTACGATGCCCGGCCCTGGCCGACCCCCGAGGCCCTGCGCGCGGCGCTGCGGCCGGTGGTGGATGCCGGAATCACCGGCTTTCACGTCTCGACCCGGCGCTATTTCGATCCCGGCTTCGAGGGGTCCGGGCGCACACTCGCGGGCCATGTCAGAGAGATGTTCGGCCTGCCGGTGGTGGCGGTCGGCTCGGTGGGTCTGGGCACGCCCTATGCCCGCGATCCGGTCACCGTGGTGGAAAGCGCCGGGATCGGGACGGTGCCCGCGCTTTTCGCCGCGGGCGAGTTCGATCTGATCGCGCTCGGCCGGGCTTTGTTGCAGGACCCCCGCTGGGTGGAGAAGCTGCGGACCGGCGCCGGGGACGACTGGACGGGCTACGATCCCGCCTCGCAGAAGCGGCTTTACTGAACCGGGCGAACCAGCCCCGGGTCCACAGTTCCGCCATCCGCCAGATCGCCCCGCCGATTTCGAGAGCAGGACTCTGAGCCATGACGGGCATCACGAGGCCGGGCGCAAGACGCTCGATAGCCTCGCGCCCTACGGATACATCTGCAAAATCCGGACATCAGAGCCGGATCGATTCATCCTGAACCCGATCCAAAAGAGGCAGGGACTGAACGGCCAGCCCCTTCACAATCACAGACCTGCATGCCGATGAGATGGCGGCACGCAGGTCAGCCGGCGTGAAAAGGGTGGGCTCTTTCTGTCCTGGCAAGCGCCGGGATCAGTTCGTCAGAAGGTAATATGAGTTGCGCTTGCGCCCGGTATTCTCCACCGCAATGTAGAAATAGCCGTCCCAGGCCGGAACGAAATCGCAATAGACCTGATCCGAGGGCGAAACATCGTAGCAGACGACATTGCCGTTCTCATCGGTGATCACCACGTCGAGGTTGGCGTCGCCATCGCCGGCCACCGCCACCTCGGCATAGGAATTGCCGTAGAAGGGCACTTGCCAGATATCCACCTTGCCCGAGTTCAGCCGCGACAGCCAGCTTACCCCGCCGCCGATCCGCCCGCGCGAGGTTTCCGCCTCTGCGTCGGCGATGATCTCTTTCAGCGCCTCGTTATCACCGGCGAGTTCGGTCGCTTTGGCGAACATCGCGGCGGCGGTGGCGGGGGTTTCCGCCTCGCCCTCATCCTCGTTCAGCGCATCGCGGAAGGTGGCCACGGCGGCGGGACGGGGTTCGTCCTTCATGACCGGCGCAGGAGCGGCGGGGGTGGGCGACGGCGCCCGTTTCTTAGCGAAAGTCTCAAGGTTCAGCCCCTCGGCGTCGAAACCGGCGGGATCGAGGGCGGCGGGTTCCTGCGCCTCCACCTCGGCCGAGGCGGCGAGCCTGGCGGCGGTGAGCACGGTCAGCGCGTCGCCCGAGGCGATCCCGATCCCGTAAAGCTCATAGGCCATCGAAAGCGTGGCGACGGCGCCCTTCTCGCCTCCGGAGGTGGTGGTGAGGTTCGACCCGGACTTGTCCTGATCCTGCGCGAAGGAAGGCAGCGAAAGCGCCGCCAGCGCGGTGGTGGCGAGCACGAGGGAAATGGATTTGAGCTTCATGGGTGAGCGCCTCTGGATTGCTGATGGCCCCCGGCGGGCAGAGGGTCGGGAGGCTGGCATCGTGTCACTCCGCGAGGCGTTTGAGAAGACGCCATGGCGTGACAAATGCTGTCATCGGCCGGCGGCCGATTTTCTCCGGACAATCGGGTATTCTGCCGCTGCGCCCGGAAGGCACGAGTGATCGGCCCCCGGCCAGAGTGCTGAAGAGACCGCCGCTGGCCGGTTGCTGTCGCAAGGCCGGATATCCGCGGCGATCCTTGCGGACAACGGCGCGGATACCGATCCGGCGGCTCTGCCGGGTGCCAGACTGTCCTGCGGTTGATCAGCGCATGATCAGCGCGATCACCCGGTCGGCGGCCTCTTCGGGGCTCAGATCGACGGTGTTCACCTCAAGCTCGGGCGCTTCGGGCGCCTCATAGGGGCTGTCGATCCCGGTGAAGTTCTTGAGCTGACCCGAGCGCGCCTTGCGGTAAAGCCCCTTCACGTCGCGCGCCTCGGCCACTTCCAGCGGCGTATCGACGTAAACCTCCAGGAACTCGCCCGCCGCCATCAGATCGCGCACCATCCGGCGCTCGGACCGGAAGGGCGAGATGAAGGCGGTCAGTACGATCAGCCCGGCATCGGTCATCAGCTTCGCCACCTCACCGACGCGGCGGATGTTCTCCACCCGGTCGGCATCGGTGAAGCCGAGGTCGCGGTTCAGCCCGTGACGGATGTTGTCGCCGTCGAGCAGGAACGTGTGCTTGCCCATGGCATGCAGCTTTTTTTCCACCAGGTTCGCGATGGTGGACTTGCCCGAGCCGGAAAGGCCGGTGAACCAGACCACGGCGGGCTTCTGGTTCTTTTGCGCGGCATGGGCCTCGCGGTTGATGTCGACCGCCTGCCAGTGGATGTTCTGGCTGCGGCGCAAAGCGAAATGGATCATCCCGGCGGCGACGGTGGCATTGGTCATCCGGTCGATCAGGATGAAGCCGCCGAGGTCGGGGTTGGTCGCGTAGGATTCGAACGGGATCACCCGGTCGGTCGAGATATTGACCACCCCGATCGCGTTCAGCGCCAGCGTTTTTGACGCCAGATGCTCCAGCGTGTTGACGTTGACCTCATATTTCGGCTCGGTCACCGTGGCGGTCACGGTTTGCGTCCCGATCTTCAAAAGATACGGGCGGCCGGGCAGCATCTCGTGCTCGTCCATCCAGACGAGCGTCGCCTCGAACTGGTCGGCCACTTCGCAGGGCGCGTCGGCGCGGGTGATCACATCGCCGCGCGAGCAGTCGATCTCATCAGTGAAGGTCAGCGTGACGCTCTCGCCCGCCACCGCCACGTCCTTTTCGCCGCCAAAGGCCGGGATCGCCCTGACCGTGGTGGTCTTGCCCGAGGGCAGCACCCGCACCGGGTCTCCGGGCCGCACCGCACCGGCGGCGATCTGGCCCGCGAAGCCGCGGAAATCGAGGTTCGGCCGGTTCACCCATTGCACCGCCATGCGGAACGGCTGGTCCAGCATCCGGCTGTCGTTGACCGGGGCCTCTTCCAGATGGCCGAGCAGCGCCGGCCCCTGATACCACGGCATTTCTGCCGATTTCGTGACGATATTGTCGCCCTTCAGGCCGGAAATCGGGATCGGCAGGAAGCTCTCCATCCCGATCTGTTTGGCGAAATGCGAATAATCCGAGACGATCTCGTAGAACCGTTCGGCGGAATAGCCGACCAGATCCATCTTGTTCACCGCCAGCACGATGTTCCTGATGCCGAGCAGATTGACCAGGTAGGAATGTCGCCGGGTCTGGGTCAGCACGCCCTGGCGCGCGTCGATCAGGATCACGGCGAGGTCCGCGGTCGAGGCGCCCGTCACCATGTTGCGGGTGTATTGCTCATGCCCCGGCGTGTCGGCGACGATGAACTTGCGCTTGTCGGTGGCGAAGAAGCGGTAAGCCACGTCGATGGTGATGCCCTGTTCGCGCTCGGCCGCCAGACCATCGACCAGCAGCGCGAAGTCGATCTCGCCGCCCTGGGTGCCGACCGCTTTACTGTCGTGTTCCAGGCTTGCAAGCTGATCCTCGAAGATCATCTTGCTGTCATACAAGAGCCGCCCGATCAGCGTCGACTTGCCATCATCGACCGAGCCGCAGGTGATGAAGCGCAGCATGGTCTTGTGCTGATGCTGCACCAGATAGGCGTCGATATCCTCGGCGATCAGCCGGTCGGCGACATATGCGGGGTCTTTGGCGCTCATCAGAAATACCCCTCCTGCTTTTTCTTCTCCATCGAGGCGGCCTGATCGTGGTCGATCGCCCGGCCCTGGCGTTCGGATGTGGTGGTCAGCAGCATTTCCTGGATCACCTCGGGCAGGGTCTTTGCCTCGCTCTCGACCGCGCCGGTCAGCGGGTAGCAGCCAAGCGTGCGGAAGCGCACCGATTTCATCACCGGCACCTCGCCGGGGTTCAGCCGGAAGCGGTCGTCATCGACCATCAGGATCAGCCCGCCCCGCTCCACCACCGGGCGCGGCGCGCTGAAATACAGCGGCACGATCTCGATCCCTTCCAGGTGGATGTATTGCCAGATGTCCAGCTCGGTCCAGTTCGAGATCGGGAAGGCGCGGATGGTCTCGCCCGGGGCCTTGCGGGTGTTGTAAAGCTTCCACAATTCGGGGCGCTGGTTCTTCGGATCCCAGCGGTGGTTGGCCGAGCGGAACGAGAAGATCCGCTCCTTGGCGCGGGATTTCTCCTCGTCGCGCCGGGCGCCGCCGAAAGCCACGTCAAATTTGTATTTGTCGAGCGCCTGTTTCAGACCGTCGGTCTTCCACATATCGGTGTGCAGGCTGCCGTGGTCGAAGGGGTTGATGCCTTTTTCCAGCGCCTCGGGGTTGTGGTAGACGAGCAGATCCATCCCGGCGGCCTGGGCGGCCTTATCGCGCAGGTCATACATGGCGCGGAATTTCCAGGTCGTATCGACATGCAGCAGCGGGAACGGCGGCGGCGCGGGCCAGAAGGCCTTTTTCGCCAGATGCAGCATCACCGCGGAATCCTTGCCCACCGAGTAAAGCATCACCGGCTTTTCGGCGCTGGCGACCACCTCGCGCAGGATGTGGATGCTTTCGGCCTCAAGCCGTTGAAGATGGGTCAGCGTCGTTCTGGAAGTCATTGCCTGCCATGCCGGAAAGAACCAGTTCCCGTTTGTGATGCCACAGCAGATGGGTAAAGCAAAGGCAACGAAGTGGCGAAGCCGGGGCAGGGGCGAAATCCGGGCGCAAAGTCCACAACCGCGGGAACGGCGGGAATGTTGTTCCGGGGCGGGATTTTTCCGCGGAACCCTGTCTCTGCCCTGCGCCCGCGGTCAGGCCGAAAGCGCCGCGCGCAGGGTGGCGAGCCCGTCTTTCATCAGCCGTCTCGCCCTGGTCTCGTCGCCCGCTTCGACGTAGAGCCGGAACTCGGGCGCATTGCCCGAGGGGCGCAGATGCAGCACGCCGCCGCCCGCCAGCATGATCCGCAGACCGTCGGTCAGGTCGGTGCCCGCTTCCGTCTGGCCGAGCCGGGACAGGAAAGCGGCGCGGGCGTCCTGGTCCCCGGTGAGGCTGGCAAGGAAAGGCTGCGAGACTTCGGGCGCGATCTCCTGCAAGCGGTCGGCCAGGGTGACGACCGGCGGCTCGGCGGCGACGCGGGCCGAGACCGGGCCGCCCTGCGCCGCGATCAGCACCATAACGAGCGGCAGGATGCAGTCGCGCGTCGGCAGCGCGGTGATCGGCCCGGCGGGGCCTTCGGCGTCGAACCCCAGCAGGAAACCGCCGTTCGCCTCATAGCCGGTGACACGGCCTCCGGCCTGTTCCATCGCCCCGATCACGAAGGGCGAGCCGATCTTCGTGCGGATCACCCGGGCGAAGCCCTTCTGCATCACGCCGCTGTTCGACGAGACCGGCGTGACCACGGTTTCCGCCCCCAGCACCTGCGCGGTGATCTGGCCGAGGATGTCGCCGGGCACGATCCGCCCCGCCTCATCCGCCAGCAGGGGCCGGTCGGAATCGCCGTCGGTCGAGACGAGGGCGTCCAGCCCCGCCTCACGCACCCAAGCCGCGATCTGCGCCGCGCTGGCCGGATCGACCGCTTCGGTATCGACCGGAATGAAAGTCTCCGAGCGCCCGAATTCCGGCACTTCGGCCCCAAGCCCGCGCAGGATCTCGGACAGCATGTCGCGGCCCACGGCGGAATGGGACCAGACGCCGATCCGCCGCCCGGCGAGGGCCTGCGCCCCGCAGGCGGTGACATAGCGGGCGACGAAATCCGCGCCCGCGGTCATGTCCTGCCGCAGCCCTCCGGCCCGGCCCGCTGCCGGACGGCCAAGCGCCGCAAGGATCGCCGCCTCGTCGGCTTTGCCGATCTCGCCCCGGGGTGTGTAGAATTTCAGCCCGTTGCGGTCCGCGGGGATATGGCTGCCGGTGATCATCACCGCCGCAGCCCCCGCCGTGCGCGCGGCAAGCGCCAGCGCGGGCGTGGGCAGCGCGCCGCAATCCGTGACCTCAAGCCCCAGATCCCGCGCCGCAAGGATCACATCGCCCGCGATCCGCGGCGACGATGGCCGCAGGTCCCGGCCGACGAACAGCCCCGCCCCCGTCTCGCAGGCGGCGGCGAAGGCGCGGATATGATCCGCGATCAGCGCGGGCGTCAGCTCCGTGACCAGACCGCGCAGGCCGCTCGTGCCGAATTTCGGTGCCATGCCCGTCTCCTCAATCTGCTCAATCTGCGCCGAACAGGTCGCGGGTGAAGATCTTCTCTGCCACATCGTCCAGGTCTGCGGTGCGGCGGTTCGCGATGATCACCTCGGCCTCGGCCTTGAACTCCGCCAGGTCGCGCACCACCCGCGAGCCGAAGAAGGCATCCTCTTCCAGCGCGGGCTCGTAGACGATGACCTCGATCCCTTTCGCCTTGATCCGCTTCATGATGCCCTGGATCGAGCTTTGGCGGAAATTGTCCGACCCCGCCTTCATCACCAGCCGGTAGACGCCGACGAGGCGCGGACGCAGGGCGATGATCCGGTCGGCAAGGTAATCCTTGCGGGTGCGGTTGGCCTCGACCACCGCCGCGATCAGGTTCTGCGGCACATCGGCGTAATTGGCCAAAAGCTGCTTGGTGTCCTTGGGCAGGCAGTAACCGCCGTAGCCGAAGGACGGGTTATTGTAATGCGCGCCGATGCGCGGATCGAGACAGACCCCTTCGATGATCTGGCGGCTGTCCATGTCGCGCGACAGGGCATAGCTGTCGAGCTCGTTGAAGAACGCCACCCGCAGCGCAAGGAAGGTGTTCGCGAACAGCTTGATCGCCTCGGCCTCGGAGGGGTCGGTGAACAGGAGGGCGACATCCTTGTCGACCGCCCCTTCCAGCAGCAGCGCGGCGAAGCGTTCGGCGCGTTCCGACCGTTCCCCCACGATGATGCGCGAGGGATGCAGGTTGTCGTGAAGCGCGCGGCCCTCGCGCAGGAATTCCGGGCTGAAGAGCACGTTATCGGTGCCCTTCTCCGCCCGGATCCTTTCGACATAGCCGACCGGGATCGTCGATTTGATGACCACCACCGCCGCCGGGTTGACCGCGAGCACCCGGTCGATCACCGCCTCGACGCTGGAGGTGTCGAAGTAATTGTTGACCGGATCGTAATTGGTCGGGGTGGCGACGATGACGAATTCCGCCTCCGCAAAGGCCGCATCGGCGTCTGTCGTCGCGGTCAGGTCGAGATCGCGATGCGCGAGGAAATCCTCGATATCGGCGTCGACAATGGGCGCGCGGCGCGCGTTCACCATGGCAACCCGGGGCCCGGAAACGTCCACCGCCATCACGGAGTGGTTCTGCGCCAGCAGAATGGCGTTCGAGAGACCGACGTATCCCAGGCCTGCGACAGCGATCTTCATCTCACCCCTCCCGGGCCATCTTAATACATGGTCATCTGCCTAGAGCTTCCCGCCAGCCAAGCCAAGATGCCGCGCGTGGTTTGGAAGGGGGCGCCGGGCGGCCCGCGCCCCGCTGCGGCAGCGGGTCCTTCTTATTTTCGCCCAGCCGTTAATCGTCTGAGCCTGTTTATTGCGGTCTGGCAAAACGGGTGCCGCTCACGCGGGAACCTGTCTGGGTGAGGACGACCGCATCCGCTCTGAGGATGTCTGCGCCCGCGGCCAGGGCACAATGGGAGCAGAGCGGGCGCGGGATGCACGCAGATCTGCACCCCGCGCGACGAAGGCGCTGCGGCGGAGGCCCGGGCAGCGGGTGAGCCGCCCGAGACGCAACCCTTGCCGGCCGTAATCGCAGGCCCGAAGGCCTGCGGCCTCAGGCGGCCAGCGCGCGGGGGAAGAGGATGGTCTCCTCCAGATGGATATGGGCGACCACATCGTCGCACAGCTTGCGCAACCCGGTATAAAGCGCGGTCCAGGAGCCGCAGGCACCCACCGGCAGCGCAAGGCCATGGGTGACATGCTCGATCCGGCGCAACAGATCGGTGGTGCCGGTATGTTCCTCGTTCATCACCCGCAGCGGCTCGGCCAGCAGGGCACCCGCGCCGCTCAGGATCGCGGGGAACAGCACGCTTTCCTCTTTCGACATATGCGCATCGAGATCGTCGCGCAGCGCGATCAGGGCCTCGGTCAGCCCAAGCGGCGCCTCGTCGTGATCGCCGTGGACCATCTCGACCCGATTGGCGAGCTGGACCAGGAAGTTCAGCTCCTCGCGGTGGGTGGCGTGATAGCGCTCCATGATATGGCCGATCAGGCCCTGGGTATCCTGCGGCGCGTCCTCGGCGGCGCGGTCGATCAGCGCCTGAAGCCTGCCGGTCAGCGCGGCCAGCTCCAGCCCGGCCTGGGCCGCGGCCTCGCGCAGGCTCAGCCCGCCGCCGCAGCAAAAGCTGATGTCGGCGTCGCGGAAGATCCCGGCGGCGCCGGGAAGTTTCGCGGCGATGTCGCGCACCGCGGTTTCGGGAGAGAGAAGAGGGTCGGTCATTTGGGGTCTCCGTGGGGGTCGGGGGTCCAGGCCCGCGCCTGCGGCGGGGCCAGATGCAGAAGATCGACGGCGCGGGCCGCGATCTGGGCGGTGACTTCGGCCAGGCTTTGTGGCCGCAGGTAGAAGGCCGGAACCGGCGGCAGGATCGCCGCGCCCATCACGGTGACCGCCTGCATGTTCTTCAGATGCGCCAGCGTCAGCGGCGCCTCTCGCGCCAGAAGCACCAGCGGGCGGCGTTCCTTCAGCTGCACCCCGGCGGCCCGGGTCAGCAGGTTGTCGTCCAGCCCATGGGCGATGGCCGCGAGGCTGCGCATCGAACAGGGCGCGACGATCATCCCGGCGACAGGGCACGACCCCGAGGCGATGGCCGCGCCGAGATCGCCGATCGGATGCACCCGCGTGGCCAGCGCGCAAAGCGCGGCCTCGGCCCCGGGACCGATCTCTTCGGCCAGCGTGCGCCCGGCCATCACCGAGAGCACCAGATCGACCTCGGCCCCGAGGCGGTTCAGAACTGCGGCGCAATCCAGCGCCAAAGCCGCGCCCGAAGCACCCGAGACGCCCAGAACCACCCTCATGGCAATATCCCCGCCAGCAGTTCCGCCGCGCGGGCCTCATGCGCGGGGTCGGGCCGCATCTCGCGGCCCCATTCCCGTGCGGTCTCGGCGCCGATCTTGGTGGTGGCGTCGAGCCCGATCTTCCCCGCCAGCCCCTCCAGCGGCGAGGCGAAGTCGAGGTAATCCATCGGCGTGCGCCCGATCAGCATCACATCGCGCCCGGGGTCCATCCGGGTGGCCAGCGCCCAGGCGATGTCGTCCCAGTTGCGGATGTCGAGATCGCCGTCCACCACCACGATCATCTTGGTATAAGAGAACTGCGGCAGCATCCCCCACAGCGCCATCATCACGCGGCGCGCCTGGCCGGGGTAACGCTTGTCGATCTTCACCACCGCCATCCGGTAAGAGCAGGCCGCGGGCGGCAGCCAGAGGTCCAGCACCTCGGGGATCTGCGCCCGGATCACCGGCAGCGCCAGATCGTTGAACACCTCGCCGATCACCGAGGGCTCGTCGGGCGGGCGGCCCGTCACCGTGGTCAGATAAAGCGGGTCGCGGCGGCAGGTGATGCGGCTTACGCGCAGCACCGGGAAAGGCTCCACCGCGTTGTAATAGCCGGTATGGTCGCCGAACGGGCCTTCGGGCGCGGTCTCGCCGGGATGGACCCAGCCTTCGACGATGATTTCCGCCCGGGCGGGCACCATCAGCGGCACCGAGCGCGCGGCGACCAGATCGGTCCGCGCACCGCGCAAGACCCCGGAAAACCCCAGCTCCGACACGTTTTCCGGCAGGGGCAGAGCCGCCGCGAGCAGCGTCGCCGGATCGGCGCCGAGCGCGATGGCGACCGGCATCGGCTCGCCCGCCCGCTCCCACGAGCGGTGATGCGCCGCGCCGCCGCGATGCGCCAGCCAGCGCAGGATCAGCCGGTCGGGCGCCAGCACCTGGGCGCGGTAGACGCCGAGGTTGTAGCGCGAGAGTTCCCCGGCCCCATGCGGCCGGGTGATCACCACCGGCCAGGTGATCAGCGGCCCGCCGTCCCCGGGCCAGGGGGTCTGCACCGGCAGCGCGCTCAGGTCGGGCAGGTCCGCCTCCTGGACCGGCGCATGGCGCAGCACCCGGGGCCGCGCCGCCAGCGCCGCGCGCAGCATCGGCCAGCGCGACAGCGCGTCGCGCATCCCCTCGGGCGGCGGCGGGCTGCGCAAGGACGCGAGGAAGGCGCCGAAACCCGGGATCTGGTCGGGCGTCAGCCCCAGGCCCGCAGCAACCCTTTCGCGCGTGGCGAAAAGGTTCGTCACCACCGGCATCTTCGGCCCATCATGAGCATCGAACCGCAGCACCGGCCCGCCCGCCCGCAGGGCCGCCAGTTGCAGCGCCGTCATCTCATGGCGCAGCGAGACCGACGCATCCACCCGCGCCAGATCGCCCCTTGCCTCGGCCCAGGCCAGAAAGGCCCGCAGATCGGGAAAGGCGGGCAGGCTGCGCATCGTCGGCTCCGTCGGCTTCATGCGGCGCAATCTGACAGCGGATTTCACGGCCGCGCTTGACCGGGATCAAGCACGGCCGGGTTTTTCCATGGCAGCATTGTCGCATGACCCTGCCGCGCCCCCTGCCCCGCCTGTTCTCCCGCCTGCCTTTGCCGCCGCTCGCCGCCCCCGCGCTCGGGCTGGCGCTGACGCGGCTTTTGCGCCGCATCGCCACGCGCCAGCCCGCGATCCTGTCGCGGCTCGGGCCGTATCAGGCGGCGCGCTTTCTGATCGACGTGCAGGACGGGCCGGTTCTGCTGCTGATGGAGCCCGAGGCGCGGCGGATCACCGCTTTGCCCCGCCGCGCCCCGCCGCCGCATGACGCGGCGATCCGGGGGCGGATGGCGGCGTTTCTTGCCATGCTGCACGGCACCGAGGACGGCGACGCTTTGTTCTTCTCGGGCGAGCTGGAGATTTCCGGCGACACGTCTGCGGTGCTGGCTTTGCGCAACGCGCTGGACGATGCCGAGCTGGACCTGACCGGCGAACTGGCGGCGCTGGCGCGGCCCCCGTTCGACCGCTGGCTGCGGCGCGCCTCGCATCTGGCGGCGCAGCGCAGCGGCTATGCGCTTTCCCGAGAGGAGCCCCTGGCATGATGGAACTGGTCTGCCCCGCGGGCACCCCCGCCGCTTTGCGCGCCGCCGTGGATGCGGGCGCCCATACCGTCTATTGCGGCTTCGCCGACGAGACCAATGCGCGGAACTTCCCCGGCCTGAACTTCTCGCGCGAGGAACTGGCCGAGGGCGTGGCCTATGCCAGGGCCAGGGGCGCGCGGGTGCTGGTCGCGATCAACACCTTCCCGCGCGCGGGCGGGCAGGCGCTGTGGCACCGCGCCGTGGCTGACGCCCATCAGGCCGGCGCCCATGCGGTGATCCTGGCCGATCCGGGCCTGATCGCGCACGCAGCCGAGGCGCACCCCGATCTGCGCCTGCATCTCTCGGTCCAGGCCGCCGCCGCCAACCCCGATGCGATCAACCTTTACGCCGAGGCCTTCGGCATCCGCCGCGTGGTGCTGCCCCGGGTGCTGACGGTCGAGGAAATCACCGCGATCAACCGCGAGATCGACATCGAGACCGAGGTTTTCGTCTTCGGCGGGCTCTGCGTGATGGCCGAGGGGCGCTGTTCGCTTTCGTCCTGGGCCACGGGGCTCTCGCCGAACATGAACGGCGTCTGCTCTCCGGCCAGCCATGTTGCCTATGAGGAAGTGGCGGGCAACAACGAGGCGCGGCTTGGCGGCTATCTGATCCACCGCACCCCGAAGGGCGCGCCGGTGCCCTACCCCACGCTGTGCAAGGGCTGTTTCACCGCGCCCGCCACCCGGACCGGCCCGGCCCAGACCGGGCATATCTTCGAGGATCCGGTCAGCCTGGATGCCACCGAACTGATCCCGAAGCTGCAAAAGGCGGGGGTTACGGCGCTGAAGATCGAGGGGCGGCAGCGGTCCCGCGCCTATGTCGCCCAGGTGGTGCGCGCCTTCCGCGCCGCGGTCGAGGCGGCGGAACAGGGCGCGCCGATGCCTGCGGGCCTGCTTGCCAAACTCACCGAAGGCCAGGCGGCGACCACCGGCGCCTATGCCAAGACCTGGAGATGATGATGGACCTGACCATCGGCCCGATCGCCTTCTTCTGGACCGCCGAAACGGTGAGCGATTTCTACCGCCGTATGGCCACCACGCCCGCGCGGCGGGTGGTGATCGGCGAATGGGTCTGCTCGAAACGCCTGCCGTTCTGGCAGCAGGAGATCCCCGGCGCGATTGAAACTCTGCTGGCGGCGGGAAAAGAGGTCGCGCTGTCGACGCTGGCGCTGATCACGCTCAAACGCGAGCGCAGGCAGACCGAAGAACTGTTCGGCGCCGGACTCCCGGTCGAAATCGCCGACCTCGGCGCGCTGAAACACCTGCCCGAGGGCGCGGCTTTCCAGGTCGGCCCCACGGTGAACGTCTATAACGAGGGCACGCTGGAATGGCTGGCCCGCAAGGGCGCGACCCGGATCTGCCTGCCGCCGGAACTGCCGCTGGCCTCGGTCGAAGTGCTGGCGCGGGCGGGCGCGGCGGCGGGCGTCGCCATCGAGGTCTGGGGCCATGGCCGCGCGCCGCTGGCGATCTCGGGGCGCTGCTATCACGCGCGGCTGCACGACCGGGCCAAGGACTCCTGCCTCTTCGTCTGCGGCGAGGACCCGGACGGGCGCGAGGTGCAGACGCTGGACGGGCACGACTTCCTGACCGTGAACGGGGTGCAGACCATGGGCCACGCCCATACCACGGTGGCCGGGCAGATCGCGGAACTGGTGCAGGCGGGCGTCGTCTCGCTGCGGCTCTCGCCCCAGGCCGGGGATTTTGCTGGCGTGGTCGATGTTTACCACCATCTGACCGAAGGCATGCCCGCCCCCGGCGCGCTGGCGCAACTGCGCGCGCGGATGCCGGGGGCGCGGTTCGCGGACGGGTTCCTCGCCGGGGCGCCGGGGCTGCGCGGCGCGGGCTGAGGCCAAACCGCGGGCAGTTTGTTGCCGCACAAAGAAGCCCCATGACCCAGGCTCTATCCCAAGGCTCATGACCCGCAGCCCGCCCCTTCTTTTCCGGCTCCGCATCTGCCTGACCATTCTGTCGGTGCTGGCGCTGCTGACCGGCACCTGGGCGCAGGCGGCGACGCCGGTCACCGGCCCGCTGACCGCCCTGGTGATCTGCGGCGGCGAAGGAGAAAAGACGGTCTGGCTCGACGGTGCCGGGAACGAGCATCCCGCCCCGCATGATTGCTGCGATTGCGCGCTTTGCGATGTCGCCGCCGGAGAATTTCCGCAGGCGCAGAGCCTTGTCCACCCCGCCACCTGGCAGCGCGGTGCCCCGCCCGCCGCGGCCGGAACCATCGCGCCGTCGCGTCACAGATGCCTGCCGCCTTCGCGCGGACCCCCGCCTTTCCCCGCCCGGATGTCCCTCTTCTCTGCGATTTCCGCGATGGCGGAAGACGCGGCCGGGCTCCGGGCTTCCGCCAGGACGATCCCAGCATGACCCTTGCCCGCCCTCTTGTCTGCCGCCTGCTGACCTGCCTTCTGCTGCTGGTCCTGCCCGCCGCCGCCAGTGCCGAGACGGTGCTGCAAACCCTGCTTCCCGCACAGAATGCCGCCGACCTGGTGCCGGGCGCCGACAGTTTCGGCCCGGTGCGCGAGGATGTGGCGGTGGCCCCGGTGCTGAAAGGGGCGGAAACCGTGGCCTGGGTCTTCGTCACCTCGGATTTCGTCGGCACCACCGGTTATTCCGGCAAGCCGATCCATACCCTGGTGGCGGTGGACCAGGACGCGAGGATCGCCGGGGCGCGGCTGGTGAAACACTCGGAGCCCATCGTGCTGATCGGCATCCCCGAGGCGAAGATGACCGCGGTGGTCGCGGGTTACACCGGCCTCGATCTGGTGGCCGAAGCGCGGTCGGGCGGCACCGGACATGAGGTGGACATCATCTCCGGCGCCACCGTCACCGTGATGGTGATCGACGATTCGATCATCCGCTCGGGGCTGAAGGTGGCGCGCGCGCTGGGCCTTGGCGGGCTGGCGCCCGAGACGGCGGGGACCGGCCCGCGGTTCGGGATCGACCCCGAAGCGACGGCCGAGGCCGACTGGCATGTGATGGAGGGCGACGGCACCCTGCGGCGGCTGTCGCTGGACGTGGGCCAGGTCAACGCCGCCTTCGCCGCCAACCCGGACCCGCGCGCCGCTGCCCGCGCCCTGACCGAGGCGCCCGAAACCACTTTCATCGAGATGCAGGCGGCGCTGGTCTCGGTTCCTGCCATCGGCCAGGCGCTGCTGGGCGAGGCTGCCGCGGCCAACCTGCGCGGCTGGCTGGCCGAGGGCGACCAGGCCGTGGCGGTGATGGGCCGCGGGCTCTACAGCTTCAAGGGCTCGGGCTATGTGCGCGGCGGCATCTTCGACCGGATCGTGCTGATCCAGGACGATATTTCTGTGCGCTTCCGCGACCGCGACCATCGCCGCATCAATGCGATCACCGCCGAGGGCGCCCCCGAATTTACCGAAATGGACCTGTTCCGCATCCCGGCAGAATCCGGCTTCGATCCGGCGAAACCCTTCCGCATCCAGCTTCTGGTGCACCGCGAGATCGGGCCGGTGGAGAAGGTGTTCCAGACCTTCGACCTGGGCTACCAGCTGCCGCCGCAGTTCCTGCGCGCCATCGCGCCGCCTCCGGAACAGGCCGCGGTGCAGAACGACGCCATCGCCCGGGCCGAGCGCGAGGAGGGCCAGGCCCAGTCCGATCTGTGGAAGCGGATCTGGCAGGATTCGACGGTGAAGATCGGCATTCTCGCCGCGATGCTGGTGGTGCTGACCGCGGTGTTCTTCTTCCAGCATTACGCGGTCAGGAACGGGCGGCGGTTCTGGTGGTTCCGCATGGCCTATCTGACGGTCACGCTGGTGGTGCTGGGCTGGATGTTCAACGCGCAGCTGTCAGTGGTGAACCTGATGGCTTTGTTCGGCAGCCTTGTGAACGGGTTCAGCTGGCAGGCCTTCCTGCTGGACCCCCTGACCTTCATCCTGTGGTTCGCCCTGGCCGCCGCGCTGTTGTTCTGGGGCCGGGGCGCCTATTGCGGCTGGCTTTGTCCCTTTGGGGCGCTGCAAGAGATCACCAACCAGATCGCCCGCAAGCTGCGCGTTCCGCAATGGACCCTGCCCTGGGGCCTGCACGAGCGGCTCTGGCCGGTGAAATACATGATCTTCCTCGGTCTGTTCGGCGTCTCGCTGATGAGCATCGAACAGGCCGAGCATCTGGCTGAGGTCGAGCCGTTCAAGACCTCGATCATCCTGAAATTCATGCGCGCCTGGCCCTTCGTGGCCTATGCGCTGGCGCTGTTGGCGGCGGGGCTGTTCGTGGAACGCTTCTACTGCCGTTACCTCTGCCCGCTTGGCGCGGCGCTGGCGATCCCGGCGCGGCTGCGGATGTTCGACTGGCTGAAGCGTTACCATGAATGCGGCAACCCCTGTCAGACCTGCGCCAACGAATGCCCGGTGCAGTCGATCCATCCGACCGGCGAGATCAATCCGAACGAGTGCATCAACTGCCTGCATTGCCAGGTGCTTTACCAGTCGGAAACCAAATGCCCCGTTGTGATCAAAAAGCTGAAACGGCGGGAAAAACTGGCGGAAAGCACGGCGCCGAAACTGGGGATGCCCCCGGCCGGGCATCCGAACGCCGCCCGCACCACTCAACCCACACTATGACCAACCAGAGGAGTCCGATCATGGAACCGACCGAAAAGAAGGGACTGAGCCGAAGGCTGCTGCTTGGCGCCACCGCCGGGGGCGCCGCTGTCGCGGGCACTCTGGGCGGACGCCTGGCGCTTGGCGTTGGCGGAATCGGCGGGATTACCGCCGCCACCTCGGGCGCGGCGCTGGCCGCCGGGGCGGATGGCTCGATCCCGCCCGGCCAGCTTGACGATTACTACGGCTTCTGGTCCTCGGGCCAGACCGGCGAGATGCGCATCCTCGGCATCCCCTCGATGCGCGAGCTGATGCGGGTGCCGGTGTTCAACCGCTGCTCGGCCACCGGCTGGGGCCAGACCAATGAATCGATCCGCATCCACCAGCGGACGATGAGCGAGAAGACCAAGAAGCAGCTTGAGGCCAACGGCAAGAAGATCCACGACAACGGCGATCTTCACCACGTTCATATGTCGATGACCGACGGCAAATACGACGGCCGCTTCCTGTTCATGAACGACAAGTCCAACACCCGCGTGGCCCGGGTGCGCGGCGACGTGATGAAATGCGATGCCATCCTGGAGATCCCGAACGCCAAGGGCATCCACGGCATGCGGCCGCAGAAATGGCCGAAGACCAACTATATCTTCGCCAATGGCGAGGACGAGGCGCCGCTCAACAACGACGGCTCGACCATGACCGACGTGTCGACCTATGTGAACATCTTCACCGCGGTCGATGCCGAGAAATGGGAGGTCGCCTGGCAGGTTCAGGTGTCAGGCAACCTCGACAACTGCGATGCCGATTACACCGGCAAATGGGCGTTCTCGACGTCGTATAACTCGGAAATGGGCATGAACCTGGCCGAGATGACGGAATCGGAGATGGACCATGTGGTGATCTTCAACATCGAGGAAATCGAGAAGGCCGTGGCCGCCGGCCAGTATGAAGAGGTGAACGGCTGCAAGGTGCTGGACGGGCGCAAGGATGCGAACAGCCTGTTCACCCGCTATGTGCCGATCGCCAACAACCCGCACGGCTGCAACATGGCGCCGGACAAGAAGCACCTCTGCATCGGCGGCAAGCTCTCGCCCACGGTGACGGTGCTGGACACCACCAAATTCGACACGCTGTTCTACGAGAATGCCGAGCCGCGCAGCGTGGTGGTGGCCGAGCCGCAGCTTGGCCTCGGCCCGCTGCACACCGCTTTCGACGGGCGCGGCAACGCCTATACTTCGCTGTTCCTCGACAGCCAGGTGGTCAAGTGGAACATCGAGGATGCGATCCGCGCCTATGCCGGCGAGAATGTCGATCCGATCAGGGACAAGATCGACGTGCATTACCAGCCCGGCCACCTGAAAACGGTGATGGGCGAGACGCTGGACGCCCAGAACCAGTGGCTGGTCTGTCTGTGCAAGTTCTCGAAGGACCGTTTCCTGAACACCGGGCCGCTGAAACCCGAGAACGATCAGCTGATCGACATTTCGGGCGACAAGATGGTGCTGGTCCACGACGGCCCCAACTTCGCCGAGCCGCATGACGCCATCGCCGTCCATCCCTCGGTGATGTCGAACATCAAATCGGTCTGGGACCGCAACGATCCGATGTGGGCCGAAACCCGCGCCCAGGCCGAGGCCGACGGCGTGAATATCGACGAATGGGCCGATACGGTGATCCGCGACGGCAACAAGGTGCGGGTCTATATGACCTCGGTCGCGCCGTCCTTCTCGCTTGAGGAGTTCACCGTCAAAGAGGGCGACGAGGTGACGGTGATCGTCACCAACCTGGACGAGATCGACGACCTGACCCACGGCTTCACCATGGGCAACCATGGCGTGGCGATGGAGGTCGGGCCGCAGCAGACCTCTTCCGTCACCTTCGTGGCGGCGAATGCCGGGGTCTACTGGTATTACTGCCAGTGGTTCTGCCACGCGCTGCATATGGAGATGCGCGGCCGGATGTTCGTCGAGCCGAAGGAGGCCTGAGAATGCGGCTGGCTGCCCTGATCCTCGGTCTGCTGACCGCTCTGCCGTCCCTCGCGGCAGAGCGCGAGGTCGCGCCGGGAGAGGGCAGCCTGGCCGCCGCCATCGCCGGGGCCACCCCCGGCGATGTGCTGATCCTGGAGGGGGGCGCCTATTCCGGCCCCGTCACCATCGACCGCCCGCTGGTGCTGACCGGCCCCGCGACCGCGGTGGTCGATGGTCTGGGTCAGGGCAGCGTCATCACCATCGCTGCGCCGGACGTGGTGCTGAAGGGTTTCACCGTCACCGGCTCCGGGGGCCGCAACGAAGATCTCGACTCCGGGGTGAAGATCCTGAAAGGCGCCGACCGCGCGGTGGTCGAGGGGCTGACGCTCACCGACAACATGCACGGGATCGACGTTCACGGCGGCCGCGACGCCCGCGTTACGGGCAACACGATCACCGGCCGCCGGCATCATCAGATGAACCAGCGCGGCAACGGCATCTATGTCTGGAACAGCCCGGGCACCCTGCTTGACGGCAACACCATCCGCTATGGCCGCGACGGCATCTTCTCGAACGCCAGCGCCGACAGCATCTACCGCAACAACGTGATGCGCGACCTGCGCTTCGCGGTGCATTTCATGTATACCCGCAACACCGAGGTTTCCGGCAATATCTCGATCGGCAACCATCTGGGCTTTGCGATCATGTTCTCGGACCGCGGCAAGATCCTGAACAACCTCAGCCTCGGCGACCGCGAGCACGGGCTGATGCTGAACTATGCCAACAACGCCGATGTGACCGGCAATCTGATCCGCGGCGGCACGAAGAAATGCCTGTTCATCTACAACGCCCACAAGAATCTGATCTGGAACAACCGCTTCCAGAACTGCGGCATCGGGTTGCATTTCACCGCCGGATCCGAGCGCAACGTGCTGACCGGCAATGCCTTCATCGCCAACCGCGAGCAGGTGAAATATGTCGGCACCCGCTTCATGGAGTGGAGCCACGAGGGCCGCGGCAATTTCTGGTCCGACCACCCGGCCTATGATCTGAACGGCGACGGCATCGCCGATGCGACCTATCGGCCCAACGATCTGATGGACCATATCCTCTGGTCGCAGCCCGCCGCGGCGCTGCTGACCGGCTCTCCGGCGGTGCAGCTGATCCGCTGGAGCCAGTCGAGCTTTCCCGCCACCCTGCCCGGCGGGGTCACCGACAGCCATCCGCTGATGCACCCCCTGACCATCCCCGTCCCGCCGGAAGTCGAGGCTTACGAGGCCGAAGCCGCCGGACGCTGGGCGCAAGGAAATTACGATGACATCGACCCTGACGATCTCGGCGCTCACTAAACGCTTCGGCCCGGTCGAGGCGCTGACCGATGTGTCGCTGACGCTCGCCCCCGGACAAAGGGTGGCGCTTCTGGGCCATAACGGCGCCGGGAAATCGACGCTGATGAAGATCCTGCTCGGGCTGATCCCTTACGACGCGGGTGAGGTCACGGTCTGCGGCGCGCTGCCCGGATCGGCCACGGCCCGGGTGCAGGTGGCCTATCTGCCGGAGAATGCCGCTTTTCACCCCGCGCTGACCGGCGAGGAACAGATCCGCCACTACCTGCGCCTGCGCGGCGAGGCGCCGTCCCAGGCGATGGATCTGCTCGCGCGGGTGGGTCTCGCCCATGCCGCGCGCCGCCGGATCGGCACCTATTCCAAGGGGATGCGCCAGCGCGTCGGCCTTGCGCAGACCCTGATCGGCCAGCCGCGCCTTCTGGTGCTGGACGAGCCGACCTCGGGCCTTGATCCGGTGTCGCGCCGCGATTTCTACGCGCTTCTCGACGGGCTGGCGGCGGGGGGCACTTCGATCCTGCTGTCCAGCCATGTGCTGACCGAGGTCGAGGCGCGCACCGACCGCATCCTGATCCTGTCGAAGGGGCGGCTGGTGGCCGAAGGAACGCTTACTGACTTGCGGCGCGAGGCGGCGCTGCCGGTGGCGATCACCGTCACTCCGGCCGCCGATTACCAGGACAGCCTCGCCTCGGCGCTGCCCGGCGCGGTGCCCGGCCCAGACGGCACCCTGCATCTGACCTGCGGCCAGAGCGAGAAGCTGGCGGTGCTGGCCCGGATCACCGGCCTCGGGGCGCGCGTTCAGGATGTGGATGTGATCCCGCCCAGCCTGGAAGACATCTATTCCCATTTCAGCCGGAGGGACGGGCAATGAGGCGCATCCTTTCCACCGCCGTGATCGAGTTCCGCATCGCGCTTCGCAACCGCTGGGTGGCGATCGCCATGGTGCTGATGGTGGTTTTCGCCCTGGTGCTGGCCGCCGCCGGGGCCGCGCCCACCGGCGACATCGGCGCCGACCGGCTGTCGGTGACGGTGGCCTCGCTGACCTCGCTCGCCGTCTATCTGGTGCCCCTGATCGCCCTTCTGATGAGCTTCGACGCCATCGCGGGCGAGGTGGAACGCGGCACCCTGCCCCTGTTGCTGACCTATCCGGTCGCGCGGGCCGAGGTGCTGGCGGGCAAGCTGCTCGCGCATCTGCTGGTGCTGACGCTCGCCGTCACCGCGGGCTACGGCGCGGCGGCGCTGGCGGCGTTCTGGTCGGATCCCGCCTCGCTGAAAGGCATTCCGGCACTGTTGCGCCTGATCTGGAGCTCGGTGCTGCTCGGCGCCACCTTCCTCGGCGCGGGCTATGCTTTGTCGTCGCTCGCACGCCGCCCCTCGGGCGCGGCGGGGCTGGCGGTCGGGCTGTGGCTGGGTGCGGTGGTGCTTTACGATCTCGCGCTGCTGGCGCTGATCGTCTCGGACGGCGGCGGCGCCTTCACCACCCGGGCGCTGCCCGCCGCCCTGCTGGCCAATCCGGCCGACGCCTTCCGCCTGTTCAACCTCGCCGCCGCCGGGGCCAGCGGCGCGGCGGGCGGCATGGGCGGCGCCGCGGCCGCCATCCCGCTCTGGCAATCGGCGCTGTCGGTGGGGCTCTGGCCCTTCCTCGCGCTCGGGCTTGCCATCGCCGCTTTCCGAAAGGTCACGCCATGAGACGCGCGCTCATCCTCGCCCTCTGTCTCGGCCTTGCCGCCTGCAAGGAAGAGACCCGGCAGGACACCAGCCCGGTGGAACTCGTCCCCGAAACGCTCGGCCATTTCTGCCAGATGAACCTGCTCGAACATCCCGGGCCCAAGGCCCAGGTCCATCTGGAAGGGCTGCCCGGCACGCCCCTGTTCTTCAGCCAGGTGCGCGACGCCATCGCCTATCAGCGCCTGCCCGAGCAGAGCCACAAGATCCTTGCGATCCAGGTCAATGACATGGGCGCCCCGGCAGCGACCTGGGAAGTGCCCGGGGAGGGCAACTGGATCCCTGCCGGGGATGCGTTCTACGTGGTCGGCTCGGTGGCCGAGGGCGGCATGGGCCTGCCCGAGACCGTGCCCTTCGGCACCCGCGACGCCGCCGAAGCCTTTGCCGCTGCTCAGGGCGGCACCGTGCTGCGCCTGTCCGAGATCCCCGACGATCTGGTGCTGGCCCCGGCCGAAGACCCCGCCGCCCTGCCCGATTCCGACGACGATGCCGATTATGAAAGCCGCCTGCGCGCCCTGTCGCGCCCCAGTGAGGGCTGAGCCATGCACCTGACCCGCCGCCGTTTCCTGACCATTTCCGCCGTCGCCGCCACCCTGCCCGGCACGCTTTCCGCCCGCCCGGTGCCGCAGCACTGGACCGGCCAGGCGCTCGGCGCCCGCGCCTCGATCCGGCTTGAGCACCCCGAGGCCGAAGCCATCACCGCCCGCTGCCTGTCCGAGATCGACCGGCTGGAGAACATCCTCAGCCTTTACCGCGAGGACAGCGCGCTGTCGCGGCTGAACCGCGAAGGCGGGCTGGAGGCACCGCCCTTCGAGCTGCTCGATTGTCTTACCCTCGCGGGGCTTGTCCATCGCGAAACCGGCGGGTTGTTCGACGTGACACTGCAACCCCTGTGGGCGCTGTGGGCCGAAAGCGCAGCGGCGGGCCGCAGGCCCGGACCGACCGAGCGCAGCGAGGCCCTCGCCCGGACCGGGTGGGAAAAGGTGCGTCTGTCAGCCGGGCGGATCACACTGGCGCCGGGCATGGCGCTCACGCTCAATGGCATCGGCCAGGGCTATGTCGCCGACCGGGTGGCGGCGCTGCTGGACTCCGAGGGGCTGACCAACATCCTGATCGACACCGGAGAGCTGCGCGCCCTCGGCCCGCAGCCGGATGGCGCCGCCTGGCCGGTCCGCATCGCCGGAAGCGGCACCGAAGTGCCGCTGGCCGCCCGGGCGCTGGCCACCTCGGCGCCGCGCGGCACCTGTTTCGATGCCGCCGGGCGCGACGGCCATATTCTCGATGCCCGCACCGGCGCCCCCGCGGATTCGCCCTGGTCCGCGGTTTCGGTCTCGGCCCCGCAGGCGGCGCTGGCCGATGCGCTTTCCACCGCGATCTGCCTGACCAGAGATCAGGAAGAGATCGGGCGGCTCATGGCCGGTTTTCCCGCGGCCAGGATCGAAGATCTGCGCCCGGCCTGAAAACCGGATCGCGAACAGAGCGGTGCGGGCCGCCTTCGGGCGCTTCGCAAACGCGCTGCATGTCCCGCCCGTGAGTCCCGGGAGTTCTGATACCGCAACCCCGCATAAGAGATGTCGTTATGTACGCCCCATAACTGACAGACCTGGGCCCAGGCCGCGCAAATCGCCCGGTTACGTTTTCCGGCTTTCGGGCAGGTAACAAGGGCGAGCCTGAGCGGCACTGCGCAACGGCCGCGAATGTTCGCTCCGTCCCGCAAGGTTTGCATGGCGGCGCGGGTTCGCAGACGCCGCCATGCCGCATTCGTTGGGTTGATCGTCCGCTATGCACTCCGCCTGCCCTCGTCCGGTTGGTTGAAGGCAGGCGGAGCGGGACAGCCGGTCCTGCGGGAGCGCACAGGACCGCACGGCCCTTACTGAACGAAGTAGTCGTAGTTTCCGGCTTTCCACTCATAGACGACATAGCCCGGCAGGGTCGCGTCGCCCTTTTCATTGAAGCCCAGTTCGCCCAGCACGGTGTTGAACGTGCCTTCGTCCAGCCCCTTCACCACCGGGTCGAAATCTGCGGAACCGGCGGCTTGCGCGGCCTGGGCCCAGGCCTGAACCGCAGCATAGGTATAAAGAACATACCCTTCGGGTTCGATGCCCCTGGCGCGGAACTTGTCGACGATCAACGCCGCATCTGCATTCTTGCGCGGGTCGGGAGAGAAGGTCAGCAGGGTGCCTTCGCCCGCCTCGCCCGTGATCGCCCAGTATTCAGCGGTCGTCAGCCCGTCGCCGGACATGACGATGGTGTCCATGCCCTGCTCGCGCATCTGGCGGGCCAGAAGGCCGGCCTCGGTGTGATAGCCGCCGACGTAAAGCAGATCGATGTCCTCGCTTTTCAGCTTGGAAACCAGCGCGGTATAGTCCTTTTCACCTGCGGTATAGGCCTCGGTCATCGCAGCCTTGCCGCCGGCGGCCTCATAGGTGGCCAGCGTCGCATCGGCCAGACCCTTGCCATAGGCGGTCTTGTCGTTGACGAAGGCGATCTTCTTGTCGAGGAACCGGGCGGCAAGAAACTCGCCCGCGACCCTGCCCTGATCGTCATCGCGGCCGCAGATGCGCAGGATGCCGGGGCCGGGACGTTCGTCCGTATAGGCCGGGTTGGTCGAGGCGGGCGAGATCTGGATGATCCCCTCTTCGGCATAGACCGCCGAGGCCGGGATCGAGGAGCCGGAGCAGAAATGCCCGACGACAAAGACCACACCCTCACCCGCGAACTGGTTGGCGATGGCGACGGCCTGTTTCGGATCGCAGGCATCATCCCCCACGCTCAGCACCAGCTGTTCGCCGTTGACGCCGCCGGCGGCATTGATGTCCTCGACCGCCAGCTCGGCACCCACCCTCATCTGTTCCCCGTAAGAGGCATATTGCCCGGTCATCGGGCCGGCAACCGCGACCTTCGTATCTGCGAAGGCGGGGCCGCACAGCACAAGACCAAGCGCCGCCCCGGTCATCAGCATCCTTTTCATGTCGTATCTCCTTGTTGGTCGATGCCCTGGTTCATGCTGTGGCCGGGTGCCCCCCGGGGCATCTTTGCGCGGCACCCGTTTTCGTCCCGGGATCAGTCCGGAGGAGATCCGGCCGGAAACAGCCGATACTGGGTGGTCATCTGGCGCGCGCGGGTCAGCCGCTTGCCCGCAAAGCCGATCACGGCAAGCGTCGCGAAATCGGCCGCATAGCCGGAAGCCGAGAGGAGAGCGCCCTGGAAAAGGGCAAAGTGCAGAAAGCGCACCGCGCCCGCCAAAAGGACCATGTAGAAGACAAGCCGCAGATCACCCTGCCAGCTGCGGGCAAGGGCGCGGCCCGTCATCCAGCCCGCCAGCCCGCCCAGAAGCAGCGTGATGAAGAAAAATTCCCAGATTTCCATTACTTAAGCCCCTGCCGTTTCGCGACGGCCACCTTCCAGATAGGCGGCGCGGACATCATCGTTGTTCAACAGGTCCTGGCCCGTGCCGGACATGGTGATGCGGCCGTTGACCATCACATAGGCCCGGTGCGCCAGCTTCAGCGCATGAAAGGCGTTCTGTTCGACAAGGAACACCGTCAGCCCCTCGCGCTGGTTGAGCTCGCGGATCACCTCGAAAATATGGCGCACGATCAGCGGCGCGAGCCCGAGCGACGGCTCGTCCAGCAACAGAAGTTTCGGCCGCCCCATCAGGGCGCGGGCAATGGCCAGCATCTGCTGTTCGCCGCCCGAAAGGGTGCCGCCACGCTGGCTTTCGCGTTCCTTCAGCCGCGGGAACAGGTCATACATCCGCGCCAGATCGGCGTCGAAATACTCGGGCGAGACGACGCTGGCCCCAAGACGCAGGTTCTCCAGCACGGTCATGCGCTGAAAGATGCGCCGCCCCTCGGGCGACTGCGCGATGCCCTGACGCATGGTAAGATGGGTGGGCTGGCGGGTGATGTCGCGCCCGTCATAGACCACCCGGCCCGAGCGTGCCTGGGGGCTGCCGCAGATCGTCATCATCAGGGTGGATTTGCCCGCGCCATTGGCACCGATCAGGGTGACGATCTCACCCGCGTGGATCTGAAGATCCACACCATGCAGAGCGGTGATCTTGCCATAGCCCGCGGCCACGCCCTCGACTGACAAAAGCGCGCTCATGATGCGACCCCCTCGACGATATCTTCTGCTTCGGCCTCGTCCTCGACGCCCAGATAGGCGGCGATGACCTTTGGGTCGTTGCGCACGGTTTCGGCGCTGCCGTCGGCGATCTTGACCCCGTAATCGAGGACGACGACATGGTCCGAGATCTCCATCACCACGCCCATGTCATGCTCGATCAGCAGGACCGAGGTGCCATGCTCGTCCCGTATCGTGCGGATCAGCCGGTTCAGTTCCGCGGATTCCCGTGGATTGAGTCCGGCGGCGGGTTCGTCCAGACACAGCAGCTTTGGCCCGGTGCACATGGCGCGGGCAATTTCCAGCCGCCGCTGCGCGCCATAGCTGAGATCGCCTGCCGGATCGTCGGCACGGTCCAGAAGGGCGGTCTGTTCCAGCCAGTAGACCGCGCGGTCGATCGCCTTTTTCTCGGCCCGCCGATAGCCGGGCAGGCCAAGAATGCCGCCCAGGGTATAACCCGAGGCAACCATCAACCCGTTGTGCTGCGCGACCAGCAGGTTTTCCAGAACGGTCATGCCGCCGAACAGCCGTATGTTCTGGAAGGTGCGGGCCACACCGGCCTGACGCGGGATCTCGAAATCGGGCATCCGCTCAAGCAGGAAAACCCCGCTGTCACCATCCTTGCTGTGCCGCAGCCCGCCGGAATGGGCGGCCGCGAGTGCGGCGTCATGCGGGCCGGGGCCGTGGCGCATGACGATCCGGCCCTCGCTGGGTTTGTAGAAGCCGGTCAGACAGTTGAACACCGTGGTCTTGCCCGCGCCGTTCGGGCCGATCAGGGCGGTGATGTCGCCGCGCCCGACCTGAAAGCTGAGATCGTCGACGGCGACGATCCCGCCAAAGCGCATCGTCAGATGCTCCACCGACAGCAGGGGGGTGTCCAGCCAGCGTTGCGCGGGGCTGTTCAGGGGGGTGGTCATCAATGTCCCTCCCCTTGCGAGACGAGATCGGCGCCGATGCTCTTTCTCTCTTTCAGCACTGCCGATGGATTGCGGCGCGAGATGAAGCCGCGCGGCTTCCAGATCATGATCGCGACCATGGCCAGCCCGAAAATGATCATCCGATATTGCACCGGATCGACGCCCGGGAAGATCTGCCCGACGAAAGAGATATGCCGCAGCATCTCGATCCCGCCGATCATCACGGTGGCGGCGATCACCACCCCCATCTGCGAGCCGAGGCCACCCAGAACCACGATCGCCAGGATGATCGCCGATTCCATGAAGGTGAAGCTTTCGGGCGAGACGAAGCCCTGCCTCGTGGCAAAGAACGCCCCCGCCAGCCCGCCGAACATCGCGCCGATGCCAAAGGCGGTCAGCTTGGTGTTCGTGGTGTTGATGCCCAGGGCGCGGCAGGCGATCTCATCCTCGCGCAGGGCCTCCCACGCGCGGCCGATGGGCAGTTTGCGCAGGCGCAGCGTCACGAAATTGGTCAGGAAGGCCAGGGCCAGGATGATATAGTAAAGGTAGATGAAGCGGTGGATCGTGCTGAACTCCAGCCCGAAGAAATCCGCGAACCCGCCCTCGCCGCGCGAGAATTCCAGCCCGAAGAACGTGGGTTTCGGCACGCCCGATATACCGTTCGGCCCGTTGGTGAAATCGACCCAGTTCAGCAGGACGACGCGGATGATCTCGCCGAAGGCAAGGGTCACGATGGCAAGATAATCGCCCCGCAGCCGCAATACCGGAAAGCCCAGAACAAGGCCCCACATCCCCGCCAGCATCCCGGCAAGGGGCAGCGCGCTCCAGAACCCGATAAAGGGGAAACAGGTCGAGAGCAGCGCGAAGGAATAGGCCCCGACGGCGTAGAAGGCGACATAGCCAAGGTCCAGCAGCCCGGCGAGGCCGACGACGATGTTCAGCCCCCAGCCCAGCATCACATAGGTCAGGATCAGGATGGCAAGGTCGATGAACTGCCGTTGCTGCCCCGGCAGGAAAGTGGTGATCAGGAACGGAAGCGTCAGTGCCAGCAGCACCAGCGCAATGCCGATCGGTATGGCAAAGCGGGCCTGCCGGGTGGCCTCGGCCCTGGCAGGGGCAGGACGCCGCCGCCAGAGCGCCACGCCGTAAAGCACCGCCACGATCAGCCCGCCCAGCACCGCACCGACCAGGGCGCGCGCCGGCAGGCTGCCGCCGGTTGCGTCCTGCGTCATGATCCCGGCAATGCCCGCGATGAAGATCCCCGCCGTCAGCATCTGCGTCGTGACAGGCGCGGCCTTGCCCAGCAGGGCATCCAGCAAGAGCCGCCCCAGAAAGACGATCAGCACCGCATGGCCCAGCGCAGCCCAGCGATAGGACAACACCAGACCATCCCCCGCGATGTCGGTTTTCATGCCGATGAAAAAGAAGCCGAGGATGCCCGCCAGCGCCGCCGCCTTTGCCGCATCCGCCAGCGCCACGGACCAGACGAAGGCCCCTTGCTCCAGGCTCGCAGCCCTGGTCGGACCGGGCCGGATATTGCTTGCCGTCGCCATCAGACCTTCTCCACTTCGGGTTTGCCCAGGAGGCCGGAGGGCAGGAATATCAGCAGCACCACAAGGATCGAAAACGTCGCCACATCCTTGTATTCAATGGGGAAATAGCCGGACCAGAAAGTCTCGATCAGGCCGATCAGCAGGCCACCCAGCATCGCGCCCGGCAAAGAGCCGATGCCGCCCAGAACCGCCGCCGTGAAGGCTTTGATCCCTGCCAGAAACCCGATGTAGAAGTCGATCACGCCATAGCGCAGCAGGAACATGAACCCGGCCACCGCCGCCAGCGCCGCCCCCATCACGAAGGTCAGCGAAATGGTGCGGTCGACATCAATGCCCAGCAGGGCCGCCATCTTCCGGTCCTGCTCGCAGGCCCTTTGCGCCCGGCCGAGAGAGGTGCGCGAGATCAGAAGGCTGAACCCCGTCATCAGAACCACCGTGGTGGCGATGATGATCATATGCATCCAGGAAAGCTGGACGACGCCGGTTGCCCCCTCCATCAGCGTGACGCCGCCCTGAATCTGCGGCGGCAGCGGCTTGACCCGCGCCCCCTGGCTGATCTGGACAAAGTTCTGCAACACGATGGAAATGCCGATGGCGGTGATCAGCGGTGCCAGCCGGAATGATCCGCGCAAGGGGCGATAGGCGATCTTCTCGATGGACCAGCCCCAGGCCACGCAGAACAGCATGGTGATGATCAGCACCAGGACCAGAACGACCGGCAGAAAGGCGGGCCCGAACAGGCTGGTCAGCAGCAGAAAGGCGGTCAGCGCGATGAACGAGCCAATCATGAAAACGTCGCCATGGGCGAAGTTGATCATGCCGATGATGCCGTAGACCATCGTATAGCCGATGGCGATCAACCCGTAGATCGACCCGAGCGTCAGCCCGTTTATCAATTGCTGGATGAAGTATTCCATCCTGTGTCATCTCCCTTGTTTTGCCGTTGTTGTTATGTCCGGTCGGCATCCGTCGTGGTCGGTCAGGTCAGCGGGTTTCCCCGTCGAAGGTGGCTGGCCCCTTGCCGCGCTGTTTCAGGGCGGCGCGCGAGATTTTCTCGGTCGGTGTGCGGGGCAACGGGTCGTCGGTGATCTCGACATAGCGCGGCACCATGTGGCGCGGCGCATGGGCGCGGAAATGCGCCAGCAGGTCGGTGGCCGTCAGGCGACTGCCATCGCGGCGCAGCACGACGACCATGATGTCCTCTTCGGTGTATTCCGAAGGGATGCCGAAGGCCGCGCTTTCCACCACATCGGGATGCTGCTCGGCGATCAGTTCGACCTCATAGGCCGAGACGTTCTCGCCCCGCCGCCGGATCGCCTCGTTCATGCGGTGGCTGAAATACATCCAGCCGTCGGCATCGAAATATCCGGCATCGCCCGAGTGATACCAGAGATTGCGCAGCGTCTGGACCGTCTTGCCGTCCTGCTTGTCATAGCCCGAGAACATCGCCCAGCTGGTGCGCGGGCGCGAGACGATCTCGCCCATCGTGCCGGGCGGAACCGGGCTGTCAAAGGCATCGACCACCGCCACCTCCCAGTCGGGATGCGGGCGGCCGCACGAGTTTTCGCGGCTGTCGCCAACGATGTCGAGGGTGACGAAACTGGTTTCCGTCTGCCCGTAGCCGGTGACGAGGTTCATGGTGAACCGCCGCTCGAACGCGGCCCGGTCGGGCAACATCGGGATGCACTGACAGACGCGCACGGGGTTGTCGGCGTCACTGGCCAGCGCGGGCGCGCGCATCAGGATCACCGCCATCGCCCCCAGAAGATTGGTCGCCGTGGCCCCGCTGGCCCGAAGCTGATCCCAGAATTTCGAGGCGCTGAACCTGTCGACCAGCGTGGTCCGGGTGCCAAAGACCAGCGGCATGTAGATGCCGAACATCTGGGCATCGGTGTGAAACAGCGGCAGCGCCGAGAAATAGCTGTCGGCCGGGGTATAGCCCAGATTGCGCGACATGGTTTCGGTCCAGCCGAAACATTGCCGGTGCGACATCACCACGCCCTTGGCCGCGCCCGTCGTGCCCGAGGTGTAAAGGATCGCCATCGGATCGCTGAACCGTACCTCGACCGGGCTGAACGCTTCGGGCGCGTCAAGGCAGTCGGCATAGGTCACAATCTGCGCCACGCGAACGCCCGCGGCGCGGGCCTGCGCCTCATCCGCGCCGACCAGAACCAGCGTTTTCAGATGGGGAAGGCGGTCTTCGATCCGGGCGATTTCATCAAGTGCGGCGCCATCGGTGACCAGAACCGCCGCGTCGCAGCTGTGCAGGTTGTGGATCAGAAGATCGCCGCGCAGCCCCGGATTGCTGGGCACCTCGACCGCGCCCAGCTTTGATGCGGCGAACCAGACCGCCACAAACTCCAGACAGTTGGGCAGCAGGATCGCCACCCGGTCGCCCTGCGCCACGCCCAGCCCGCGCAGCCCGTTGGCCAGCCGGTTGGTCAGCCGGTCAAGGCCCGCGAAACTGGCGGTCTGGCCGCAGATGTCCAGAAACGGCGCCTCGCCCAGCCGTTCGGCCTGATGGCGCAGAATGTCGGGAAGTACCTCAAGCGGTGCGGCGCCGGGCAGGGTTTTCTCGTCGAACATGCCGGAAATGCCCATCAGAATGCCTTGACCCGCGCCTGCGCTTCCTCGGACAGGAAGCCGCGCACCGTCACCTCGGTCTCGATCGCCATCGCGTCCTCAAGGCTGGAATGGAACCCGGCGTTGATCGCGCGCTTCATATCGGCGACCGAGCCATGCGGTTTGGCGATGATCGCCGTGGCCAGATCGCGCGCCGCCGCGTGCAATGTATCCGCGGGGCAGACGCGCCAGGCGATACCGGTGCGCAATGCCATCCGGGCATCATGCTTTTCGCCCAGGATCATCAGTTCCTTGGCGACCTGCGGCCCGACCTGCTTGGTCAGAAGCGCCGTCACCCCGCCGGTGACGAAAAGGCCCCAGGTGACTTCGGGGAAGAACCAGCGGGCATCGTCGGCAAACAGGCGGAAATCGCAGTTCACCACCCATTCCAGCGCACCGCCCACGCACCAGCCATGCACGGCGGCGATGACGATGCGGTCCGATCCCATGATCTGCCGCGTCACATTCTGGATCGCTTCGATCCAGGCCTGCGCCGCCTCGGGCGATCCGGTCTGGCTGTCGATGTCTTTCAGATCGTCGCCCGAGCAAAAGGCCCGCCCCTCGCCATAAAGAACGATGACACGGGTGTCGGGGTCGGCATTGGCCGCGTCCAGCGCGCGGGTCAGATCGACCACCAGCGGGCCGTTCATCGCGTTCAGCCGGTCGGGGCGGTTCAGACCGATCCAGCGGATCGCGCCGTCCTGTCTGGTGGTAACGGTGTCAGTCATTCGGCTGCCTCAGATGATGTTGGGTTCGTCGTAGTTGCCCCAGACGTCGCGCAGGGCACCGCAGATCTCGCCCAATGTGGCGCGGGCCTTCACAAGCTCGATGGTCTTGGGCAGAAGATTCACGTCTTCATTGCGGGCCTGATCCTGCAATTCGGCCAGCAGCGATTGCACGAGGCCCGTATCGCGGGTCGCGCGCAGCTCTTTCAGGCGCAGGCACTGAAGATTGGTGCAATTCTCGTCATAGGGATGGATCTCGACTTCGGCCGAGGAACTGCTGGCATCGACATTGCTGTTGACGCCCACCGAGATTTTCTCGCCCGTGTCGAACAGCTTGAAGGTGGAATAGGCGGAATCCGCCAGCTTTTGCTGGAACCAGCCATCCTCGACCAGCTTGACCGCGCCGCCCAGCCGGTCCACCTCTTCCAGCACCTCCCAGATCTGCCGCTCCATCTCGGAGGTCAGGCTCTCGACGAAATACGACCCGCCAAGGGGATCGACCACCGAGGTCACGTTGATCTCGTCGCGGATGATCTGCTGGGTGCGGATCGCCAGCTTCATCGCCTCTTCGGTGGGGATGGCAAAGGCCTCGTCCAGACCGTTGGTGTGCATGCTCTGACAGCCGCCCAGCACCGCGCCAAGGGCCTGAATCGCGGTGCGCATCAGGTTGTTGGTATGCTCGATCTTGGTCAGGCTCATCGCTGCGGTCTGCACATGGACGCGCAGGCGCATCGACTCGGGCTTTTTCGCGCCGAACCGCTGGGCCATGATCCTGGCATAGACCCGGCGGGCGGCGCGGAACTTGCAGATCTGTTCAAAGAAATCCTGATGGCTGATGAAGAAGAACGACAGCCGGGGCGCGAAATCGTCGATGTCGATGCCCGCGCCCGTCACCTCTTCGCAATAGGCGATGGTAAAAGCCATGATGAAGGCGATTTCCTGAATCGCATTGCCGCCCACATCCGAGAGGTGATAGCCGCTGAGGCTGATCGGGTTCATCTTCGGCGTGGTGTTGGTGCAATGGATGATCAGATCGCGCAGCAGCCGCACGGCCGGGCGCACCGGATAGATCCATTCCTTCTGCGCGACATATTCCTTCAGCGGGTCAGCCTGAAGCGTGCCGGTCAGCCTGGTGAAATCATACCCGCGCCGTTCGGCCACCGCGACGAACATCGCATAGATCACCCAGGCCGACGGGTTGATGGTCAGCGAGACCGAGATCTTTTCAAGGTCGATCCCTTCAAAAAGCCGGTCCATGTCGTCGATGGAGTCGATCGAGACGCCGACCCGCCCGACTTCGCCAAAGGCCATCGGATCATCGGAATCCAGCCCAAGCAGCGTCGGCAGGTCAAAGTCGGTCGACAGGCCGGTCTGCCCGGTCTCGATCATGTATTTGTAGCGCTGGTTGGTGGATTCCGGGTTCCCGAACCCTGCCACCTGCCGGATCGTCCAGGGCCGCCCGCGATACATCGTGGGGTAGGGGCCGCGGGTAAAGGGATATCGGCCAGGGAATCCGATGTCCTCCAGCGGGATATGTGCCACATCGGCAGCGGTGTAGACGCGCTTCAGCGGGATTCCGCATTCGGTGCGGTATTCGGCTTTTTCTTCGGCGCGGGCCTTCAGCGTGGCGGCAAGCTCTTCACGCTCCCACTCAGCCTGTTCCGCTTGCAGTCCCTCAAGGGCGTGTTTGGCATAGATCGTCATGTCCGGTGTTCCGTATTCTCAGGGCCAAGCAGCCTCATGGCGGCGGTCAGCGGGTCGGATGCCCGACCGGCCACCGCCTGCAACTGGGCGCTCATGGCCTGCGTGCCGTCGTCGAAACGGCGGCGGATCAGGTGGTTGATGTTGGACAGCACGCGGGTGCGGGCGATGGCCTCTTCGCGCGGGGCGAGCTCACCGCTGGCCTGAAGGTGGACACGATGCGCGTCGATGGCCTCGACCAGTGCCGCGATACCTTTGTCCGTCGTCGCGCTGAGTGTCAGCACCTGTGTCTGCCAGCCGGAGCGGGGCGCGTCAGAGCCAAGGGCGATCATCGCCTTGATCGCGGCGGCGGTGGCGGCTGCCTCGGGACGGTCGGCCTTGGAAATCGCGTGGATATCGGCGATCTCCATCACGCCGGCCTTGATGGCCTGAATGTCGTCGCCAAGGCCGGGCGGCGACAGGACGACCACGGTATGCGCGGCGGTGACAATCTCTACCTCGTCCTGACCGACACCCACCGTCTCGATCAGGATCGGCGAATAGCCAGCCGCATCCAGCACATCGACCGCCTGAAACGTCGCCCGGGACAGCCCGCCCAGATGGCCGCGCGTCGCCATGCTGCGGATAAAGGCGCGCGAGGGATCGGCAGCCTGCCCCATACGGATGCGGTCGCCAAGGATCGCACCGCCGGAATAGGGGCTGCTCGGGTCCACGGCCACCACCGCAACCTTGTGGCCTGCGGCGACATAATCGCGGATCAGCGCCGAGATCAGGGTGGATTTCCCGCCGCCCGGAACCCCGGTGATGCCGACAATATGCGCGCGCCCGCCATGGCGGTAGAGATCCGACAGCGCGGGCGCGGCCTCGTCATATTCGGCCTCGGCGCGGGTGATCATCCGCGCCACGGCACTTGTCGAGCCGCCCAGCACCTGCGGCACCAGTTCTGCCGAGGGCCGATACTGAACCGGGGCGGATTGTCTCTTGCCGGTGAGCATGGTCAGATCGGTCCCCGCGCCGCGACCATATCGCGGATGGTGGTGACGATCAGTTCGGACCGCGCCTCTTGCGGCACGATGGCGTTGACGCCGCTTTCCAGAAGCCCGGCATAATCCTGTTCGGGGATCACGCCGCCTGCCACCACCAGCACATGCCCGGCGCCCTTGTCGCGCAATTGCTGGCACAAGGCGCCGAACAGCGGACCATGAGAGCCGGACAGCAGGCTGACCCCGATCACATCGACATCTTCCTGTATCGCCGCATCGACGACCTGCGCGGGCGTCTTGTAAAGGCCGGAGTAGATCACTTCCATTCCCGCATCGCGCAGAATACGGGCGACAACCTTGGCGCCCCGGTCATGACCGTCCAGCCCCAGCTTTGCCACCAGAACGCGGATGCGCTGCGGGGCAGATGAGGTGGTTCCGGCCGGTGCGCTGTTGTTCTGTGTCGTCATGCGACAAGTCTCCTTCCTGCGCCCGGGCGTGCTGCCAGGCGCTGCGTTTGCGTTTGTTTTGCGGGAGGGGTGGCCGGTCAGGCCGGGCTGACGGTGCTTTCGATCGCTTCGGCCATCAGGCCAAGGCCCCGTTCCAGCTCGGCTTCGCTCATCGTCAGCGGCGGGGCCAGACGGAAGACCCCGCCCATCCCCGGCAGCCGGACGATGTTCATGCTCAGCCCCCGCCGCAACGCCTCGGCCGAGATGCGGGCGCCGGTTTCGTGGTCGGGCAGCCGGTCGCGGCGGTCAGAGACGATCTCTACCCCCGCCATCATGCCGCGCCCGCGCACATCGCCCACACAGTCGAACCGCTGTTTCAGGGCGTTCAGTCCCTCGAACAACAGGGCGCCCATCCGGCGCGCGCGCGCGACCAGTTGCTCCTCCTCGACGATGTCGAGAACGGTCAGGCCGACGGCGGCGGGCAGCGGGTCCGAGACATGGGTGGTGTAGAACAGAAAACCCCGTTCATGGGCGCGTTCCTCGATCTCGGCCGAGGTCAGCACGGCCGCCAGCGGCAGACCCGCACCGATGGTTTTCGACAGCGTCAGAATGTCGGGCGTCACGCCATCGCGCTGAAAGGCGAACATGTCGCCGGTGCGGCCAAGGCCGGTCTGCGCCTCATCCAGGATCAGCAGCATCCCGCGTTCGCGGCATTTCTCTTTCAGCGCCGCCAGATAGCCGGGCGGCAGTTCAAGGATACCGCCACTGGACAGGATCGGCTCGGCGATAAAGGCGGCAAGGCTGCCGGTCGATTGCGCATCGACCATGGCAAAGGAATCATCCAGCTCTGTCCGCCAGTCGAGATTGCCGTCGCTGTCGAGAAACCGGGGGCGGTAAGTGTTGGGAGCGGGGATCGCCAGCGATCCGACCGCCACCGGACCATAGCCCTTGCGGCCCGCCGAATAGGTGGCCGAGGCGGCGGCATTCGTCATGCCGTGCCAGCTTTTTGAAAAGGCCACGATCTCGTGCTTGCCCGTCACCAGCTTGGCCATGCGGATCGCGGCCTCGTTCGATTCCGCGCCGGTGGACAGCAGCAGAACCCGGTCCAGCCCCGGGGCCAGCCCGGCCAGCCTCTGGGCGAAACTCACCACCGGCCATGACAGCATCCCGCTGAAAAGATGAACGGTCTCGGCCGCCTGGCGCTGGATCGTTTCGGTGATACGGGGGTGGTTGTGGCCCACCAGCATCGACATCTGGCCCGAGGTGAAATCAAGGATCGCCCGCCCGTCGGCATCATACAGATGGCTGCCGGACGCGCGCTGGATGATGACCTGATCGAAGGCGCCGCCATAGCGCACCAGATGGCGCGCTGCGTCCCAAAACTCGCGATTCCCGTTGGCTGTCATTTGCGGTTCCCCCTGCCGTCTTCGTCATGACCCTAGACGCGGCGGGCGCCTTGCGTAAAATTGATAGTATGGAAACCCGGTATCAGGACTATTGATATGCAGCCCATGATGGATCTTCGGCTGCTGCGTACCTTTGTCTGTGCCGCGCGGTCAAAATCGCTCAGCGCCGCCGCGATTCAGGTTTTGCGCACGCAATCCGCCGTGACCATGCAGATCCAGCGGCTGGAGGAGACGATGGAGCATACGCTGTTCCACCGCTCGGGCAGCGGCATCCGGCTGACGGAAAGCGGCGAGCGGTTTCTGGTCTATGCGGAACGTATCCTGAAGGCCCATGACGAGGCGATCTCGGAATTCTCGAACAAGGGACTTTATGGCTCGATCAGTTTCGGTTGCCCCGAGGATTATCTCATCGCCTTCGGTCCCTCGCTGATCCAGACCTTTGGGGCGGTGCATTCGTCGGTGGATATCAACGTCGTGTCCGCGCCGACGGTGGAACTGCGCAAGCTGTTGCAGCAGCGCCAGATCGACCTTGCGCTGGTCTCGACCCCACATCCGACGGAAAAGGACGTGATCCTGCGCCATGAACGGCTGGTCTGGGTCGGCAACAAGCAGAATCTGGCGCTGCAATTCTATGGCGATGTGGTGCCGCTGGCGCTGTCGGCCTCGAACACCATGGATCATCGCGCGGCCTGCGAGGCGATGGAGCGAGTGCAGATGAAATACCGCATCGCCTTTGCCAGCAACAGCCTGGCCGGGCTGATCGCCATTGCGCGCTCGGGTCTGGCGATCAGCGTATTCACGCAAAAGGCGGTGCCGGCGGATCTGCATGTGCAGGAAAAGCACCTGCCGCGTCTTCCGCATATCGGAGTGCTGGTCAGCTATGCCGAAGAACGGCCCGCGGCCGCGGTCAAGGCCTTCGGCGAGCATATCCACCGCCAGTTGCCGCAGTTCTGACGGTCAGGTGGCGGCCTTGCGGAAGGCGCCGGGGTTCTGCCCGGTCCAGCCGCGAAAGGCGCGAATGAAGGCGCCGGGTTCGCTATAGCCCAGCTCGGCGGCGATCTCGGCAAGGCTGAGCGGGGTTTCCCGCAACAGACGTTGGCTATGGCGCAGGCGGATGTCTGCCTTGATGGCGGCAAAGCTCTGCCCCTCGGCCCGCAGGCGGCGGCGAAGGGTGGCCTGAGACAGGCGCAGTTCGGCGGCAATGGTCCCGATCTCCGGCCAGCCGGCGGGGGGCTGCGCGGCCAGCCGGCGGCGCAGGCGGTCAGCCGTGCCGCCATCCTGACGATAGCGGATCAGGATATTGCCGGGCGCCTCTCGCAGGAACTGCTCCAGCGCCCTGGGGCTGCGCAACAGTTTCAGCGACAGGTGGCGGGCATCGAACACCAGTCTGCTCTGCGGCTGATCGAACCGCACGGGAACGCCGAAGAATTGCAGATAGTCTTGTCGTTCAGCCGGAACGGGGCAGGCAAAATCCAGCTGTAACAGGGGGATGCGCCGCCCTGCCAGCCAGCAGCATACGCCCAGAAGGATCAGCCAATAGGTGCGGCAGGCAAAGGCCTGATGGGGGCCATCCGTCCGGTCCAGCGTGATCTCGGCCACTCCGTTGCGCGTCACGATGCGGCCCTGCGGATGGTCCAGCACCACGTTCAGGAACCGCAGGGCCCGGCGCATCGCGGCACCGAGATCGCGCGCCTGCAACAGGGCATGGCACATCAGCGCAAAGCTGCCCGGTCGCATCGGCCGGGCGCCAAGGCCAAAGAATTCATCCTGCATCGCCAGGGCACAGAGGTGCCAGAACCGGCCATAGGCCTCGGCCGAAACCGGGCCATCCAGTGGCGTGACGATTCCGGCAGCTTTGAGCGCAGGTGCCGCGTCGCACCCTGCGGCAGCCATGCAGGCCAGGGCATCCTCGACGAATCCGGGGGTGACTTTGCGCGGGTTCATGGCTGAATGATTGACATTTCCGATCACAGATCAAGGCTTGGGATGTCATTGTTTGCCAGTTGCGGCGCATTATCCTTGCCCCGCACAGCAACAGGGGTGGCGGTTATGCAGATCGGGGATCGGGTCTTTCTGGTGACCGGCGCGGGCTCGGGCCTGGGCGCGGCAGTGGCCGGGATGGTGACCGCGGGCGGCGGACGTGCCGTGCTGATCGACCTGAACGCCGAAGCCGGTCAGGCGATGCAGGACCGGCTGGGGAAAGCCGCGCTGTTCCACCGTGCCGATGTGACCAGCGAAGCGGATGGCCGCGCCTCGATTGCCGCCGCCCTGGCCGCCTTTGGCCGGATCGACGGGCTGGTGAACTGCGCAGGAGTGGCCCCGGGAGAGAAGATCCTGGGGCGCGAGGGGCCGCATCGGCTCGACAGCTTTGCCCGGGCCGTGACCATCAATCTGGTCGGCACCTTCAACATGTTGCGGCTCGCGGCCGAGGCGATGGCGCGGCAGCCCGCCGCGCCGGGGGAAGATCGCGGAGTGATCGTCAATACGGCCTCGATCGCCGCGCAGGACGGACAGATCGGCCAAGCCGCCTATGCGGCGTCCAAGGGCGGGGTGGCGGCGCTGACCCTGCCCGCGGCGCGGGAACTGGCCCGTCACGGCATCCGTGTCGTGACCATAGCGCCCGGCATTTTCGCGACGCCGATGATGGCCGGGATGCCGCAGGATGTGCAGGATGCCCTGGGCGCCTCGGTTCCCTTTCCGCCCCGGCTGGGGCAGCCGCAGGAATATGCAGCGCTGGTGCGCCATATCGTCGAAAACCAGATGCTGAACGGCGAGGTGATCCGTCTGGACGGCGCCTTGCGCATGGCCCCGCGCTGACGCAGGCCGTATCAAGGGAAGAATCCAATGAGCATTGAAGATCCGATTGTCATCGTCGGAATGGCCCGCACCCCGCTTGGCGGGTTGATGGGCGATCTGGCTGCCGTCACCGCGCCCGCTCTGGGTGCCACCGCGATTGCGGCGGCCGTCGCAAGGGCGGGGCTTGCGCCCGATATGGTCGAAGAGGTGCTGATGGGTTGCGTTCTGCCCGCGGGGCTGGGGCAGGCCCCGGCACGGCAGGCGGGTCTGGGCGCGGGGTTGCCGCTGTCCGCCGGCGCCACAACCGTCAACAAGATGTGCGGCTCGGGGATGAAGGCCGCGATGCTGGCCCATGACCTGGTGCTGGCGGGAAGCGCGAATATCGTGGTCGCGGGCGGAATGGAGAGCATGACGAACGCGCCCTATCTGCTGAATAGGGCGCGGGGCGGATATAGGATGGGACACGGTGCGATCAGGGACCACATGTTCCTTGACGGTCTGGAAGACGCCTATGACAAGGGCCGCCTGATGGGCACCTTTGCCGAGGATTGCGCGGCCGAATTTGCCTTTACCCGCGAGGATCAGGACAGCTATGCCCTCACCTCGCTTGAACGGGCAAAGGCCGCCATCGCCAGCGGCGCATTCGAGGCTGAAATCGCGCCTGTCACGGTGGCAGGCAGACCCGACCCGGTTGCGATCGACGAGCAGCCCGGCAAGGCAAGGCCCGAGAAGATCCGGCATCTGAAACCCGCCTTCCGGTCGGGCGGCACGGTGACAGCCGCCAATGCGTCCTCCATCTCTGACGGGGCGGCCGCGATGCTTCTGATGCGGCGATCCGTGGCCGAGGCGCGCGGCCTGACTCCGCTGGCGGTGATCCGGGGCCATGCCACCCATGCGCAAGCCGCCGCGAGGTTCGCCACCGCCCCCATCGGCGCGATGGAGGCCCTGTCCGCCCGCACCGGCTGGGCACTGCGCGACATCGACCTTTTCGAGATCAACGAGGCCTTTGCTGTTGTCGCCATGGCGGCGATGAGATCGCTGAACCTTCCATATGACAAGGTGAACATCCACGGCGGCGCCTGCGCCCTGGGCCATCCGATCGGTGCCAGCGGCGCGCGGATTATCGTGACATTGCTGTCGGCACTGCAACGCCACGGCTTGCGCCGGGGTGTGGCATCGGTGTGCATTGGCGGGGGGGAGGCCACGGCAATCGCACTGGAACGGGTTTGAGCCCGGTGCGCTGGTCCTCCAGAGGAACCAGCGCCTCCCTGGGGCCAAAGAACCTGCACGTTGCCATGTCATTTCTGCTGATATCCTGGCCGAAGTCTGGCCCTGTTCCCATCAAGTTTGCAGTCCCGGAGTAACGAAACCGAACCATCCGTGCAGCCGCGAAGATCAGAAAACAGTCCGGCGGACTGTTTTCCCGAGGGGCGGCCAGGTCGAGCGGATGAACCGCTCGATCAAAGAAGCGACCGTCAAGCGGTTCCACTACGAAACCCACGAGCAGTTGCGCACTCACCTGATGGACTTCCCGGCAACCTGCAACGTCGCCCGACGGCTCAAGACCCCCGGCGGCCACTCGCCATACGAATACATCTGCAAAATCCGGACATCAGAACCGGATCGATTCATTCTCAATCCAAGCCAACAGAGGCAGGGACGAAGCAGCTAGCATGAGGCGGCCTTGATGCCAGAGGTGGTTCGGTTCATCTGGACAGGTTTTGGTTGTTTTCTAGGCTCAGGACCCATTGATTTCAGGACCTTGGCATGATTCAGGCCCCGCAAGGAGACCTGAATCATGAGCAACCTTTACTGGCTTTCCGACGCCCAGATGGAGCGCCTCAAGCCTTTCCTTCCGAAGAGCCATGGCAAGCCCCGCGTCGATGATCGTCGCGTCCTGAGTGGCATAATATTCATCAATCGCAATGGGTTATGCTGGCGTGATGCGCCGAAGGAATACGGCCCGGCGAAGACCCTCTACAACAGGTGGAAGCGCTGGAGCGACAATGGGGTCTTCGCCCGGATCATGGTGGGCCTGGCCACCGAGCGCGCCGAACACAAGACCATCATGATCGACGCGACCTACCTCAAGGCGCACCGCACGGCGTCGAGCCTACGGGTCAAAAAAGGGGGCGTGCGCGCCAGATCGGACGAACCAAAGGCGGCATGAACTGAGCTACTCCCCGGAAATCGGACAGTGACGGAAGCTACGATCTGACGTTTGCTGGTCTCCAATGACGAGGAGATCAGGAATGCGGAAACGCAGGAACC